>NZ_CP126242.1:616853-1233706 GCF_030142045.1 Arthrobacter sp. zg-Y919 | reverse complement strand
CCTGGGCCTACCGCCAGGACCAGTTGCCCACCACCCACCCGATCGTCGCCGAAATCCGCGACCTGGAAGACGTCCAGGTCAACTTCGACGGCATCACCTACGCCAAGGGCGCTTCGGTGCTCAAGCAGCTGGTGGCCTGGGTCGGCCAGGACAAGTTCATGGCCGGGGTGCGCGAGTACTTCGGCAAGCACGCCTGGCACAACACGGAGCTCGCGGACCTGCTGTCGGAGCTGGAAACCGCCAGCGGACGGGACCTGAAGGAATGGTCCGCCCAGTGGCTGGAAACCGCCGGCGTGAACACGCTGCGCCCTGAAATCGAGACCGACGGGGACGGCACCATCACCTCCTTCGCCGTCCTGCAGAGCGCCATCGAGGAATACCCCACGCTGCGCCCGCACCGCCTGGCCATCGGCTTCTACAACCCGGACGAAGACGGCCGGCTGCAGCGCACGCACCGCGTGGAGCTCGACGTCGACGGCGGACGCACCGAGGTGCCCGACCTCGCCGGTCAGCCCCGGCCGGCCCTGGTGCTGCTCAACGACGACGATCTTGCCTACGCAAAGATCCGCCTCGACGATGCCTCGCAGCACACCGCCACCAGGAACCTGCGCAACATTGCCGATTCCCTTCCCCGCACCCTCGTCTGGGCCTCGGCCTGGGACGCTGCGCGGGATGCGGAGATCCCGGCCCGCAACTATGTGGAACTGGTCCTGCAGAACATCGCCTCCGAATCCGATTCCACCGTGGTGCAGGTATTGCTGCGCCAGCTGGCCACCACCCTGGCCTTCTATGTCAGCCCCGCAGACCGTGAACCCATGATGGTTGCCGCCGCGGACAGCCTTTGGGAGCTGGCCTCCGCTGCGGAGCCGGGTTCGGATTCCCAGCTGCAGTTCGTCAAGGCCTTTGCCGCCCATGCCTCCTCCGGCGCGCAGCTGGACACGCTGGCGGCATTGTTCGCCGGCAGCCAGTCCCTTGAAGGGCTGAGCATTGACGCGGACCTGCGGTGGGAGCTGCTCACCGGCCTCGTGGCGGGGGGCCGGATGGGTGCCGAAGATATCGACGCCGAGCTGGAACGCGATGCCACCGCCACCGGTGCCCTTGCCGGCGCCATGGCACGGGCGGCGCTGCCCACCGCCGAGGCAAAGGCGGCGGCCTGGGAAGCGATCGTGGAACGGTCGGACATGCCCAACGCCGCCCAGCGTTCCGCCATCGCCGGGTTCATGCGGGTCCACGACGCGCAGCTGCTGGAACCGTATGCCGACAAGTACTTCGCGTCGATCCGCGATGTCTGGGCCAGCCGGACCCATGAGATTGCCCAGCAGATCGCCGTCGGCCTCTATCCCTCCCGGCTGACCCGTCGGGAAACGGTGGAGGCCACCGATTCCTTCCTGGCCGATCTGGGCGCGGACTCCCCCTCACTGCGCCGCCTGATCCTGGAAAACCGCGACGGCGTCGTCCGCGCATTGAAGGCCCAGGACGCCGACCGGTAGCACCAAACCGCGGCGGTTTCCCTTCCATGTGAGGGCGGAGACGGTAGCTTGGAGAGCGTGAACCTTTCCGAACACCGTTACACGCTCGAGCTCGAATGGACGGGAAACCGCGGCGGGGGCACGGACTCGTACCGCGGCTACGGCCGCGACCACCTCATCCGGGCCGCCGGGCTGCCCGACCTGCCCGGAACCGCCGATCCAACCTTCCATGGGGACCGCGACCGCTGGAACCCCGAACAGCTGCTGCTTGCCGCCCTGGCACAGTGCCATATGCTGTCCTACCTCCATGTCGCGGTCCGGAACGGCATCCGTGTCCTTGCCTACCAGGACTCCCCCGAGGGTCTGCTGCGCCTGAACCGGGACGGCAGCGGTGAATTCACCTCGGTGCTGCTGCGCCCCCAGGTGACCATCGATGACGCCGGCGGTCCCGCCGCCGTCGAGCTGGCCGGAGGCCCGATGCACAGCGAGGCGCACCGCCTCTGCTTCATCGCCAGGAGCGTGAACTTCCCGGTGGAGCACCAGCCGGTAATCTTCAGCAGCACCGGGATACCGTCCGGGGACGGCGTGGCCGGGTAGCCTTAACCGCAGACCCTCTCCGGCTACAACATAAGGATGACCAGCTACCCGTGCTTTCCGCTTCCGAAATTGACCTCTCGTCAGTGACCCTCAACGACTTTGACATGTCGGGCCTGATCGAGGCTGCCGTTATTGTCCTGGCCGCCACCGGCGTCTGGTTCGCCGCGCGCTTCCTGATCAACCGGTTGGTGGCGCGTGCCCAGAAGGGCTATTCGCTGCTGCATTCCTCCAAGATCAAATGGGCGCAGCCGGTGATGCGCAACCTGGACAAGAAACGCCGCGCCCAGCGTGCCGACACCATCGGCGCCCTGCTCCGCAGCGCCGTCAATGTCTCCATCTGGACTGTCGCGATCATCATGGTGCTGGACGCCATCGGAATCAACATCGCCCCGCTGCTGGCCAGCGTCGGCATTGTCGGTATTGCCCTTGGTTTCGGCGCGCGGGAACTCATCCGCGACGCGCTGGCCGGATTCTTCATCACCATTGAGGACCAGTACGGGATCGGCGACGTCATCGAAGTTGGTGACACCGCCGGAACGGTGCAGTCGGTGGGGATCCGGATTACCCGGATCATCGATGACCGCGGCGTCATCTGGTACATCCGCAACGGTGAAATCGCCAAGATCGGCAACCGCTCCCAGGGCACCTACGTGGGCGAGGCCGAACCGGCGAAGACGGAACCCGTCAAGGACGGAATGGCCGCCAATGACTGATCCGGCCCCGCTGGGCGAACCGGCGCCGCCCAGCGCCTCATCCCTCCCGCTGCAGCCCGCGCAGCCGTCCAGCCAGCAGCCGCCGGCCTTCCAGCAGCCGCAGTACACCGACAACTTCTACGAGGCCGTAGGCGGCCACCCCACCTTCGTGAAGCTCGTTGACGTGTTCTACGACGGTGTGGCTGACGATCCGCTGATGCGCCCGATGTATCCCGAAGAGGACCTGGGCCCCGCCAAGGAACGCCTGCTGCTCTTCCTGGAGCAATACTGGGGCGGCCCGAAGACCTACGGCGAACAGCGCGGACATCCGCGCCTGCGGATGCGGCACATGCCGTTCATCGTCACCCCCGCGGCCCGGAATGCCTGGCTGCGCCACATGCGCGCCGCCGTCGACTCCCTCGACCTCTCTCCCCTGCACGAGGGAACCCTGTGGGACTACCTGGAGCGGGCCGCCCACTCCATGGTCAACTCGGCGTAAAGCCGCGCCGGGCTGCCAGCGTCTACAGGACCGCCGGCAGCCGCGTCAGGACGTGCCCGCGGGCTGTGCTCAGCCGCAGCCAGCGCCCGTTGCTGAACAGGGCGGCCTCGGCGCCTCCGGCGTCCGGGCCGTCCCCCGGCAGGAAGCCGAGGGAGAGCGCCGCAAATGCGGCTCCCGCCGGCACCGGCACCGCGGTTCCGCCCATTGGCTGCGCCCAGACTCCGGAACGCGCACTGTGTACGACGGCGGCTCCCGGGCTCTGCGGCAGCATCGCAGCCACCTCACGGATTCCGCGGTGCGCGGTCTGCTCCAGGAGCTGGACGGGGACCCGGCCGGCCGGCTCCCAGCCGGACCGCGGAGGCAGAATGCCCGCCCAGGTCTCACGCACGGTCATCGGCGGCACCTGAAGCAGCGTCTCGGCGGATCCCATCCGGGCCAGCCGGTCGCCTACCGCCGAGAGCTGCACCGTGGCGTCAACCTCGGCGGGGGACGCCAACGGCATGGTCCGCAGGCCCAGCACGGTCGGGGTGCCCTCACCCAGGATGCGGGGGCGCAGGATGCACACATAGGCGGCCAGGACACTGCCGACCGCCTGCAGGCGTACGGCACCGTCATCGGCGGCCCTGGCACGGGTGATGAAGTTGCGCAGATCAGCCGTGACCTGCGGATCCGCCAGCTGGAGCTCGGTGTCCATCTAGTTTCCTTTTCCTGCAGTGGCGGCGGCACGGAACGGCACAGGCTCGCCCAGCCATTCCTGGAGCACCCGGCGCTGTCTGTCGGTGAGCGGCATGGGTTTGCCGGTGGCCGCCTCCACCTGCACCATGGCCGCTTCGGCGTGGGCATACACCGTGTCCCGGTCTTCATCGGCCAGCCGGAAGCCGTAACTGAGACTGCTGGAACCGATGCGTGTCACCCAGACGTCCACCCAGAGAGGTTCCTTCCCGTGGAGCAGCGGCGCGAGATACTCGATTTCCTGCCGGGCCACATAGGTTGCCGTCCGGTCCCCGGTCAGGTCGCGAAAGCTCCCCGGTCCCCCGGCACCCTCCGGCAGCGGCAGCAGGCCCAGCTGGACCCGTGCCTCCTCGAGGAACTGGACGAACGCGACGTTGTTAACGTGGCCGTTGGGATCTTGGTCGCCGAACCGAAGCTGGATGGGAAAACGATGCATGCTCCCATCCTTTCAGAGAGTGAGGTTTGCCCTAAAACGCCGTCCGCGGTCCGGCGGCGATGTTACTGCCCGGTACGTTTAAGATAAGAGTGTTCCGTGGTTCCCCCGGAAGCGTTGCCTTTGCTGCTAGGAGATAGTCCCTGATGTCCATTGATGAGTCCTTCGATCCGACAGCCTCGCTGTTGAAACTGCTGAACCTCAGCTCTGCCGGCGGTGCGAAGACGGATGAGGACATCTTTGTCGGTGACTCCCAGCCGGAGCCGCGCAAGCGGGTCTTCGGCGGGCAGGTGCTGGGCCAGTCCCTCGTCGCCGCTGCCCGGACCGTTCCCGAAGACCGGGTCATGCACTCCATGCACGGCTACTTCCTGCGTCCCGGTGACACCGAAGTGCCCATCACCTTCGGCGTGGAACGCCTAAGGGACGGCCGGTCCTTCTCCGCCCGGCGCAGCCACGCGTACCAGGACGGCAAACCGATCCTGTCCATGATTGCCTCCTTCCAGATTCCCGATTCCGGCGTCGACCACCAGGAGGAGATGCCTGCGGGCATCCCCGAACCGGAGGACCTGCCGACCACTGCCGAACTGCTGAAGGACTTCGACCATCCCGTGGCCGAAGCCTGGTCCCACCGGCGCCCGATGGATATCCGCCACGTCATGGACCCGGTCTACGTCCGCGCCGGCCGCGAAAAGACACCGCACAACGCGGTCTGGATGAAGACGTTCAAGCCGCTGCCCGACGGCGAGAACCTGCACCGCGCGGTCCTCGCCTATGCCAGCGACTACACGCTGCTGGAACCGGTCCTGCGCGGGCACGGGCTTTCCTGGACCACCCCCGGCATGAGCATTGCCAGCCTGGACCACGCCATGTGGTGGCACCGCCCGGTGCGGGTTGATGACTGGCTGCTGTATGTCCAGGAATCACCGAGCGCCTCCGCCGCCCGTGGCCTGTCCACCGGCCGGATCTTCAACCGCAGCGGCGAACTGGTGGCCACCGTGGCCCAGGAAGGAATGATCCGCATTCCGCAGTAGCTGCATCCGCCGCAGACACAAAAAGAGCTCCGCTTCCCCTGGGGGAAGCGGAGCTCTTCGTTATCCGGGAGCGCCCTTAGTCGCGGGTGAGGCGGCGGTGGGTTACCCGGTGCGGCTTGGCCGCGTCCGGGCCGAGTCGTTCGATCTTGTTCTGCTCGTAGGACTCGAAGTTGCCCTCGAACCAGTACCAGTTCGCCGGGTTCTCTTCGGTGCCTTCGAAGGCCAGGATGTGGGTGGCCACCCGGTCCAGGAACCAGCGGTCGTGGGAGACCACCACGGCACAGCCGGGGAATTCCAGCAGTGCGTTTTCCAGGCTGGAAAGGGTTTCCACGTCCAGGTCGTTAGTGGGCTCATCGAGCAGGAGCAGGTTTCCGCCCTGCTTCAGGGTCATCGCCAGGTTCAGGCGGTTGCGCTCACCACCGGAGAGCACCCCGGCCTTCTTCTGCTGGTCCGGACCCTTGAAGCCGAAGGCCGACACATAGGCACGCGACGGCATTTCCACCTGGCCCACCTGGATCCAGTCGTGCCCCTCGGAAACGACTTCCCACAGGCTCTTCTCCGGATCGATCCCGCCGCGGGACTGGTCCACGTAGGAGATCTTCACGGAGTCGCCGATCTTCAGTTCACCGCCGTCGAGCTCTTCCAGGCCGACGATGGTCTTGAACAGCGTCGACTTACCAACGCCGTTCGGGCCGATCACGCCGACAATGCCGTTGCGGGGCAGGGAGAAGGACAGGCCGTCAATAAGCTGCCGGTCACCGAAGCCCTTCTGCAGGTTCTTGGCCTCAAGGACCAGGGAACCCAGCCGCGGGCCCGGCGGGATCTGGATTTCTTCGAAGTCCAGCTTGCGGGTGCGGTCGGCCTCCGCGGCCATTTCCTCGTAGCGGGCCAGACGGGCCTTCGACTTGGTCTGGCGGCCCTTGGCATTGGAGCGGACCCAGTCCAGCTCATCGGTGAGGCGCTTGGCCAGCTTCTGGTCCTTTTTGCCCTGGACTTCCAGGCGGGCACGCTTCTTCTCCAGGTAGGTGGAGTAGTTACCCTCGTACGGGTACAGGTGCCCGCGGTCGACCTCGGCAATCCACTGGGCCACGTGGTCCAGGAAGTACCGGTCGTGGGTCACGGCCAGGACGGCGCCGTGGTAGGCCGACAGGTGCTGCTCAAGCCAGAGCACGCTCTCCGCGTCGAGGTGGTTGGTGGGTTCGTCAAGGAGCAGCAGGTCCGGCTTCTGCAGCAGCAGCTTGCACAGTGCCACGCGCCGCCGCTCACCACCGGAGAGAAGGGTGACATCGGCTTCGGGCGGTGGGCAGCGCAGGGCGTCCATGGCCTGTTCGAGCTGGGAATCAATGTCCCAGGCATCGGCGGCGTCGATGGCTTCCTGCAGCTTGCCCATTTCCTCGAGCAGGCTGTCGAAGTCAGCGTCCGGCTGCGACATCTCTTCAGAAATTTCGTTGAACCGCTGGATCTTGCCGTAGATCTCTCCAACGCCCTCCTGGACGTTGCCGAGTACGGTCTTTTCCTCATTCAGCGGCGGTTCCTGGAGCAGGATTCCCACCGTGTAGCCGGCGCTGAGCCGGGCCTCACCGTTGGAGGGGGTGTCCAGTCCAGCCATGATCTTGAGGATGGTGGACTTACCCGCACCGTTGGGACCCACCACGCCGATCTTGGCACCGGGGTAGAAGGACATGCTTACGTCGTCGAGGATAACTTTGTCGCCAACGGCCTTGCGGGCCTTGGTCATCGTGTAGATAAATTCCGCCATACCACCAAGGCTAATGTGTCAGCGCCGATATATACCATTTGTCCCGATTCGGCAGGGCAGGCTCCAGTCCCAGATCCAGCGTCAGTCCCGGCTTGAGTCCCCGGCGTCAGTCCCGGTTTCAGTCCCCCACGAAGCAGCCGCCGTCGGACAGCGGTGGAAGCACGGTCACGGTGGCCGCACCGTCCCTCACTTCGCCGAACACACATTCCCCGCCCTGCAAGGCGGCGGCCTGGATCGAGTCGATCTCCAGCCCGGTGGGGGTCCGGTCAGCCGAGACTTCCACCGATGCCGCCGGGAACCCGGCCGCGGCGAAGGCGTCAGCCATGGCCTGCCGGTCCGGGGATGGATCGGATGCGGCCAGCTTCCCGAGTTCCGATTCCAGCGTTTCCACCGGCGTGGGACTGGACTCGGCAGCGCGGGGCGGGGCCGGTTCCGTGGCCGCGGAACCGGCGGGCGCCGCGACCTTGTCTTCCCCGGCGCCCTCCCCCGTCATGATGCAGCCGGCAAGGACCACTGCGAGCGCCATAGAGCCTCCCGCCAGCGCAATGGCAGCGGCGTGCGGGGGTCTGCGGCGGTCCGTCATCCGGTGATTGTGCCATGCGCCATACTGCCGGGAGAAGGTAGCCGGGCAAGGAAAGCCGCAGCGAACCGCGCCTAATACGGTGTGACGGCCGGTTCGCGCTCGTCCCCGGTCGTTAAGACCTCTTCCCCGGGTCCGACGGTGCGGCTTTCATCGCTGCTGTCTTCATCGGCGCTGCCTTCTCCGGTGGGATCGAGCAGCTCCCCGGTCAGCGGGTCCAGCCGGCCCAGGGACCCATCGAGGTCAGGGTCGCCCGCGGTTCCGCCGACGCCTGCACTGTCCCGGCCCCGGTCCCCGCCCTCGCCCCGATCCCCTGCGGATCCGTCCGTTCCGGCGGACAGGGTGCGGCGGAAATTGGCCGTCCCCCACATCAAGTCGTGGCCCACCGTGTCTGCATCGATGTCCGCGCTGGTGCCGCTTCGGCCGTCCTCCGTGGCCCATTGCCGCAGGCGCAGCCGCCCGGTCACCACCACCCGGTCGCCCTTATGGATGCTGAACGCGGCATTGGTGGCGAGCTGGCGAAAAAGACTGACGGCATACCAATTTGTCTGCCCGTCCAGCCAACTCCCGGTGTCGCGGTCATAACGGCGTTCCGTCGTGCACATCCGGAAGCTGGCCACCGCGAGCCCGTTGTCGGTGGTGTTCCGGCGGATATCGGTGGCGACGTAGCCCCGGAGCGTAATGGTGTCGGTCATGTTGTCCTGCCTTCGGCTCACTGCCGCGGCGTGCTGCGCCGTGCCCTGTACGGCCCTGCACGGTCCGGCGGCCTGGGTACCGGCGGGTCCGCCGGTTCAGCCAGTTTCCGGCTTGCCGCAGGCAGAGACCCCGGGACAGCCGCGGTTGTGGATACCGGCGGAGCCTGCCTCGACGGGAGGACGGATGTGGAGGACAAGCTGTAGAGGACAGGCTGTAGAGGACAGGCTGTGGAAGACAACCGGCCCAAACTGCAAAGTGCCCCCGGCGCGACTCGAACGCGCAACCTACGGATTAGAAGGCCGTTGCTCTATCCATTGAGCTACGGGGGCAACCTCACGATGATACTACGGCGACCACATCCTGCGTTTCGGACCGCCCGGCGGACGGCGTTCCGCAACCCTGCGAAAAAAACTCCAGCCGGTCTGCATCCAAGACAGCCCCCCCGGAAGTAATAGGGGTGTAAGTCACTAACCCGTACCGATGGGTGCGGCAGATCAAGGAGCTCAGACCATGCGCAAGACCGCTACCGCTCTTACGGCCCTCGGCCTAGGTACCGCCGCAGCCTTCTCCGCTGTACCGGCATCGGCAGCCGACACGGATATGGCAAAACTGTCGGTACTGCACGGCGTACCGGACACCCCGGTGGACGTGTACGTCAACGGCACGCTTACCCTGGACGACTTCATGCCCGGTGAACTTGCCGGGCCGCTGGACCTGCCCGGCGGGAACTACCAGCTCGCCATCACCGCCGCCGATGCCACGGATGCATCCGCCCCGATCATCGGCCCGGTATCTGCGGATCTGGCAGCGGGAGGAAACTACACCGCCACGGCCAACCTCGATGCCTCGGGCAGCCCGACGGCGAATTTGTTCACCAATGACACATCGGCCGTCGAAGCGGGCAAGTCCCGTCTGACCGTCCGGCACGTAGCGGCCGCTCCCGCCGTCGATGTCCTGGCCGGTGGAACGCCGGTCATCTCCGGCCTGACCAACCCCAATGAGAAGGCGCTGACAGTCGACGCCGGAACAGTCTCCGCGTCGGTCGCCGCGGCGGGCACCACGACGCCGGTGATCGGTCCGGCGGACCTGGCCCTGGCCGAAGGTACGAACACGATTGTCTATGCGTGGGGCTCACTTGAAGCGGGGAACCTGGCCCTCGCCACCCAGACCATCGAGGGGATGCACTCCGCACCCCACGCGGTGCCGGGTGCCATGGAGCAGGTCGCCCAGTCCGGGGATGACCAGGCCCTGACGGCGGCTGCTGCCGCCGGCGGCGTTGCACTGCTCGCCCTGGGCGCCGCCCTGCTCCGCCGCCGTTCCGCGGTCAGCGGCAGCTAGCAGCACCCGCCCGATCCCCCCGGTGCTGCTGCGCACCCCCTTTCCGCGCGGCAGCACCGGGGCCCCTTTCTTTTCCGGAGGTCCATCCATGCCCCTTACCCCCCTGCGGCGGTTCGCAGCAGCGGCCACTCTCTCTGCGGCCGTCCTTGCCGGAACTGCGGCGTGCGGCGGCACCCCCGAAGCCGAATCGCCGCCCACCTCCATTTCGGCGGCGCCAACATCCGCCCCGCCGTCGGCGCCGTCCGGAGCCCCCTCCGCTGAGATACCCGTGCGGCCGGCCGTACCCACCCCTGCGGAAGAGGTTCCCGAGCCCGTCCGGGTGAGCGTGGAGGGAACCGGCATTGAGCTGGAGGTCATCCCCGTGGGCCAGGAAACGAATGGAGCCATGACGCTGCCGGACAACCATTACCAGGCCGGTTGGTACCGCTACGGTCCGGCACCCGGCTCCTCCCGCGGAGCGGCGGTGCTGGCAGCGCATGTGGATTCCCGGACCGAAGCACTTCCCATCGCTGACTTGGACGATGTTCCTGCCGGCACCCCCGTCACCGTGACCCGCAGCGACGGAACGGTCCTGCGCTACACCACCGAGAAGGTGCAGAACATTCCCAAGGCCTCACTCGACGAATTCAACCTCTTTGACCGCGACGGCGCGCCGCGGCTGGAACTGGTTACCTGCGGCGGGAAATGGCTGGAATCCGAGGGTGACTATGAAGACAACGTTGTGCTTACCGCCGTACCCGTACCATAGTGGCAACCCCAGAGAGCTGCCGGGTACCGGAGGCAGCCCCGTATGGCAGGAGAACGGCACTGATGCCCACGGGAGCGCCAGAGAACGACGCCGCGATGGACTCTGCCTTCGCGGCGGGGGACGAAGCAGCGCTGGCCGAGGCCTACCGCCGCTTCTCACCCCTGATCCGCGCGCTGGCGCTGCGCAGGCTGCTCGATCCGGGCGCTGCCGACGACGCCGTTCAGGAAGTGTTCATCCGGGCCTGGAAGTACCGGGACAGCTACGCACCTGACCGATCCACCCTGGCCGCCTGGCTGGTCGGGATCGGACGGAACGTGGCCGCCGGCATGGCCATGGCAAGGGCCCGTTCCTCGGAGACCCTGATGGAAACCCCGGAGACCGGACGGACCCAGGTTCCACCCGCCGGCCCGGATCCCGATGGTGTGGCGGACCGTGTGGTCCTTGACGCCGAACTGGCCAGGCTCGGGGAACCACAGGGTTCCATCCTCCGCCTGGCCTTCCACGAAGACCTGACACATCAGCAGATATCGGAAACACTGAAACTCCCGTTGGGTACCGTAAAGAGCCACATCCGAAGAAGTCTTGTCCAACTCCGGCAGCGATTGGAGGTCAGCGATGCAGCATCTGCCACCTGAAGCGCTGGCCCTGTGCGCCCTGGGCGAGGCCGGGCCGGAAGAGGCTGCCCATCTCGACAGCTGCACCGAATGCACCACCGAGGTCACTGCACTGCAGCGGGTTGTAACCGCTGGAAGGGCACCGGCCGCACCGGAGGGACTCCCCCGGCCGCCGTCGCAGGTCTGGGCCGGCATCCATGACCGGCTTGGGCTCAGTGATGCCGTCCGCACTGATCCCTTTGAGGCGGCACCCTGGAATCAAGCCCCGCCGGTCGAAGCGCCGCCCACCGCTGGGGCTTCCCCGGTACCGCTGGATTCCGTCCGGAAGCGGCGGGAGAGGCGGCGGCTGCCTCAGATCCTCGGCGCTGCGGCCGCGGCGGTGGTGCTGGCTGCCGCCGGCACCTGGGGCATCTCGCGCATTGTGGCGGACCGGAGCGAAACCATCGCCGCGGTGGACCTGGATCCTTTGCCCGCGTACTCGGAATCGGGGCGCGCGGAGGTGGACCAGCGGTCCGACGGCGGCCGCGAGCTGGTCGTCACGGCAACCGGTTCCGGTGCGCAGGGGTTCCGCGAGGTGTGGCTGATCGCCCCCGACGTCGAGCGGATGGTTAGCCTCGGGACGATGGAGGGGACGGAAGGCCGGTTCACCATCCCGGCTAACCTTGACCTCGATGAGTACCCAATTGTTGACATCTCCGACGAGCCTTTTGACGGCAACCCCACGCACTCCGGGGATTCGATCCTCCGCGGCGTCCTTGACCCCTAGGGTTTCCACGCAGGGTCCGGCCGGCCGTGGCTGAAGCGCTGGACGTCGCCGCCGAGTGGTGGTCCCGGGTCTTGGCCGGCTTCGGCCGTGTTCCCGCTGTGGATCCGGATGCCCGGGTGCTGTTGCTGATTACAGCCGTAGCCGCCTTGCTCAGCATCCCCCGGGGAACCTGGCGGTGGTTCGGGCTGTTCGTGACCTTCGTCCACGAACTCGGCCACGCCTTTGCCGCCCTGATGACCGGGCAGGTGGTCAAGGGCATCCGTCTGCGCTTCGATCATTCCGGCGACATGCGGTCCCTGGGCCGGGGCGGGTTCCCTGCAGCGTGGGCCGGCTTCTGGGGCTACCCCGTACCGGCCGTGGTGGGTACTGTCCTGGTCCTTGCCGCCCTTGGCGGCTGGTCCGGGGCAGCACTGTCCGCCAGTGCCCTGGTGCTGCTCGGTGCGCTGCTGTTCATCCGGAACGGGCAGGGATTCGTGATCGCCTTTGGCTGCGCCGGGATTTCGGTACTGCTGGTCTGGTTCGCGGCCCCGCCGGTGGCCGGCTATGTGGCCATGTGCACCGGGATTGCGCTCCTGGTCGGGGCGGTCCGGGACTGGGTGAACCTGCTGGGCGTACACACACGCCGGCGCCGGAACCTGGAAAGCTCCGACGCCTACATCCTCTCCCGGCGCACCGGGGTTCCTGCCGTCGTCTGGCTGGCGGGGTTCGCCCTCGTGATCGCCGCTTCGCTGGCTACAGCGGTCCTCGCCTTCCTGCGCGGATAATTCCGCGCGGGGCCCCTAGGCCTGGGGAGCGGGGAAGGTCACCCGCAGTTCGAGCCGGTGCTGGCCGTCTTCTTCCTGGGTGTAGATGGCCTTGCCGGCAATGCCGGCGAGTCCGTCGGTGCCGGAGCCCGGGATGATGTGCCCGGAGCTCGCCGTGGCTGTGCCCTCGGCGAGGCCCCAGTGCTGGATGACCATGGTCCCGGAGCGCCCGGCAATGGTTCCAGCGAACACCTCAGAGCCGACATAGCCTGCGCCCACGGAATTTCCGGCCATGATCAGGTCCGCAACACTGGTCCCGGTGATGTCTCCCTCGAAGATTTTCACTGCCCGGACCGTGGAGAGTTCGCTGTTGGTTCCTTCCACCTGGTACGGGGTGGGTTCCCACTCCGAAACGTCAAAATCCGCCACAATTACTTCTTCAGTTAGGTCGGTCATTACTTCAGTATCCCGTGTCCGGGCGCGGATTGCATGCCGGGTGTGTGGCTTGGGTAGCCTTATCGCTGTGCCCGGACGCGGCACGGCAGCGGATTTACCTAAGGAGCACCACCCTCGCATGACCCGGAAACCGGCTTCCCTTCGGCAGTGGGCACTGCGCCCGGCCACCCTCTGGACGGTATTTGCCGTAGTCCATCTGGGCTTCCTTGCCGCCCTCGCTTCGCGCATCCTGAACGGCGATGTCCTTAGCGATGTCGGCTTCTACCGGCGCTGGGCGTTCGAGGGACTCCAGGACGGCCACTGGGTCGGGATCGACGCCGGCTGGGTTTATCCCATCGCCGCCCTGGTGCCGATGGTCCTGGCCGCGGTCTTCGGCTACGGCGGCTACCAGTTTGCCTGGTTCCTGCTCTTCACCGCCCTCAACGCGTGCGGGGTGGCTGTCCTGAGCCGCCGTGCGGGGTCCCGGGGCACCGCGGCGGCGTATTGGTGGCTGGCCGTTACCTCCCTGCTGGGACCGGTTGCCGTGGGACGGGTGGACGGCCTGACCGCGCCCCTGGTGATCATGGGCCTGCTGTTCCTGGCCGCCCGTCCGGTACTGGCCTCCGCACTGCTGGCAGTGGCAACCTGGATCAAGGTCTGGCCTGCCGCGGTTATCCTGGCGGTGCTCGTTGCGTGGAAGAAGCGCCTCACCCTGCTGGCCACGGGTGCCGCCGTGTCGGCGGTGATCGCCGTAGCCGTGGCGGTTTCCGGCGGCCTGCCCCACCTGCTGAGTTTCTTCGGTGAACAGGGTGCCCGGGGCATGCAGATGGAAGCACCGTTCACGACGCCGGGTCTCTGGCAGGCGATCCTTGGCTCGTCGGATGCGCACATCTATGAAGACAAGATCATCAACACCCGCGAAGTCCGCGGCGCCCTGGGCGAGCCGGTGGCCGCACTGATGACGCCTCTGCTGGCACTGGCTGCCCTCGCCGTCGTCGGGCTGCTCATCTGGGCCCTGCGCCGCGGCGCGGATCCGCGTGCGCTGCTGATCTCCGGGTCACTGGCCCTGGTCAGTGCGTTCATTGTGTTCAACAAGGTGGGCTCGCCGCAGTTCATGCTGTGGCTGGGTGCGGTGGTGGCCGTCGGACTGGCGTGGGAGGGCCGGTCCTGGAAGGTGCCCGGGATGCTGATGCCCGCGATTGCGGCGTTGACCACGCTGGTGTATCCGATGTTCTACTCGGCCCTGTACAACGACCTGAATGTTGCCGTGGCCCTGCTCCTGACCGCCCGCAACATCCTGCTGCTGGTGCTCTTCGGCTGGTCGCTGGCCCGGGTCATCCGCCTGACCCGGGCGGGCGGCACGGCGCTTAGTGCGTCCGCAGTTCGCCCGGAGCGGGCGCCGTAAGCCGCTTGCGGAACAGGACCTTGGTCTTGGGGTCCACGAAGATCAGGTAGAGGGCGAAGCCCAGCGCGGTGACTGCGGCAATCTGGCGGGCCGCGCTGAGGCTGAACTCAAAGTAGGGCCAGATGTCCAGCTGGTCGCTGATGGCGTAGACCATAAAGAACGAAACGAAGAGGTAGAGCGTCTTCGCCTGCCAGTCATCGCGGAGGCCAGTCACCGCGAACAGCGGGATGAGCCAGACGACGTACCAGGACTGGATCATCGGTGCCAGCATCACGATGGCCGCGAAGGCCAGTGCCAGGCGCCTGATCATGCGGCTGTGCTGCCCCACGAACATCTGCCACAGCACAATGGCCACGGAGGCCAGCCGCCCGATGGTGTGCACGATGTCTGCCAGCGTCCAGCCCGGCAGTCCGAGGGCGTTGCCCAACGTGGCCACCAGCATCCCGGCAAAGCCCACCGGGGCGTACCAGATCCAGACACTGCCCGGCGTACTGAGCGCCCCCACCCAGCCGAAACCGAAGCCGTTGATCAGGCCCATGACCCACAGCAGCCCCAGGGAGATGCCGGCCGTCATGGCCCAGTAAGCGAATTTCCGCCGCCACGACGCATTCTTCCCGGCCCACAGCAGGCCGATGAACGGCAGGAAGATAACGGTGATGGGCTTTATGCCGATGGACAGGGTTACCAGCAGGATCCCGGCCAGGGCGCGGTTGGTCGCGGCCAGGTACAGCCCGGCCAGGGCCAGGCCGATCATCAGGGCATCGTTGTGGACGGCCGCGATGAAGTTCACCAGGAACAGCGGGTTGGCGGCGGTCAGCCACAGTGCCCGGTTCGGGTTGATGCCGTGCAGTTCGGCCAGCTTCGGCACGTAGTAGACACAAAGGGCAACGCCGACCAGTGCAATCAGGCGGAACAGCAGGATGGAGAACTCGGGCTGGCCGCCCGTGATCCGCACCACCAGTTCCTCGATCCAGAGGAAGACCGGACCGTACGGGGTCGGGCTCTGCGCCCAGAGATCGTCCGCGCCGAGCTGCAGGTAGTTGGAGATCTGGGAATAGCCGTCCTTGTACGGATTGAGTCCGCTGACCATCACGAGGCCTTGGGCGATGTAGGCGAAAACGTCGCGGCTGAACAGCGGGAGGGTGAAGCACATCGGGGCGGACCAGGCGATGACGGCGCGCAGGATCACCGGCCTGGATTCGGGACCCCATCCTTTCATCCGCTGCCCCAGGCGCAGCCAGGACCGCACCAGGAGCATGCCGCCCGTCGCGAGCATCAGGACTGCTGCAACGGCGCCGATCGGCTCGTCGAAGCGCATCCAGATAATCAGCGGATTGCTCCGCAGCTCGGCTGAGTCCAGCGAAAGCCACCCCACACCAAAGGAGCCGAAGAGCATCAAGAGGGACCCGATGAACCCCTGCAGAATCGCAATGTTGGGGCGGTCGGCTTTCGCTATCTCCGGGCCCGGAGACGAAGGCTCAGTCGCTGGGACCTGGGCGGTCATCTACGTGGTTCCAATCTCTGGGTAAAACACTTGTCCTGCGGGCCTGGCAGCAGTCAGGGTCCGGTAGCGGACTGAATGCCGGCACAGGAATGCCCGGGTACCTTCAACAGGCTGATATTAGCATCGCGGCCTGCACCTCCCCGGGAGATACCCCGACTCGGCCGGTGTCAATGCTGTGAGCCGGCGCACGGTCGCATAGACTGGAATTTCTGTTGTGATAAACGAAGCAAGGCGGTATTGGCTGTGGGGCGCCACCGGGCAGAACCTGTTAGGACCAGCAAACACCCAAGGAGACGGGCCGAGGCTGCACAATCGGCGTCCCCGCAGGCGGTGAAACCGGCGGTGAAGCCGGCACCGAAGCAGGCGGTGAAGCAAGCGGTGAAGCAGGAACGCAGTCACGAACTGCTGGCCTGGGGTGCCTTCCTCACCGTGGTGGCCACCGTGGCCATGCTGTGGGTGGGTGTGCCGTACGGCGGGGTCACCTCCGCTTCGGCCCTGTTGCTTTTCGCTTTTGCGCTCAGCTGGGCGCTCACTCCCCCGCGTCCGACGGCGGCCGCCGCACCTGCTGCGGAGCGCCTGCCGGCACCAGCCGTCCGCGCAGCCGCTCCGGTCCGCACCGCAGCGGCCCCGCTTCACCCCGCTGCCTCCCACCCGGTCCGCGTCCGCACCGCGCCGCACGGCCGGCGGGCCGCCGTTACTCCGGTGTTCCACGAGATGCCCGCAGAGCCAAGCCGCTGGACCCGTACATTCGGGCCGCCCGACACCGGCCAGATCCCCCTGCAGCCCTACCGGAGCGGTATTCCGGCCAGCTATGCCACCGCCGATGCCGGGCTGCCGGACCGGCGCCAGCGCAGCCACTCCAGCCTCTAGTTCCGGAGCCGCCGCCCGGAAGTGTCCGTGTGGAAGCGGTACATTGGACACGTGCCAATAACAAATGAACGTATGGTCTGGATCGACTGTGAAATGACCGGTCTGGACATCAAGAACGACGCCCTGATCGAAGTGGCTGTCCTCGTCACGGACTCCGAGCTGAACATCCTCGGCGACGGTGTGGACGTGGTCATCAAGCCGGACGACGCCGCACTGGCGCAGATGGGCGACTTTGTGCGCCAGATGCACACCACCTCGAAGCTGCTGGATGAACTGCCGAACGGCATCACCATGGCCGAGGCGGAGGCCGCCGTCGTCGAATACATCACCAAATGGGTCCCCGAGCCGAAGAAGGCCCAGCTCGCCGGCAACTCCGTGGGAACGGACAAGATGTTCCTGGCCCGCGACATGCCGGAAGTCATCGACTACCTGCACTACCGGATCATTGACGTGTCCACCATCAAGGAGCTGGCCCGCCGCTGGTACCCGCGGGCCTATTTCCAGGCTCCGGCCAAGAGCGGCGGACACCGCGCCCTCGGTGATATCCGCGATTCCATCAACGAGCTGCGCTACTACCGGGAAGCTGTCTTCGTTCCCGCCCCGGGACCGGATTCCGCCACGGCCAAGAAGATCGCCGCCGGGATTTCGGGTTAGGTCTGTCACAATCGGGCCTCCGGTGGCCGGGTGTGTCAGAAGCACTCAAAAAACCGTGTAAGCTTGATTCCGCTGCCTCAGATAAATGAGTCCGCAAGACCACTCGCCTGGACTTCGCGGATGAACGTTTGAGGCACATGGTGGGTATAGCTCAGTTGGCAGAGCGCCTGGTTGTGGTCCAGGAGGTCGCGGGTTCAACCCCCGTTACTCACCCCAATGAGGCTGGCAGTTCCAGCTTCCAAAGGCCGCCTCGGATTAGTCCGGGGCGGCCTTTTATGTTTGTCTTTCACTGTTAGCGGCACGGTGCGCACGGCGCCCACGGGTACCGGCCCGTGCCGGACCTGCTGCGCCTGCGCGTGGCTTACCAATGAGGAGGCCGCCTTGGACCGCAGACTGTTCGAAGAGGACCACGAGCTGTTCCGGGACGTCGTCCGGGAATTCGATTCCCGCGAAATCGCTGCAGCATACCCCGACTGGGATGCGGCGCACATGATGCCCCGCGGTCTCTGGAAAGCCGCCGGCGAGCAGGGCCTGCTCGGACTGGCCGTCCCGGAAGAGTTCGGCGGCGCCGGTATGCCGGATTACCGCTTCCGAGCCGTGATGGATGAGGAATTCGCCCGGAACAACCATCTCGCCGTCGGGCTGGCCTTCCACCTCCACGATGACATGGTCCTCCCGCACCTGCTTGCCTACGGCTCCGACGAGCTCAAGGAACGCTGGCTGCCGGACATGGTGTCCGGGGACAAGGTCACCTCCGTTGCCTGGACCGAGCCCGGCGCCGGAAGCGACCTGCGCGGTATCCGCACCAAGGCGGTCCGGGCCGACGACGGCGGCTGGCGGCTGAGCGGCCAGAAGACCTTCATCGGCAACGGCATCAGCGGCGACGCGTCCCTGGTCCTGGCCCGGACCGACGGCAGCACCGGCCGCGGGATGCGCGATTCCTTCAGCATGTTCATGGTGGAGAAGACCGAGGGCTACAGCACCGGCCGGCAGCTGGACAAGATGGGCCTGAAAGCGTCCGACACGGCGGAGCTGTTCTTTGACGACGTGTACGTTCCGGCCGGAAACCTCGTGGGCGAAGTCGGCCGCGGGCTGGAGTATGCCGAGGGCCAGCTCCCCCAGGGCCGGCTGGCCATCGCCGTCGCCTCCTCCGCCGTCGCCCGGCAGGTCTACGAAGCAACACTGGAGTACACCAGGAACCGCAACGCCTTCGGGGAACGGATCACCGACTTCCAGAACAGCCGGTTCGTGCTGGCCGACATCCTTACCGAGGTCGAAGTCACTGAAGCCTATGTCGATTCCGCCATCCTCGCCTTCAACGAGGGGAAGCTGGACGCCGTCTCGGCCGCCAAGGCCAAGCTCTGGGCCAGCGAACGCGCCAAGTCCATCACGGACCGCTGCCTGCAGCTGCACGGCGGCTACGGCTACATCCTGGAATACCCGGTGGCCCAGGCCTTCCTGGCGGCCCGGCTGCTGACCATCTTCGGCGGCACCAGCGAAATCATGCGGGAAGTCATCGGGCGCGGCATCGCACGCTGAGCCTGATCACCGCATATCACCACGAGAGAAAGACAGTAATGACCGTTCGTCCCATCGTCATCCATGGAGAACCCGTTCTGCACCGCCGGGCTGCCGCCGTGGAAGAGTTCAACGAAGAACTCCGCACCCTGGTTGCGGACATGTACGAGACCATGGACGTGGCCAACGGGGTGGGCCTGGCTGCCCCGCAGATCGGCGTCGGCCTACGCCTGTTTACGTTCGACTACGCGAACGACGACGACGCCCCGGACCGCGGCGTTGTCATCAACCCGACCCTGATCACCTCGAAGGTCCCGGGCTCCGCCCCCGATCCGGACGAAACCTCGGAAGGCTGCCTCTCCGTTCCCGGGGAGAACTTCCCGGTCAACCGCGCGGACTGGGTCAAGATCAGCGGCTTTGACGAATTCGGGGCGCCGGTTGAGTTCGAGGCGACCGACTGGTTTGCCCGCGTACTGCAGCACGAGTACGACCATCTGGACGGCAAGCTCTACGTGGACCGGCTCAATGACCGGTGGAGCCGGAAGGCACGGAAGGTCCTCAAGGCCCAGGGCTGGACTGTTCCCGGCAACACCTGGATGCCGGGCGTGGATCCGGACCCGTTCGGGCACTGACGCCACTGCCCCAAACAACGGCACAGGCCCGCAGGATTCCTCCTGCGGGCCTGTGCTGTCCTAACCTGTCTGGATGCCCCAGCCGGGCCTGCTGCTAGCCGGCGATGGCGGCCAGCGACTCCGCCTTCGGGAAGGCCGGCGGATTGACGCGTGCCATCTCCTCCAGCACCCGGACGACCTGGCAGCTGTAGCCGAATTCATTGTCGTACCAGACGTACAGCACGAGGTTTTTGCCGTTCGAGATGGTGGCCAGTCCGTCCACGATCCCCGCACGCTTGGAGCCGACGAAGTCGCTGGAAACCACCTCGGGTGACGCGATGTAGTCGATCTGCTTGTGCAGCGGCGAGTTCAACGACGTTTCGCGCAGGAACGCGTTCACTTCGTCCCTGGTGGTGGCGTTCTCCAGGTTGAGGTTCAGGATCGCCATGGACACGTCGGGGGTGGGGACCCGGATGGCGTTGCCGCTGAGCTTGCCCTCAAGCTCGGGCAGGGCCTTGGCCACTGCCTTGGCCGCACCGGTTTCCGTGATGACCATGTTCAGCGCCGCCGAGCGCCCGCGCCGGTCGCCGTTGTGGAAGTTGTCGATCAGGTTCTGGTCATTGGTGAAGGAATGCACCGTTTCAACGTGCCCGTTCACAATGCCGTATTTGTCGTTGAGGACCTTGAGCACCGGAGTGATGGCGTTGGTGGTGCAGGAGGCGGCCGTAATGATGCGGTCGTCGTCGGTGATGGAACCATGGTTGATTCCGTGCACGATGTTCTTCAGGCTGCCCTTGCCCGGAGCGGTCAGCAGCACCCGGGACACACCCTTCGCTGCTAGGTGCCGGGAGAGTCCCTCCTCGTCGCGCCAACGACCGGTGTTATCCACCACCACTGCGTCGTTGATGCCGTACGCGGTGTAGTCCACTGTGGCGGGATCGTTGGAGTAGATGACCTGGATGAGCGTCCCGTTCGCGAGGATCGTGTTGTTTTCCTCGTCCACCGAAATGGTGCCGTTGAAGGCACCGTGGACGGAATCCCGGCGCAGCAGGCTGGCGCGCTTGACGAGGTCGTTTTCCGAACCCTTCCGGACCACGACGGCGCGCAGCCGCAGGCCGCGTCCGCCGCCTGCCTTCTCCACGAGGATCCGGGCGAGCAGGCGTCCAATCCGGCCGAAGCCGTAGAGCACGACGTCGGTACTGGTCCTCTCGTCCGCGCCGCGCTTACCGGCGACGTCGGCCAGCTCGGTCCGTAGGAACTCCTTGAGATCCCCTCCGTGTTCCTTGTACTTGTTGCCCATCCGGGCCAGGTCCACGGACGCGGCGCCCAGTTCCAGCTCGCTCAGCGCCAGCAGCAGCGGATAGGTTTCGGCCACGGGCAGTTCGGTCTCGTCGATCTGACGGGCAAAGCGGTGAGCCTTCAGGATGTCGATCACCGATTTATTGACGAGCGGACGCCCGTACACCGAGGTCACCACGCTGTTTTCCCGGTAGAGCCGTCCGATCAGCGGAATCATGGCCTCGGCGAGGGCCTCCCGATCCATCCAGGCGTCAAGGCACGTATCCGAATTGGAGCTCACAGAACTTCACATCCTTCTATCAGCCGGCACTGCGTTGTGCCGGTTGGCGGTAGTCCCTCCCAGTGTATTAGGTCACAAACTTCCCACCCGTATCTCTGGGGAGAGAAAGGTCACATCTTCGCGGAGTGCCGTCCGGTCGTGGCAGGGCTGGCTGCCGGAAGCTCCGGCCGGTCCGGCTCCAGTTCGGCAAGGTCCCGGATCCCGCGCAGCGGGCCGAACGCAGCCACCAAAGGCGCCAGGGCAGCCACCAGGATCCCCGTCAGGATGGAACCGCGGATACTGAGGAATTCCACCAGCAGGGCGGCGGCAAAAGCAGCTACGGCCAGCATCCCCCAGCTCACCATCCGCTGGGCAGAACCGAGGCGGCCAAGCATCTGCGGCGGGCAGACACGCTGGCGGAACGCGGTGGCGACCACAATGTTCAGGGAAATCGAGAAGCCGGCGACAAAAAGCCCAACGAATCCGACCGCCATCCCCCAGCCCGGGGAGATAAACAACAGGCTCGCGTAACCTGCCACGGCGGGAAACATCGAATAGCGCCAGACCCGGCCGGAGCCGAATCGGTCGGCCAAGCGTTTCACTGACAGTCCGCCCACAGTGCCTCCCACGGCGGTGGCCGCGGTGAGCAGGCCCAGCATGCCGGGCGATTCCCCCAGCGACCGGAGCACGAGCAGAACCAGCAGCGAATTGACGATGTTGCCGCCGAGGTTCCACAACGCGCCGGTAATCAGCAGCATCCGCAGGGCCACGGTACTGAAGATGTACCGCACCCCCTCGGCCATCTCCTTCACGACGTGCCGCTTCTCCGCACGGCCGGGACGGGGTTCGGTAATGTCCAGGCGCAGGATCGCCGCCAGCGAAGCAAATGAGGCCGCTACCTGGAGAAGCAGCGCATTGGACGCACCCCAGGCGTCGGTGACCCAGCCGCCCAGTGCCCGCCCGCCGGCGTCGCCCAGTGCACCGGAACCCGTCATCAGCCCGTTGCCCTCCACGAGTTCCTCCCGGTCCACTGCCTGGGGCACCAGCGCCTGCTCCGCAAGGGTGAAGAACACCGCTGCCAGCCCAGCGCCGAAGGACACTACGAACAGCTGGGTAACTGTCAGGAGCCCGAGCCACCAAGCCACGGGCAGGCTGGCGAGCAACAGGGTCCGTACGGCGAGTGAGACCACGATCAGGGGCCGGCGCCGCTGCCGGTCCACCAATACGCCGATGGGCAGGGCAAACAGGAGCCAGGGAAGGAAGGCCATGCCGGAGAGGACGGCAACTGTGGCATTGGAGGCGTCCAGTTCCATGACCGCGATGACGGGCAGCGCAACACTGGTGACGGCCGTGCCGAAGATGCCGGCGGTCGACGAGATCCACAACCGCCGGAAGTTGGCGTTTCTGATAACCAGTGGCCTTGCGGCCGCCTCGGTCTTGGGCATTGCCACAGAATAGCCCAGCACCCGGGAAATGAGATCCGTCAACGTACCAAACAGTGAACTTTGCGCTAAAGCGTGGCTCACGCGCGTTCTGCGGCAGCCGGGCGGAATGTTCGGCGTAAGGATGGGTGGACGGGCTGGCCGATAAGCCGGGTTTTGTACGCCCGGACCGTTACCGGACCGGGAGCGGCAATCATCCATCTAGGACCGCCGTTGCCGGCGGCCTCGAGCGGCCTACCCGGACACATCGGGCGGGCAGCCCTCAAACGTGTCCTGTATGGCCTTGCTCCGGGTGGGGTTTACCTAGCCGTCCCGGTCACCCGGGACGCTGGTGGTCTCTTACACCGCCTTTTCACCCTTACCTGCTCAGGCTGCAAAGCAGCCCGGGCCGGCGGTTTCTTTTCTGTGGCACTGGCCTGCGGGTTTCCCCGAGTGGGCGTTACCCACCACCCTGCCCTGTGGAGCCCGGACTTTCCTCGGCGGCAGCGGATGTCCCGAAGGCATCCGCACCGACGCGATTGCCTGGCCAACCCGTCCATCGTCAACTCTACCGTCCCGCGGGGTCCGCCCCGTCCCGGACGTCCGGGGTGTTCCGGAACCCGCCGCCCGGCTCGCGTAGGATTAACCGGTGCTGATCCTGCTCCCGCCCTCCGAAGGAAAAACGCCCGCCCCGACAGGAGCCGCCCTGGACCTGTCCCGGCTGCATTTCCCGCTGCTGTCCGAACCCCGCTCCCTGGTGCTCAAGGCCCTGGCCGAAGCGAGCAGTTCCGGCGACGCCCTCTCAGTTCTGGGCGTGGGGGCGACGCTGGCACCGGAAGTGCGCCGCAACACCACTCTGGAGATGGAACCCTGTGCGCCCGCGCACCGGGTCTACACGGGCGTGCTGTACGACGCATTGGGCTACACGACGCTTTCATCCACGGCGCAGCGGCGTGCCGATGACGCGGTGCTTGTGATGTCCGCGCTGTGGGGTGCCCTTGGCTTTGCTGATCCGATCCCAGCCTACCGGCTCTCCATGTCGGTGCGGCTGCCGGAAACCGGCCGGCTCGCCGCTTTCTGGAAGCAGCACCTCACGGGCCCGCTGGATGAGTATGCGGGGAACTCCCTGGTGGTTGACTGCCGCTCCAGCACCTACGCGGCTGCCTGGTCACCGGATCCCCGGAACACGGCGGCGGTCAACGTGTTCTCCGTGCGCAACGGCGAACGGAAGGTTGTTTCGCATTTCGCCAAGCACACCCGGGGCGAGCTGGCCCGCCACCTGCTCGAGCGGGCCGGTGTGGAGCCGGCTACGCCTCAGGAGCTCCTGGCTGCCGCGCAGGAAAAGTGGGACGCCGAGCTGGTGCCTCCGGCAGGCCGGAAACCGTACCAGCTCAACGTCATCCTGCACGGGTAACTAGCCGGCGACCAGTTCCACTTCGAAGCCTTCGTCGTTTTCGAGGTATGCGGCGTAGTGCTCCGCTCCCCCGGCGTGGGGATGCCGGTCCGCGAACAACAGGGTCCAGCCGTGGCTGGACGCACGACGGGCCAGGAGCTCGACGTCGGCCTCCGAACCTGCACGGAACGCCAGGTGGTTCAGGCCCGCCCGTTTCCGGGAGTAGGGGCCGCGTTCGACGTCGGGCCCGGACTCGAGCACGATGTACCCCTCAGCGCCCTGCCAGCTTCCGCCGGTGGACCAGGTTTCCTTCCGGACGTAGCCCAGCCGCTCCAGCAGCCAGCCGAGGGATTTCTCCGCCGCTGCGAAGTCATTGACCCAGATCTCCGTGTGGTGCAGCCGTCCCGTGGGAGCGGGCGCAGGAGCCGGAGACGCAGCCGCTTCCAGTACGGCTGCGGCAGCCGCCGCCTTGGTGTCTGCGCCTGCGCGCGGCTTCCACGGAATTCCGGCGGTTCCGGCATCCATCGCTTCGTTGGACAGCCGGTCCGCGTCCTTGTTTAACTCGCGCGGAATCCACTGGTACTTAACCCGCTGCGGATTCACGATCGAACGTGCCTTAGCCGCGAGCTTCTGCATATCGGCGTGCTTGATCTTCCAGCGGCCGCTCATCTGCTCGACGACCAGCTTGGAATCCATCTTGGCCAGGATCCAGCAGTCCGGGTCGATGCTGTGCGCCAGCTCCAGGGCGGCGATGAGGCCCGAATACTCCGCGACATTATTGGACACGCGGCCTACGTATTCCGCCTTCTCGGCGAGGATGCGGCCGGTGTCGGGATCGCGGACCAGAGCGCCGTAGCCGGCGATTCCCGGATTGCCGCGCGAACCGCCATCCGCTTCGACGATGAGGGTACGACGGGGTCCGCCGGCCGGGACGCGGGCAACCTCAGCTTCGGCGCCGGAGTCCGGCTCCGGCTCCGGGTCAAACAATGTCACTTCTCAGCTGCCCCACTCGGCGGAGCGGACCAGGATGCAGCCCGAATCCGGACAGAACACAATGTCCTCATCGGCGGCCTTACGGATATCAGCGAGGTCGCCGGGGCTCAGCTGCATCCCAGAGCCTTCGGACGTGCCGTGGAACAGGCGGGCAGCGCCGATACCGTGCTTGGAAAGGGTCTTTTCGTACACCGCCAGGAGGGCCGGTTCGAAGCTGGCGGCGAGTTCTCCGCGCCGGGCTTCAGCGTCTGCGGTGTCGGTGCCGATCACTGCCAGCTCGGCGTCGCGCTTTTCCTCCAGTTCCCGGCGCTTGGCGTGCAGGGCACCCAGGGCCTCGCCTGCCTCGGCCTCGCGGGTGCGGGCTGTTTCCAGCCGTTCCATCACGTCGAGTTCAACGTCCTCCAAGTCGGACCGGCGGCGTTCGAGGGAAACGATCTCCGCCTGCAGGGCGGTGAGCTCCTTGGAGCCGCCCTTCCCGCTGTCCAGGTGCTGCTGATCACGGGCCATCCGCGCGACGACCGAAGCTACGTCCGCTTCGGCCCGCGCCAGTTCGCGTTCAATATCGGCGACCTCGGTACCGGCGGACACGCGTGCGCTTTCGGCGGCGGCTACGGCATCGCCAAGGGACGCGATCTCGGGATTGTTGCTAACGTTGCGGGCCTGATTGCGCAGGGACTTGATCCTGCTGTCCAGGGCCTGCAGATCCAGCAGCCTCAGCTGCTCCGCGGGCGATGCTTTTGCCACCGAATACCTCCGTGTATATCCGGACCTGCCTGGCCCGGCTCTCCTAAGCCTATGCCACTGGAGGGGATCACTTCAGCCCGGGAGTAAGTACGAAGTCCCATGGATCGGTGTTGACTCCGCTGACGCGCACGTCAGCGGCGAAGCCCTGGTCCGTGAGGACGTTTTCCAAGGCGTTCGCAGCGGGTGTCAGCCACAGCCATTCGCTGCCGAAGTGGGACACATCGATGAGGTACGGGCGGCCGTTGCCGGTGGCGGCACGCTCCCGCAGTTCCGACGCCGGGTGGTGGCGCAGGTCCGCGGTGACATAGACGTCCGCCTGCTGGGCACGCACGGCGTCGAACAGGCCGTCGCCGGCACCTCCGCAGACGGCGACCCTGCGGACCAGGCCGTCCGGGTCCCCGGCAACCCGCACGCCGCCGGCGACGGCGGGCAGGATGCTGAACACACGTTCCGCGAAGTCGGCCAGGCTGAGCACCTCGGGCAGGTCGCCGACCCGGCCGATCCCCTCTTCGGGCAGTCCTTCGGCGGCCGGCACCAGCGGGGCAACGTGCCGCAGGCCGAAGGCATCGGCCAGGACATCGGATACTCCCCCGACGGCGCTGTCACCGTTGGTGTGCACTGTCAGGAGCGCGCAGCCACCTTCGATCAGGCGGTGCACGGCCTCGCCCTTGAAGGTGCTGGCGGCGACGGAATTCACCGGCTTCAGCAGCAGTGGATGGTGGGTCAGGAGCAGGTCCGCGCCCCATTCGAGGGCCTCGTCGATGACTTCCCGGGTGGGATCAACAGCGAACAGGATCCGCCGGACCTCCCGGTCGACGCGTCCGGACACCAGGCCGGGAGCATCCCAGCCCTCGGCCAGGGATTCGGGCCAGAGTTCTTCGGCCGCCAGCAGTACGTCACCCAGGGTAGGCACGTCGGCCTCGGGTGCCTGAACCTGGTCCTCGGGCATGTCCGCGCCGGAGCGCTCGTGGGGGGAATCCGCTTCCATAGCTCTAGTTCTACCCTGCGGCCGTTGCCCTGCTCAATTCCGGCGCGCCTGCCGTGATGCAGGGAACAGTCCCCGGGCCCCTTGCCGGGCGCCGGGAATCAAAGCCGTCCCGGGCGCATTGTTAAAGGCATGATGACTTACGTATTAGGCGGAGGCTGCTTCTGGTGCCTCGATGCTCTCTACCGCAAGGTCCGCGGCGTAACCGACGTAGTTTCCGGCTACACCGGAGGCGCGGCCGAGAACCCGGACTATGACAGTGTGAGCGCCGGGATCACCGGGCACGCAGAGGTGGTGGCCGTGACTTTCGATGAGGAGATCATCCCCTCCGAAGTCATTTTGGACATGTTCTTCTCGCAGCACGATCCCACTACCCTGAACCGCCAGGGTTACGACGTCGGCACCCAGTACCGTTCGTCCATGTTCTACGCCGATGAGGGCCAGCGCAGTGATTTCGAAGCCGCCGTCGAGCGGGCACGGGAGAACTGGAAGGATCCGATCGTCACCGAGATCGTGCCCCTTCCGCGCTTCTACCCGGCGGAGGACTTCCATCAGGATTTCTACGCAAAGCACCCCGGCCAGGGCTATTGCCAGGTGATTATTAATCCGAAACTGGCCAAAGCGCGCAAGTATTACTCCCAATGGCTCCAGGACTAGGCCGCTGCATCCACGCCGATAGGCTGGAACGGATATCACTCCATCCGGTGAAACGAACGTTGAAGGAATAGAGGAAAACCATGGCTCGTATTTATGACGATGTAACCCAGCTCGTAGGTGGAACCCCGCTGGTGCGCCTGAACCGGCTCACTGAGGGACTCCACGCCCAGGTCGCCGTAAAGCTGGAGTTCTACAACCCGGCCAACAGCGTCAAGGACCGGATCGGCGTGGCAATTGTCGACGCCGCCGAGAAGGCCGGCGCCCTTCAGCCCGGCGGCACCATTGTGGAGGGCACCTCCGGCAACACCGGAATCGCCCTGGCCATGGTGGGCGCAGCCCGCGGCTACAAGGTCATCCTCACCATGCCCGAGACCATGTCCACCGAGCGCCGGGTCATGCTGCGTGCCTACGGTGCCGAAATTGTCCTCACCCCCGGTGCCGACGGCATGCGCGGCGCAGTGGACAAGGCCAAGGAAATTGTCGCCACCACCGAGAACGCCATCTGGGCCCAGCAGTTCGCGAACGAAGCGAACCCGGCTGTGCACCGGGCCACCACCGCCGAGGAAATCTGGGCGGACACGGACGGCCAGGTGGACATCTTCGTTGCCGGCATCGGCACCGGCGGCACCATCACCGGCGTCGGGCAGGTCCTGAAGGAACGCAAGCCGGATGTGAAGATTGTTGCCGTGGAACCGAAGGACTCCCCCATCCTGAACGGCGGTTCCCCCGGCCCGCACAAGATCCAGGGCATCGGCGCGAACTTTGTTCCCGAGATCCTCGACACCACCATCTACGACGAGGTCTTCGACGCCTCCATCGAGGACTCCGTCGCCACCGCCCGGGCACTGGGCACGCAGGAAGGCATCCTGGGCGGCATTTCCTCCGGGGCCATCGTCTGGGCCGCACTGGAACTGGCCAAGCGGGAAGAGAACGCCGGTAAGCTGATTGTTGCCACTGTCTGCGACTTCGGAGAGCGTTACATCTCCACCGTCCTGTACGACGACATCCGCGGCTAGACCGCGCTCCGCCCCCTGCGGGACGGACCAACCGAGCAGAAAGTTCTCTGTGAGTCTGTTAGCCCGACTGCGCGAAGACCTCGACGCCGCCGCATCACATGATCCGGCGGCCCGGGGCTCGTTTGAAAACTTCGTTGTGTATTCCGGCCTGCATGCCATCTGGATGCACCGGGTGACGCACCGCATGTGGGCACGGCCCGCGCTGCGGTTCCCGGCCCGTGTCCTGTCGCAGGTGACCCGTTTCGCCACCGGCATTGAAATCCATCCCGGTGCCACAATCGGCCGCCGGTTCTTTATCGACCACGGCATGGGGGTCGTCATCGGTGAAACCGCCGAGATCGGCAACGATGTCATGCTCTACCACGGGGTGACCCTGGGCGGGCGTTCACTGGCCAAGGTCAAGCGGCATCCCACGATCTGCGACGGCGTCACGGTGGGTGCCGGCGCGAAGATCCTCGGTCCCGTGGTCATCGGCGCCAACAGCGCGGTGGGAGCCAATGCCGTGGTGGTGAAGGACGCTCCCGCGGATTCGATCATTACCGGCATTCCCGCCACGTGGCGGCACCGGGACACCAAGATGACCCAGCCGGCCGTGGATCCGGCGGAGTACGTCGACCCCGCCATCTACATCTAGCCGGTCCGCAAGGCCGACATACAGAAAGGCCCGCAGCGTCCGCTGCGGGCCTTTCTGTATGTCCTGTAAGCGATGTGCCCTAGTGGGTGTCCACTGCTTCGACCTCGGCGTGGTCCTGGCCCCACATGGTGTGGAAGGTGCCTTCGGCATCCACCCGGTGGTAGGTGTGCGCACCGAAGAGGTCGCGCAGTCCCTGGGTGAGTGCCGCCGGGAGCCGCTTGCGGCGCAGGCCGTCGTAGTAGGCCAGCGAGGAGGAGAACACCGGTACGGGGATGCCCAGCTGCACGGCAACGGAGACCACACGCCGCCAGGCCGGGACGGCGGCGGCGATGGACTCGGCGAAGGCGGGGGCGAACAGCAGGTTGGCAGGAGCTTCGCTGCCCGCGTAGGCCTTCATGATGTCGTCCAGCAGCTCGGCGCGGATGATGCAGCCGGCACGCCAGAGCGAGGCGATCTCATCCAGCTTCAGTTCCCAGCCGTATTCCTTCGCGGCAGCGTTGAGCATGTCGATGCCCTGCGCGTAGCTGACCAGCTTGGAGGCGTAGAGGGCCTGGCGTACATCCTCCACGAAGGTCTCGGGCAGCTCGACGGTGGATTCGCGGCCCTGGAGCGTCTCCTGGGCAACTTCCCGCTGCCCGCGCTGGGAGGACAGCGCGCGTGCGAAAACGGACTCGGCAATGGCGGAGACCGGGGAGCCCAGGTCCAGGCCGGACACGACGGTCCAGCGTCCGGTGCCCTTCTGGCCGGCGGAGTCCACGACTACGTCAACGAAGGGCTTCCCGGTCTTGGCATCCACGTGGCCCAGGACTTCGGCGGTGATTTCGATCAGGAAGGAGCTGAGCTGGCCGGTGTTCCACTCGTTGAAGATCTTTGCCTGCTCGGCCGGCTCGATGCCGGCGGCGGAGCGCAGCAGGTCGTAGGCCTCGCCGATCACCTGCATGTCCGCGTATTCGATGCCGTTGTGCACCATCTTCACGAAGTGCCCGGCGCCGTCGGTGCCGATCCAGGTGCAGCAGGGTTCGCCCTCGTACTTGGCCGCAATCTTTTCGAGCATCGGCCCGAGGGAGTCATAGGACTCACGGGAACCACCGGGCATGATGGACGGCCCCAGGAGCGCGCCCTCTTCACCGCCGGAAACGCCGACGCCAACAAAGTGAAGGTCCTTCTCGGCCAGCGCGGCCTCACGGCGGCGGGTGTCTTCAAAGTGGGAGTTGCCGCCGTCAATCACAATGTCGCCCGGTTCCAGCAGGGGCACCAGCTGGCTGATCACGGAATCCACGGGCGCACCGGCCTTGACCATGATCAGGACGCGGCGCGGTGTCTCCAGGGAGTCCACGAGTTCCTGGAGCGACTCGGTGCGGATGAAGTTCCCCTCATCACCGTGCGCCGAAAGCAGGGCGTCCGTCTTTTCGATGGAACGGTTGTGCAGGGCCACCGTGTAACCGTTTCGGGCAAGGTTGCGGGCGAGATTCGCACCCATGACGGCAAGGCCGGTTACACCAATTTGTGCACTCAAGTTCTCTCCAAGGATCGTTCGGGCGGGACGGGGCAGGATGGCCACGCCGTGTTCAGGCTCCAGCCTATGCTTCTTCGCTATCCCGCCGCCACACGCGCGCCCTTAGGCACCGGCTTCGTAGCCGTTGATCACGGAGGCAACGTTTTCGACGACGCCGATACCCTCCGAAAGCGTGCTGTTCCGGGAACTGAGCACCGCGATGCTGTAGTTCCTTTCCCCGTCGCGGATAAAACCCGAACTGCCGACAGCCCACTCGTCGTCGTCATCCGGCAGCCAGCCGTTCTTCAGGGCCACTTCCGTCAGGGGTGAGGAAACGCCCGCGCTGATCCCCCAGTTCTGCTCCGGGCATACGTTCTCCATCAGGCCGACGGCGAATGCCAGCAGGTCCGCGTCCAGCCAGTCGGCGCCGTTGGCCGCCGTCCGGGCGATCAACACCTGGTCCCCGGCGGTGGTTTCACTGGCACCCCACATCTCGCCGGCTTCGGTGTCGGTCACCCCAATGAGATCGTAGGTGCGGTCCAGCGCGTCCCGGCCGCCCAGCCGGGCGTACAACTCGGCGGTGGCCTCGTTGTCGCTGTATTCGATCATCAGGGTGGCGAGCTCCTCTTCCTCCGCCGTCAGGCTGCGGTCTTCCTCCGTGGCCTGGCGAACCAGGGTCAGGAGGATGGGCACCTTGACCAGGCTCGCCTCCAGGTACCGCGCGTCCGGGTTGTAGCTCCAGGACCGGCCGGTCGTGTTGTCCTGGACGGCGACGGAGAAGTCGTCCTTCCGGTCCGCAGCAACCACATCGAGAGCGGCGGCAACCGGGGCAGGAACAGTTTCTTCCGCTGGAGCTGAGGGTGCCGGGGCGGAGCCGGTGGTGGAGTCCACCGGAGCCGGATCCGTGGGCGCCGTGCACCCGGCCAGCAGGACCAGCGCCGTCACGGCGGCGCAGACGGATTTCCCCGTATTTCCCATCAATCCCCTGTGTTCCGTATAGCTGTGCGGTTAATCCTTCGGAAGGATGCATTGGGGCACACAAAAAACCGCCGCTACTTCCCGCTTCTGCGGAATGTAACGGCGGCCGTTGGTGGGTCCTACCGGGATCGAACCGATGACATCCACGGTGTAAACGTGGCGCTCTACCAGCTGAGCTAAAGACCCAAAACATGTTGCCCGGCCGAGGCGAGATAACTCCGCAGGCCCTGCATCACGAGGAACTACGTTACCGCATTCAGCGCACGGATGCCTAATCGGCGGGTTGGTCCTGCGGTGCAGGCAGGTCCGGCAGGTTCCGCGCCAGCCAGCTTAGGGCGGTACTGACTCCCATATCGATTTTCAGGGTGGCCAGCGGATCCCCGCGGGTGGCGCCGCGGTTAATGATGACTACGGGCTTATCCGCCTTCGCCGCGTACCGGACAAAGCGAAGGCCGCTCATGACGGTCAGGGACGAGCCGGCCACCAGGAGTGCACCGGCGTCGTCCACCATGGAAAAGGCCCGTGCCACCCGGTCCTTGGGGACATTCTCACCGAAGTACACAAAATCGGGTTTGAGCATGCCGCCGCAGACCGGGCAGTCCGCCACCACAAAGTCTTCGGTGTCGACGACGTCGGCGTCGGCATCGGGGGCGATCTCGCCGTCGTGACGGGGGCGGTCCAGGTAGCCCGGGTTGAGTTCCTCCAGCAGTTCTGCGACTTCGGAGCGGGAAAAGCCGGAATGGCAGGCCAGGCAGACCACTCTGTCGTAGCGTCCATGGAGGTCCACGACGTTGACGCTGCCGGCGTCGGTGTGCAGCCGGTCCACGTTCTGGGTAATCACGCCCGAGAGCAGTCCCCGATGTTCCAGCTCCACTACTGCCGAGTGGCCGGAGTTGGGTACGGCGTGGCGCAGGTGGTGCCAGCCAACATGGTTGCGGGCCCAGTAGCGGCGGCGGAGTACCGGGTCGCCAACAAACTGCTGGTACGTCATCGGATTGCGCGGCGGAGCGTCCGGCCCGCGGTAGTCGGGGATTCCGGAGTCCGTGCTCAGCCCTGCGCCTGTGAGCAGGGCGAGACGCTGCCCGCCGAGGTATTCAGCGGCGCGCCTGAGCAGGCGCAGCTCCGTCTCGGTAGGCGCAGGTGCGGTGCCGCGGGCACGTCCGCTGGCGAAGCCCGTCAGTCCCAGCCCCGGTCGTGGATCCTGGTCCGCCCTTAAATCCTGCCCGGGCCGTGAATCCTGCTCCGCATTCACAGGTCCTCCAAAGCGGTGCGGTACCAGTCGAGGGGACGCGGGACCCCGGACTCCGTCCGGATCGATGCGCGGAGGACTCCCCCGCCGTCAATGACAAAGCTGGCCCGTTCGGCCAGCCCGCGGCGTCCGTCGAAGACGCCAAACGTCCGGGCGGCTTCTCCGTGGGGCCAGAAATCGGAAAGCAGGTCGAAGCCAAACCCCTCCTGCTCCGCCCAGGCCCGGAGGGTGTACTTCGAATCACAGGAGACAGCCAGCAGGCGGACGCCGGCGTCGGCGAACAGACCCTTCGCGGACTGCAGCTCCTCAAGTTCGCCCCGGCACACCTTCGAAAACGCGAAGGGGAAAAACACAAGCACGACGCCGGTGCCCCGCAGGCCTTCCAGCCGGATGTCTTCGCCGAACTGGTTGGGGAGGCAGAAACCGGGAACCACAGCACCTGCCGCTGGCAGGCCTGCAGTCACTTCTTGCGTCGGCTCACCAGGCGGGTGGCGGCCCAGTCGTCACTGACACCCGGAGAGGTGGTGACGTGGAGTCCCGCCGTGGGTGCCGCTTCCTCGATATCCGCCGGAGGAACGTAGCCGTCCCGGCCGGACTTGGGCGTCAGCACCCAGACCGTTCCGCCCTCGTCCAGCGTGGTCAGGGAATCGACCAGCGCATCCACGAGGTCGCCGTCGTCGGCACGCCACCAGAGGATGACGCCATCCACAACATCGTGGTCGTCTTCCGTGAGGAGTTCGCCGCCGATGAGGTCTTCCAGGTCCTCACGGAAGTCGAAATCCACATCCTCGTCGTAGCCGAACTCCTGAACCAGGTCGCCGTCCTTGAAACCCAATCTGCTCGCCACGTTTTCCTCAGTGACGGCCTCGGCCTCGCTCACTTCACTCCTCCTGGTTGACTGCATAAATACAAGGGAATCACACATTTGCCTGATCCGCGCTGTCTCAGAGTCAACGAAACACCTAAAACCTGCAGGCTTCAAGGCCCAGCGGGCTGTACGCCGTCAGCGATGCTTCCCGGTGCAGGCTACGCAACAACCGGGGCACGGGACTAGAGTGGAAGGAAAGCAGATCCGGGCGCCGAGGCGCGCACACGCGCAAAACGCGCAAGTGAAGATCCGGCGGACACCGGCCGGATTCCCACAGTAAAGAATGTCGCAGACACAATCTGTACATGAGAGAGGTTGGCCGTGGCCGCAGAAGACACAACGGACATCCTGAGCGGGTTAACCAACCAGCTGCCGGACCGTGATCCTGAGGAAACCGCAGAATGGATCGAATCACTCGATGAGCTGATCCGTTCGCAGGGCACTGAGCGCGCGCAGTACATCATGCGTTCGCTGCTCCAGCGTGCCGGTTCCCAGAGCGTGGGCGTGCCGATGGTAACCACCACCGACTACGTCAACACCATCCCGGTTGATCAGGAACCAGAATTCCCCGGCGATGAGGAAGTTGAACGGCGTTACCGCGCCTGGCTGCGGTGGAACGCCGCGATCATGGTGCACCGGGCCCAGCGCCCGGGTATCGGCGTCGGTGGGCATATCTCGACCTACGCAGGCGCAGCGACCCTGTACGAAGTGGGCATGAACCACTTCTTCCGGGGCAAGGACCATCCGGGTGGCGGAGACCAGATTTATTTCCAGGGTCACGCCTCCCCCGGCATGTATGCCCGCGCCTTCCTGGAAGGCCGCCTGTCCGAAGAGGACATGGACGGCTTCCGCCAGGAGAAGTCCCGCGAGGGGCATGCGCTGTCGTCCTACCCGCATCCGCGCAGCATGCCGGACTTCTGGGAATTCCCGACGGTTTCCATGGGTATTGGTCCCATGAACGCCATCTACCAGGCACAGTCCAACCGCTACCTGCAGAACCGCGGCATCAAGGACACCTCCGAACAGCATGTGTGGGCGTTCCTGGGCGACGGCGAAATGGACGAGCCGGAATCGCGCGGCCTGCTCCAGCTGGCCGCCAATGACAAGCTCGACAACCTGACCTTCGTGATCAACTGCAATCTGCAGCGTCTCGACGGACCGGTCCGCGGCAACGGCAAGATCATGCAGGAACTGGAAGCCTTCTTCCGCGGCGCCGGCTGGAATGTCATCAAGGTTGTCTGGGGCCGCGAGTGGGATGACCTGCTCCAGCGCGACAAGGACGGCTCGCTGGTGGACATCATGAATGCCACCCCCGACGGCGACTACCAGACCTACAAGGCCGAGTCCGGCGGGTTCGTCCGCGAGCACTTCTTCGGCAAGAGCCCGGAGACCAAGGAACTCGTCGCCAACCTGACCGACGAGGAAATCTGGAACCTCAAGCGCGGCGGCCACGATTACCGCAAGGTCTACGCCGCATACAAGGCCGCCACGGAGTTCAAGGGCGCCCCGACGGTCATCCTGGCCCACACGGTCAAGGGCTACGGCCTGGGTACGCACTTCGAGGGCCGCAATGCGACCCACCAGATGAAGAAGCTCACCCTCGATGACCTGAAGGCTTTCCGCGACCACCTGCGGATCCCGATCAGCGACGAGCAGCTTGAAGCCGATCCGTACCGGCCGCCGTACTACAACCCCGGAGCCGACGCTCCGGAGATCAAGTACATGCTGGAGCGCCGGCGCGAACTGGGCGGCAACGTCCCCGAACGCAGGGTGAAGCACGAACCGGTCCACCTTCCGGACGACAAGGCCTACGAAGTAGCCAACCGCGGCTCCGGCAAGCAGCTGGCTGCAACCACCATGGCGTTCGTCCGTCTGCTCAAGGACCTGATGCGGGACAAGGAATTCGGCAAGCGCATTGTGCCGATCATTCCCGACGAGGCACGCACCTTCGGCATGGACTCGTTCTTCCCGACGGCCAAGATCTACAACCCCAAGGGGCAGAACTACCTCTCCGTGGACCGGGACCTCGTCCTGGCCTACAAGGAGTCCCCGCAGGGCCAGATCGTCCACGTGGGCATCAACGAAGCCGGCTCGATCGCGGCCTTCACCGCCGCGGGCACGTCCTACGCCACCCACGGCGAGCCGCTGATCCCCGTCTACGTGTTCTACTCGATGTTCGGGTTCCAGCGCACCGCCGACTACATCTGGGCAGCCACTGACCAGATGGCACGCGGGTTCCTGATCTCGGCAACCGCCGGCCGCACCACCCTGACCGGTGAAGGCCTGCAGCACGCCGACGGCCACTCGCCGATCCTGGCCTCCACCAACCCCGCGGTGAAGACCTACGACCCGGCGTACGGCTACGAGATCGGGCACATCGTGCGCCACGGCCTCGAGGAGATGTACGGCCCGGATTCCAAGGATCCGAACGTCATCTACAACCTGATGGTCTACAACGAGCCGATCCAGCAGCCCAAGGCCCCCGAGGACCTGGACGTGGAAGGCATCATCAAGGGCATCTACCTGCTTGCACCGGCCAAGATCGACGGCCCCCGCACGCAGCTGCTGGCCTCCGGCGTTGCCGTGCCGTGGGCGCTGGAAGCCCAGCAGCTCCTGGCTGAGGACTGGGGAGTTTCGGCCGACGTCTGGTCCGTCACCTCCTGGAACGAACTGCGCCGCGACGGCCTGGCCGCCGAGGAGGAAGCCTTCCTCAACCCCGGCTCGGAGCCCCGCGTGCCGTTCGTTACGCAGCAGCTGGCCGGAGCCACCGGTCCGATCGTTGCCTCCACGGACTACATGAAGGCCGTACCGGACCAGATCCGCCAGTTCCTGCCGAACGAATTCGCCACCCTTGGTGCCGACGACTTCGGTTTCGCGGATACCCGGGCAGCAGCACGCCGGTACTTCAAGATCGACAGCCACTCGATGGTGGTGCGGGCGCTCGAAATGCTTGCACGCCGCGGTGAAGTCGATGCCAACGCCCCCAAGGAGGCAATGGAGAAGTACCACCTGCTGGACGTGAACGCCGGCACCAGCGGAAACGCCGGGGGCGACGCCTAAGCGTCCCGCCGCGTCTCCTGCCTAGGAGAAACCACAAAAGGGAACCGCCACACATGTGGCGGTTCCCTTTTTTATGCCCGGCTAGATGCCGGTTTCCGACACCAGGTCGATGTGGGCCTGCATCGCCGCAGCCGCGGCGTCCGGGTCCGCCGCACGGATGGCATCGGCAATGGCGCGGTGGGATTCCAGGGAGCGCTCCGGACGTCCGGGCTGCCCCAGGGAGGCCAGCCGGGTCTCGCGGACCAGCTCGGAAATGAACGTCATCATGGACGCGAGGATGGAGGAGTGCGCCGCGGCAGCCACTGCCTGGTGGAAGAGTTCATCCCCATGGGTGCCGCGGCTGCCGCTGGAAATCTCCCCGGCCATGGCTTCCAGCGCTGCCTCCACCGCCGCAAGGTCGGCGGGCGTACGCCGCTCGGCGGCAAGCGCTGCGAGTTTTACCTCCAGGGTGCTGCGCGCTTCAACGATTTCCGGCATCCGGTCCCGGTGCTCGCGCAGTTCCCGCAGCACGGAGGCAACGCTGGGCCGATATACCAGTACGGCACCGGTGCCATGCTGCACATCGATAACGCCCAACACCTCCAGCGCCACCAGTGCCTGCGCCAGTGTGGCCCGGGATACACCCATCCGCTCGGCCAGCTCCCGCTCAGCGGGCAGCAGGTCTCCCGGCCCCAGTCCCGTCGCGGCAATGAACCCCAGGAGCTGTTCCACCAGGCGCTCGTACAACCGGGGACGCGACACCCGGACAAACCCGCCGCCGCCGTTACTGCCGGGCATTGGAACCTCTCTCTTCGCCTGCACGGCATCCGCCGGCCAGGAATCCGAGTATAGCCAGCCCGGATTACGCGTTGACAAGACGGTGAGAGTTTAGGAGGCTAGTCCAGTGCGTGTGGTGTAGATCACACTCACCGCCGCCGCTGCCGGGCGGCCCCTGACCATCGACCGAGGGAACAATGATGTCCGCTCCGCTCCTTTCCATCCTGATATTGGTGGCCATGTTCCTTTTGGCCACCGTATTGCCACTGAACATGGGGGCACTCGCCTTCGTCGGAGCCTTCCTGCTGGGCTTTGTTTTCCTGGGCATGAGCACCGAGGATATCCTCGCCAACTTCCCGGGCGGCCTGTTCCTGACCATCGTCGGCGTGACGTATTTGTTCGCCATTGCCCAGAACAACGGCACCATCGACCTGTTGGTCCGGGGAGCGGTGAAGCTTGTCGGTAACCGGGTGGCGCTCATCCCGTGGATCATGTTCGCCATCACCGCGGTCATCACCGCAGTAGGCGCACTGTCACCGGCCGCCGTCGCCATCGTGGCTCCCATCGCCCTCGGGTTCGCCGCAAAGTACCGGATCAACCCGCTGATGATGGGCATGATGGTTATCCACGGCGCGCAGGCCGGCGGCTTCTCCCCCATCGCCGTCTACGGCGTCACGGTAAACGGCATCATCGCCGAGACCGATCTGGACTCCAGCCCGTTCGCCGTCTTTATGGCCAGCCTGCTGTTCAACACCTTCATCGCCGTGATCCTCTACTTCGTCCTGGGTGGCAGCAAGCTGCGCAACAGCACCACGGGAGCGTTTGTGGAGCAGGTTGCCGAGGCACGGATGAACCTCAGCGTCGCCGGCCGGGCCGACGTCGCCTACAAGGGCACCGGATCGGACATTTACGGCCCGCGGGATCCCGCAGGCGACGGGCTTGCCGCCACCAAGACCCGCAGTGAAACCTTCCCCCAGATCGTCACCATCGCCGGCCTGGTCACCCTGGCCGTGGTCGCCCTTGGATTCAAGATCGACGTCGGCTTCGTTTCCATCACCATCGCCACGATCCTTGCCCTGGTGTCGCCTCAGGCGCAGAAGGGAGCGATCAACAAGATCAGCTGGACCACGGTCCTGCTCATCTGCGGCATGCTCACCTTCGTGGGGGTCCTGCAGGAAGCAGGCACGGTGGAATACGTGTCCGACGGCGTGGTCAGCCTCGGGATGCCGCTGCTGGCCGCCCTGCTTATCTGCTATATCGGTGCCGTCGTGTCCGCCTTCGCGTCCTCCACCGCCATCCTCGCCGCACTGATCCCGCTGGCCGTTCCGTTCCTCGCGTCCGGCGAGATCGGCGCGGTGGGACTCATCTGCGCCCTGGCCGTCTCCTCGACCATCGTGGATGTTTCCCCGTTCTCCACCAATGGCGCCCTGGTGCTGGCCAACGCACCCGAAGGCCTGGACAAGGACCGCTTCTACAAGCACATCCTCGCCTACAGCGGCATCGTCGTTGTAGCCGGGCCGCTGGTGGCCTGGCTGATCATGGTGGTTCCCGGCTGGCTCTAGCCCCACCCGTTTCCCGCACCACGTTCCGCCCGCAAGACTTCAGGAAAAGAGTTACCCATGAGCACCGATTCCACCTCCCGCGGCCCGCTGGACGGCTACCTCGTCGTCGACCTCAGCCGAGCCCTGGCGGGCCCGCACGCCGGCATGATGCTCGCCGACCTCGGGGCACGCGTCATCAAGGTCGAAACCCCCGGCACCGGCGACGACACCCGCAGCTGGGGTCCGCCCTTCGTCGGCCCGGAAGACGACCAGCAGGCGACCTATTTCCTCTCCTGCAACCGGAACAAGGAATCCATCGCCCTGGACCTGAAGTCCGGTGACGGCGTGGAGGTCCTGCAGGACCTGGTCCGGCGGGCGGATGTGCTGGTGGAAAACTTCCGGCCCGGGGTGCTTGACCGGCTGGGCTTCTCCCCCGCCCGGATGCACGAGCTCAATCCCCGGCTCGTCATCCTCTCCATCAGCGGCTTCGGCCACGACGGACCCGAGGCCACCCGCAGCGGCTACGACCAGATCGTCCAGGGCGAGGCCGGACTGATGTCCCTGACCGGCTCAGGTCCGGAGGACCCGCAGCGTGTGGGGGTGCCCATCGCCGACCTGCTCTCGGGCATGTACGGTGCGTTCGGGTTGCTGGCGGCCCTGCTCGAACGCGAGCGCACCGGAAAGGGGCAGGTCGTGCGGACCTCGCTGCTGGCCGCCGTCGTCGGTGTCCATGCCTTCCAGGGCACCCGCCACACGGTCGCGGGCGAAGTCCCCGCGGCGCAGGGCAACCACCATCCGTCCATTGCCCCCTACGGGCTCTTCTCCTGCCGGGGCGGCAAGGTGCAGATCAGTGTCGGCAGCGAGAAGCTCTGGGAGACCTTCGCCGCGACGTTCGGCATTGACACCTCCCGCCCCGAGTTCACCGGCAACGCGCAGCGGGTGCGCAACCGGCAGGCCGTGATCGACGCCGTCGAGCAGGCGTTCGCGGACATCGAGGCCGAACCGCTGCTGGAAAAGCTGCGAGCCGCCGGCATTCCCGCCGGCAAGGTACGCACCCTGGACGAAGTGTACGACTGGGAACAGGTCCACTCACAGGGACTGGTGGTCGACGTCGACCACCCCGTCCTCGGCAAGGTCTCCCTGCCGGGGCCGCCGCTGCGCTTTTTCGATGCCGCCGAGGGCACTGAAACCACCCATCGTGTCCACACCGCCCCGCCGCTGCTCGACCAGCACGGCAGCGGGATCCGCAGCTGGCTCTCCGACAGCGGATCCGCAGCCCCAGCAGGAACCGAAGCATGAGCGTGCAGGCGCCGCGCCGGCGGCTGGATGCCCGGGGACTGCTGGACCTGGTGGTGGACCCTGGTTCCTTCCGCTCCTGGGATACCCCGGTGGTTTACACCGAGCACAACGCGGCCTATGAACGGGACCTCGTGGCGGCGCGGCAGAAAACCGGCGAAGACGAATCGGTGCTCACCGGTGAAGGCCTCGTACAGGGGCGTCGCGTTGCCCTGGTCGTCTGCGAGTTCGGATTCCTGGGCGGCTCCATCGGCGTTGCCGCCGCTGACCGCCTGACGGCTGCCGTCGAGCGCGCCACCCGTGAAGGACTGCCCCTCCTCGCCGGACCCGCTTCCGGCGGCACCCGGATGCAGGAAGGCACCCTGGCGTTCCTGTCGATGGTCAAGATCACCGCCGCCGTGCGCCGGCACAAGGAAGCGGGCCTGCCCTACCTGGTCTATCTGCGCCATCCCACCACCGGCGGCGTGATGGCGTCCTGGGGATCGCTGGGACATATCACCGTGGCCGAACCCGGGGCGCTGCTCGGCTTCCTGGGCCCGCGGGTCTACCAGGCCCTCTATGGCGAGCCGTTCCCCGAAGGCGTGCAGACCGCCGAAAACCTGCAGGCGCGCGGACTGGTGGATGCGGTGCTGCCCCCGGAGGAACTCGCCGGCACCGTGCACCGCGCCCTGGCCATGCTGCTGCCCGGCCCGGCAGCCCCCGTCCCCGCTCCCGCGTCGCTGGAGAGCAGTCCGCAGCGCGTCCCGGCCTGGGAGTCCATCAGCATTTCGCGCAACCGGCACCGCCCCGGAGTCCGCCAGCTGCTGCATTTCGGTGCCGGCGACGTCCTGCCGCTGAACGGCACCGGGCAGGGCGAAAAAGACCCTGGCCTGCTGCTGGCCCTGGCCCGCTTCGGCGGGACATCCTGCGTTGTGCTGGGCCACGACCGGCAGCGCGGAACACAGCAGCCGGCACTGGGACCGGCTTCCCTGCGGGAGGCGCGCCGCGGCATGCGGCTCGCCGAAGAGCTGAACCTTCCGCTGCTGACCGTCATCGACACCGCCGGCGCTGCCCTGTCGAAGGAAGCTGAAGAGGGCGGCCTGGCCGGAGAAATCGCCCGGTGCCTCAACGACCTCGTCGGCCTGGACTGCCCCACGGTCTCCGTGCTGCTGGGTCAGGGTGCCGGCGGCGGGGCACTGGCCCTGCTGCCCGCAGACCGCACCGTTGCGGCCCAGCATGCCTGGCTCTCCTCACTGCCTCCCGAGGGGGCCAGCGCCATTGTCCACCGGGACACACTGCACGGCGCGGAGATGGCCGAGGCCCAGGGCGTGACGGTTTCCGCGCTGGCCGAGCACGGGATTGTTGACCATACCGTTGCCGAACTGCCCGACGCCGCCGCCGAGGCACCCGCCTTCTGCCGGCGCCTGGCCCTGGCCGTGGAATACGAACTGGCGTCACTGCGGACCGTCCCTGCGTCGGAACGGCTGGAGCGGCGGACGGCGAGGTTCCGCCGGCTGGGGTCTGCGCTGTAGTGGAAACGGCACGGCGGCGGATGTCGGCGGCCGAAGCTGGACGCCTAGCCAACTTGTAGCCTTCACACAAAATGGCGGTTCACCGGTGCAGGCCGTAAGCTCGCCTGTATGCCAGTGCGTCCCACTACGTCCGCTGCCTCGGCCCCGCCGGAAGCAGACCAACCCACGGTCGAGCGCCTGAAGGCGAATATCGGCAAGCTTTCCACCGCCACCCTGCAGCAGCTTGACATTTCCCTGCCCTGGTACCGGGGGCTGCGCCCGGACGAACGCTCCGCGCTGGGAATGGTCGCGCAGAAGGGCATCGCGTCCTTCGTGAACTGGTACCAGCGTCCTGCCTCGCCGGCCTGGGTCCTCAGCGACGTTTTCGGCACCGCCCCGACCGAGCTCACCCGCTCGATCAGCCTGCAGAAAGCACTGCAGCTGATCCGTGTCGTGGTCCAGGTGGTGGAGGACCGGGTACCGGAACTGGCCGGAAACGAGGTCCAGTCGAAGCTGCGTGAAGCGGTGCTGCGGTACTCGCGTGAGGTGGCCTTCGCCGCTGCCGACGTGTACGCCCGCGCTGCCGAAACCCGCGGCGCCTGGGACACCCGGCTCGAAGCCCTCGTCGTGGATGCCATCCTGCGCGGCGAAAGCTCGGATGCGCTGCGCTCCCGGATCGCCGCCGTCGGCTGGACCTCCGCGGCGCCGGTCACCGTCATGGTGGGCGGCTCCCCCGCCGAGGCCAATGCAACCTTCGTCAATGAACTGCGCCGCGCCACCGGCCGGCTGGCAGAAGACACCCTCGTGGGCATCCAGGGCGAACGACTGATCCTGGTCCTTGGCGGGCTGGAGGACAAGGCCTTCTCCTACACCCGCCTGTCCGAACTCTTCGGCCCCGGCCCGGTGGTCTACGGCCCGCCCGCACCGTCCCTCGTCGAAGCCGGCCCGGCGGCTCAGGCAGCATTCGCCGGACTTACCGCGGCCCGCGCCTGGCCTGCCGCTCCCCGCCCGGTGGCCGCGGATGACCTCTGGCCCGAACGCGTGATGTCCGGCGACGACACTGCACGCCGCGCCCTGGTACAGAGCATCTACACCCCCCTGCTGGGTGCCTCGAACGGCCTGGCCGAAACCCTCAGCGCGTACCTTTCCCTGGGACACTCGCTGGAAGCCACCGCACGCGAACTCTTTGTGCACGCCAACACCGTGCGGTACCGGCTGCGCCGCGTCTGCGACGTGACCGGCTGGGACCCCATGCTGCCGCGGGAAGCCTTCGTCCTGCAGACCGCACTGGTGGTTGGACGCCTCGCCCCCGCGGGAAAGGCGGCCCCGGAGAAGCCCGCCACCCGCCTCTGAACCCTGCCCAAGCACCTCCCCCGGCTTGTAGACTTCCTACAAAGGCGTCCGGGGAGCTTGGTCTACGCAAACACCCGGTCCCGCTCCCTATGTTTGGAAAGCTGTATACGTGCTTGCAATTGTCTGCCCCGGCCAGGGGTCCCAAACGCCAGGATTCCTTGCGCCGTGGCTGGAACTGCCCGGCGTGCGGGATCACCTCTCCGCGCTCAGCGACGTCGCCGGTCTTGACCTGATCGCGCACGGAACGGTCTCCGACGAAGAGACCATCAAAGACACCGCCGTCGCCCAGCCCCTGATCGTTGCCGCCGGCCTGATGGCCGCACGGCTGCTGCTGGATCCCGCGGCGCTGACCGCATCCACAGTCCTGGCCGGCCACTCCGTCGGTGAGATCACGGCGTCGGCCATTGCCGGTGCGCTGCCGGAAAAGGACGCCCTGGTCTTCGTGCGTGAACGCGCCAACGCCATGGCCCGGGCCGCGGCTGTCGAGCCCACCGGCATGAGCGCCATCCTCGGCGGGGACCCCGACGACGTCGCCGCCGTCCTGGAAGCCGCAGGACTCACCGCGGCCAACGCCAACGGCGGCGGACAGACCGTGGCCGCCGGAACGCACAACCAGCTCGAAGTCCTCACCGCCGCTCCGCCCGCCAAAGCGCGGGTGATTCCGCTGAAGGTCGCCGGTGCCTTCCACACCGTCCACATGGCCCCGGCCGTGACGGTCCTGGAAAACCTGCGCCCCTCCCTCTCACCGCAGGCACCCCTCGCCACCCTCCTGTCCAACCGCGACGGAGCGGCCGTAGTGTCCGGGGACGCAAATCTGGACAGCCTCATCGCCCAGGTGTCCCGGCCGGTACGGTGGGACCTGTGCATGGAAAACATGCTGGCCATGGGCGTGACCGGACTGCTGGAACTGCCCCCCGCAGGAACCCTCACCGGCCTCGCCCGCCGCGGCATGAAGGGCGTTCCAACCCTGGCCCTGAAATCCCCAGAAGATCTAGACGCTGCCCGGGAGTTCATCCGTGAGCATTCCGGAACGGCAGCACCAACCGGAGAAGGTAACGCGTGAGCACGCCCACCCTGAAGCAGTCCCCCGTCAACGAATTCAGCCGGATTCTCGGCATCGGCGCGTTCCGTCCCGATGTCATTGTCAGCAACGACGACGTCTGCCAGTGGATCGATTCCTCCGATGAGTGGATCCGCCAGCGCACCGGCATCGTGACCCGGCACCGTGCGGACAAGGGCACGTCCGTGGTGGACATGGCCGAGGCCGCCGGCCACGAGGCGCTGAAAAACGCCGGCATCGAGGGTTCACAGCTGGGCGCGGTCATTGTCTCCACAGTGACCCACCCCTACGCGACGCCGTCCGCCGCCACCCAGATCACCGAGCGCCTCGGCGCCACCCCGGCCCCGGCCTACGACGTTTCGGCCGCCTGCGCCGGGTACTGCTACGGCGTTGCCCAGGCCGACGCGCTGGTCCGCTCCGGCGCCGCCACCTATGTGCTGGTCATCGGTGTGGAGAAGCTTTCCGACTTCATCGACAACACCGAGCGCACCATTTCCTTCCTGCTCGGCGACGGCGCCGGCGCCGTCGTCGTCGGCCCCTCCGACACCCCGGGCATCGCCCCGTCGGTCTGGGGCTCGGACGGCAGCAAGTCCGGCGCGATCGGCATGACCCACTCGATGCTGGACGTCCGCGAGCTTTCCCTCGCGGCGGAGGCCGACGGCGGCATGACCCCCGCAGACCTCGCCACCCGGGAGACCAAGCTCTGGCCCACCCTGCGCCAGGACGGCCAGACCGTCTTCCGCTGGGCCGTCTGGGAAATGGCCAAGGCCGCCCAGCAGGCACTCGACGCCGCCGGGATCACCGCGGAGGATCTTTCCGCCTTTGTGCCGCACCAGGCGAACATGCGCATCATCGACGAAATGGCCAAGCAGCTGAAGCTGCCAGAATCCGTCGTTATTGCCCGTGACATCGCCGATGCCGGAAACACGTCCGCGGCTTCCATCCCGCTGGCCACCTACCGCCTGCTGAAGGAAAACCCCGAACTGAGCGGCAAGCTGTCGCTGCAGATCGGCTTCGGCGCCGGGCTCGTCTTCGGCGCTCAGGTAGTAGTCCTCCCCTAGCCGCACCACCCGCTGCACCGGTCCCGGACCGTTCAGCCCCCAAAAACCACACCGCTTCGGCGGTTGGAACACCGAACCGGTCCCGTACCGGCACTACGAGAAGAAGGAGCCACCATGGCTAGCAACGAAGAAATCCTGGCCGGCCTCGCCGAGATCGTCAATGAAGAGACCGGTCTGGCCCCCGAGGCCGTCGAGCTGGACAAGTCCTTCACCGATGACCTGGACATCGACTCCATCTCCATGATGACCATCGTCGTCAACGCCGAAGAGAAGTTCGGCGTGCGTATCCCGGACGAAGAGGTCAAGAACCTGAAGACCGTCGGCGACGCCGTCGACTTCATCTCCAACGCCCAGGCTTAACCCCATGGCGGCCGCCGTCCGCGGCGGCCGCCCGGCGCCGCCGGCACCAGCACCAGCAACTGCTTCAAGAGAGTGAATCATGGCCCGCAAAGTAGTCATCACAGGCCTTGGCGCGACCACGCCCATCGGCGGGGACGTTCCCACCATGTGGAAGAACGCACTGCAGGGTGTCTCCGGTGCCCGCACACTGGAAGATGAATGGGTGGAGAAGTACTCCCTGCCCGTCACCTTCGCCGCGCGGGCCTCCACGCCCGCCTCGGAGGTCCTTGCCCGCGTCGAAGCCAAGCGGATGGACCCCTCCACCCAGTTCGCCGTCGTCGCAGCCCGCGAGGCATGGGCCGATTCCGGCCTGACGGAGGATATTGACCACGACCGGCTTGCCGTGTCCTTCGCCACCGGCATTGGCGGCATCTGGACCCTGCTCGACGCGTGGGACACCCTGCGCGAGAAGGGTCCGCGGCGTGTCTTGCCCATGACCGTACCGATGCTGATGCCCAACGGCCCGTCGGCTGCCGTCAGCCTCGACCTGGGTGCCCGTGCCGGCGCCCACACCCCGGTTTCCGCCTGCGCATCCGGTACCGAAGCACTGCATCAGGGCCTGGACATGATCCGCTCCGGCAAGGCCGACATCGTAGTCGCCGGCGGCGCGGAAGCCTGCATCCATCCGATGCCCCTGGCATCCTTTGCTTCCATGCAGGCACTGTCCAAGCGCAACGACGATCCCGCCCGTGCCTCCCGGCCGTACGACCGCGACCGCGACGGGTTCGTTATGGGCGAAGGTGCCGGTGCTCTGGTCCTCGAAAGCGAAGAGCACGCCCTGGCCCGCGGCGCCCGGATCTACGCTGAACTCGCCGGCACCGCAGTCACCGCCGACGCGTACCACATCACCGCACCGGACCCCGAAGGCCTTGGCGCCACCCGGGCACTGAAGTCCGCTCTCTATGATGCGCGTGCCCAGGCCGAGGACGTTGTGCACGTCAATGCGCACGCCACCTCCACCCCCGTGGGAGATAAGCCCGAATACACGGCGTTGAAGGCGGCCCTTGGCAGCGCGCTCGACGGCGTGGCCGTGTCCGCGACGAAGTCACAGATGGGCCACCTCCTGGGTGCCTCCGGTGCAGTCGAGGCAGTGCTCACGGCCTTGGCGGTTTACGAGCGCCAGGCCCCGGCCACCATCAACCTGGAGAACCAGGATCCGGAGATCCCGCTTGATGTGGTGACCTCGAGCCGCCAGCTCCGTGGCGGCGACATCGTCGCGCTGAGCAACTCCTTCGGCTTCGGCGGCCACAACGCCGTTGCCGTGCTGCGCAGCCACTGACCGTTTCCCACACGAAACAGGCGTCCGGTCCCCGCGGGGCCCGGACGCCTGTTTGTTTTTGCTATGGGTTGTGGGACTACCGGCCTAATGCAGCTAGCCGACCTGATGCAGCCAGCGCACCGGCGCGCCGTCGGCGGCGTGGCGGAACGGCTCGAGTTCCTCGTCCCAGGCCTCGCCCAGGGCGAGGGACAGCTCATGGTAGACGGCGGAGGGATCCCCGGCACCGCTCTCATAGGCGTACCGGATACGGTCCTCGGAGATCATGATGTTGCCGTGCACATCGGTGGCGGCGTGGAAGATGCCCAGCTCGGGGGTGTGCGCCCAGCGGCTGCCGTCGGCGCCGGCGCTCTGTTCCTCCGTTACCTCGTAGCGGAGGTGCGCCCAGCCACGCAGGGCGGACGCGAGCAGGGAACCGGTGCCCTGCGGCCCGGTCCAGGCAATCTCGGCCCGGACCATTCCGGGCGCCGCCGGCTGAGGGGTCCACTGAAGATCCGTTCGCTTTTCCACGACGGATCCGATGGCCCACTCAATATGAGGGCACAACGCGGAAGGGGCTGAGTGCACAAACAGTACGCCGCGCGCCATCACAACAGACATTCCATCCTCCATAGCTGTAGGTACGTCTTCCCCAACGACCTGCTGCTGTATGGACGGATATTGTGCCAGGTGTCCGCTGTCCATCATTGTGCCGTAAGTTACGTCTATGTGCCAATGTATCGTTTGGTGCCCCCGCGCAAGGTGAGCAGAGTGCGCGTGTCGACCGCGCGCTCAGGCCCGCGGATGGGCCTGGCTGTAGCTCTGCCGGAGCCGGTCCACGGAGACGTGGGTGTACAGCTGGGTGGTGGCCAGGGACGAGTGGCCCAGGATTTCCTGCACCGCGCGCAGGTCCGCTCCGCCGTCCAGCAGGTGGGTTGCTGCAGAGTGGCGCAGCGCATGTGGCCCCGACGCGGAGGTGTCCGGCATGTCCGCCAGGAGACCGGCGACGACGCTGCGGACCTGGCGCTGGTCGACGCGTCCGCCGCGCTTGCCCAGGAAAAGTGCCGGACCGCTTTCTCCGGTGGCCAGAGCGGGCCGGCCCCGGCGCAGCCAATCGTCCACCGCAAGCGCCGCCGGCAGGCCGTAGGGGACGGTGCGCTCCTTATTACCCTTGCCCAGCACCGTGAGGGTCCTGCGGTCGGGATCGAGGTCATCCACGTCCAGGCCTGCCAGTTCCCCCACCCGGGTGCCGGTGGCGTAGAGCAGTTCGACCATTGCACGGTCCCGCAGGGCCAGCGGATCCCCTTCTGCAGCGGCGGTCTTCAGGGTTTCGAAGAGGTCGTCCAGCTGGCTGCTGCGCAGCACTCCGGGCAGGGTCTTTTCCTTCTTGGGTGCCCGGAGCCGCAGGGCCGGATTCTCATGAATCAGTTCCTCGCGCAGCGCCCAGTTGGCGAAGCTGCGGGCGGTGGCGGCACGGCGGGCCAGGGTGGAGCGGGCCTGTCCGGCGGCGCTGAGCTCCCCCAACCAGCCGCGCAGGATCCCCAGGTCCAGTTCCTTCAGCGAGCCCGCTCCGGTGCCGAGCGCGTAATCGAGCAGTTTCGCCACGTCCGACTCGTAGGCCCGGACGGTATGTTCGGACCTACCGCGCTCCGCCGTGAGGTAGCGGCAAAAGCCTTCCAGCGCGGCATGGAACTCCGCTGGCCATGCCGTGCTCCCTGCTGTTCCCTTTGACGTCACCTCCTCACTGTTCTCTCTTTGCCCCTGCCGTTCAAGCAGGCACGCGGTGGAGGGCCGGACACTCGGCCCGTCGCTGCGGTTCAAGCGGACCTGGAGGTTTCCGCCGAGGCGGTAACCGCCTGCCCACAGCTGCGGCGCAGGTGCTCGGTCTGTGGTGCCTGTTCCAGTTCCAGCAGGTACCGCTTGGCGTCCACACCGCCGGAGTAACCCGTCAGTGCTCCGCGGGAGCCCACGACGCGGTGCGTGGGGACCACCAGGTTCAGCGGGTTGCGGGCCAGGGCCGCACCGACGCTTCGGGCCTTGGCTGCGTCGCCCAGAAGCACCGCCAGCTGCTTGTAGCTGGCCGTCCGGCCGTACCCGATGCCCGCAACCTGCTCCCATACCTTTTGTTGGAACTCGGTGCCCTCGGGACTGGTTGCCACGGTGAAGCAGCACCGCCGGCCCTCGAAGTACTCACTCAACTGACGTTCAACGTCCTCGAATCCGTCCTCCACTGCGATGCCGTACGGCGTGCCTGCACCTGCGGGTGCCGGCGGCGGTCCCAGCCGGACTGCGCTCAGGGCGCCCTCCGAGCTGACTAGGGTGAGCACGCCGAGGGGTGAGGTGACAATCTTGTGCATGATCATGGTGTTTCCCTTCCTGGGTGATGGTGGGGTGGAGCGATGGTGCTGCTTCTAGCGCCGGGACCGACGCCAGAGATCCGCTTCGGAACGCACGGCGAGTCCTTCCAGCTCCAGCCGGGCGAGCCCCGCACGCACTCCCGGCGGAGACAGTCCCGCGACGGACGCGAGTTTGTCCACGGTCGTTCCGTTCCGCACCGGGAGCGCATCCAGCAGGAGCAGGTCCTGCACGGCCAGCCCGTCATGGTCGGACCGCTTCTCCCCGCTCGCGCCCCCGCGTCCGCCGCCTTCACGTCCGCCGGAGTCCCCCGGCGCATCCCCCGCAGCTGCACCCGAGCCGAACGGTCCGGCCAGTTCGGCAACTTCCCCGGCATCGGTCACACAGACGGCACTGCCGTCCCGGAGCAGCCGGTGGCAGCCGGCGGAGTTGGCCGAATAGACGGACCCGGGCACGGCACCTACCTCGCGGCCCAGGCCGGCGGCGTGATGCGCGGTGTTGAGCGCTCCGGAGCGCCAGCGCGCCTCCACCACCACGGTGACAGCGCTCAGTGCGGCGATGATCCGGTTCCGTTGGAGAAACCGCCACCGGGTGGGGGCCGATCCGGGCGGTACCTCGGACAGCAGCACCCCTCGGGATGCCACTGCACGCAGCAGGTCTTCGTTGCCGGCCGGGTAGAACCGGTCCGCTCCGCCGGCCATCACGGCGATGGTTGCAGCAGTGCCGGCGGGAGCGGAGGCCAGGGCCGAACGGTGCGCCTGCGCGTCGATTCCGTAAGCACCTCCGGAGACGACGGTGAATCCGCGGTTGGCAAGCCCCGCGGAAATATCTCCGGCTATGGAAAGCCCGTACCCGGTCGCATCCCGGGATCCAACCACCGCGACGGTGCGGCCGAGCGCCGGCAGTCCCCGGTCAAGGGTTCCCCGGACCCATAGGCAGAGCGGCATCCCCAGCTCCAGATGCAGCAGGGCTTCCGGCCACCGGGGATCCTCCGGCACGAGGAGTTCCCCGCCCAGCCGGCGGATCGTCTCCAGGTCCCGGTCCGGCGCGAGATCCGCGACCCGCGGCTTCCACCGTTGGAGCCCCTCTGCCAGCGCGTCACCTTGCCCGCTGCCGCCCGAGGACGCGTGCGTGGCAATTTCGGCCCGCACTCCACCAGGTGCCGTCGACCTGCCGGTGGCGATCTGCAGGGCATGGACTGGACCGGTGGCGGCCACCAGGGCGAGGCCTGCCATGTCCGAGGGTTCGAACAGTCGCGACAGAGCCGCCCGCGCGGTCAGCACCTCTTCGATACTCATGCCGCCGCGTCCTGCCGCCGGAACGCGAGGGCCTGGCCGACGTCGTCGGCATCCGGCGTCCCGTGCCCGACCAGATCCGCGATGGTCCAGGCCACACGCAATACCCGGTCATAGCCGCGTGCGGTCAGCAGTTGGCGTTCCATCGCCCGGTCCAGTGCCGCGGTCGCGACGGCCGGGGGACGCAGGGTGTCCCGCAGCAGGGTGCCGGGGACTTCGGCATTTGTTTCCGCGCCCAGCGGCCGGAGCCGGTCCCGCTGCAGCTTCCGCGCCTCCCGCACCCGCGCTGCCACCGCGGAACTCGCCTCTGCGGACTCTTGGGCAAAATAATCGCCCAGTGAAACCCGCTGGACCGAGAGCTGCAGATCGACGCGGTCCAGCAGCGGGCCGGAGAGCCGGCTGAAATACCGGCGCCGCTGGGTGGCGGTGCAGGTGCACTCAATCCCCTTCCCTGTCGCCAGGCCGCAGGGGCACGGGTTCGCCGCCAGGACCAGCTGGAAGCGCGCCGGGTACACGGCTGTTCCCGCCGCCCGGTGCAGCACCAGCCTTCCGCTTTCCAGGGGCTGGCGCAGCCCGTCCAGGACCCGCCGCTCGTACTCGGGTGCTTCGTCGAGGAAGAGCACACCACGGTGTGCGCGGGAAGCGGCACCGGGACGGGGTATGCCCGCGCCGCCGCCGATCACCGCCGCGGTGGAGGCAGTGTGGTGCGGGCTTTCGAACGGCGGCCTGCGGAGCAGCTGACGGCATGGTCGTCCCTGCCAGGCCAGCGAATGGATGGCGGTGACCTCCATGGCCTGGTCGTCCGGAAGGTCCGGAAGGATGCCGGGCAGCCGTTCCGCCAGCATGGTCTTTCCCGCCCCAGGCGGCCCGGTCATCAGGAGGTGGTGCGCCCCGGCCGCAGCCACCTCCACGGCAAACCGGGCCTCGGGCTGCCCGGCGACGTCGGAGAGGTCAGGAATCCTGATGTCGGACTCGTCTTCATTCTCATCCGTTCCCTCCTCCGTCCTGGCGACTGGTGCCGGAAAGTTCAACTGTTCGGGATCGGCACCAAAATCCGCTGCTACCTCTGCTAGACAGGAATAGCCGCGTACCCGTGCACCGGGAACCAGCGCTGCTTCCTCTGCGTTCTGCGCCGCAACGACAAAGTCCGTGTGTCCGGCAGAGACCGCCGCCATGACCGCCGGCAGGATGCCGCGGATCGGGCGGAGCCTGCTGTCCAGTCCGAGTTCCGCCAGAAAGATGCACCGGCCGGGGCTCCGCAATACCCCGCCGGCGCAGAGGGCGGCGACCGCAATGGCCAGATCAAACCCGGAGCCATGCTTCGGTACGTCCGCCGGCATCAGGTTGACCGTGATCCGGCGCCGGCTCAGCGGCAGCCCGGCGTTCTTTGCCGCGGACTTCACCCGGTCCCGTGCTTCGTTGAGGGAGGCATCGGGCAGCCCCAGCAGGATAAAGGAGGGCAGGGATTGCCCGATATCCGCTTCAACCTCGACGATCCTGCCCTGCAGGCCTACGAGTCCTACGCCGTAGGTGCGTCCGAGTGTCACTGAGCTGCCTCGGCGGCGGTGTCGCCGGAGGTATCTTCGCGGCGAGGAACGGCGCTGCAGCGTGTGTCTTGGGTGTTCATGGCCCGAGCATGTCCGGCCCTCACCGGACGCGTGGCGTCATGGTCTGCGGATGTCGACAACTCCCCGGGCTCCGGGACCTCGTTGCCGGCTGGGGAGGAAAGGACGAGTGGCGGTGGAAACGGACGCTCCCAAAGGGCCCTTACTTTCGACCCGCCGATCCCCGCCGATAGAGATCAGCAGGAAATCAAACATCAGCCCATGGTTTTTCAAGCACTGCGGGCACCTGAACAAGGAAATCCATCATGACCGAAAGCCCGCAGACCCCTCCGAGCCGCGGCAGGAAGACACTGGTCATCGCTGCCCTCGGCGCAGCGGCCGTATGCGTCCTGACCGCCGGCACCTTCGTCGGTGCGAACATCAGCAACGGCCAGACCAACCGGCTCTGCACCGACGCAACCACGTCCGCGGAGAAAACCGCCGAAACCGTCAAGGCCTCCGTCGAGACGGCGGATAAGGCCCGTGAACTGGCAAACGGCGCTGAAGGCTACGACAAACACGACGGCGCAGCGGCCCTGCTGAAGACCATGGACAACGCCACGGCCGGCCTCACCGAGAGCGATCTTGCGGGCGACTGCGACAGCCGCGAAGAGGCCAAGGCACTCCGGGACAGCAGTAAGACGGCCAACGCACAGGCGGGCAAGCTCGATGAAGCCGCCGAGGAGCTGAATGCGGACATCAGCGCTTTCCAGGCGGGGGCGAAGCGTGCAGCCGAGGACAAGGCAGCAGCAGATGCCGCTGAAGCACAGACCCTCGAGGAAGCCGGGAACGCAACGACGGGCGAAGCTGCGGTGGCTGAACAGGCGGCGGCTGCACAGACCGGTGCAGCGCAAGTCCCGGCACCGGCGGCACAGCCCCAGTACGCCGGCGGCGGCACTGCCTATGCTCCGGCTCCGCAGGCTCCCAGCAACTACGCTCCTGCACCTGTCGCACCGGCTCCTTATGTACCGGCTCCTGCCCCAGCTCCCGCACCGGTCAGCGGAGGCAGTGGCACAGGCGGATGGACTCCCCCACCCGCTGGTAGCGGCGGAGGTGGTGGTTGCACCCAAATTGCGGACCATGTCATGTGCAGTGGTCGCTAATCAGCCTACGCATCCCTATAGGAACCCCGGCGTCCCGGCCTAACAGCCCGAGATGCCGGGGTTCTTTGGCTTCCGCCTAGGAAATCCCCCGCAGATGCTCCACGACCGGCGGATTCGTGCCGTCGTCGAGCACCGCCACGGCGTCCACCCGGCGGTGGGTGAAATAGCGGCTGTGAGCCCGCGCCCAGGCGCCGGCCAGCAAATACAGGCGGGCCAGCTTATCCTCGCCAATAGCTTCAAACGGGTGTCCGAAATTCACGGAGGAGCGCGTCTTCACTTCGACCACCACCAGGGTGGCACCGTCCACCGCCACCAGATCGATCTCCCCCTCCGGGCACCGCCAGTTGCGGTCAATGATGCTCAACCCGGCCTCGGTCAGATACTGCGCCGCGAGCTCTTCGCCGCGGTTGCCCAGGATGTCTTTGGCTCTCATGCCCACAACAATGGCCGCCGTCCAACAAGGTCCCACCCCCGGACACCCGGCATGTGGAGAAGCTCCTTTCGCGGTGCAGCAGTGGAGGAACAGCCGCTTAGGTGGACTGCCTCCAGAGGTCGCCCTGCTGGGCGCGGTGCCAGAACTGCCGCGGTCCCGTCTCACGGACCACATCTGACAGCCAGATGGTCCGGTCCGGATCCCACCCGGCAATCACCGACGCCCGCTCAGCGTCGACCTCCAATGCCCGCCCGGCACTGCTGAGGTAGCCCTCGACCGTCAGATGAACGGCGTCCCACTCGTCCGCAACGCCTTCCCAGTCGGGGATCACCCAACGGCCGTCCCGGCCGGTCACGCGGAACCAGTCGTGCCGGCGCGAAGCGGTCACCCCAAGCGGGTGCCTCCTGCACAAGTGGACCCAGTCCTCCGCAGTGTGGATCTCGAAGGTCCGGCCGGTTCCACGGACCGGGATGGTCACAGCACCGTGCCACCCCGGGGCATCCTCCACAAGGCTCAGCCCGGCTGGTATGCATCCCACGGTGCTCAGTAGTCCGGACGGAATCGACCACCAGGAACCGGACCAGTTGGAGCGCACCTCACGCGCCGCCTCCAGAGCCCGGGCCTCGTCCATCCGTATGTTCCGGCTCCACCGCTCCAATGCCTGCCGCAGATCCGATCCCAGCGGCGCCGGGTCGTCCGGCTCCCGCCAGTCGATGGCCCACTGTTCTGTCCGGCGGGGCCGGCCCAGGTGCGGCGCAGCGTCCGCGACCCGCGCGGCCACAGGACCGAGGGCCTCCTGAATAGCCGGAAGTGCCGCGAGCACGTCGACTCCGTCCGGCGGCTGCCAGTACATAGCGGTGAGCACAGTGCTTTCGAGGGCTGCGAAGACCAGTTCGGCATCCACCCGGCTCAGGTCAACGGATACGAGGAGCGCAGCCAGCTCCTGCGGCGAAGGAATGACCCGGGAAGCCCCGGCGCCCGGTCCAAACAGGACCACCGACATTCCTTTTCCGGGGTCGAGCTCGTACCCCAGCTCAAACACGGCTGCCCTGACCCGCGGATCAAGTTCCGACACAAGTTCCAGGCACAGGCGGCGGCCGCGCGGACCGGCGAGAAGTGCGTTCACCGGCCCATCCTCGCACAGGCCGATTTACGCCAGTCCCCCATTCGCATAGAGCACCTGGCCGTTGATCCAGCGGCCCGGCCCGGCAAGGAAGGCAACGGTTTCCGCGATGTCCCCGGGCTGGCCCAGCCGTTGCAGCGGCGGCGCCTCGGCCAGGCGGCGGACGGTGTCCTCGTCCTTGCCATCCAGGAACAGTGCAGTCGCCGTCGGCCCGGGTGCGACCGCATTGACCGTGACGTCGCGGCCGCGCAGTTCGCGCGCCAGGATCAGCGTCATCCCCTCCACAGCCGCCTTACTGGCCACGTAGGCACCGTAGCCGGGTACTGGGTGCGCCGTACCGTGGTGGAAAAGTTAATGATGGCGCCGCCCGGACGGACCCGGCGCGCCGCCTGCTGCGACACCACGAACGTGCCCCGGATATTCGTATGGTGCATCCGGTCCAGGTCCGCGAGGTTCAACTCGGCGATGGGCGCAATGATCATGATTCCGGCGGTATTCACGACGACGTCGATCCCGCCGAATGCTGCCTCGACGGCGTCGAACGCGGCGGCCATATCCACTTCATCCCCCACGTCACCGCCGACGGCGAGGCCCTGCCCGCCCGCCGCCGCCACGTCCGCCACGAGGGACTGGGCTTTGGCACTGTTGCGGGCATAATGCACCCCCACCGAATAACCGTCCGCAGCCAGCCGGCGGACCACCGCCGCGCCGATCCCACCGGATCCTCCGGTGACCAGGGCAACGCGTCCGGCGGTTTCTGTGCTCATGGGAGGCTCCCTCAGTAGATCCGTTGGCAGGACCCTAGCGTTTTCAATCCAGCGGGTACATCACCGGCATCGGTTTCAGGGTCACGGTTTCCAGCGGCAGTGCAGGCAAGGCACCGGAAAACCCCCGTGCCAGGGTGATATGCGGCCGCAGCTGTGAGGCAAACATGAAGTTCGGATCCGAGGCCATAAAGCCCACCGTGTCCGCGACCCCGCAGTCGGCCAGGAAACCGGCCAGGACCGCATACAGCTCCCGGTGCAACGCGGTTATTTCCGGTGACGGCAAATACTCCACCACCAACGTTGTCCCCCGGGCCCCGAAGCCGGCAAGTCCCGCCGGCTCCAGCCGGAAAGAATCCATGGGCAGCAGCTTCTCGGTCCGGGCGATGTACCCGGAGAGCAGTTGCTTGTAGGCAGGCAGCTCAATACCCGTTTGCGCACTGATGATCCGGTACACGTCCAGCACCTTGCCGAAATGGATCAGCGTCAGGTGCAGCTGGTGCCGCGGCACCGGCCGCGCAGGGGCCGACACCGCCTGGCGCAGGGACAGCAGGTGGGCCAGCGAGGCGGCGTCGGGCTGCAGCTGCGCATACAGGCGGAGATTGGAATCGAAACCGGATGAACGGCGTTCGGGCATGGGAAAAGTCTAGGCGGGGCTCCCACGGCTAGGCTGTGGGGCATGGCTTTCGACATTCCGCTGCTCACCGATGACGTGCTCCAGCTGCGCCCGCACACCCTTGCCGACCTCGACGCCGTCCACGCGCGGTGCGTCGACCCCTTGACGGTGAAGTGGACCACCGTCCCGCTGGACTACACGCGGCCGATGGCGCAGGAGTATCTGGAAACCATCTCGGTTCCCCAGGAAAACGCGGTGTCGTGGGCTATCGATGTCGCCGGCAGCTATGCCGGGACCATTGACCTGCGCTTCCAGGGCGCCGCCTCCGGTTCGCTGGGGTTCGTCACGTCGCCGGAATACCGGGGACGCGGCCTCATGTCACGCGCGGTCCGGCTTGTGGTGGGCCATGCCTTTGAGGACCTGGACTGGGACGTAGTGACCTGGTCGGCGAATACCGGAAACACCGGCAGCTACAAGACGGTCTGGCGCTGCGGTTTCCCGCAGCCGATCACCGTGCCGTATTTGCTGAACCACCGGGGAAAGATGGTTGAAGGCTGGATTTCCAGCCTCGGCCGGGATGATCCCCGGGAACCGGCGGGCAGCTGGGAGGAAGCCGCGGCGGTGCTTACAGCTCGTCCGCCTTCGGCAGCGTGAGGTCGTCGTTGCGGGTCAGTTCCTCCACGTTGACGTCCTTGAACGTGATGACGCGGACGCTCTTAACGAACCGCGCCGACCGGTAGACGTCCCAGACCCAGGCGTCCTGCAGGGTGAGGTCAAAGTAGATCTCGCCGTCGGCGGAGCGTGCCTGCAGGTCCACGTGGTTGGCCAGGTAAAAACGCCGCTCGGTCTCCACGACGTAGCTGAAGAGGCCTACGACGTCGCGGTACTCCCGGTACAGCTGGAGCTCCATGTCCGTTTCATAGTTCTCAAGGTCTTCGGCGCTCATGTTCCCATCATCCCCCAACTATGCTTAGCTCGTCCTCGGGTTCCAGCACCGGTTCGCCCGGGCGGGGCTTGGAGCCCAGCCGCCAGGACATCCGGTGAAGCGGTGTGGGACCGTGGACGTCGATGGCCGCCCGGTGTGAGCCGGTGGCGTAACCCTTGTTGATCTCCCACGAATAGTGCGGGTTCGAAGCGGCAAACTCTACCATCATGGCGTCGCGTTCCACCTTCGCCAGGACGCTGGCAGCGGCCACGCTCAGGCACTGCATATCGGCCTTGATCCGGGTGTGCACCGGTGCGGTACAGCCGGGTTCTTCCCCGCCGGCCGGCTCATCCACGTCGAAGAGGCTGCCCTGCCGTTCGGGTGAGAGCCAGTTGTAGTTGCCGTCCAGGAGGACGACGTCGGGGCGCAGCGTCTGGCACACCTGGCCCCAGGCGCGCGTTCCCGCGATCCGGAGGGCGGCCGTCAAGCCGTGGAGGTCGATCTCCGCGGCGCTGGCATGGCCCACTCCCCAGGCGAGGGACCATTTCTTAATCTGCGGCACCAGCGCATTCCGGTCCGTGACGGACAGCAGCTTGCTGTCCCGCACACCCTTGAGCGAACGCACCGTGGCCAGGTCGACGGCGACCATTCCCACGGATACCGGTCCCGCCAGGGCGCCCCGGCCCACCTCGTCGCAGCCGGCCAGGATCCGGTGGCCGGAGGCGGCAAACGTACGCTCAAGCCGGAGGGTGGGGGCCTTGGCGGTGGAAGTCACTTGCTGCCGCTCGGTTCGGGCACGTCTTCGAAGACCTCGGAGTAGCTGCTGACCCCACCCACGCGGTTCAGCGGCCAGGCGGTGACCACGGCCTTGCCCTCGATGTCGTCCACATCGACGAAGCCGCCGCCCTCACCGTACTGGTGTTCGCGGGAGTCTGCGGAGGCGTTGCGGTGGTCGCCCATCACCCAGACCTTGCCTTCGGGGACAACCACGTCGAACGGGATGTCGGAGGGGGCGGCGCCGGGGTACAGGTAAGGCTCGTCCAGGGGCTCGCCGTTGACCGTGATCCTGCCCTCGGAGTCGCAGCAGACCACGTGGTCGCCTTCGGTGCCAATGACGCGCTTGACCAGGTGCTGCTGGGATTCGTCCGGGAGCAGTCCCACGAAGGTCAGGCCCTCACGGATCGGATTCGCTGCCTTCTCCGCGGCCTGGGGCAGCCAGCCCTTGGTGTCCTTGAAGACCACGACGTCGCCGCGGTTCAGGTCCATAGGTTCGGGGACCAGGAGGTTGACGAAAATGCGGTCGTTGATTTCCAGCGTCTCTTCCATGGACCCCGAGGGGATGTAAAACGCCCGGAAGAGGAAGGTCTTGATCAGGAAGGACAGCACCAGGGCGACCACCACGATCGTGAGGACTTCCCGCAGCCAGGCACCGAAGCCGCGCTTCTTTTCCTTCGGTTCCGCTGCGTGTGCTGCGGAGTCCCGCTGTTCCCCGGAGCCGGGCGTCCCCTCAGGGGACTGGTCCGGTTGCTGCGACATTGCTTTTCCTCTTATTTCTCCGTGTTCCACTCGGCTCCTAAGGATAGCCGGTCAATATTGGTACCGCGTTCGAGCGGCCAAAGAATCCGCTGAGCCTGTCCGATGACCCGTTCCGTGGAGATCAGGCCGCCGCCGGGAGCTCCCAGCAGCGAGCGGGAGTCCGCCGACTCGGACCGGTGGTCCCCCATCAGCCACAGCCGGCCTTCCGGGACGACGACGTCGAACCTGGAGTCGCTGGGAGCGTCTCCAGGGTAAACGTACGGCTCCTCCACCGGGGTTCCATTAACCGTGATCCGGGGATCCCCGTCCTCACAGCAGCTGACGTGATCCCCGGGCACGCCTATGACGCGCTTCACGTACACGGTGTCGCTGCCGGCCAGACCCAGCCAGCGGCCTACGGTCGCGGCGGCGTCGGCCAGTGCAGGGCGTCCACTGTGCAGCGGGGCCAGCGAACCCCTGCCGTCAAACACCACTACGTCCCCGCGCTCGATTTCCGCGGAGGAGTAGGCGGTGCGGGAGACGAGGATCCGGTCGCCGGGCTCGAGCAGCGGCTGCATCGAGTCGGACGGAATGTAGAAAATGTCAAACAGGAACGCCCGGACAAGTGCGGCCAGGATCACGGCGGCAGCGAGAGCACATAGCACAAAACGCCAGCCCACAAACCGGGGCCGGCGTTTCGTGTGCTTCGCGGAGGGATCCCCGGAGGCGGATGCTGCAGTCAAGTAAATTACTTGGCGGGACGGAAGTCGCGCTTTTCCTTGATCTTGGCTGCCTTGCCGCGCAGGTCGCGCATGTAGTACAGCTTTGCGCGGCGGACGTCACCCTTGGAGACGACCTCGAGCTTGTCGATGACCGGGGAGTGTACCGGGAAGGTACGCTCAACACCGACGCCGAAGCTGACCTTGCGGACCGTGAAGGTCGCACGGAGGCCATCGCCCTGGCGCTTGAGCACGAAGCCCTGGAAGACCTGAACACGGGTGTTCTTGCCTTCGATGATGTTTACGTGAACCTTGACGGTGTCACCGGCGCGGAACTCGGGGATGTCCGTACGCAGTGAAGCTGCGTCAACAGAATCTAGGATGTGCATTTTGTATCACTCCTGGTGAACGCCACAGGTCATCCACTTTGGTAACGACAGCAAGAATGCGTCCGTAACTACGGGCTGCACGGATGCTGTCGAAGCTAGAAAGACCGGCAGGACCTAGGTTGGTCTACCGGTGTGTACAGATCTGTTGGCCGCGTTCCCCCTGTGGCAGGTACGGACCCAGATGACACAACTCCCTATTTTGCCACACCGGCACGAAGCGCACCAATCCGGGGTCAGGCAGGCCGAATGACCTGTCCGCCGCGGATTTCATAGCCCAGCGCCGCCAGGGTGGCCCGGTCGGCCTTGTCCAGCGTCGCGGCGTCGAGCTTTTCGATCAGGTCCGGACGCCGGTCGGCCGTGCGGCGCAGCTGCTCGTCCCGCCGGAACCGGGCGATCTTCCCGTGGTTGCCGCTGAGCAGGACCTCCGGAACGGGGCGGTCACTCCAGTCCGAGGGCTTCGTGTAGACCGGGTATTCCAGCAGGCCGTCCGAGTGCGACTCCTCCACCAGCGACGCGGGATTGCCAACCACGCCGGGCACCAGCCTGCCGACGGCCTCCACCATGGCCAGTACCGCCACTTCGCCGCCGTTCAGCACGTAGTCGCCGAGGCTGACCGGCCGGACGTCAAAGCGTTCCCCGGCCCATTCCAGGACCCGTTCGTCGATCCCCTCGTAGCGTCCGCAGGCGAAGACCAGGTGTTTCTCCTCGGCCAGTTCGTAGGCCATGGCCTGGGTAAAGACCGCGCCCGCCGGTGAGGGGACAATCAGGACCGGCCGCTCTCCGCCGTCGCCGGCAACCGAATCCAGCGCGGCGGCCCACGGCTCGGGCTTCATCACCATGCCTGCTCCCCCGCCGTACGGGGTGTCATCCACTGTGCGGTGCCGGTCCGTGGTGAAGTCCCGCAGGTCATGCACGGCCAGCTCGAGCAGTCCGTCCTGCCGGGCCTTGCCGATCAGGGACAGCTCAAGGGCCGCCAGGTACTCCGGGAAAATGCTGACGACGTCGATACGCACTTACTGTCCGGCTTCCTTCGTGTCGGCCGGGGCGGACTTCTTATCCTCGGGCTTATTCAGCTCGAAGAGCCCCTCCGGCGGCGTGAGCAGGACGTAGCCGTCCTCGACATTCACTTCCGGGACGATCGCCTCGACGAACGGTACGAGGATTTCCTCGCCGCGGACGTCTTCGACCACCAGCAGGTCCTGGACGGTGAGGGTGCGCAGGCCGCTGACGGTGCCGACGACGTCGCCGCCCACCCGTGCCTTCAGGCCGACCAGCTCGTGCTCGTACCAGCCCTCGTCGTCATCGTCCTCCTCCACCGCTTCAGTGTCGATGAACAGCTTCACGCCGCGCAGTTCCTCGGCGCCGTTGCGGTCGGTGATTTCGTCGAAGCCCAGCAGCAGGATGTCCTTGTTCCAGCGCGCGCTGATCACGGTCAGCGGGCCCTTGGCGGCCGGCTCAACGGTGAGTTCGGTGCCGGGAACAAAGCGGTCCTCGGGTGCGTCGGTCAGCACCTGGACGGTCACTTCGCCGCGGATGCCGTGCGGCTTGCCGATGCGTGCCACCTGTAACTGCATGGGATCTCCTCTATGGGGGTTTCGTCGCCCGGGTTTGCCGGCGCCGGAAAAAAATCCGGCCCCTTCACCATTATCTGGTGTCGGGGCCGGATCCTGTGTACTGCTGTTACTTCTCTACTTCCGGTACTGCAGTGAAGAGCTGTTCGCTTCCGCTCCGCCGTCTGTGATCATTTTCAGATCAGCGGCGGCGGTCCGTGTCCACAACGTCCACCCGGACCGGTTCACCGTTGGCAAGGGCGGCGATGACCGTGCGCAGTGCGCGTGCGGTCCGTCCCTGCCGGCCGATGACCCGGCCGAGGTCGTCCTGGTGAACCCGAACCTCGAGGGTTTCCCCACGGCGGTTGCTCTTGGCGGAAACCTTGACGTCCTCAGGACTGTCAACGATTCCGCGCACGAGGTGCTCCAGCGCTTCAGCGAGCAAGTTACTCTGCCTCAGCCTCGGTGGAGGCCTCGGGGGCCTCTTCCTTCTTGGCCTTGGGGGTGATGGCCTCGGGGACAATCACGGACTTCTTTTCGGGAACCACGAAAGGCTCCTTCGGGGCCTTGGTACGCAGGGTACCTTCCTGGCCCTCGATGTTCTTGAACTTCTGCCAGTCACCGGTGATCTTCAGCAGTGCTGCGACCTGCTCGGTGGGCTGGGCGCCGACGCCGAGCCAGTACTGCGCACGGTCCGACTTGATGTCGATGTACGACGGCTCTTCGGTCGGACGGTACAGTCCGATTTCTTCGATGGCACGGCCATCGCGCTTGGCACGGGAATCCATGACAACAACGCGGTAGTGTGCTGAGAACTTCTTGCCAAGGCGCTTAAGGCGAATCTTTACGGCCACTTTTGTGGTCACTCCTGATCTGAAATGGGGCGAACCCGTACTTCTGCTCCCGTGGGGCGGGCCATAACGTTGGGGTTCAAAAGGACAAGATGCATGCACGGAGAGAGGGCCCGCGCAGATCGAGTACCTGACCATTGTGCCAGATGACTTCATCTTTTGCGACTCACGCGGCCGCGGCCGGTATCCGCGTAATTTCAGCCGGCGGCAACGCGCAGCCGGTTGCGCCACGGGTCCTCGAAATGCAGTTCCGCACCGGTCGAATGGCTGGCAATACCGGCGACCCGGAGCCGGTCCGCCAGCCCCGCGACGTCGTCGACGGACGGAACGCTGATCAGCACCTCCCCCAGTCCCAGCGTGTCGCGGCGCGGTCCGGCTCCGCGGCTGTTCCACACATTCATCGCCATGTGATGGTGGTAGCCGCCGGCGGAGACGAACAGCGCCTGCCCGTGGAAGCCGGCCGTCCGTTCGAAGCCCAGGATGCCAACGTAGAACGCCTCGGCGGTTGCGGTATCGCCTACCTGGAGGTGAACGTGTCCGACGGCGGTGTCGGCCTCCCGCAATCCGTCCAGTGCCGCTTCGGTGAGGTGGTCGCGGAAATAGGCCTGCGGAGACAACGGCAGCGACGCCATCCGCACCTCCCGGCCGGTTTCTGTCCGGTCCCACTCCCAGCTTTCGCGCGGCTTGTCGAAGTAGAGCTCGATGCCGTTGCCTTCGGGATCCGTGAAGTAGAACGCCTCACTGACGAGGTGGTCCGCGGAGCCGGCAAAGGCCGAGGCGTCATACTCCGCCGCTGCTGCAACAGTGGCGGCCAGGTCCGCCTGGGTGTCAAAGAGAATGGCGGTATGGAACAGGCCCGCCTCGCCGCGGGAGGCCACCTGCAGGCCCGGCGCCGGCTCCAGATGGACCACCGGGACGGTGCCGCGGCCCAGATACATTCCGCCGTCGGCCTCGGCAAGCACCTCCAGCCCGAGGGCTCCGCGGTAGTACGCGGAGACTTTCCCCAGGTCGCCCACCTTCAGCATCACCGTGCCCATCGAGAGTGCATCCGGCAACAGGTCGTTTACTTGAAGGTTCATGTAATGAGCTTACGTGGAGCTTTGCCTATTCACCAGCTGCGCGCGCATAGCCACGCGTTCGCCCAGGGAATCCAGGCCGAGGCTGACTTCGTGCCGCCGCAGCGCCGCCAGTTCGCCGGCCGGGTCCTCGACAGTTTCGAAACCGCAGGTGGCGTAAAACGGAGCATTGAACGGCACGTCCGCGAAGGTGCACAGGGTCATGGACGCATAGCCCTGCTCCCGCGCCCAGTCGAGTGCAGCCTTCACCAACGCCCGGCCCAGCCCGGCGCCGGCAGCATCAGGGTGGACGGAAAGCTGCTCCAGGTGGGCCTGGCCGTCGACTTCCTCCAGGCGGGCAAATCCAGCTGGCGGCTTTCCTGCAACCAGGAGGTGGAGGGAAGCCGCGAGCTCCCGCTCGGTGGACACCGGCGGCAGGAAGGTCAGCTTCGCGACGCCCGTCATCCCCTCCAGCAGGGTGTCGGACGCCTCCTCGACTGGAGGCAGGAAGGGCAGGTCGGAGGGGACCGCGTCCCGGATGGACGGTTTCATTTGCCCGCGTCCGTCCGGCGCCGGCGGGAGAGGAAGTCGCGGATCGCCAGCCGCCCGGCGTCCGTATCCTGCGGGCGGTGGTTCCCGCCGACCTGCCGGTGCTCGGCTCCGGTGGAGACGAGGAATTCAGCGACCTCTTCGTACAGCGGCTCCCACCCACCGGTGAGGACGAGCGTGGGAAGGCCCGGAACAATGTCCAGCGGCGCATCCCAGGCGGGCCCTTCCGGCGGCCGGGGATCGGAGACGGGCCGGAGCAGGTCGCGGTGGGCCGTGGCCGCCGGCAGGCCACGGGTCAGGGAGAAGACCGCCGGCTCGCACAGCACCAGGGAAGACACTTTGCCGGGATCGCGCAGTGCCGCCAGCATGGCGGGTACCGCACCGGCGGAGTGCGCCACCAGGTGCCCGCCGTCGGCCAGCTCCGCCCGGATCAGGGCGATGTCCGCCTCGAGATCCGGCGGGGACGGTTCCGCACCGGCGTCATAACCGTGACGCCGGAGGAACAGGCAGTCATAGTCCAGGGCAAGCCCGTGCTGCCGGGGCCACGCGGCTGCGCCGGAACTGCCGGCGCCGTGCACAAAAACCACTCGTTGCCGAAGCATTGGACTCCTTTCCCGCAGGGGTGTAACCGGCCGTTAACGCACGCACCGCCGGACGCTGGTCCGGCGGTGCGTGCTTATTTCCTGCCTACTTGCCGAGGAACTTATCGAAGCCCTTGGGCAGGTTCAGCGACGCGGGGTCGAAGTCAGTGTCCTGGCCGCCGAAGGCGCTGCCGGTGGGCAGTGCCGTACGGGCACCGGCACGCCGGGCTTCCGCTTCGGCCCGCTCCTGGGCAGCCTTGGCCGGGTTGCCGGACTTGGCCTTCTTCTTGCCCTTGGCTGCCTGCTGCTTCTTGCGGGCGCCGGTGAAGCCGCCGGGACCGGCCATGCCGGGCATACCCGGAATGCCGCCGCCGGCAGCCATCTTCTTCATCATCTTCTGGGCCTGTACAAAGCGCTCCAGCAGCCCGTTGACCTCGGACACGTGCACGCCGGAACCGCGGGCAATGCGGGCGCGGCGGGAGCCGTTGATGATCTTGGGGGCGACCCGCTCGTGCGGGGTCATGGAGCGGACGATCGCTTCAACCCGGTCGATTTCACGTTCGTCGAAATTCTCCAGCTGCTCACGCATGCCGGCGGCGCCGGGCATCATCATGAGCATCTTCTTCATGGAGCCCATCTTGCGGATCTGCTGCATCTGGGCCAGGAAGTCGTCGAGGGTGAAGTCTTCCTGATCGACGAACTTCTTCGCCATCCGGTCGGCTTCGTCCTTGTCCCAGCTCTGCTCGGCCTGCTCGATGAGCGTGAGGACGTCACCGAGGTCCAGGATGCGGCTGGCCATGCGGTCCGGGTGGAAGACCTCGAAATCGGTGAGGCCTTCGCCGGTGGAGGCGAACATGATCGGCTTGCCGGTCACCGAGGCTACGGACAGTGCGGCACCGCCGCGCGCGTCGCCGTCGAGCTTGGTGAGGACGACGCCGGTGAAGTTCACACCCTCGTTGAAGGCCTGTGCCGTGTTGACGGCGTCCTGGCCGATCATGGCGTCAATCACGAACAGGACTTCGTCCGGGTTGATGGCGGCGCGGATGTCCGCGGCCTGCTGCATCAGTTCGGCGTCAACGCCCAGGCGGCCGGCGGTGTCGACAATAACGACGTCGTGCAGCTTGGTGCGTGCTTCCTCGATGCCCTGGCGCGCGACGGCGACCGGGTCGCCGGTGGCTGCCTCGAACTCGGAGGAGACGCCCGGGTGCGGAGCATAAACGGGAACGCCTGCGCGTTCGCCGTTGACCTGCAGCTGGCGGACGGCGTTGGGGCGCTGCAGGTCCGCTGCGACCAGCAGCGGGCTGTGGCCCTGGGACTTGAGGTGCTTGGAGAGCTTGCCGGCGAGGGTGGTCTTACCGGCACCCTGCAGGCCCGCGAGCATGATGACCGTGGGCGGGTTCTTCGCAAGGCGCAGCCGCCGGGTTTCGCCGCCGAGGATGGCCTTGAGCTCCTCGTTGACGATCTTGACGACCTGCTGGCCCGGGTTCAGCGCCTGGGAGACCTCGAGGCCGAGGGCGCGCTCCTTGACGGTGGCAGTGAACGCACGGACCACCGGTACGGCGACATCGGCGTCCAAAAGGGCGCGGCGGATTTCGCGTACCGTGGCATCGACGTCGGCCTCGGTGAGCCGGCCCTTGCCGCGCAGGTTCTTGAAGGTTGAAGTCAACCGGTCAGACAGTGAATTGAACACGTGCCGCGCACTTCTTTCGTCAGGTTCGTTGCCTTGTTTGCCAGGCCCAGCTGTTAAGGGTACCAAGCCGGGTTGGGTAATTCAGGCATGGACCGTACCGGAACGCACGGCCGCCCGGCTGGAGTCCCAGCCGGGCGGTCGGTCAGTTGCGTTTTACCGGGCTAGAGGGCGGAGTCCCCGCGCTCCCCCGTCCGGACCCGGAGGGCTTCCTCCACGTTCACGACCCAGACCTTGCCGTCACCGGCGCGGCCGGTGTTTGCCGTGGAGACCAGCACATCCACGATGTCGTTGACCCAGTCGTTGGCCACGAGGATCTCCACCCGGACCTTGGGCAGCAGGTCCACGGTGTATTCCGCGCCGCGGTAAACCTCGGTGTGCCCGCGCTGGCGGCCGTATCCGTTGGCGGAGCTGACCGTCAGGCCCTGGACCCCGTAGCTCTCCAGGCTGCCCCGGACCGCGTCAAGCTTCTCCGGCCGGACAATAGCGGTTACGAGTTTCATGAGTTGACCGTCTCCTTGGTGGTGGTGGTGCGTGCCGAATCCGGGAAGGGGCTGAAGGAGCCGCCGGTCCCGAGGCCGCCGAACTCGTAGGCGGTCTCCGCGTGTTCGCTCAGGTCCACGCCGTTGACTTCGTCCTCCTCGGAGATCCGGAAGCCCATCGTTTTGTGGATGGCGAGCCCGATCAGCAGGGTCAGGACGCCGGAGAAGACGATTGCTACAGCGGCTGCTGCAGCCTGGGCGCCGAGCTGGCCGAGTCCGCCGCCGTAGAACAGGCCGCCGCCCACGCCGTCGGCCGGCAGGGCGATGAAGCCCAGGGCGAGCGTGCCGACGAGGCCTGCCACGAGGTGCACACCGACGACGTCGAGCGAGTCGTCATAACCGAACCGGTATTTCAGTCCCACCGCCAGCGCGGAAAGGACACCTGCAACCAGTCCGAGTCCCACTGCGGCCAGCGGGCTGACGTTGGCACAGGCCGGGGTGATGGCAACCAGCCCCGCGACGACGCCGGATGCGGCTCCGAGCGAGGTGGCCCGGCCGTCGCGCAGGCGTTCGGTCAGCAGCCAGCCCAGCATCGCGGCGGCGGGTGCGGCCAGGGTGTTGATCCAGATCAGGCCCGCTTCTTCCGCAGTGCCGGCTGCGCCGCCGTTGAAGCCGAACCAGCCGAACCAGAGCAGTGTGGCGCCGAGCATCACGAAGGGAATGTTGTGGGGACGCTGGTTGGGGTCCTTGCCGAAGCCCATCCGCTTACCCAGGATCAGGGCCAGGACCAGGCCCGCCACGCCTGCGTTGATGTGGACCACTGTGCCGCCGGCGAAGTCGATGGCTTCACCGACCACCGAGCCAATGGCGCCCTCGGCCCCGAGGAGGCCGCCGCCCCAGACCATAAAGGCCAGCGGGCAGTACACCAGTGTCACCCAGACCGGCACGAAGACCGCCCAGGCGCCGAACTTGGTCCGGTCGGCCACCGCGCCGCTGATCAGGGCCACGGTGATGATGGCGAACGTTGCCCCGTACCCGGCGGTGATGAGGTCTTCGGTGCCGAGGATGTCTTCCAGCCCGAAGGATGTGAAGGGGTTGCCGAACAGTCCGGCGATGCCGTCCCCACCGGTCATGGAGAAGCCCCAGAGCACCCAGACCACACCGACGAGTCCGATCGAGACAAAGCTCATCATCATCATGTTCAGTGCTGCCTTGGCGCGGGTCATGCCGCCGTAAAAGAATGCCACCCCCGGTGTCATGAGCAGCACCAGTGCCGCCGAAATCATTACCCAGACGTGACCTGCTGACAGATCCATCTTCACGTCCCTTCACGTATGGCGGGCATCTCCCGCACAAGGAACTCTGCCGGGGCCAGATTTCCGTCCCGCCCCGAAGGTGTTGCCGGCAGGTTACAAACCGGCTGCTCCGGTAAAAGGCTCGTGACGGCCACATTTCATAAACGTTTCCCCGTGCGGTGTGGCCGGGCAGGACCTGCTTCCCGCCTCGCTAGGATGGGTGCACTGTCTCACTCTCGAAGGACCATTCCCCCGTGCCAGAAAAAGTTCACACCCAACGCCATGCCCGCGCCATGAAGCGGCCGTTGCGCCGTCGCAGCAGAATATTGGCCGGCTTCGCCGGGCTGACGGTGGTCGCCGCTGCGGTCACTGTGCCGCTGGTGCTGAACGAAGACAGCGAACCTGTGGGCACTGCCGTTAACGTGGCAACCCGGGCGGCGCTGCCTCCGGCCCCGGCTTTCACGTACTACGAACAGGCGGGACCACCGGCGGGCTCTCCGCTGAATCCGGTGGAGCCGCTGACCCTCAACGTGGCGGCGGAAACCACCGGCACTTCCCTGCCCGCCGGGCTGATCGGCCTCTCCCTGGAAGCCACCGATCTCGCGGATCCTGCCCTGTCCGGCGACAACCCGGAAATGGTGCAGTCGTTGTCAGGACTGGGCCAGCCGCTGCTGCGTTTCGGCGGCAACGCCGTTGACCGCCGTTTCTTCTGGACCTCAACCGGCGAGGCCATCCCCGGGAACCTCAAGGGAGACATTGCGCATCCGGTCCGTGCCGTCACCCCGGCTGACCTGGAACGGGTGAAAACCCTTCTGGACGCAGTTGATGCCACAATCAATCTCACGGTTGATCTCGGCAACTATGACCCGGACCGCGCAGCGGACATGACGTTCCACGCCGCACGGATTTTCGGCGACAGACTGGTGGGCATCACCGTGGGCAATGAACCCAATGGGTATGCCAGCAATGGGCTCCGCGACTCCGACTGGGATGTGGAGGACTACCTGGGCGAGCTGAAGGCTTATGCCGACGCGATGTACCAGGCTGCACCTGAGGTCCGGATCGTGGGTCCTGGCGTGTACTCCGAGTCATGGTGGGAACCCTTCGCACAGGTTGACCTGCCTCAGCAGAAGGTGCTCTCCTTCCACCACTACCCCCTGTCCAGCTGCGACGGAGCCAACGACCCCAGCGGCGAACCGATACTCGCCAACCTGATGAGCCAGAACATTCACGACCGTGCCGACCATTACCGCGGGGAGGGCCTGAAACCGGCGAGGGCCGCGGGCTTGGAAACCTGGATCACGGAAACCGGTGTCTCCGCCTGCCCTGGCTCCAACGAAACAACGAAGACCCACGCCTCAGCCCTGTGGGCCGCTGACTATGCCATCAGCGCCGCCAAGCTTGGCGTCAGCCGCCTGAGCTTCCACAGCTCCCTGCTCACCTGCAAGGGCGGGCCGCCCATGTCCGCCATCTGCACCGGCGGCGAATACCTGCAGCCCAACGGCGCCGTAGACGAGAGGGCAAACTTCTTCGGCCTGTCCATGATTGCCGAACTGCAGCCCGGCGATTTCCTTGCGTCCACCGAAGCGGGTGGCGGCTTGAGCCACTCGTACTCGGTCCTCCATGCGGACGGCAGTATCAGCGTGGTCCTGATCAATTCCAATAACCCCGAAACCGACGCCCAGATGCCGGTGAACCTCAAGCTGCCGGGACGTCCCCTGACCGCGGCTATGACCCAGATGAGCGGCGCTTCGTATGCCGCCGAAGACAGCACGATGATCGACGGCCAAAAGGTGGAGGCCGTGTCTGTTACCGAGCGGCTGACCATGCCGGGCTTCACCTACGGTTCCGAGACCCAGGAAGTTGCCCTGACTGCCGGTACGGTGACCGTCCTGAACTTCACGTTTTAGGAGCAGCCGGATAAACAGAAAGGCTCCCCGCACCAAAGGGTGCGGGGAGCCCTTTTAGGTGCCGACTAGCTCAGCAGGGCGTCCACGAAGCCCTCGGCTTCGAAGGGGGCGAGGTCATCCGCGCCCTCGCCGAGTCCGATGAGTTTCACGGGCACACCCAGGGTCCGCTGGATGGCGACGACGATGCCGCCCTTGGCGGTGCCGTCGAGCTTGGTGAGGACAATGCCGGTGATGTTGACGACCTCGGCGAAGACCTTGGCCTGAGTCAGGCCGTTCTGGCCGGTGGTGGCGTCCAGCACCAGCAGCACCTCGTCCACGGCGGCCTGCTTTTCAATGACGCGCTTGACCTTGCCGAGCTCGTCCATGAGGCCCACCTTGTTCTGCAGGCGTCCTGCAGTATCGATGAGGACCACGTCGACTTCGCCGTCGATGCCGGCCTTGACGGCTTCGAAGGCGACGGAAGCGGGGTCGGCGCCGTCAATCTCGGACCGCACGGTGGGGACACCCACCCGCTGGCCCCAGGTTGCCAGCTGCTCGGCGGCCGCGGCGCGGAAGGTATCCGCGGCACCCAGCAGAACGTCCTTGTCTTCTGCCACGAGGACGCGGGCGAGCTTGCCCACCGTGGTGGTCTTGCCGACGCCGTTGACGCCCACCACCATCACGACGGCGGGGGCCGTTGCATGGCGCTGGACGGCGAGGGAACGGTCCATGGTGGGATCCACCAGCTTGATCAGTTCCTCGCGCAGCATGGCGTGGACTTCATGCGGGTCCTGGCTGCCGGAGATCCGGACCCGCTGGCGCAGCGCATCCACCAGTTCCATGGTGGGCTCGGTGCCCAGGTCCGCCAGGAGGAGGGTCTCCTCGATCTCGTCCCAGACATCCTCGTCGATCGTGTCGCGGGAAAGCAGCGCCAGCAGCGCCTTACCCATGGCGTTGTTGGATTTCGCCAACCGGGCGCGCAGGCGGGCCAGGCGGCCCTGGACCGGTTCAGGCCGCTCGAGGGCGGGCGCCTCTTCGGCGGGGGCTTCCTCCAGGCCGCGTAGGTCATCCGGAACAACGACGGTGCCGTCTTCGGGCGGTGCCTCGAGGGTGTCGGTGCCGGCGCCGCCTCCGGTGACCGGATCATTGGGGTCCCGACGGGTGGGGTACATGCTCTTGGGCGTGCGCCGGGTCCGTACCAGCAGTGCCGCGGAGAAGCCGACCACGGCGATGGCAACAAGGACATAAATCACTATCGAAAGGGTCTCATTCACGCTCCCAAGCTTCTCACATACCGTTCATCCCATCTCCGGGGATCTGAGAGAATCGCCTTATCATGGTGCGCTCTCCCCGAATCCGAATCCCGCAGGAAATCCAGGTCCTCATCGCGGCCGCCTTCGTCATCGCCCTCGGCTTTGGCCTCGTCGCCCCGGTGCTGCCGCAGTTTGCGCAGAGTTTCGACGTCGGCGTCACGGCGTCCTCCGTCATTGTCAGCGCCTTCGCATTCACCCGCCTGATCTTCGCCCCCGCCGGCGGCATGCTGCTGGAAAAGCTCGGCGAGCGCCCGGTCTACATTGCCGGCCTGCTGATCGTGGCCCTGTCCACCGCTGCCTGCGCCTTTGCCCAGAGCTACTGGCAACTGCTGGTCTTCCGCGGCCTGGGCGGCATCGGCTCCACCATGTTCACCATCTCGGCCATGGCCCTGATCATCCGCCTCGCTCCCCCGGAGGTCCGCGGCCGGGTCTCCAGCGCCTATGCGTCCTCTTTCCTGCTGGGCAACATCGGCGGTCCGCTGCTCGGCGGCCTCCTGGCCGGGCTCGGACTGCGGGTTCCCTTCCTCGTCTACGCCGCCGCACTGGTCCTCGCCGCCGGCGTCGTCTTCCTCCGGCTGAAGGATGCCCATCCCGCGGCCGGACCCGACGATGCCAAGCCGGCAGCGCTGCCCGTGCTCACCGTGACCGAGGCCCTGCGCGATTCGTCCTACCGTGCGGCGCTGGTCTCCTCCTTCGCCAACGGGTGGTCCTCCTTCGGTGTGCGCAATGCCCTGGTGCCGCTGTTCGCCGCCGCTGCACTGTCCGCCGGCCCGGAGGTGGCGGGCATTTCCCTGACCGCGTTCGCCGCCGGCACCGCCGTCGTCCTGACCTTCTCCGGCCGGCTGGCCGACAGCTGGGGCCGCAAACCTCTTCTCCTCATCGGACTGGCCGTGAACGCTGCAGCCACCGCGCTGATGGGCTTCAGCTCCAGCGTGCCCGAGTTCCTGATCATCTCCGTCATTGCCGGTATGGGAACCGGCCTGCTCAACCCCGCCCAGCAGGCGGCGGTGGGTGACATCATCGGCAACGGCCGCAGCGGCGGCAAGGTCCTGGCCACCTTCCAGATGGCCAGCGACAGCGGCGCGATTGCCGGGCCGATCCTTGCGGGCATGCTCGCCGACTCGCTGGGCTACTCCTGGGCCTTCGGCGTCACCGGCGCCATCGTCGCCCTGGGCTTCATCGCCTGGCTGACCGCACGGGAGACCCTGCCTGCACGGAAACCGGCTCCGACCCCCACTACCATCGAGGAATGAAGCCTTTCCTGCTCCTGGCCACACGCGCCGAAGATGACGCCGCCGACGAGGAATATGCCTCCTTCCTGCGCTTCGGCGGCCTCGAGGAGGAGCAGCTGCACCGGGTCCGCCTCGAAGCCGGACCGCTGCCCCCGGTGGACCTGGAGGACTACAGCGGGGTGATTGTGGGCGGCGGGCCGTTCAACTCCAGCGATCCGGAGGAATCCAAGTCACCCGTCCAGCTGCGCGTGGAGTCGGAGATGGCCAAGCTGCTTGACGACGTCGTTGCCCGCGACTTCCCGTTCTTCGGCGCCTGCTACGGCGTAGGTACCCTCGGCCGGCACCAGGGGGCCACCGTGGACCGCCGGTACGGCGAGCCCGTGGGGCCGGTGGAGGTCCACCTCACCCCGGAAGGCCGCCGGGATCCGCTGCTGGAGGGGATCCCGGACAGCTTTGCCGCCTATGTGGGACACAAGGAGGCGGTCGCCGAACTTCCGCCGCATGCGGTGAACCTTGCCGGTTCAGCCACCTGCCCGGTGCAGATGTTCCGGGTCGGGTCCAACCTGTACGCCACCCAGTTCCATCCGGAGCTGGACGTGGCCGGGCTGCTGACGCGGATCTCCGTGTACCGGAACGCCGGCTATTTCCCGCCGGAAGAGGCCCAGACGGTGATGGACGCGGCCCGGGGAACGGCCGTGCATGTGCCGCCCCGGGTGCTGCGGAACTTCGTTAGCCGCTACGCCTCGTAGCTACTCCTGTTCCGCGGGCGTGCGCTCGATCCGCTGGCTGATGACGGTGGACACGCCGTCGCCCCGCATCGTTACGCCGTAGAGCGCGTCGGCCACCTCCATGGTGCGCTTCTGGTGGGTGATGACGATCAGCTGGCTGGACTCGCGCAGCTCTTCGAAAATGGTGATCAGCCGGCCGAGGTTCGTGTCGTCCAGGGCTGCTTCCACCTCATCCATGACATAGAACGGCGAAGGCCGGGCCTTGAAGATGGCCACCAGCAGCGCCACCGCCGTCAGTGACCGTTCCCCGCCGGAGAGCAGCGACAGCCGTTTGATCTTCTTGCCGGCGGGACGGGCATGGACCTCGATGCCGGTAGTGAGCATGTTGTCCGGGTCGGTCAGGATCAGGCGCCCCTCCCCGCCCGGGAACAACCGGCCGAATACGTGCTCGAACTGTTTGGCGGTGTCCCGGTAGGCGGCGGTGAAGACCTCCTCGACCCGGCGGTCGACGTCGGCAATGATGTCCAGCAGGTCCTTACGGGTGGCCTTGAGGTCCTCCAGCTGGGTGGACAGGAACTGGTGGCGTTCCTCCAGCGCGGCGAATTCCTCCAGTGCCAGGGGGTTGACCTTCCCCAGCGCCGCCAGATCGCGTTCGGCGCGCTTCAGCCGTTTTTCCTGCTCTGCCCGGACGTACGGGATGCCGTCCAGCAGCGGATTGCCGTCCTCGTCCACCGGTGCGTGCAGGGCAGCCCACTTATCACCGGCATCCGGCTCGGCGGGCACCGGCACGGGCTGGTCCGGCCCGAAGTTGGCCACCAGATGCTCCGCCGTCATGCCCAGCTCTTCCAGGGCGCGGGTTTCGAGGGCCTCGATGCGCAGGCGCTGCTGCGCCCGGGCCAGTTCGTCGCGGTGGACCGAGTCCGTGAGCCGGGCCAGTTCCGCCGCGGCATCGTTATTGCTGCTGCGGACGGCGGCCAGCTCGGCCTCGCGGGCGGTCCGGGTTTCCTCGGCACGGTCCCGCTCTCCGGACGCGAGCCCCAGGGAGACCTGCAGGTGGGCCAGAACGGCATCCGCTGCCGCGCCGACGGCAACGGCCCGGGCACGCTGCAGGGACCGGAGACGTGACCGCTCGGCGGCGGCAATCCGGGCCCGGCGTTCGGCCGCGGCTGCACGTTCCAGGGATTCGGCGCGGCCGGAGACGGCCTTGAGCTGTTCTTCGGTGGACCGCAGGCCCAACCGGGCATCCATTTCCGCCTGCCGGGCGGAGGCGGCTGCCAGGGCCAGGGCGTCCCGCCGGTCGGCTGACGGTTCCTCCTCGGATTGGGGTTCCTCACCGGCGGTGGCGAGGCGCTCGGACACCGCAGCCAGTTTCGCTTCCTCGTCCACCACGTTCGCTTCGGCGACGGACACCAGGGCGGCGAGCCGGTCCGCTTCACCCGAGGCGGCGCGCAGCGCCGACCCCAGGGTGCCGAGCCGTTCGGCAACTGCGGCGAGCCGGGCATCGGATTCGTGCAGGGCCGCCAGGGCGGCGTCCGTGCGGGCGCGGCAGACATCCGCCCGCGCTGTTGCCTCCCCGATCCCGGCCCGGGCCTCCTCCGCCCGGGTCCGTGCAGCCGACAGACGGGCATCCGTTTCTTCGACTGCGGCGGAAATCTCCAGCAGGCCCGGAGCCGAGGCCGATCCCCCCCGGGCGCCGAACGCCGTTAGGACATCACCGTCGGCGGTGACGGCGGTGGCCCCGGGATGGAGGGACACCAGCCCGACTGCCGCGTCCAGGTCCTGCACGGCCACGGCGTTGCCCAGCAGCGCGTTGAGTGCGTCCTGGACCTTGGCGTCAGCGCTGATCAGCGACAGCACCGGCACCGCGCCGGGCGGCAGGTGCGCCGGCAGTTCCACGGCCGGGGTGGGAGTTCCACCCACCACCAGTTCCGCCTGCCCCTCCCCGGTGTCCTTCAGATGGCGCAGGGCACGCGCGGCGGCGTCAATGTCATCGGCGGCCAGGGCGTCGGCAGCCGTACCGAGGGCCGCAGCAACCGTCCGTTCGGACCCCGGCTTCACGCTGATCAAATCCGCGAGCGGTTCCAGCACCCCGCTCAACCCGGCCGCGCGGAGGGCGGCGCTGCCGTCCCTACGGTCCAGGCCGACGGCGAGCGCCTCGCGGCGGGCCGCAAGGTTCTCCGCTTCGCGGACGGCCTCCCCCTCGGTCAGCCGCAGCTGCTGCAGCGCCTCCTGGGCTTCCTCCAGCGCGGCCTGCGCTTCTTCGTACTCCGCGTCCAGGTCCGCTTCACCGGCTTCGGCGCCGGCGGCCGATCCCTCCAGCTGTCCAAACTCTTCCTGCGCACCGGCACGGCGTGCCTCCGCAGCCGTGATGGACTTCTGCAGCCTGCCCAGCTCGGACTGCGCGGAGGCCACACGTGACCGGGCCGCCTCCATCTGGCCGGCCAGCCGGGCCAGGCCCTCCCGGCGGTCCGCCGCGGCCCGGAGCAGGCCGGCATACCGCTTTTCCTCGTCTGCCGCTTCTTCTTCAGCCGCCTCGCGGATCTCCACGGCATCATCCAGCCGTGCCCGCCGGTCCTCAATTTCGGTCTCGAGTGCGGCAGCCTCGGCCCGCACCCGGTCCGCCGAGGCCTGCAGCTGCTCCGGATCACGGCCGCTGCCGGCGTCGGGTTCCACGGCCCCCAGCAGGCGGGCGCGTTCGGCCGCGAGAGCGGACAGGGAACGGAAGCGTTCCTGCAGGGACGACAGTTCGTACCAGGTGTCCCGCGCCGCGTTCAGCTGCGGTGCCGCCTGGGCGGCCTGTGCCTCCAGTTCAGCCTGGCGCTGCCGGCCGCTGTTCACGGCGGCTTCAACCTCCAGCCGGCGTGCCTTCAGGGCGGATTCGTCGGCGGCTTCCTTTTCAAAGGCCGCCGTCAGGGTGGCCAAGTCATCGGCCAGCAGGCGCGACCGGGCGTCCCGGACATCCTGCTGCACGGTCTTTGCCCGGCGGGCGACGGCGGCCTGCTTGCCCAGCGGTCCCAGCTGGCGGCGCAGTTCGGCCGTCAGGTCGGTGACCCGGGCCAGGTTCGCCTGCATCGCGTCCAGCTTGCGCAGGGTCTTTTCCTTGCGGCGCCGGTGCTTGAGGATGCCTGCGGCTTCCTCGATAAAGCCGCGCCGCTCCTCCGCGGAGGCATGCAGCACCTTGTCCAACTGCCCCTGGCCGACGATGACGTGCATCTCCCGGCCCAACCCGGAGTCGGAAAGCAGTTCCTGGATATCGAGGAGCCGGCAGGGGGTGCCGTTGATGGCGTACTCGGATCCACCGGCGCGGAAGAGCGTGCGCGAGATGGTGACCTCGGAGTACTCGATCGGCAGGGCGCCGTCGGCGTTGTCGATGGTCAGCGAGACCTGGGCTCGGCCCAGGGGTGACCGGCCCGAGGTGCCGGCGAAGATCACGTCCTCCATTTTTCCACCGCGCAGGGTTTTGGCACCCTGTTCGCCCATCACCCAGGCCAGGGCGTCCACCACATTGGACTTGCCGGACCCGTTGGGACCCACAACCGCGGTGACGCCGGGTTCGAACTCAAAGGTGGTGGCCGATGCGAAGGACTTGAATCCTCGCATAGTCAGGGTCTTCAGATGCACGGGGGTTAATCTTTCCTGCCGGGGTTGATTCCCTAAATCTACGCGGTTAGCGTCGAAATTCCGCTCTACTCGGAGAGCGTAATCGGGCATTTCCCTGCTGAATCGCGGGCCCGGTCAGTAGGCTTCTAAATGAGTCATATGATTTTAGGGCGTGGATGCAGGCTTCACGGCGGCCGCCAGCGCGACAGGTCCAGCAGCAGACAAGGCAGGCATTTTGACCGGGAACTTCAACTTCCAGCACTCCAACTCGGCCATCCTCAGCGTTAACAGCGTTGAAGCTCCGGTGGTGATGAGTTCCAGTGAATTCGATGAACGCCTTGAGCCTTCCCTCAAGCGGCTGCGGCTTTCCAAGCGCATGCTGGAGCGGGTGGCCGGCGTGAGTGAGCGGCGCTGGTGGGCCCCGGGCACTGCGTTCGACGACGGCGCCACCGAGGCCGGCGCCAAGGCCCTCGCCGAGGCAGGTGTGGAGGCCTCCGAAATCGGGCTGCTCATCAATACCTCGGTCACGCGCCGCAACCTTGAGCCTTCCGTTGCCGTCAAGATCCACAACGGCCTGGGACTTCCGTCCTCCGCCATGAACTTCGACCTGGCCAATGCGTGCCTGGGCTTCGTCAACGGCATGACCCTGGCCTCCAACATGATCGACTCCGGGCAGATCAACTATGCCCTGATCGTGGCGGGCGAAGATGCCCAGGGCGTGCAGGAAGCCACCTTTGAGCGCCTGAACCGCCCGGATTCCACCCGCGACGACTATCTGCGCGAATTCGCCACCCTCACCCTCGGCTCCGGTGCCGCCGCGGCCGTCATCGGCCGGGCCGACCGGCACCCCGGATCGCACCGCATCCTGGGCGGCGTGTCGCGTGCCGGCACCCAGCACCACGAACTGTGCGTGGGCGGCATCGACGGAATGTACACCGACACCAAGGGGCTGCTGGACGGCGGGCTCGAACTCGTGGTTGACGCCTGGCACGAAGCGCACGGCAACGGCTGGGACTGGTCCGGCATGGACCGCTACGTCACCCACCAGGTCTCCAACTCCTACACCAACGCCATCATCAAGGCCGTGGACCTGGACCGGAAGCGCGTGCCGATAACCTTCCCGAACTGGGGCAATGTGGGCCCGGCGTCGCTGCCGATGACCCTCGCCCAGGAATCCCGTTCCCTGAACCCGGGCGACCGGGTGCTGTGCATGGGCGTGGGCTCCGGACTGAACACGACCATGATGGAAATTGCGTGGTAGAGGAGCTTTGGCCCGGCGTTCCTGACTCCTGGTCCTCGTTTGTCCCTGTTCCCTCCACCGCCGCCGTCGAGGTCCCCGGTACGGTCCGCAAGTGGCACGTCCTTGATAACGGCCCTGATCTGGCCGCTGCCGGCGTCGAACCGGCCGGAACCCTGCTCTGCGTGCACGGCAATCCCACCTGGTCCTACCTCTGGCGCACCCTGCTGGTAGCCGGTGCTTCCGCGGACAAGCCCTGGCGCGTGGTCGCCGTGGACCAGCTGGACATGGGCTTCTCCGAACGCACGGGTGCCTTCCGTCGGCTCGAGGACCGGATCACGGACCTCGGGAACCTGACCGACGCGCTGGACATCACCGGTCCCGTCGTGACGGTCGGCCACGACTGGGGAGGCGTCATCTCCCTGGGCTGGGCGCTGCGGCACCGCCGCCAGCTGGCCGGTGTGGTCCTGACCAACACAGCTGTGCATCCGGCGGGGTATTCGCTGCCGCCGGCACTGAAGCTCGCCCTGCACCCGGCCGTCCATCCCTGGGGAACGCGCAGTACCGACGCCTTCATCCGCATCACGCACTCCCTCGCCTCCCCCGCCCTGCCCGGTCCCGTGCGGGAAGCCTTTGCGCTGCCCTACCGGAGTGCCGCCCGCCGGCAGGGTGTGGCGAACTTCGTGGCCGACATTCCCGCGGCCGAAAGCCATCCGAGCTGGCGCACCCTCAATACCGTCGCGGACGGTATCCGGCGGCTCAACGTTCCCTCCCTGGTGCTCTGGGGGCCCAAGGACCCGGTCTTTTCGGACCGCTACCTGCGCGATGTGCTGGAGCGGCTGCCGGCATCCTCGGTGCACCGGTTCGAGGGGGCGGGGCACCTGCTGCCCGAAGACGTCGACATTGCCGCCCCGGTGTTCTCATGGCTGCGGACCGCCGTCGAAGCGCCCGCGGATTCCGCCCTCCGGCGCACTGACCCGTTCCGTCCCATGCTGGCGGAGCTGGACGAACGCGCCTCAGACACCACTGCCGCCGTCGTCGACATGGCACCGCTGGGCGGGGACGCCGGACCACGCACCCTGTCCTGGGCGGGACTCGCCGAACGGGTGAACGCGCTGGCCGCGGGACTCGCCGCCGCCGGTGTACGTCCGGGAACCCGGGTGAACCTGCTCGTGCCGCCGGGCATTGAACTGACCTCGCTGATCTACGCCTGCCTGCGCCTGAACGCCGTCATTGTGGTGGCCGACGCCGGGCTGGGCACCAAGGGACTGGGCCGGGCCATCAAGGGTGCCGGGCCTGCCTTCCTGATCGGTATTGACCGGGCCCTCACCGGTGCCCGGGCGCTGGGCTGGCCGGGGACGCGGATCAGCGTGTCCGAGCTGTCCCCGGCGCGCAAGCGGCTGCTGGGGGTCCGGCATTCCGTCGAGGGTCTGATTGCCGACGGCGCCGGCTCCGAGGTGCCGTGGCACCCCACGGATCCCGACGCCGACGCCGCCGTCCTCTTCACCTCCGGTTCCACCGGTCCCGCCAAGGGTGTGGTGTACACGCACCGGCAGCTGGCGGCCATGCGTGATGCGATCAAGGACACCTATAACCTGCGGGCCGGAACCTCCCTGGTGGCCGGCTTTGCGCCGTTCGCCCTGCTGGGTCCGGCTCTGGGGGCGACGTCGGTGACTCCGGACATGGATGTCACGTCCCCGCGCACCCTGACGGCTGCCGCACTGGCCGACGCGGCGGTTGCCGTGGACGCCACCACGATCTTCGCGTCTCCTGCGGCACTGACCAACGTGCTGGCCACGTCCGGTGCATTGGACGCTCCGCAGCGGGCCGCGCTGGCACAGGTGGAGCTGCTGCTTTCCGCCGGTGCACCGATTGCCGAGCCGCTGCTGGCCCAGGTGCAGGACCTGGTGCCGAAGGCGTCCCTGCACACCCCGTATGGGATGACCGAGGCGCTGCCTGTCACCGACATCAGCCTCGAGGGCATCCGTGCCGCCGGTTCCGGCAACGGAGTCTGCGTGGGCACGCCGGTATCCGGGGCCGAGGTGGCCATTGCCGAAGTTTTCCCGGACGGATCCGTGGGCAGCAAACCACTGACCGTTGCGAACCGCACCGGCGAAATCCTGGTCAGTGCTCCGCACGTCAAGGACCGCTACGACCGGCTCTGGATCACCGAAAGCCACAGTTCCTCCATCGACGGCTGGCACCGCACCGGCGATGTGGGCCACTTCGACGACGAGGGCCGGCTCTGGGTGGAAGGCCGCCTGGGGCACATCCTCACCACGGCCGAAGGGGTCCGGACTCCGGTTGCAGCGGAACAGGCGGCCGAGACGGTCGACGGCGTGGGCAGGGTGGCGCTGGTCGGCGTCGGACCCGCCGGTGCCCAGGTTCCCGTGGCCGTGGTGGAAACCGATCCTCCCGCACGCCGGGCAGGCACCGCAGCACCCGGCCTGGCCACGGCCGTACGGTCCCGGGTGCACGAGCTGACCGGGCTTGATCTCGCGGCGGTACTGGTGCTGCCGCAGATGCCCACAGACATCCGGCACAACTCCAAGATCGACCGCACGGCCCTGGCGGGCTGGGCCTCCCGGCTGCTGGCCGGCGGTCCCGTGCCGCGCCTGAAGGGCCGCCGGTGAACGGGGCTGACGCAGTGCCCCGCAAGGTCCTCGTCACCGGTGCGAGCGGACTGCTCGGCGGTGCAGTAGCCGACCTGCTGGAAGCCAAGGGCCACAAGGTCCGCACCTTCCAACGCCGGCCGGGAGTCCCGGGCCGGGAGTCGGTTGCCGGTTCGGTCTCCGACGCCGCTGCCGCCGCCCGGGCGGTGGAGGGCATGGACACCGTCATCCATCTGGCGGCGAAGGTCTCCTTCACCGGCGAGTGGCATGAGTTCGAGGAAACCAACATCACCGGTACGCGGGTCCTGCTTCAGGCCGCACGATCGGCGGGGGTACGCGACGTCGTATTTGTCTCGTCTCCGTCCGTAGCCCACTTCGGCGAGCCGATTTCGGGTGCCGGTGCCGGCACCGCGGATCCGGCCCGTGCCCGCGGTTTCTACGCCGCGTCCAAGGCCGAAGCTGAGCTGATTGCGCTGGGGCAGAACTCGACGGATTTCCGGGTTACTGCCATCCGGCCGCACGTTGTCTGGGGTCCGGGCGATACGCAGCTGGTGGAACGCGTGATCGACCGCGCACGGTCCGGCGGCCTCCCGCTGCTGGACGGCGGAGCGGCCCTGATCGACACCACGTACATCGATAACGCGGCAGCTGCCATTGTCCGCGGCCTGGAACGGATGGATGCGGCGGCCGGCCGTGCGCTCGTGGTCACGAACGGCCAGCCCCGGCCGGTGGGTGAACTGATCGCCGGTATTTGTGCTGCCGCAGGAGTAGCTGCTCCAGCTTGGAGCGTGCCCGGTAAGGTGGCCCGCGGCGCCGGAAGCCTGATCGAGAAGGTGTGGCTTGCGGCTGGCAAGCGGGGTCTGGTTCACGACGAACCGCCCATGACACGCTTCCTGGCCGAGCAGCTTTCGACGTCGCACTGGTTCGACCAGCGCGAAACCCGTGAAGTCCTGGACTGGGTTCCCGAGGTTTCGATCGAAGACGGTCTGGTCCGGCTTGCCCGGCACTACTCCCCCACGTCTTAGGATGATTTCGTGAAAAGCCTGCAGAAGATAGAGTCCTGGCCGGTGGAGCATACCGCTGCCGCCGTCGTCGCCGCCGACGGCAAGGTGCTCGGCACTGCCGGCGACCAGGACCGCCGCTTTCCACTGGCATCCGTCACCAAGCTGCTCAGTGCCTACGCCGTGCTCGTGTCCCTCGATGAGGGAGCCTTGGAACTCGACCAGCCTGCGGGGCCTGAGGGTTCCACCGTGCGGCACCTGCTGGCCCATTCCGGCGGCTACGACTTCGGCGAGCGCACGGTCCGCTACACCCCCGGCACCCGCCGCCTGTATTCCAACGCCGGCTTTGAGGTGCTTGGCGAGACACTGGAACAGGCCACGGGCATGGCATTTGGGGAATACCTGCGGGAAGGCGTGCTGGTCCCGCTGGGTATGTCCGCCACCGCGTTAGAGGGCTCCCCTGCTGCCGGTGCCGTCTCCACTGCTGCGGACCTGAGCCGGTTTGCTGCCGAGCTGCAGGCTCCCACGCTCACCGATCCCGGCCGGCTGACCGAAGCCACGCAGGTGGTCTTCCCCGGGCTGGCCGGGGTGCTTCCCGGTTTCGGCCGGCAGAAGGAAAATGACTGGGGGCTCGGCTTCGAAATCCGTGCCCACAAGTCTCCGCACTGGACCGGTGCCAACAGCTCGCCGGCCACCTTCGGGCACTTTGGCCAGTCGGGCACCTTCCTATGGGTCGATCCGGAGGCTCAGGCTGCCGCCGTGTGCCTGACGGACCGTGATTTCGGTCCCTGGGCAGCGGAAGTGTGGCCTCCCTTTACCGACGGGATCCTTGCGGAGCTTTCCGGGCGCTAAGGTTCGGCAGAACGGTTAGGCAGCCCAAATAAGGTCGGTTATGCAATCTTCCAGGAGGCCCTCGGCGGGAGGAGCTCCTGACCTTGAATTCGTTCCGAGCCGATTCCCTCTGCTGGCCTCGACCTTGCCTCCAGGCAGCGGCGGTGCCGTTGACCGATAGGTATGTCCGGTCGGAGTGGTGGTCTCGATGGTGTGCGGTGTATTAGTTCCCGACGGGTCAACCGAGTACGCCTTCCAACCGGGTGCTTCCTTTGCCTGATTGCACGCCTCACACAGTCCCTGCCCGTTCTTGGTACTGCTATCCCCGCCGTCCCGATGTGGACGGACATGATCCACATGCCGGATAGGCGCTCCGCACCACGGCATTCGGCAGGTCTGGTCCCGTGTTGCGATAAAGCGTGCCAGCGATCGAGGGAACAAGCGTGCCCGGGAATCCATTGCGGTTAGTTCGCCGGTGGCCGGTTCGGTATAGAGCCGGCGGATCCAGCGTTTTGCCTGCTTGTCCCGGCCAGCGCTGCCACGGACCAGATCCCGCGCCCACTGTGACGGCACGGGACCGTATCCGGGGACCACAGCCGGCTCTGAGCCTGAACCCAGAAGCGTCCGGTCCGACATCACCAACTGCACTTCCACCTTCATCTGGCCTGCCTCGGCCTGCCCGGTCACGCGCTCCACCAGGGTGTCGGCCATAATCTGGCCCCGCCCCCGGGAATCCCCGGACGCACGCAGCCGGTCCGCTTCACGGGACAGCGCGGCATAAACGCCTACCCCCTGGGCTACCGGCAGCAGTCCCGTCAGGTAGGTCATGGTGTCCGGTGCGGGACGGCAGGAGACAAAACGTTCGGATTCGGCTTTGGCTGCACGCTTGATGGCTGCCTGCGGGTCCAGCCGGTAGGAGGCACTCCGGGCACGGGAAATGATCTGCCGGTCCCCCAGCGTTTCGAGCACCTCGGGATTACCCGCGACCTCTTGATCCACGCGGCGACGATCTTCAACGCTCAAACAGGCGGTCTCGCGGACCAGCAGCGTTGCCCGCCATTCATTGATCTTTCCTTGGGCCAGTGCGTGGAAGGTGCACGGCATCTCGGTGGTCAGGACCTTTGCGAACCCCAGCAGCCGTCCACCGCGGTGCGGTGACTCCCTCCGGGCCAGGGCAATCTGGGATGCGACGCCGCGGCCCAGATCCTCGCGCCGTACTCCGGCGTTAGCCTGCTTCCGGCGTTGCGAAGCATCGAACTGGGCGGCAGCCCGGGCCTGAGCTGCCGACGCTGCGGCTTTGAGTTCCTCAAGGATCCTGATCCGGTCGATGAGTTCGCTGTCCTCCGGCTCCCCGCCGGCCAGGCCTTCCGCCTGGTCCCCCAGCACCCCGACCCAGGCAGTCACCACCGCAGCCCCGGCAGTGGTTCCACCGGTCCGCGGAGAGGCTGGAGACTGGAATGATTCGAACATGTGTTCGAGTCTAGTGGGAATTCCAGACACGCTCTAGGGAAAAAATACCTGTTCCACCACCTGTTTTATCGAGTCTTTTTCCAGGTCTTCCAGGCGATGCCCTCGCGGCCGAAACCCTCCCTAACCGACTAGAAAAGAAAGGACGATGACGGCGACCAGCAGGGCCGCCTGCCCGGTCAACGCAAGATTTCCCGGCTCCTTCTTCTTCCCGGCCGCCGCCTTCCGGCCGGACTTCCCGGCCTTCACCTTCCTGCCTGGCGTCCCGGCCTTCACCTTCCGGCCGGGCTTATCGGTGTCGGGCCAATGCGGGGTTCCCCGCGCAGGGAGACCCGGCTGCAGGGACGGGTCCGACGGCAGTGCCTTCGCGGCCGCGGCTTGTGGCCTTCGGGTGTGATCCCACGCCTCCTGCTCGGCGTCCTCCGGTCCCGTCGAAGCCTCCGAGCCTGCCTCCCCCGCCGGGCCCACAGACTCAGACCCCCGGCCCGGCAGGTCCGGCCAGCGGAGAACGGCACCGGCAACAGCCGCCGCGAGCGCGACGATAGCCACTACCCAGAGGACGACCGGCCCTGGGCTCCACGGCACCACCAGCCGCAAAAGGCCCGCGAGCGAAGCCGCTTCCATCAAACCGGCCAGCAGTGACCTCCGGCTGGGACCGGAAGGCTGGCCCGCCCGTTTCCAGACGGGGACCGCCACGGACAAACAGGTCAGGACCAGCCAGGCGGCGAGGATCCAGGACATCAGGGTGAATGTCATTAGAGACCTTCCTTCAGCAAAGCCAACGCAGCTTCTTCCTGTCCGGCAGCCACATTGGAGAGGACCAGCACGGCCCTGTCTGCCTCACGGTCCATCGCCGCCATAGCGGCAAAGCCTCCGGTTTGGCCGTTGTGCCACGTCGTTGCCTGTCCACTCGATGGGGAGAGGGAGGTGAACCATGCCAGGCCCACCTGCTCGCCGTCGTCATCGGTATCCCAACGAGGGTCCAGAGCGCCGGAACCCGGTGCCGTCCCCGCCAGCAACGCCTCGAGGTAGAGCGACATATCCGCTGCCGTAGAGCGGATCCCACCCGCCGGTGCCGTGCCGTTGGCGGTCCAGGCGGCCTCCGACAGTCCGCTTGTCCCCCGCCCGGTCGGAGCACCGGAACGCAGGTTCTCAGGAGTGACCGGCACGTACGTGTCCTTCATGCCCAATGGCCCGAGAATCCGTTGCTGCAGCAGGTCGGCGTATTCCATCCCGGCTGCCTTGGCGAGCAATTGCCCAAGGAAGGCATAACCGAGGTTGGAGTATTCCACCGTGCCCCTCCCTCCCACGGACGCAGACAGTGGCTGATCCAGCACCTCCGCAGGTGAGGCTGTGTAGGGGTCGCGGTGGAGCATCGTTCCGGCGACCAGGGAGACCAGCGCTCGCGTGTTGGTGGCAAGCCGGGGAAGCCCCGAACGGTGGCTGGCCAGCTCGGCCAGGGTGACTGTGCCGATCTCGGCCTCCGGGTCCCGCAGCTCAGGGCCCAGGATCTCGGCAACAGTGGTCTCTAAGGTCACTTCACCACGCTCAACGGCGTCCGCCAGCAGTGCTGCCGTGAACGTCTTGGACACCGAACCGATTTCGAACTCGGTCCGCTCGTCTGCACCGAACCCGGCAAACCGGACAGTGCCGTCTTCCAGGTAAGCCACGCTGACCGCATCGGCAGGTGTCTGCAGCAAGGGCCCGACAGCCTCCGCGAGGGCTGCATCCCCCGAAACCTGCGTCGACAGGCGCGGCGTCCACGGGGCAGCAAGGAGCCCGCAGGCCAGGACAGCTGAAGCGGCAAGGACGGCCACGGTCTTGCGTCTGTATCTGGACATGTCAGTTACCTCCGGAGGCAGCGGTCAGAATCGCCAGCAGCGGGATGACCCGGGCCGGCGGAATTTGGTAGCGGGACCGGGCGTGCGGTGCGAGCCAGCCCGAGGCGGTCAGCTGGTGAACGTGGTGGTAAATCTGTCCGGAGGTTCCGGAACCCAGTTCCTCCACCAGATCTGCCACGGTCTCGGTTCCGCCGAGAACGGCCCGGAGCACAGCCAGACGGACGGGATGGCCGAGGGAAGCAAGGGAGTCAGCGAACTGCGTCCAGTCGACGTCGAGCAGATGCCCGGTCTCCAACCCGTACTGGTACTCGAAGTGGGCACCGGCACCGGTCGTGGCGGTGCCGGCGAACAGCACGGCTCCCGGCTCGGGATGGCGCTTCCGCACCCCTTCGAGGGCCCAGAACACGTCTGCCCCGTCCGCGGCCGACGTCGGCTCCGCGGCTTCCGTGCGTTGCTCCAGGGCTGCCACGCGTGCTTCCAACGCCTCCAGCCGGGCGTCGTCTCGTGGGGTCATGAATAGAGAATTACGTAATTCCGAAAAGATTGCAAGAGTTTCGTAATTTTTCTGTTCCTGACGCTGGTGGCGGGACCGGCCCTGGATGCCCGTCCGGAGCGCGCCCGGTGTGACGCCGGCTGCTTGGCGACGGATACCACCCGGATTTGTTACCGTACGCAAAGGTGCCGTGAACGGGCGCACTCCAACGCCCGAGACGAGGACAGCCGTGAAAATCTTCAATCCGCAGGTCATCCTGTTCGTCGCCGACGTCGCGCGGGCGGCACGCTTCTACGCGTCCCTCGGCTTCGTGGAAGAATCCCGCCTAACAGGCGCAGGGACAGCGCCCGTCAAAATAGAAATGTCGTTGGAAGGCTTCAACCTCGGGCTCGCACTGCCCGGACCGGCGGCCGAAGCCCACGGGCTCACCCCGGTCACGGCCGGACACCGCGCGTGCCTCACGCTCTGGACGGATGACGCCGCAGCCGCCTACGCCGCTGCGCTCGACGCCGGAGCAAGAGGCCTTCAAGGACCGCACCCGTTCCTGGATGGAAAACTCAGCGTTGCATTCGTCGAGGACTTCGACGGGCATCCGGTCCAGTTCGTGGAACGGCTGGCTCCCTAAAGGAAGGAGTGAAACCTACCAGCGCCCGTTCCGGGGCCGCGGCTGGCAGACCGGGCAGGAATACGAAGACCGGTTCATAAACGAATCCCGCCGGATCAGGGTATGCAGCCCCAGCTCTTCACACCGCGGGCAGGGCAGACCTTCGCGGCCGTAGGCGTTGAGGGACCGGGAGAAATACCCTGACGCGCCGTTGACATTGACGTAGAGCGAATCGAAGCTGGTGCCGCCCGCAGCCAGGGCCCGGGTCATCACGTCCCTTGCAGCCTCGACCAGCCGCAGCGCATCGGCCCTGCGCATGGTGTCCGTGGGGCGGGCAAAGTGCATCCGTGCAGCCCACAGGGATTCATCGGCATAAATATTGCCGACGCCTGAAATCAGCCCTTGGTCCAGCAGGGCACGCTTGATCCCGGTCTTCCTGCCCCGCAGCCGGCGGTAGAACTCATCAAAGGAAAACGCCGGATCCAGCGGGTCACGCGCAATGTGCGCGGCTTCCTGCGCCACCAGCGGCAGCGCGGTTTCGGACAGGCCGCCGGGAGCGCCATCGGGCGTGGGAACCAGATCGGTGAGGAACACCCCGCCGAAAATCCGCTGGTCCACGAAGCGCAGCTCATCCGGCATCGCAGCACCGGAAGCGTCCAGCGCGGGGCTCAGGGTGAACCTGACCTTCAGGTGCTTTTCGTCCGGAAGCGCCGAGTCCTCCATCAGCAGCTGGCCGCTCATACCGAGGTGGGCCATCAGCGCGAAGGAGGGCACGACGTCGTCGGCCGTGCCAGCCGGCGAAGGAACAATTGATGAAGAACGACCCTCCAGCAGCGGCAGCCACAGGAACTTGCCGCGGCGCACGACGTCGGCCACCACCGCGCCTTCAAGGTTGCCTTTGAGATCCTCGGGACCGGCAGCGTGACGCCGCACGGACCGTGGATCCACAACCTCGACGCCGGTGATGGTGCGGCCGCGGACCCATGACGCCAGTCCGCGGCGGACCACCTCGACTTCGGGAAGCTCAGGCATCGCCGGGCAGCCCTAGGCGCCGGCAGCCGCGGAGTCGGCTTCCTTAGCGTTGATCATCTTCCAGGAGGCAGCGGCGGCTTCCTGCTCGGCTTCCTTCTTGGAATGGCCGGTACCGGTGCCGTACGGCTTGTCGCCGATGTGGAGCACGGCGACGAAGCTGCGGGAATGGTCGGGACCGGAACCGGAAACCCGGTATTCGATGTCGCCCATTTTCCGGCCGGCAGCGATTTCCTGGATACTCGTCTTCCAGTCCGTACCGGCGCCCAGGGCTTCGGCGTTGGACAGCAGCGGGCCCACGAGACGCATCACCATTTGCCGGGCGGTTTCGATCCCGTGGTCCAGGTACACGGCACCGATGATTGCCTCGGTGGTGTCCGCAAGGATGGAGGATTTGTCCCGCCCGTTGGTGAGCTTTTCGCCCTGTCCCAGCAGGATGTACTCCCCGAGGCCCAGGTTCCGGGCGATACCGGCAAGGGCACGGGTACTCACGACGGCGGAGCGGCGCTTGGCCAGCTCGCCCTCGGAAAGATCAGGATTATCCCGGTAAAGCGCATCGGTTACCGAGAACCCCAGGATGGAGTCGCCAAGGAATTCCAGGCGCTCGTTCGTGGGGATGCCGCCCTGCTCGTAAGCGTAGGAACGGTGCGTGAGTGCAAGACGAAGCGTCCCGGCGTCGATATCGACACCGAGACGCTTCATAAGCTCTTCAGTATTCTTCACTTTTTGGATACAACCCGAAAAGCAGTATTCATGTGCCCGTCTGCAACAGTTCCCTTAGGGAAGCGCAAAACCGGGCCGAACACTGGTCTTAGACGTCCGCTACCTTGCGGCCCTTGTATTCAAGGAACAGCGCGGTGCCGGCGGAGTCGGTTACGACCTTGGCCTGGTGCGGCAGGCTATAGGTGACGCGGCCGTTCTCCACGGTCTTCACCAGGTTGGGCGCGGTCGCCTTCCACTGGGACCGGCGTGCACGTGTATTCGCGCGGGACATTTTCCGCTTCGGAACAGCCACGGCTAACTCTCTTCTCTCTCGTCTGACTCTGTACTTGGTGCCGCAGTATCTTCTGCGGCCGTGCCGGTCAGCCCGGCGAGGGCTGCCCAGCGAGGATCCACAACTTCATGGTGGTGACCCGGATCCTCCTCTAGGCGCGCTCCGCATTCGGAGCAAAGGCCTGGGCAGTCTTCCCGGCACACCGGCTGGAACGGCATGGTAAGAACCACTGCGTCCCGCAATACCGGTTCAAGATCGATGACATCTCGCTCGATCCGGTGTTGCTCTTCTTCATCTTCTTCTTCGAAGGACTCGGCGTCCTCGTAGTAGAAGAGTTCCTGCACATCGACTTCTTGGTCGTACGCGAGTGGCTTCAGGCAGCGGCCGCATTCGCCCCTTACGGGAGCGATTGCAATGCCGGATACCAAAATCCCTTCGTGCACGGCCTCCAACCTCAGGTCTAGCTCGAGGCTGGATCCTTCCGGAACGCCGATAAGCGCAACACCGAAGTCTTTCGGTGCCGGAACATGTTCATGAAGAGTCCGCATCGTTCCCGGGCTGCGCCCGAGATCCCTGACGTTTACCGCCAGGGGAGTTTCCGGATTGGACCGCGAAAATTCGCTAATGAGAACTCCTGTAGAACATAGACCGACATATCATCTTAGCCTGAGTTGCCGGAATCTCTCAAACTGCAGCTGCACCGCAGCCAGGGAACCCGTGCAGGCACGTGCTCCGCTCTCCAGTTTACCCGCCGTCGCGGATCCGGCTAATCGGCGTCCGGGAGGCTCCTCACGGCCGGGAGCGGAGGCGTCCCCTACTGTTGGAACGTGACTTTCCTCCGCTGGTTCCTGGGGCACCGGCTGCTCCGGCGCTGCACGACGGCGGCTCTGTGCCTTTTGGCAGTCTGGATCCTGGTTGCATCGAACCTATTTGTCTATCCTTCGGCCAGTGCCGGTGTACCCGCCCGGGCAGACGCCGTCGTCGTCCTGGCCGGTGCCAGCAGCGAGCGGCTGCCGGTGGGGCTGGACCTGCTGGAACAGGGTTACGCCCCGGTGCTGGTCCTTTCCGCAACCTACACGCCCGGCAACAGGGACACTGACGCTATCTGCGCCCGGAACCTCAATCCGCGCGTGGTCTGCTTTTCCCCGGCCCCGATGACCACCCGCGGGGAGGCGCGTGCCGTCGCCCGGCTGGCGAAGGACAGAGGCTGGACGGACATCCTCGTGGTGACTTCGCGCTATCACGTGACCCGTGCTGAACTGAACCTGGATCAGTGCAGCTCCGCGAACATCACCATGGTTGAGTCCGCGCCACAGCTGGGACCCGGGCAGTGGCTTGGCCGCTTCGTGGAAGAGACCGGCGGGGTGGCGGCCGGGCTGATCCGCCCCGCCTGCGCCAACCCGGTTTAGCTTGCCGGTCTAGCCTTCCGTCAGGCGCTTCAGCACCGCCGTCGGAACATAACCGGAGACATCGCCGCCCAGAGCCGCCACTTCCTTGATCAGGGAGGAGGAGAGATGGGCATAACTGCTTTCCGCAGCCAGGAACACGGTTTCGACGCCGGTGAGCTGCCGGTTCATCACGGCCATCGGCAGTTCGTACTGGTAATCCTGGACGGACCGCAGTCCCTTCACGATGGCAGAGGCACCGTGGTCGTGGCAGAAGTCGGCCAGCAGCCCGTCCCCCATGGGAACCACGGACACCCCGCGCAGCGACCCGAGGGTTTCGGCTGCCAGGGACAGGCGTTCCTCGGAGCTGAACCGGTACGTTTTCGCATAGTTGGTCGATACCGCCACGATGACTTCGTCGAAGAGATTGGCCGCGCGGGCGATCACCTCGAGGTGTCCGTTGTGGATGGGATCAAAGGAGCCTGGGCATACAGCACGTTGCATGAGTCGAATCTACCGGGTGCAGGCGGGTAATACTTGTTGAATGAGTGCAACCACAGCCGCGTCCCTGCTCCGCGCACAGCACGGCACCGGACCAGGCACCGGAGCAGGTACAGCCCAGCCCTGGCAGCGGACGGCCGCTGGTGCCAACCTTCTGGCTCCGGACGGCAACCTCGGGGTGACCATTTTCGAGGAGATCACTGCCCTGGCCGGACGGCACGGAGCCATCAACCTGGGCCAGGGCTTTCCCGACGAAGACGGCCCGGTGGAAATACTCGAAGCGGCCCGGGCCGCCATCTCCGCCGGGGCCAACCAGTACGCCCCGGGACAGGGCCTGCCGGTCCTGCGCTCCGCCGTCGCCGCACATCAGGAACGCTTCTACGGGCTGCAGGTGGACCCGGACAGCGAGGTCATCGTCAGCACCGGTGCCACGGAGGCCATCGCCTCGGCCCTGCTGGCCCTGACGGGTCCCGGCGACGACGTGCTGACCTTCGAACCGTTCTACGACTCCTACGGCGCCGTCATTGGACTCAGCGGTGCCACGCACACCACCGTCGCCCTCGAGGCGCCGCGCTTCCTGCCGGCCGACGGCGCCCTGGCCGCCGCGTTCTCCGACCGCACCCGCGTGGTCCTGGTCAATAATCCGCACAACCCCACGGGCGCCGTCCTGCCCCGGGAAGTCCTGCAGGAGATCGTGGACCTTGCGGCCAAGCACAACGCCGTCATCGTCACCGACGAGGTCTACGAGCACCTGACCTTCGGACCCGTGCATATCCCCGTGGCCACACTACCGGGTGCCGCCGAACGGACGCTGACCATTTCCTCGGCCGGCAAGACCTTCTCCGTGACCGGATGGAAGATCGGATGGCTCACCGGCCCGGCACCACTGGTGGCCGCAGTCCGTACCGTCAAGACCTTCCTGAGCTACACCTCCGGCACACCCTTCCAGTCCGCGGTCGCCGTCGGCCTGGGACTGGATGATTCCTACTTCACCGGCGCCGCCGCCGCCCTGCAGGCGAAACGGGATCTGCTGGGCTCGGGGCTCCGGGCCGCCGGGATGGAGGTCCTGCCCTCGTCCGGCACCTACTTCGTCACCGCCGACACCTCGGCCCTGGGCATTACGGACGCCACGGAGCTGGCCCGCAGGCTCCCGGAACTGATCGGCGTCGCCGCCATTCCCGTCGCCGTGTTCTGCCACGCCGAAGGTGCGCAGCGCACCCGGTCGCTGCTCCGGTTCGCGTTCTGCAAGAAAACCGACGTCCTGGACTCCGCCTCCGAGCGCCTTGCGCGGCTGGGCGGCCTGCTGTGAACGCGTCCCGGCTACTGCGCGGCATCGGCGCCCACGCCACCATCACCGAGGACGGCTTCACACCCGGCGCCTACATACTGAGCATCGGCGGCGCTGAACAGTCGCACGTGGATCTGGCCCGGCCGCATGAGATCTTCTACGAATACCTGCGCCGGATGGGAAATGTCCTGGACCTGGCCGCACCGGCCGGGCAGCCGCTGCGCGCCCTGCACCTGGGCGCCGGGGCGCTGACCCTCACCCGTTATCTCCAGGCCACCCGCCCCGGATCGAAACAGGTGGCGGTGGAACTCGAACGCGAACTGCTGGACTTCGTGCTGGCGCATCTGCCGCTGCCGGACGGCACGGTCCTGGAAACCGTGATCGGCGATGCCCGCGAGTCACTCGGCCGCTTTGCCGGGCAGAGCTTCGACGTCATCGTGCTGGACATCTTCGCCGGCCCGGACGCCCCGGCCCATTTGGCGACGGCGGACTTCTACGACGAGCTGGCGGCCCTGCTCTCCCCCGCCGGCGTGCTGCTGGTCAACGTCGGGGACGACCCGCCCCTTACCTTCGCGCGCCGGCAGGTGCGGGAGCTGCAGTCTGCCGTGGGCACGGCCGGAGAGGTGGCGGCGCTGGCCCAGCAGGACATGTTTAGCGGCCGCTATCCCGGAAACATCGTGCTTGCGGCGACCCTCGTCCCCTGGCCGGGCGAGTGGACCGAGCAGCTCCACGCCGCCGGACCGCAGCCGGCGGCGGTACTGACCGGCGAGGACCTGGACGTGTTTACCGGCTAGGCCTGCGCTGTATCCTCAGCGGACCCGGTATCCTCAGCGGCAGGCTCCGCGAACCAGAGGGTGGTCTCGCCGTATTTCCGCTCGCTGAAGCGCTCCATCCCCTCCGGCCAGACCGGTTCGGGCGAACGCGTGGAACGTTCCAGCACCACAACGGCTCCGTCCGCGAGGTGCCCGGCCAGCGAGGTGAGCACCGTGGCCAGTTCCGGTTCGGTCAAGGCATAGGGCGGGTCAATGAAGACCACGTCCCACAGCACGTCGGCAGGGACACGCAGCAGGAAGGTTTCCACCTTGGCCCGGTGCACGTTCACGCAGGTCCGGCCCAGGATCTTGTTGACCAGCCCGGCATTCTCCCGGCACGTGGCTGCCGGCTTATCGGCGAGTTCCACCAGGTCGACGGCGGCGGCACCGCGGCTGGCGCTCTCCACACCCAATGCCCCGGAGCCGGCGAACAGGTCCACCACCTTGGCGTCCTGCAGGACCCCGTAGGACTCCAGGCGGGAAAAAAGTGCTTCCTTCACGCGGTCCGTGGTGGGACGCGTCCCGTCTCCGGGAACACTGAACAGGGTGGTTCCGCCGGCAGCCCCGGCAATAATGCGGCTCATGCCTTCACTTTATCCGGCCCCTGCCGGCGGCCCGAACCCGGGCCTTACCCCGGCGGTCAGCCGCGTTCCAGGAACGCTTCGGCCTCGGGATTCAGGTAGGCCTCGATCGCCTCATCCAGGGCCGGGTATTCGCGCAGGTCCGGATCCTCGGCGACCAGGGCCACGGCGTCCGCCCGGGCCTTTTCGATGAGCTTTTCGTCCTGGACCGCGCGCAGCAGCTTCAGGGTGGACCGGCCGCCGGACTGGCTGGCGCCGAGGATGTCGCCTTCGCGGCGCAGTTCCAGGTCCTTGCGGGAGAGTTCAAAGCCGTCGGTGGTGGCGGCCACGGCCTCCAGCCGTTCACGGCTCGGATGCCCCGGTTCCAGCTGCGTCACCAGCAGGCAGGTACCGGGCAGCCCGCCGCGGCCCACCCGTCCACGCAGCTGGTGCAGCTGGGAGATACCGAAACGGTCCGCGTCCATAATCACCATGAGTGAGGCGTTGGGAACGTCCACACCCACCTCGATGACGGTGGTGGAAACCAGCACATCGATTTCTCCACGGTTGAAGGCGGCCATGGTCTCGTGCTTGTCGGCCGGGTCCAGCCGGCCGTGCAGCGGCGCAATGCTCTTGCCGGCAAGGGCGGGCACCGTGGTCAGGTACTCGGACAGCTCGGTCACGGAGGTCAGCTCCTGCCGCTCGGCACGCGCACGTCGCTCCGCTGCTTCCTTCGCATCGAACAGTGCCAGGTCGGTCCCCGGCTCGTCTTCCTTGGCGCCGATTTTGGGGCAGACCACGTAGACCTGCCGGCCGGCGTCGATCTCTTCCCGCGCACGGGACCAGATCCGCGGCTCCCACCGCGGGTTCTCGGCCAGCGGTGAAACGAAGGTGGAAATGGGGGCACGTCCCGCCGGCAGCTCGGTCAGGGTGGAGACCTCCAGGTCCCCGAAGACGGTCATGGCGACCGTACGCGGAATGGGCGTGGCCGTCATCACCAGCAGGTGCGGGGTGCTGTGGCCCTTGGTGCGCAGCACATCGCGCTGCTCGACGCCGAACCGGTGCTGTTCATCCACCACCACCAGTCCGAGGTCGGCGAAGGACACATGCTCGGACAGCAGGGCATGCGTGCCGATGATGATCCCGGCCGCGCCGCTGGCGGCGTCCAGCAGGGCTGCCTTGCGTCCGGCGGTGTTCATCGAACCGGTGAGCAGTGCCACCCGCGTCCCGTCCGGGTCGCCGTCCAGCTGCCCGCCGCGTCCCAGCGGGCCGAGCATGGCGCTGATGGATTCGTAGTGCTGGGCCGCGAGGACTTCCGTGGGGGCCAGCAGGGCCGCCTGTCCCCCGGCGTCGATCACCTGCAGCATGGCCCGCAGTGCCACCAGCGTCTTGCCCGACCCGACCTCGCCCTGCAGGAGCCGGTTCATGGGGTGGTCACCGGCCAGCTCGGCCGATAGGTCGGCGCCGATGGAGGCCTGGCCGTTGGTCAGGGTAAAGGGAAGGGACGCGTCAAAGCGGTCCAGCAGCCCGCCGGGCACGGCAGGACGTGCGGTGGCTTCCTCTTGGGCGGTCAGGGCACGACGCCGGGCCAGTGCGGTCTGCAGGACCAGGGCTTCCTGGTACCGGAACCGGTGCCTGGCGGCGTAGGCCTCCTCCATGGTGGCGGGACGGTGGATCTTGTTATAGGCCTCCACGACGTCGGGAAGGCGGTCGCGCTGCCGGATCGCTGTCGGGATCGGATCGCGCAGCCGGGCGCCTTCCATCGTGTCCAGCAGCATCGACACGGACTTGGCGATGGTCGGACTGGCCACCCGGGCCGAAGCGCGGTACACGGGGATGGGGCGCTTGGCTTCCTCCTCATCCACGGCTTCCTCGTCCAGGAGCACATAGCTGGGATTGGTCAGCTGCAGCTGGCCCTTGTAGGCGCCCACCTTGCCGGAAAACATGGCCCGGGTGCCCACAGTGAGTTCCTTGGACGCATTGAATCCGTTGAAAAACGTCAGGTGAAGCTGCCCAAGGCTGCCGTCGGTGTCATCGGTAACCACCACCTCGACGATGGTCCCCTTGCGGGCCCGCATCTGCCGGCGGTTATTGCTCTGCACGCGGGCAATCAGGGTGACGTCTTCGTCGAACGGTATGTCGGCGATGGGCGTGAGCTCGCCGCGCTCCAGGTACCGGCGCGGGAAATGGTGAAGCAGATCGCCAACGGTCTTCAGGCCAAGCTGTTTCTCCATGGCATTGGCCGTGGTTTTGCCGATCCGTCGGTCCAGTGGAAAGTCGAGTTCCCCGGGGAGCCTAGAGTCCATGTGCCCCGGGGATTTCATTGGTTTCGTGGCCGTCGGCGGACAGCTCGGTGATGGTCAGGTTCTGGGGTTCGCCCAGGCTGCGCAGCAGGTCGATGGTGGTGCCGGCATCCGGTGTGTGGACGTGGATCCGCCAGCGGTAGCCGTCCCCAACCGGGCTGACGGCACTCATGATGACGGAGTCCCCCAGTTCGTCCAGCTGCAGCCGCAGGGTGGCGGCATCCAGCGGGCTCAGGGTGATGGTGCACATGACTTCCACGCCTTCCATGCGGGGCATGTGCGCGTGGATATGCGGATCCTGTACGTCATAGCCGTGCAGCCCGTCCAGCAGTTCCTCCTGCAGCTCCTCCCCCAGGGCAGCCGCACGCAGCGCGTCGAGCACCAGCAGGAAGCCGACGCCTCCGGCGTCCACCACACGGGCCCGGGTGAGGGCATCCAACTGGCTCTCGGTGTGGATGACGGCGGCCAGGGCGGCGTCCATCATCGCCCGCAGCGTGAGTGCCAGTCCGACGTTGCTGTCGTCGCCGGTGACGGCTGCTTCGCTGTCGGAGGCTGCATGGGCAGCCGCCTCAAGGACAGAGAGCATGGTGCCGGGCACCGGGTCGCTGAGCACCGACCAGGAACGCAGCTGTGCACGCTGCATGGAGGAGGCGAGCAGCGGTGCAGAGAGCCGGGTGGCTCCGGCCAGGGGCTCGGCCATGGCCGTAAGGAAAACGGAAAACAGGGTTCCGGAGTTGCCCCGCGCCGACTCCATGGCGGCACGGCCGGCCGTGCCCAGCAGCTCACCGATATCGGAGGTGTCTGCGGCTGCGGCAGCCGAGGACGCGGCCCGCAGCGTCAGGTAGAGGTTGGTGCCTGTGTCGCCGTCGGCGACGGGAAAGATATTGATGGCATTGAGCCGGTCGCTGTGGTTGCCAAGCGAGACCTCTGCATTGCTCAACCATCGCTTCAACGCCTGCGCGTTGGCGGTGATTTTAGTCTGCAAAGTAATCCCGTTTCCTGCCTGCGTATCTGCCTTTGATCCTGCTGGTCCCGCTCATCTGGGTCCGTCCCGTCCGGTCTTCGCCGTCATTGCCGCCAACCGTCTATGTCATTAGGAAGCCTACCGTAGGGCACTGACAGTGACCGATAACGATTTCCCGCCGGATGGGCCGCGTATGTGGAATGGTTGACCCATGCCCATCAAGCCCTATCCGGAGATCGCCGCTGCCCGGCACATGACGTCAGCCGCCGGTCCGACTCAGGTTCCTACGGACACGGCAGATAACCCTACGAGGGTCAAAAGGGTGAAACCCTCACGCCGGCGGGATCCCATCCCGGGTGGGAAGCCGGCGGGGACCAAGAATGCCCCGAGCACGGACTACCGCCGGCAGCGGCTGATCGCCGTCTCCCTGGTAGTCCTGACGTTCCTGGCCGTCCCCACTCTGGTGACGCTGCTCGTCCTGTTCGGCTAAAGAGAGTGCCGTTCGGACCGTAGAATTTGACCTCTTGACATAAGCTAGGGGAATTCAAAGTCTTTACAGTCTTACCGGGGGTTTATTTTTTGCCAGTCGTTATGCCTATTTACGGAACGCGCCCCGAGGCCATCAAGATGGCACCGATTATCGCCGAGCTTCAGCGGACCCCAGGTCTGGAATGTTTTGTTACGGTGACGGGCCAGCACCGCTCGATGCTGGACCAGGTCAACCAGCTTTTCGGCATCTCGCCAGACCATGACCTGAATATTTTCGAACCAGGCCAGTCACTCAACGAGATACTTGTCCGGACTATCGGCGGGCTGGATAAACTCTTTGCAGTCAACCGGCCGGATGCCGTTCTAGTCCAGGGCGACACCACCACATCCACAGCCGCGGCGCTTGCTGCCTTCAACCACGGAATTCCAGTGGTTCATGTCGAAGCCGGCCTCCGCAGCGGCGATCCGCTCTCTCCGTTCCCCGAAGAGGGCAACCGGAAGATCACGTCCCAGATCGCGAGTCTCCACTTGGCCCCGACTGAGACCAGCCGCGCCAATCTGCTGGCCGAGAACATTCATCCAACAAGCATTGTGGTCACCGGCAACACGGTCATAGACGCACTGCTGGCCACTGTGCAGAAGCAGGTGCCGTTTGTGGATCCGAGGCTGGAAGAGCTGGCGTCGTCCGGCCGGCGGGTTCTTCTGGTCACCACCCACAGGCGGGAAAACCAGGGCGAGGCAATGAACGATATAGGCCGGGCGCTGGCCCGTATTGCCGCCGCCGAGCCTGATCTGACAATCGTCCTGCCGATCCACCGCAACCCTGTGGTGCGGGAGGCAGTCCTCCCCCATCTTGAATCCGCACGCAACGTGCTCGTCACCGAGCCGCTCGAATACGGCGAATTCACCCGCGTGCTGTCCCTGGCCCACGTCATCCTGACCGATTCCGGCGGCGTGCAGGAAGAGGCCCCCAGCCTTGGTAGGCCCGTCCTGGTTATGCGGGACAACACCGAACGCCCCGAGGCCGTCGTGGCCGGCGTGGTGAAGCTCATCGGCACCGATGAGGACCGAATCGTCTGGGAAGTGGATCGGCTGCTCCATGACCAGGAGCACTACGACTCCATGGCCGAGGCCATGAACCCGTATGGGGACGGCACTGCGGCGAAGCGGAGCGTGGAGGCTATCTCGACGATTTTTCCCGAAGAGGAAGCGAACCGTAAGTACATTCAGAAAGCATAGGAAGGCAAGCAGGAGGGCTCCCGCTGAAGGAGAGAGCCCTCCTGCATCCCGTACGGGAAGCTCTACCTCACTAGCCGTGCAACGGGCATAGCTTCGGGGAATGCCCCGCCCTCCATTGCATTCAGATAACTACTAGACAGATGACCGATATCCAGGGCTTGACGGCCCTCCTGCGCGAGCTTATGTGCGAGGAGCGTACCGGTGGGTCCGAGCGAAATTAGGACTACATCCGCCGTACTCTCCCTTGCTCTCTCCAGAACTCGGTCCAAATCGACAAAGGCATCCTCAGGCAGGGAATGAAGCGTCTCAACGCTCGTCAAACCGCTAAACAGCGCCGGCACCATATCGAAACGGGATCCCTCTCCTGTGATAACCAGGGCACTCTTCCCTTCCCACACAGACGCCCATGCTTTGACACCCAGTTCTCCGTAGGCTTGAAAGAACACGGGCCTGCAGACATGGCTATTTCCGAAGGTTGCTCCGTCAGCAAAATAGGGCCGCACGCTAGGCCAAATATCGGCCCAAACCCACCGCCAATGCATATCATTGAACAAGTTCGGCATGCCTAGGAGAAGATTCGGGACAGGTGTGGCCAAAACTTCTTCGAGCGCGTTCTGCAATTCGGCACTGTTGCGCTGGAAGCGTAGACGGTAGCTTGTTCTCGTCATGAGTTGAAGCTCCCCGTCTCCAAATCGAGCAAAACTCAAATTCTTCGCACGGATCGTCTCCAGTGTTCTCAAATAACCCAACTGATGGCTCCGCATAGCCTGTCGTATTTCTTCCATGTAGCCGGAAAGCGCAACCCTCTGAAGGGTATCCTGGTAGTTTCTCGCTCTTTCGGCTTCCCAATGGATTTTCTTCACAGTCTCCCGCAAAGCGTGTGCGTCTTCAAGGATTTGCCCTAATAGGGCGTTCTGCTGCTCCAATTGGCCGGCCATATTACCGAAGGACTCGGATAGGGCCTTGAAAGCTTTGCTGTCCATATTTATTCCTTTAGTCACTAAATAAGTGCACATACCGGGGCCAACGAAACCTTCATGTGGACACAGCCCGTAATGTGCGTGAACTCGTGTTCGTTGAGGCTTTGGTCGATCAGAAAACGATTACGTAAACAAAATATCAACGATTCGGTGGGCCGCATGGCCATCGTCAAGAGGCGCATATTTATACGCAAAGTTCTTGTAGGCCTCTCGATACTCCTCGCGGATTGATTCCATTCGAGTTACTGCATCGATGACTTCCTCTGTTGAGGACAGGATGGGGCCCGGTGCCTCAGACTCGAAGTCGAAGTAGAATCCTCGCGTCACTGTCCGATACTCGTCGATGTCCGGCGCGAGAAACAGAAGAGGTTTGCCGGTTCCGCAGAAATCGAACATCGAGGACGAGTAATCGGTGATCATCATGTCAGCCGCCAAATACAGATCCGCAATCTCCGGATAGGCGGTCACATCTATGAATGTGGATCCTCCCGCTGTGTTTCGTTGGCCTGCAATATTGTGGTGACCGCGGAAAAGCACAACACAATCATTCCCCGACGCCTCAATGACCTTCTCGAATTCCAAGTAGTTCACCGCGGCAAACTTGTTCTGATCGGTGCGGACATTATCGCGCCACGTGGGCGTGTAGAGGATAGCGGTCGTTCCTTCAGCGAGCCCTAACGTTCTCCGCACGTCGACACGCCTCTTCGGCGAGGCGACTCCGTGCAATATGTCATTCCTAGGATAGCCGCCACAAATGACGCGCCCCGAGTACCCGAACGCCTCCGGCAGTACAGACTCAGCAAACTGATTCTGCACCAATAGTGCGTCCCACGCAGCCGCCTCTCGAGTCATCAGCTGACGATAGGAAGAGGTCAGGTTTACCAGGGGCGTATGGTTTCCGATTTTCTTCAAAGGGGTTCCGTGCCAGGTCTGAATATAGGACTGCCCGTCGCGCTTCCTGAAGTAATGCGGGAAGTTGTTGTTATTAATCAATGTCCCGGCCGAGTTCAATAGCCGATACCACTCGGCACTATACATCAGGACACCGGTGCAACCATCCGGGACAGGGACGGAGTAATCCGCAATTGACCAATAGCGCCGACGGGCATCGGATCTCCGGGCCAACTCATCTGAAATTGCTTTCACACTGTCCGTGACCGACTTACCCGCGAAGCTTTCAAAGAGTATCGCATCTTTGTCAATTTCACCCTTTCCGGTTAGATATTCTTCGCGAAGAAGTTGCTGGGCGCGAGGTCCTCGTTCATTTTGCTTGAAAGGAGCCAAAATCTTAACGACGAAGTTGCGATCTCTGTCTTCCGCGGTCAGGGCTATCCTCGCCTTATCGCCCATATGCTCTTCCGGCAGCCGGCTGAGCATTCCGCCGCTAGCCTGGACCCTCTGGCGACTAACTTGCCCAGTGGATGCGATTGTCCGCAGAAGTAGCCTGTAGTGCCCCGCGTCTGGATACGCATCTCCGTATCCCCATTTATCCGAGGTCAAAGGGAACACCGCGGTAAAGTTTTCCGTGCCGGGGACTAGATCTACGGATAGCGGAGCTATTACGTTTCGGTTTGTCGCAAGAATGAGATCGAGGACTCGCTCACCACGCGACTTCATATGCGCCGACCTGCCGCTAAGGGTCAAAAACTTACCCTCATTGTCGATCCTGCAGTCCGATACTGTTACACGCCATGCCCGTGCCGAGACACGAAGATATCCGTAACCTGTAGTACCAATGCGAACGGCCCGGTCAGGAGATGGTAGCGAGTCCAGGTCATCACTCGATCCCGGCCATCCCACGTAGTGAGACTTGTTATCTTCGTACTGGGCCACAACGTCCCAAGATACCTCCCGGTTACTCGCAGGCGTCTCCGGCACCTCGACTCTGAAACACCGCCCAAATACCGTATCTGTCGCCGTTGATATCAGATGCTCATGCTCGTTTTTTAAAACCAGCAGCAACGGCAGAGGCGATGCTTGTCCGTCAAATGTGAACTCTACGAACCGACCGCGGGAGGAAACACTGTGGGCCATCAACTCATAGCCAACAGTCCTAAGCCGAAAACCTTTGGCCCTATCCATTTGCGCGACTACACGTCGTCTGCCCAATGCTGGCCCTTTGGGCAACTGGAACGGCAGAAGCTCTCCGTCTCTGTGCCGGATAACGTCTGACTTGGTGAACCCGCCAGCGCTGACGATCACCCGCAGGACCCACTCTTGGCCGTTAGTTGTGCTGGCAGCTCCTGCTCCTAGGAGGTTCGCTGTGGGGATAAGCGCCGTAAAACCTGTCTCAGCGTACGTGTTCCAACGGTCTTCACTCACCTGATCTATACGCGCATCGGGTTCCACTACGGCATCTAGGGTCTTTGACTCGCCGGTTGCCGTATTGATGAGCGAGAGAGAGGTCGTATAGGTGAATTTCGATGAGTCGATGCCCGTGAGGTACGCCGCGCCTCGGATTTGGACGGTATCCGGGGTCAACCACTTAAAGTCCAACAGCCTCGTGCGGATCGCTATGTCAGCTTCCTCCACTCGTAGCACAGTCGTCGGCAAAGGCACGCTCAGTCCTTGGCTGAAAATCGGCAGACCGACCAAGCCAACCCTTGTTGGAGCCACAGGGAACGTCCTCCCATGGTCACGCATTCCCACCAGCACTGCCTCTACATCGCTACGCCGGTCTTCTGCAATAAGAAAAGCGAGGACTCGGTCCTGGAGAGGTAAAGAACAAAGTACGTCAGGACCGGAGAGCCCATACAAGGTGCTTACGGACCTTTGAAGGACGCTCCAATATTCGTCACCACTATTCGGCACCTTATTAATATAGAGACGCAGGTCCTCGCCCAGAGACTTGGTGAACCAAGCGTTTCTAACTCCTTCGCTTGCTTCAGCCAGGACGAAGTCCGTCACGATCCGCGCCGCCTTCATACGATCTATGAGGTCCGTCAAGCTTCCCTTCTGCTGCGTAATAGAGGAATTATCCTCCCTAATACGCCAGACATAAACAGGTCGACTCAGGACATCGAATGAACGTGATCTAAGGAATGCACGAACAATAGGCTCCTGATCCTCATAAAGGACGCCTTCAGGAATCGCGCCGACAGAAGCGTCCCAAAAGTCTTTTCTAAAGACTTTGTTCCATAAGAAGACATCCCGAAGAATATCGGGAAACTCCTCGACTCGTATACCGATGCGGTCGGTACCATGCAACTCGGCCATCATTTCCGGCAGCCACTCGCGCCCCCCTTTCCGGCGACGAAATGCGCCGACGGCAAAATCGGAACCCGATTCAACGAGTCGCCCTACCATGTGCGAATACGAGCCCTGCATAACGACATCGTCGGAGTCCACGAAGGTCAAGTATTCGCCTCGGGCTATAGCGACTCCCCGATTACGAGCTATCCCGTTACCCGAGTGCGGTATTTGGACAAACTTGATCCTTTCGTCGCGCTCCCCATATTGCCTTACGATGTCGTCCGATCCATCAGTTGAACCGTCATCCACCACTATTACTTCGAGCCGCGAATAGTCTTGGGAGAGTACGCTCTCCAAACACGCTTTGAGATACGCGCTAACGTTGTGGACAGGAATAATTACGCTCAGTAAAGGTTCTTTCACAGACCCTGTGTATCGTCGCCAGCCGGACTTATCTTGCTTCCTCAATAATGGGCGGATATTGGACTGCACGCCCTTAGGTAACGCATTCCAGCTTCGTCGAACGGCCACGTCAATAGAGTTCTTTACCTGTGACATTATTTCCTTGCGTCTTTACCGACATATTCGGCGTTGTTTCGAAATACGTTTCAGCCCGTCGATGCACGACGTTCCGTAAGCCTTGCGCTTCCAATAAGCTCATGGAATCGTTATCATAGTCGTGCCGCCGCCGGCCCCTCGCTGCTTAGAGTGGTCCGCAGTTCGCAATGCGTAGCGGCCCGTGGTTCCCCATGCCGATGGTAGGCATGTTGCTAAGATGCGGCGTTCAAAACCAGTTGCTCGTTGGCACGGACTAGGTCTGCTGCGAAATCCACTTCGACGGCATAAAAACTGCTGATATCTATGGGAAGGTATTCCTGAAAGTCCTTCTGAATCGTCAGGACGATGCCGCCTTCAAAGTATTCCTGGTCATCTACCTCCTCCAACCGCTTGATTAGCATGTGCTTGTCCGCTGAGGAGACATAGTTGATCCCGATTGCCTCGCCGAGGCCATTTAGAACATTCTTGGACAGTTCGTCGATATACCCGGCTTCGTTGACGGTGTATTTGACCTCTTCGTCTGAAACAGTAGACGTATCCACTGCAATAAAGGATCGATCGGCCCTGATGTAAGGATCGAGGTATCCCAGCATCTCCGGATCGAATACGACGTCTCCGTTCATCCACAGCACGCCGCCATCGGCGGAGTTACGTAGTGCCTTCACGAGGCTCTTAGACGTGTTCGTCTGGTCATATGCTTCGTTGTATACGAAGGAGGCCTCTGGAATGTGTTCCATAATTTGCTCGAGCTTATAACCGACCACCACGGTCAAACGAAGCTCATCCCCGAACGCCGCATTGAGATTATCCACTTGTTGAGTCATGATGGTTCGGCCGTCCTCCAGCTCCGTCAGAGCCTTGGGATGTGGCCGGGCCAGTCTGGTTCCCATACCAGCGGCTAGAATTACGGCTTGCACTGCCATGCGGTGTTCCTGTTCGTCGAAGAGCTAACAATGGGAATCAGCAAGCAGAGCGAATCTTCCGCCGCATATAGCAGCGCAGCTTATTGTCCCCCAATTGAACCTTACCGTTTCTGGAGCCGAAGACGAATTTGCGTTAATCTACATTTCCTACACGACCTAGGACCTGGTTGGAGCGATACCGCTTGGGTGGTACAGCTAAAACTAGCTCAAACACTGATTCGTTCCGCGGCTGCAGAAGCGGATTCTTTGCCGATCGGGCGGACTGCACCGAGGCTTATATCCATGCGATCCATCACATGCCAGCTGTTTCGCCCGAGCTAAGGTTCTCAATGGCAAGTGCTGTCCGCCGAGAAGACTGCTTGTCCCAGTACCGGAAGGTCTTCCGGATCCTGTCCGTATAGATGCCCCCCGCGGAATTCGACCTTTTCAACAGCTGATCGACCACTCCCTCGCTGTCGGTAACCACCGGGCCCAGCCCGTCACGGCGGTAATCGAAATAGCCCTTCCGGTAGACGTGCCCGCCTTCGAAGATTTCATCTCCGTCAAACTGCATGTAGAGCACCCGTGAGCCGGCGTAAGCGGCGTCGAAGGCAATGGAGGAATAGTCGGTGATCAGGGTATGGGACTTCACCAGTTGTTCCTGCACCCGGATGTTCGTGTAGGAAACAGCCCGCACATGCTCAGGAAGTTCTAGAAGCGGAACCAGAGATGCAAGCTCAGGATGTGGCAGGAACACCATCTGATACCCCTCTTGGACACACAACTGCCGCAGCTTCGTCGAACGCAGCAGCGCTAGCCAGTGCCGACCAAACTCGCTTCGTTCAAAGCGCTCGGCTCGCTCCTCGTCGGACGGGGATCCGGCTAGCTCGTCGCGCAGGTACTCGCGCCAAGTGGGAGCTACCAAGATTAGGCACCGCTCCGACAGGGGGACTTTCTCCGCAGCTTTCAGCAGCTCGTCGTGCCGGGGAAAGCCGGTCAGCTGGACCTCGTGCGAAGTGAAGTCGTAGGTGTTCCCGTCACCGGTGATGGACTCCTGCTCGGCAGCAGTGGCCGTGATCATTAGCGCGATCTTCTTCATGTTCAGCCAGCGGGACATGTCGTCCTTGGTCACCCCGTGCTGCAGGAAGACAAACCGGCCAGGACCCTCACCGAAACGCTTGCGGCTTACGGGGAATTCAATGTCGGCGTTCGCATGTGAAGAGATTTTATACGCGGCGTTCATCACCAGGAGCACCGCCTCGTCGGAGCCGTACGCGACCAACCGGAAGCCGTCCGCCGCAAGACGCTCCCAGTCATCGCTCCCCCGGTCCAACATAAACCACGCATTGATGTCCGGCCGCTCCCGCTGGAGATACCGGTAAAGATGCTCGGCATTGTCGTCGGCCCGGTCCATCCGGTCCATGAGCAGCCAGGCGTCGCGGTAAACCGTGACAGCAGGCTCACTTCCCGCAGCAACCACCAGACGTTGATCCGCTGCCGCCTGCTGTGCAGCCGCATGCCTGCCTCCGGCTCTCTGCACCGCTCTGGCTCCGCTGCCCCGGATCTCGGCCAGAGTCCCCGTGCCGGTCAGGGACCGGTGCAGGATCCGGTTCTCCCGGAACCGGGCGGCCTTGGCACCCAGTGCCGCGAGTTTCCGTCCGGCCGGGTTGCCTGATGAGGCAGGCACAGCCGGCGGCCGCAGATCGAACCCTGGCCGTTGTTCGGGAGAGCGGCCCGCCTGCAGCGGCACGCCTCGGTCGGTAGTCGCGGTGGTCCGTTTACCATCCAGAAGAAACTCCGGTTCCCCGCCCATGGGGAGAATAAGAATGCGTTCGCGGATCAGCGTCTTACCCAGGATTCGATGGTCCCGTGTCTTAGCTGCAAGCGGAACCACCGCGGCGCCATCCACGTAGACCTTTTCCTCCGGGCATGTCCCTTGGAAAAGATAGGAGTAGCGCACCGTGCGGCGCTGTTCGTCTCGCTTCCATTCCTGGACCACAGGTAAAACAATTTCCTGCCGCCTGTAGTAACTTCGTAGGACGTTGTGGAAGACCCAGCCCTGGCTGACCACGCTGAAGCTTCCGATTACCTCATCGTCAATCAGGTCAATGATCTGTTCGAGTAGCCGATGCATGCTTGCCTGCTGCTCCGCTGTGGCAGCAGCAGTCCTGCTGTGCATCCGTTTGTCGTCAATGTAGAGCCACACGAGGTCATAGAGAACCATGTATTGGGCCCACTGCGGCACATGCCCCAGCCGTTCCTGGATAGCGGTGAGCATGCCCAGATAGCCGTAGCGCGGGAGCTCGTCATAGGCTCTGGGGTCCGCCCAAGCGCCGGCCACCAGCGATGAACCGGTCCGGCGATTGCGGCGGTACAGGTAGCGGGCAGTGGCAACGACGCCGATCACGGGCGCTTCAACAACGGCCAGATACCTGCCGATCAGGTGTGCGTCTTCAAATTTCGGACGGATCTGTTCATCGAAGGTCAGGGCATGCTCCTGCAGCACCGAACGTCGCAGAAATGCTGTCGGGCCGTGAAGCTGAATAAACTCTGGGTTGGCATTCAAGTCAGCAAGGACGTTTCCCAGCCGGAACTTCTTGCCCAGCGGGTGGGTATGGCTGGTGGCTGTAGTTCCGTCTTGGAACTGAACTAAGCGCGTCGCCAAAAGCTGGGCAGACCCGTTGGAATCCCCGGTAAGGAAATCAGCAACCGCGCGGAAATATCCGGGATGAAATACGTCATCAGGATCGCAGAAGGTCACCCAGGTGTTTTGTGCCAGCTTGAGTCCTGCGTTCCGGGCAGCACCCGGACCTGCGTTTTCTTGTCGGATCAGCCGCAGCTCCGCGTGGTGTTCCTGTGCCCACCGTTCTACCACGTCCGCGGAAACGTCGGTGGAGCCGTCATCGACGACAATTATGTCCAGGTCACGCACCGGATAACTTTGCGTGCGCAGGGACTCCAGAAACGCCGGCACGTACTCCGCCACGTTGTACAGTGCCACTACAAGGGAAAACTGGCCTTTAGCCACGTTGATCTCCAGTCAATTGAGTCTTCTTGCCAGCGAGAATCGTGCGCTTTGCCAGGGCAGCGACGGACAAAGCGGCACTGGCACCTGCGTCCAAAGAGGTAAAGCGTTCGGCCATCCCGTCAGATTGGTCCGACGGGATGACCGGCGCCGGACCGGATCGCACCGCAGACACTAGTTCCGCAGTCGTCGAAAGCACAGGAATGCTGGGCAGATCAGCTTCTGGATCCAGATACAGTCCCCGCGAGTTCCGGTATTCCTCGAGGTCCGGTGCCAGCAGGTAGATGGGCCGGTTGAGCACCGCGTAGTCGAAGATCGCCGAGGAATAGTCGGTGACTATCATGTCCGACGCCAAGTAGAGGTCGTTGACCTCCGGGTAGTCGGTCACGTCGACCGCTGAGGGATGGTCCTCGATCCGCCGCTGGCCGGCCACATTGTGATGGCCGCGAATCAGGAAGGTGTACTCCGGTCCCAGGCGGCGGCTGGCTTCTTCGACGTCCAGGAACCCCACCCAATCGGACCTGCCGTCGCTGTCGCGGGCGCCGTCCCGCCAGGTAGGAGCGTACAGGAGCACCTTCTGATGCGGAGCTATCCCCAACAGTGCACGTACCCGCTTCCGGGTCTCCGACGCGTCCGGATGCAACAGCGCGTCATTGCGCGGATATCCGGCTGTCAGGACCGCCCCGGCGTAGCCGAGCGCCTTTGGGAGCACGTCCGCGGCGAAATCGTTCTGCGCCAGCAACAGGTCCCACCACTGTGCTTCCCGTTCCATCAGGTCCCGGTAGGATAACGAGAGCAGATGCTGCGGAATGTCCAGGCCGATTCTTTTCAGTGGCGTCCCGTGCCAGGTCTGCAGGTAGAACTGATCCGGAGACTTCCGGAAATACCAGGGAAAATTGTTGTTGTTCACCAGCACCCGGACTGCAGCGAGCTTTTCGTACCACTCGGCCGAGCCCTGCAGCAGCGGCACGGCGTAACTGGGTACGGGAACGGAACGGTCCGCCACGGACCAGTAGAGCGGTTCGTCAAAGCCGGCACCGGCAAGATAATCCGAAATTGCGCGGGGGCTGTCGGTACAGCTCTTGCCGCCGAAGCTTTCAAAGAAGATGCCGGGCACGGTCCTGCGCACGGCCGCCGGCCCGAAGTTTTCCCGCCGCAGCCGATACTGGTGGAAGGTGCCGGTTTCGTCGTCGGCCAGAGGTGCACCGATACTGACGGCCATGGCTCCAGAAGAAGTCCGCAGCCCGCGGACGCGTGCCCCGGGAAGCATCTCGGACCGGAACGAATGGGAGGTGCCCTCATCCACCCCAACAGCCGGATCACCGGGGCCCGCCGCGCCACCGGAACGGCTCATGCGCAGGGTATAGGAGCCCGACGGCGGCGCGGGCAGCTTGGTGCCCCACCTCTGCGTCGAGACCGGCATGCGGAGCCGGACGGTCCCGTCCGGCTGGGCCTCCACGGTGGCGGAAATCTGGAAGCGCGCCGTCACCAGGGCGAAGGCGGCGCCGGCCGGAGCGCCGGCTACATCGATCCGCAGCTCATCCGCGCCGTCCCGGGATGCGGCAGACATCGCCGTGACCACCGGCCCGGGCCGGCGCGGCTCCCCCGCCGGGCGCGGGACGGCCATGGTCCGTTCAACGCGGTGGCCGTCAAGCTCTACGCGTACCGTCAGTTCGGCGGCGGGCGCTGTCAATTCAACAGTGAAGGCGGAAGCCGCATAGCTGCAGTTGCGGTCGCCGGATAGGAGATCGATCTCCGGATTGGTCCAGCGAGTCACGGATACCGCGCCGGGGGCCGCTGCGGAACCCGGGGTTACGTGCAGGTCCAGAGTATAGTTCCGCAGGTCCACGTTGCGCAGATAGGCATGCCCACTGACGGTCAGTGTGCCGTTCGCTCCGGGAACCGGCTCCCCCAGGACGGCCATCAGTTCAAGCTGCTGGGGCAAAACCTCGAGCAGGTCCCGGCTCACCGGCAGCTGGAGCACGTCCAGCAACGGCGGCACCGCGAAGATACGCCCGTCGTCGAACACCAGCGGGCTCGCGGTGCCGTTGTTGATCCGTTCCACTACCGCGCGGCGAATGTCAGCCCAGTGTCCGCCGGCGGCCAGGTGCAGCAGTACCCGGGACTGCGGATCGGTCGTCGCGAGGTACTGCCGGGCTGGCGGGTACAGATTCTGCAGGCCGTTGAACAACAGCTGCCGGAAAGCGTCGGCGGCGTCCGGAACCTGTTCGATGTACGGGATGAGATCCGTGCCGAGCAACCTTCGATACCAGTGCACCAGGACTGGTGCCGGCGCCTCCTTCCGGAACAGCCCGGTGACGTCCCGGGCCACGGTCAGCCGGTCCTGGAGGTCTTCCAGCAGGTGTTTTGCCTGCGTGATGGAGGAGCCGTCTTCACGGATCCGCCACCAGTAGACAATGGGGCTGAGGATGTCGAAGTTCTCGGCCCGGAGGTAGGCACGGCTGGTCGTTTCCTGGTCCTCGTAGCGGATGCCCTCCGGGATGGGGCCCACGCAGCGGTCCCAGAACTCCCGGACAAACACCTTGTTCCACAGGAACACGTCGTCGATCGCCTCGGGACAGTCGGCCAGGTGGATCCCGATGCGCTGCTGCGCATGGATCCGCTCAGCCAGGCGGACCGGAGTGCGCTTGCTTCCCCGGATCCGGCCGTAGGACCCCACACAGAAATCGGACCCGCTGCGTGCCAGATGCGTCACCATTGTGGCGTAGGCATCCGGGGGAACGACGTCGTCCGCGTCGGCGAAGGTCAGGTACCGGCCGGTAGCCGCTCTGATGCCCTCGTTACGCGCCCGTCCGTTTCCTCCGTGCGGCAGCGTGAGCACTGTGATCCGACGGTCATGCCGAGCGTAGCCGGCGGCGATGGCCGCCGTGCCATCCGTGGAACCGTCATCCACCAGGATAATTTCCAGTTCCCGGTAGGTTTGCGCCACCAGGCTGGTCAGGCACCGTTCCAGGTACGGAGAAACGTTGTACATGGGAACAACCACACTCAGCAGCCCGGGACCGGCCGTTCCGGATCCGGGCGAAGCCAACCGGCGGAGCCGTGCCCTCAGCGCGGGGTGCAGCTTGCCGGCCAGGCCGCTCAGGGCGCGGACGGATGCATATGGCATCTCAGGCCCGCCAGAATCCCCGTGTATCGACAATCGCCTTGCCTGCCAGCTGTGCGGGGGTTATCTCCCGGAAGGCGTCATGGTCCACCAAGAGGACGACGACGTCCGCCGCTTCCACGGCGGCGTCGGCCCCGTCCAGCGAAACGTTACCCAAGGCGGTCAGGGGTTCCGGCAGGACCGGATCGGTGAAGGGGCTGCCCACAATGATCCGGGCACCCGGGTTGCCGCTCGCCAGCCGCAGTACGATCTCCACCGCCGGAGATTCGCGGGTGTCGTCCACGTTGGCCTTGAACGCCAGGCCCAGAGCAGCGATGGTAGGAGCCTCGTGCCCGGCTATCGCGGACTCCACGGCAGCCACCACGTGGTCCGGCTTGGTGTCATTTACTTCGCGTGCGGTGCGGATCAACCGGGAGTTTTCCGGATCCGCCGACACAATGAACCAGGGGTCCACAGCGATGCAGTGGCCGCCTACGCCCGGGCCCGGCTGCAGGATGTTCACCCGCGGATGGTGGTTGGCCAACTCGATCAGGTTCCAGACATCAATGCCGAGATTCCCACTGATAACAGAGAGCTCGTTGGCGAAGGCAATGTTGACGTCGCGGTACGCGTTTTCCACCAGCTTGGCCATTTCCGCGGTGGCGGCATCGGTCAGGTGGACGCCGCCCTGGCAGAAGGTGCTGTAGAGGGCGGCGGCGGCAGTGGCGGCCTCGGGGGTAAGCCCGCCGATGATGCGGTCATTGGTGACCAGTTCAATCATGATCCGGCCGGGCAGTACCCGCTCGGGGCAGTGGGCAAACAGCACGGCGGGCTCGCCGCCGTTGGCTTCCGCTGCGAGGTCCGGGCGCAGGGCCAGGATGACGTCTGCCATCCGCTGCGTGGTTCCGGGAGGAGATGTGGACTCCAGAATGACCAAGTTGCCGGGCTGGATCTGCGGGGCGATCTTCCGCGCCGCCTGCTCCACGTACATCAGGTCCGCTGTCTTATCCGGACGGAACGGCGTCGGTACGGCAACGATGTAGGCGTCGGCCTGCGGCGTTGTGGACTGAGCTACGAGATGGCCCTGGCTGACGGCGCCGGCCACGTGGACCCCGAGGTCGGGTTCCACGAAGGGCACGCGGCCTTCGTTCACAGCCTCCACCGTGTGCGGGTTAACGTCGACGCCGATCACGTGTAGGCCCTTGCCTGCAAGGATGGCGGCGGTCGGCAGGCCAATGTAGCCCAGGCCGATGACGGCGACGGTGGCGACTCCGGTAGTGGTCTCGCCGGCGCTATATGTCAGTGTGTTCATTCGGTTCCCCATAGAATCGGAGGTCCCCCGAGGCCAGCAAGGTGGCATCGTCGACCTTCCATGTATGTCCGCTGCCTTCGCGGACCTGGAAATAGTTGAAGCGGTCCGCCGAGTAGATCCGTTTTCCGGCGGCGGCGGCCTGCTTCAGGAAGCCGGTGTCCTCCCCCAACCCCAGTGAAGGGAAAGGGAGTTCAAGGGCCAGTTTGCGTCGGGTGACAATAGTCGGTCCCATGACGAAGTCTGTGTAGCGGTGTTCGCGGTGGCCAAAGCGCAGAATGACTGCTTTGGAACTGCGGAGGTGCATGTAGTGGGCCTGTTTTCCCACTACATCCGCACCCGAGTACTCCAGTGCGTGAAGCTGGTCGCTGAGGTAGTGCGGTCCGTAATGGTCGTCGTCGTCCATCTTCGCGACTATGTCTCCCGAGGCGGCCTGGACGCAGCGGTTCAGGCACTCCCCGAGCGACACTTCGGTGCCGGCCGTGAGTAGCCGGACTTTCTGCAGCTCGTACGCGGTTTGCAGCTCCTGCAGCCGTTCCGGCTCGAGGGTGAATCCGTGCGTGAGCAGCACAAGTTCGACGTCCACGTCCTGCTGTGCAGCGAGTGTCCGGAAGACGTTTTCGACCTGGTGCGGGCGGATGGTCGGCACCAGGGCTGACACAGCAGGCCGGACCAGCGGACGGGCCTTCGTCGGTGCCGCGGCGGCAACAATGGTTTCGGCACGGTGTGCGTAGGTATGGGCGGACCAGATCCTGCGCTGGGCACGGTGGACGGTGCGGTCATTGTATTCCGCGTTGCGGACCAGTCCGCCGCTGAGCGCGGCTGCTTCTTCCCGCGTGGAGGCGACGGGTACTTCGTCAGGTGTGAAGAAGCGGGCCACTGCGTCGCTGGGGGTGCTGATGACAGGAGTTCCCGCTGCGTTGATTTCGAAGATGCGCCGGGCACACATGCTCGGGGAATCCACCACGGAGTTGACGTTCAGGAACACCTTGTAGGCCTTGTAGGCGGAGAGCATCTGCGGATATGAGAGCGAACCGACCACCCGGGAATCCAGCGGTGCCGGGAACTGGTAGTTGGGATCGCCGCCGAGCTTCCGGGAGAAGATCTCCAGGCCGGTCGGAAGCTTCGCATCCATGGCCCCGCCCAGGAGCAGGTCCATCTGCTCACGCCGCTCCGGATATTTGTGGGCGAAGTACATGCCGGCAAAACCGATGTCCCGGGAATGGCGGCCGTACTTCGGCCGCGCAGGGTTGTGAATGGCAGGCTGGGCCGCAAAAGGAAGGACATCGACGTTGTCGTGGCCAAGGTCCCGCCGGTAATCCCCGATTTTCCGGACGTCCGAGGTAAAGACGTGGTCGAACAACGCCGCAGCCGGAAGGAAATCTTCGTAGTGGGGCGGGTCTTCCTTATTCCAGAAGACGGTCGGGATGCCCTGGCTGCGACTGAAGGCCAGCAGTTCGACCAGCTGGGGGGCCGGGCCATTGGGCCCCGCAATCTTTCCCCGCCACAATCGGTTGTTGCCGGCCCAGGCGGACTCGATGAACACCAGGTCCAGCGGTTGGTCGGCAAGCTGCTGCCGCCAGCCGGCCGGGTCCAGGGCCACTGTGTTCCACTCGAAGGCGAAGGCGGACGCAGAGAATTCGTCCAGGATGACTCCGACGGTGAGGTCGCTGCGCCGGGGAGGGCGCCCCGGTACCGTTGCTGCGGGAATCGACAGCCGCCGCTTTGTTCCGCGGCCGATCCACCCTGCTTCCACGCCCCGGGCGTTCGACGGGTCGGCAAAACCCCGTTCGGCGCGGCGGCGGCCGTTCCATTCACGCAGTTCTGCCGGTCCGCCGGAACGCAGATGCCAGAGGCCGGTACGGAAATCCTGTAGCGATGCCATTTACTGAACCTTCGCACTGCGGCGGCCGGTGGAACGTTCCCGGATGCGGGTGACGGTGAGTGCTTCCATGGCGTCCGTCCGGATTTTGTCCGCGCTGATGTTGTTGCCCTTGGACAGGTGCCGGGTGAAGTCCTTATAGGCCTTCACCACCTCCCGCGGCTCCCCGTCCATCAGCAGGTCACCCTTGTCCATCCACACCACCCGCGAACACATCTCCAAGACAGTCTCCAGGCTGTGGCTGACCAGGAAGACACAGCCGGCGTTCTTCCGCAGCTCGTCCATCCGCTTGCGGCTCCTGTCCGCGAACTGCGCGTCGCCCGTGTTGAGCGCTTCATCGATGAGCAGGACCTCCGGGTCGATGCTGGCCGCGATGGCAAACCGAAGCCGGGAGGACATGCCGGAGGAGTACGAACGCATGGGCAGGTGGATCGCTTTTTCCAAACCGGAAAGTTCAACTATGGATTCATACCGCTCGGCGATCTCCGCATAGCTCAACCCCATCGCGAGGCAGCCGAGCACCACGTTGTGGTCGCCGGGGAGCTCAGGGACGAGGGCAGCATTGACACCAAGCATGATCGGGGTGCTGGAGGCATATACGGCCCCGCTGTCCGGCTTCACCTGTCCGCTGATCAATTTCATCAGCGTGCTTTTCCCGGAGCCGTTGCGTCCGACAATCCCGATCGACTCACCCCGGACCGCCACCAGCGACATCGGGTTCAGCGCATTCACCGTAACCAGGTTCGGCTTGCCGACGACCCGGCCCATCAGGCCGCGGAGGCCGCTCCGGCTCCCGGGCACCGATTCGCTGGAGGGCACCCGATACCGCATGCTGACCTCGTCAATGACCACACACGGGTCCTCTTCGAGGAACTGCAGATTTTCAGCCACGTCCGTATGTCTCCTCAGCCCGCCAGAAATAAACAGCTCCTACTCCCAGGGCACCAAGGGCCCAGCAGGTGAGCACGGCCCACGACTGCCAGGACGGTACCTGCGCATACAACAGGCAGTCCCGGACAATATCCAGGACGGTAAACAACGGGTTCAGCTCAAGAACCTGCAACAGCATCGGATGGTCAACGAAACGCTCGAAACTGTAAAAAACGGCACTGCCGTACATCCAGGCGCGCAGGGCAAAGCTCAGCAGATGCACGACGTCGTTCACCTTTGAGACCACCCGCGCCAAGATCAGTCCCACACCCAGATTAAAGATCCATTGCAGTGCCAGCGCCGGGATGATCAGCAGCCACCGCCACGTGATGTCCTCCGTAGGAGGCACCAGCAGCACAATCAGCATCATCACGATCAGCACCGGGATGTTGGCTAGCAGCTCGCGCAGGTTTACCGATATCGGCAGCGTGGCACGCGGGAAACTGAAGGCCTGGATCACCGCACGGTTCTGCTGGATCGAGCGTGCCCCGTTGGTGATGGACCGGGAGCTGAACTGGAACAGGAAGATTCCGATGACCAGATAGCCAATGAAGTTCTCGATGCCACCACCGGTGTTCAGCAGGAGGCCGAAGATCAGGAAGTAGGTCAAGCCGTTCAGCACCGGGTTGAGGATCAGCCAGGCGCTGCCCAGCCTGTCCCTGCGGTTGCCGCTCTGCACCCGAGACTTTGCGTCGTAGGCGATGAATTGCCGGTAGTTCCACACCTGGACGAGGTAATCCACAAAACCCGGACGGGCGCCGACGCGCTGCAGTCCGCGGATGTCTACGGACAGGGGCTGGACGGCGGCGTTGGTTTCCTTGCCGGGACGCGCCATTACAGTGCGCCCGCCGATGCCAGACTGCGGTACCAGCGGGCGGTCTTTTCCGCAGCGGATCCCCAGGTACGGGTGGCCAGGACGTGGTCTCGTCCGTTGCTTCCGAGTTCGGCCCTGAGCGCGGCGTCGGACACCAGGGAATCAATCGCGTCTGCCAGGTGCTGCGGGTCTGAAGGCCGGGCCAGGAGCCCGTTGGTGCCGTGCCGCACCAGTTCGCCGAGGGCGGGCAGGTCGCTGGCTATTACGGGCCGGGCGCAGGCCATGGCCTCCACCGGTTTCAGCGGAGTTACCGCTCGTGTCACGTCTAGATCCTTCCGAGGCACAACGAAGACGTCGATTGCCTGATGGTGCAAATGGGCCTGTTCCCGGGGAACCCGGCCGGTGAAGATCACGCGGTCCGCCAATCCGAGCTCGGCAGCCAGCGCCTTCAAACGGGGCGCGGCGGCGCCGTCGCCCACAATCAGGCACTTGAGGTGCCGCTGCCGGGTTGCGACCAGCCCGAAGGCTCTGATGAGGTCATCCAGCCCCTCATAGTCAACCAGGCTGCTGACCGTTCCAATCAGTACGGTGTCCGGGTCCATTCCGAGCGCCCTCCGGGCTTCAGGCGCCGGCAGCGGGCTTTCGAGGTATCCCTCCCCCACGGCGTTGGGGAGCAGACGGATCCGGTCCTGCGGAACTCCGCTGGCGGCAATCTCTCCGGCCATCACGGTCCCGAGCGTGGGAACCAGGGCAGCCCGGCACATTACTTCGGCTTCCCGTTCCCGGAAGAGCCGGTACCGCTCGCTCTGTTTTGCTTCCGCAGGGCGGGTCGAGGCCCACGTATCGGCCAGTTGTCCGCGGACCTCGTAAATCCAGGGGATGCCGAGGGCCTCTGCGACAGCGGCGGTCACAAGCCCGTTCACGAAGTGCGTGGTGGTATGCAGAACCGCCGGCCGTGTCTTCAGGGCGAGGGCAAGCGTCAGCTCGGCCTGGAGCTGCAGCCGTCCCTGCATACCGAAAGGCAGCCGTGCCGGCAGCAGCCGGTGATAGGTCACGCCGTCAATCCGGTCCTCGTTCCGGGCGAACAGCTTGCCCACCTGGACCGGATACCCCGGCCGGGTCACGGCATGGACCTTCAATCCCAGTGCATGCTGCGCCGTCAAAATCGAATGGCTTCGCTGTGCGTAGCCGCTGCCGGTGTGCGGCAGGGAATTGGTCAGGACATGCAGGACGGCGTCGGGATCCGGCTTATAAGACTGCACGCGGGCAAGCCGGGGCCGCCAGCCCTGGAACACGGCCAGCTCGGATTCCAGCCGCCGCTGCTGGCGGCGCTCACTCCCGCGTCCCTTCGACAGGACCTGGACGGCTCCGCTCATGTCCCCGGCATACCAAAGGCTGCGCGCAAGGGTTCCCGCGAGGCCGGGTGTATCCGGGTGTACACGCGAGAGCAGCTGCCCTGCCTCCTGCGGGAAGCCCGCAGCGATGGCAACGTCCGCCATGTGCAGGGCGTGCCGGCTTGCGCCGGCGTGCGGCCCCAGGCTTGCTGCGGCGGACAGGCTGCGGGCCAGCGCTGCGGTGTCGCCCCGGACGAAGGCGGTCAAGGGGCCGATAAAGCCGGTGCCGGCGATTTTTCCGACACCGGTTGCCAGCGGATGAACCAGGCGTGCCGGGAGCCGCCGGGACACCTGCAGCGCCAGGACCACGGGGTCATCGCCCAGATGTTCCAGTACCGTCGCAGCTGCGAGGGCGGCGTTTCGTGCGTAGCTCTGTACCTTCACTCCGGCCGGCCTACCGCCACGCTTCGCAGGAGGTCCGCATAGGTAGCTGAAAGTGCGTCGAGGTTAGCGTTGTTATGCACCCAGTCCCGGCCCGCAGTCCCGGTCAAGAGACGGATGCGGTCAGCCTGCAGTTCCTTCCACAGTTGGGCGACGGCCTCGGCTGTGGACTCAACGACGTCGCCGGCGGTTGCGTCTTCAATAATCTGGCGGGCTTCGCCGCGGACGATTCCCGTGACGTGACGGCCCACCGCCAAGACCTCGTAGGTTTTTGACGGGATGGTGGTTTCAAACGACTTCCAGTCATCCCGCAGGGAAATCACACAGGTATCCGCGGCGCGGTAAAACTCCATGACTTCACGCCGCTGGGCAGGGCCGTGGAAGGTTACCGGAGCGTCAAGCTCCTCGGCCAGCGCCATCAGCTCACGCCGCTGCACACCGTGGCCCACCATGGTCAGACGTACGTAATCGCGGGCGAGGGCGGCAGCCCGCACCACAAGATCCAGCCGCTGACTCTCCCCGTGGTTGCCCAGGTACAGCACATTCAGCCGGTCCCGGTCTTCGGGTGGAGGAGGGAGCAGCTCCCGCACCGAAATGTCCACGCCGTTCACCACGGTTGCAACGTTCCCCAACCCGCGGTCCCGGAGTGTGGAGGCGAAACCGTAGGTCACGGTCACCACCAGGTCCGCGCGTTCCTGGAACGCCACTACTGCCCGTTCGGTCAGGCTCTTGGCGCTCCCCCGGACTATGCGGGCATCACGGGCAATGTCGGGCCATGCATCGCGCATGTCCACCACCAGCGGCACGCGCCGGAGCCGGGAGACTGCGTACCCGGCGCCCAGGATGGGAAGGCTGGGAACAGTAACGACGACGACATCGGGCCGGGGTGTCGCCATCCCCGCCGCCACCGAGGCAGCTGCGCTGAAGCAGTGGTCCAGCAGCCGTCCCAGACGGGTAGTGCGGTGCCACAGGTAGGGAACCCGGAGGATGCGTTCTCCGTACCGGCCAGTGTCCCGGCGAAAGGCACGGCCCGCTTCACGTTTCGGCAGCGTGCGGCGGCCGTGCGGAGCGTGAGCGACCGGAGTGATCACGTCGATGTCCCAGCCAAGGCTGCGGAAATACCGGTTGAACTGCATCCAGCGGCGTTGGGGCGGGCTGTGCTCGGGGGAATACGAATGGGTCAGCAATTGAATCCGCACTACCATTCCCCCATTACGAACACCCTAAACGAAAAAGCCTGCGCACAACTGGCCCAGGAAGACTGTTCCTATTCTATCCGTTGTTTTTTCCAACTTTGAACGGGAGCGACGCTGTGGACGCGCGAAGCTTCAGATAATAGAGCGCCCCGGCCCCCAGCAGTAAAAGTATGACGCCGCCTCGCACTGCCCAGCCTGAACCACCGGAATCGGAATTCATGCTTTCCATGGCAGGTGCGGAGGCCGTGGGTGCAGGCGTGGCAACTGTGGACGACGGGGTCGGTGAAGGTGACGCCGACGGCGGATTCGAGGGAGAAGGAGTCGGTGTGGGGGAAGGATCGGCACTCGGATCCACTATCTGCATCGTTTCCGGATCCCAGACCGTACCGGTGTATAAGCGGGTTACCGGATCGATGAGACTGCCGGTTCCCGGCTCAATGAGCAGACCCGTGCCCGGGTGGACGGGGTACCCCGTTGCGGGATCCACAACGTAACCCGTGACCGGATCGATTTGGTTCGCGAGCTGGGTCGGCGCGGGGGCAGGCGCCGGCACGGGAGCGGGCGCGGGAGCCGGCGCAGGAGCCGGCGCAGGTTCGGGCGTGGGCGCCGGCGGCTGATCGACCTGGTCGGGCTCCGGAGTGGTCACAACAACCGGCGGATCGACCGGTGGGCCCCCCTGGGCCTGCGCGGGGACAGCCAGAACCACAACAGCCAAACAGGCTGTCAACAGGCTGCCGGCGGCACGGCGTGGGAGGGTCGATGGCATAAAGTCAGTTCCCCTGGACGGCAGCGGCATACGCATCGAAGTCATCGGCGTCCAGTGCCGCGGAAATTTCACTGATGGCAGCGTGATCCGGCACCACAATCGACTGTCCGTCAGGAGAAGTGCCCACTCCGGCGTTGGGCAGGGTGAACATGGAGACCTCGCCCGAACGGACGTTTCGCAGGCTGACCGCCAAAGCCCCTGCCGCCGATGCGTCCAGGTCTTCATCCACGCTCAGGTACGGCGAGAGTTCGCCCACGACGTTGCTGACCTTCACCGGGTCCGTCAAGGTCCCCTTGTTGAGGACGCCGGAAATGACCCCACGCAGGAATGCCTGCTGGTTCTTGACGCGCTGGTAGTCCCCATCCGTGAAGGCATAACGCTCGCGGACGTATTTGAGAGCTGACTCGCCCTTAACGCTGATGGTCCCCGCGGGGAAATACTCGCCCTCGACGCCGTCGGACTGGAAGGCAACTTCATTGTTGAGGGTAACCCCGCCCAGAGAATCCGTCAGACCCTTAAAACCTTCAAAATCGACGATTGCCACGTGGTCGATGGGGACATCAAACAGCGTCTGTACAGTGTCCACGGTCAGGGCAACACCTCCAAGAGCCATGGCGGCGTTGATCTTATCTTCCCCGTGACCGGGGATCTCCACCCAGGTGTCGCGCATGATCGACATGACGTAAACCCCGCTTCGGTCCCCCGGGATGTGGACGAGCATCATCGTGTCCGACCGAGCGTCGCCACCGGCTGGATCGCGGGTATCGCTGCCCATCAGAAGGATGTTCTGCGAATCCGCTGCGGCGGCTTCCTTCTCCGGCCGTGCCTCAGGAAGTGCATTGGCTATGGTGTTGGTACCGGAGTCGAAGGTCCGGGCCAGATGCCATAGGTAACCGCCCACCGCTACTGCGGCCACCACCACGACGGTCAGCATCACCAGCATGGTGGTGCGGACCGGATGCCTCTTTTTCGGCTGGGTGGTGGGGGACATCGTGTACTCGCTCAAGTGTTTTTCCTCAGATCGGGGGCGCTATGAGTCTATACATTTCCCGGTACCAGACCGATTCCGACTCGACGTACCGTGCCGGATACGCTTGGATCATGAAGCTCTACGCGTTACCCGCAGTATCCGTGCTCGTGGCAGTGGCGGCCACCGGCTGCAGCCCAGTGGCCAATGTCGATTCCGCGCCAGACGCGGCGAACCCCGACTGCGCCTCCGTGATGGTGGCGCTCCCGGACGAGATGGCGGGCTATCAGCTCAGGGACACGGACAGCCAGTCCACCGCGGCCTGGGGCAACCCGTCCCGGGCGATCCTCAAGTGCGGCGTCCCGGTGCCGGGACCGACGACCGATCCGTGCGCCGAGGTCAACGGCATCGACTGGATCCTGCGCGAGGGCGAAGACACCTGGACCGCCACGACGTTCGGCCGGGAGCCGGCCGTCGAGGTGATGTTCGATCCGAACGAGGTGGCTTCCTCCGAGGTGCTGGTCCAGTTGGAGAACGCGGTCTCCAACATCGAATCCACCCGTCAGTGCCTCAGCCCCGCGGACACCCTGGAACTGGACAGCCAGGCGGGCTAGCGCAGGCCGGTCTTCCGGCTCAGCGCCAGGGAAATCAGTTCATCGATCAGCTCGGTGTACGGGAGACCGGACTTGGCCCACATCTGCGGATACATGCTGATCGGGGTGAACCCGGGCATCGTGTTGATCTCGTTGATGATCAGCGCACCGTCCGGGGTGTAGAAGAAGTCCACCCGGGACAGGCCCTCTCCTCCGACCGCGTCGAAGGCGGCACCGGCCAGCCGGCGGACTTCGGCGGAAACGTCCGCCGGCAGGTCCGCCGGGCAGCTCAGGTCGACGGCTGCACCGTCAACGTACTTGGCTTCGAAGTCGTACCACTCGTGGCCGCCGTCGCGCACCGCAATCTCGCCGGGCTGGCTGGTGCGGGGGTCCTCGGTGCCGCGCCCCTGCAGGACAGCCACCTCGATTTCGCGGCCGGTGATCCCGGCTTCGACGACCACCTTGGGATCGTGCAGGCGCGCGGCTTCGATGGCGGCCGGGAGCTCCGCGGGATCGGTGACCCGCGTGATGCCCATGGAGGATCCGGCGCGGGCCGGCTTCACGAACAAGGGGAAGGCCAGGGCGCCGGCACGGTCCAGGCAGGACTGCGGATCCCGCAGCCACTGCCGGTCGGTAAGCACCTCGTAGGGTCCAACGGCCAGGCCGGCGGCCTCGAAGACCACCTTCATGTAGTGCTTGTCCATGCCGACGGCGGACGCCAGGACACCGGCGCCCACGTACCGGACGTCGGCCATTTCCAGCAGCCCCTGCAGGGTGCCGTCCTCGCCGAAGGGACCGTGCAGCAGCGGCAGGACGACGTCGATGGACCCCAGGCTGCGCGGCAGGCCGCCGGGAGTGTGCGCGACGAGCTCACGGCTTCCGTCCTGGGAGGACAGGACCACTGATTCCGCGGAGACCGGCACCTCGGGCAGGGTGGCTGCGCGGAGCGACCACTGCGCCGGATCGGCGGAGACGAGGCTCCACTGGCCGTTCTTCGCAATACCGATGGGCACGACGTCGTACTTGGACGTATCAATGGCCTGCAGCACACCGGCCGCAGTCACGCAGCTGACGGCATGTTCGCTGGAGCGTCCGCCGAACAGGACGGCCACCCTCGGCCGGGCGTTTCCGGAGCGGTCCTCTACGGTACCGGCGGGCAGGGGTTCAACAGTCACGGGGCGGACACACCTTCGGATTTCAGTTCGCGGGCCAGCAGCCGCGGGCCCAGTTCATCAACACTAATAACGCCCTGCAGGACGGCGACAACGTTTTCGGTGATCGGCATGTACACACCCAGCTGGGTGGCACGGTCCAGCACGGCCTGCGCGGACTTGATACCTTCGGCGGTCTGGGTCATGGACGCGTTGACCTCCGCCAGGCTCAGGCCCTGCGCCAGCAGTGTTCCCGCAGTGTGGTTGCGGGACAGGGGTGAGGAGCAGGTGGCAATCAAATCGCCCATGCCCGCCAGTCCTGCCATGGTCTCGGCGCTGCCGCCCAGGGCGAGGGCCAGCCGGGTGGTTTCGGCCAGGCCGCGGGTCATCACGGACGCCCGGGTGTTGTCACCCATGTTCTTGCCGTCGCAGATCCCCACCGCGAGGGCAATCACGTTTTTCACGATGCCGCCGATCTCCGTACCCACCACGTCCTCGTTGGTGTACGGCCGGAAATACGGCGCAGTGCAGGCTTCGGCGATCCAGGCGGCCGTGTCCAGGTCGGTGCAGGCCACCACGGAAGCGGTGGGCTCCTGGCGGGCAATCTCCATGGCGAGGTTCGGGCCGGAGACCACGGCAATACGCTCGGCGGGCAGTCCCAGTTCCTCGGCGATCACCTGGCTCATCCGGGCGTCCGTGCCACGTTCCAGGCCCTTCATCAGCGACACGACGACGGCGCCGGCCGGAATGAGGCCCGCAACGTCCTTCAGCTGGGCGCGCAGTGACTGTGCAGGCACGGCGAGCACCACGATCTCCGCATCGGCCAGGACCTCGGCGAGGTCCGTGGAGGCGCGCAGGTTGGCGGGCAGGACAGTGTCCTTGAGGTACTGGGTGTTGCGGTGCCTGTCATTGACGTCGGCGGCCACCTCGGGGCGACGGGCCCAGAGCCGGACATCGGTGCCCCGTCCGGCGCCGGAGTCGGCGGCGATCTTGGCGAAGGCGGTACCCCAGCTTCCTGCGCCTAGGACGGCGACGACGGCGGGGTATTCACTGCGGGCGGTCACTGTCCGGCCTCCGGTTGGGTTGGTTTGGATTCAAAGGAGCGGCCGACCTGCCGCTGGCCCTTGGCCACGGGGTCCCACCGCTCAGCGGGTGGCTGCGTGCCGCGGAGCTTGGAGACCATGTCCGTAATGTCGGACATGATCCGATCCGTGGCGGCGTCCAGGACGGCCTTACTGATCGGCAGGCCGGCGAATTCGGACAGGTCCACAGGCTTGCCAACCACCAGCCGGACCCGCTTGCGCGGGAACAGTGCCGGGAACTTGGCGTAGCGGGGAAAGAGTTCATGGGATCCCCAGTGCGCCACCGGGAGCACGGGAACGCCGGTCTGCAGGGCCAGCCGGGCAGCGCCGGTCCGGCCCTTCATCGGCCAGAGGTCGGGATCCCGCGTCAGGGTTCCTTCGGGATAGATCACCAGGGTGTGCCCGGCTTCCAGTGCCTTGCGCGCGGCGTCCAGGGAACCGGCGGCCCCGGTGGTGATCCGTTCCACCGGGACCTGGTTCGTCGCGGACAGCGCGGTTCCCAGGACGGGAACCTTGAACAGAGATGCCTTGGCAAGGAAGTGCGGCGGGTACCCCTTGTTGTACAGGAAGTGCCCCACCACCACCGGATCGATTTCAGTCACGTGGTTGGGACAGACGATGAAGCCCGTGTCCCGGGGCAGGTTCTCCGCCCCCTGCCACTGCTTTTTCAGGAAGACATTGAACAGCGGCCGGAGGGTTCCGGCCAGCAGCGCAAACGCAACCCGTGACTTATTCGAATCCGTCATGCGGTCAGGCTACCGGAGTCCGGCGGATACGCCGGAAGCGACGTCAAAGTCCGCGCCGAGCCCCTCAAGCTTGCCCTGGAAGTGCTCGTACCCGCGGTTGATCAGCTCAATGCCGGTCACCCGCGACGTGCCCTCGGCTGCCAGCGCGGCAATGAGGTGGCTGAAGCCGCCGCGCAGGTCCGGGATGTCGATCTCGGCGCCGCGCAGCTGCACGGAACCGGCAATCACGGCCGAGTGCAGGAAGTTGCGCTGCCCGAAACGGCAGGGAACGCTGCCGAGGCATTCGCGGTGCACCTGGATGTTGGCGCCCATCCGGATGAGGGCGTCGGTGAAGCCGAAACGGTTCTCATACACGGTCTCGTGCACAATGGAGACGCCCTCGGCCTGGGTCAGGGCGACCACGAGCGGCTGCTGCCAGTCGGTCATGAATCCCGGGTGCACGTCGGTTTCCAGCACCAGCGGGTTCAGTGCCCCGCCCGGGTGGTAGAACCGGATGCCGCCGTCGTCGACGTCGAACGCTCCGCCGATCTTGCGGTAGGTGTTCAGGAACGCGGTGAGGTCCTTCTGGTCGGCGCCTTCAACGTAGATGTCACCCTTGGTGACAAGTGCGGCGGAGGCCCAGGACGCGGCTTCGTTGCGGTCCGGAAGCGCACGGTGGTTGTAACCGGTCAGCTCGGAAACGCCCTCGATGCGGATGACGCGGTCCGTCTGCACGGAGATGATGGCGCCCATCTTCTGCAGGATGGCGATCAGGTCCATGATTTCCGGCTCGACGGCGGCACCGCGGAGTTCAGTGATGCCCACGGCCTTGACCGCGGTCAGGAGCACCTGTTCGGTGGCTCCGACGCTCGGGTAGGGCAGTTCCAGCTTGGCGCCGCTGAGGCCCTTGGGTGCGGAGATGGAAATGCCGCCGGGGCGCTTCTCCACTACGGCGCCGAAGTTGCGCAGCATCTGCAGGTGGAAGTCGATCGGCCGGTCGCCGATCTTGCAGCCGCCAAGGTCAGGGATGAACGCCTCGCCGAGGCTGTGCATCAGCGGTCCGCAGAGCAGGATCGGGATGCGCGAATCGCCGGCGTGGGCGTCGATGTCTTTGGACGCCGCCGTCTTCGCGTTCTTCGGATCCATGGTGAGGTCGCCGGTGACGGGGTCCTTGGTGACCTCGACGCCGTGCAGCTGCAGCAGGGACGTCACGACCTCAACGTCCTTGATTTCCGGAACGTTGCGCAGCGTGGACGGCCCGTTGCCGAGCAGGGCCGCAACCATCGCCTTGGGGACCAGATTTTTCGCCCCGCGGACCGGTACCTTCCCTGAGAGAGGAACACCGCCTCGGATCGTGAGGACGCTACCCATGAATACCTGATTTCCTAAATAGATTGGCCCCGGAAGCAATAAGAGACTGCACTCAAGCATATGAGCAAGCGCCTGCTTACTGAAATAACGCCGCCCTTCACCGGGCCCGGACCGGTGTGATTCCGGTCATGCAGCCCGCAGCGGACGCGGATAGGCCCCGCCGAAGCGGGGCCTATCCATAATATCGGGCCGGCGGAGGGGCCGGGAAATCATCCGCGCTGTGGGCCTAGTGCCGGGCGGGGAGGGTGAGCGGCTTATAGGAAGGGCGGCGTGCCTCGAACGACGTGATCTCTGTTTCGTGGCGCAGGGTCAGGGCAATGTCGTCCAGCCCTTCGAGGAGGCGCCAGCGGGTGTATTCATCAATCTCGAACGGAGCCGTGACGCTGCCGCAGACTGCGGTGCGGGCCTGAAGGTCCACGGTGACCGTTGTTCCCGGAGAGTTCTCCAGGACCTTCCAGATGAGTTCGATGTCATCCTGCGCCAACTCAGCGGCGACGAGGCCCTGCTTGCCGGCATTCCCGCGGAAGATATCCGCGAAGCGGGAGGAGAGGACGGCCCGGAAGCCATAGTCCTTCAACGCCCAGACGGCATGCTCACGGGAGGAGCCGGTGCCGAAGTCCGGCCCGGCCACCAGGACCGAGCCCTGCCGGAAGGGTTCCTGGTTCAGGATGAAATCCGCATTCTTCCGCCAGCCGGCAAAGAGTGCATCCTCGAACCCGGTGCGGGTGATCCGCTTGAGGTAGACGGCAGGGATGATCTGGTCGGTGTCGACGTCGCTTTGGCGCAGCGGAACGCCGATCCCGGTGTGGGTGGTGATCTTTTCCATTGGTGGTTCCCCTAAGCGGCGGTGGAGGCGTTGACGGCGGAGGTCCCGGCACTGTCCGGCAGCGGATCGAGGTCGGAAGGTGAGCTGAGGGTCCCGCGGACCGCGGTGGCGGCGGCCACCACCGGTGACACCAGATGGGTCCGGCCGCCCTTGCCCTGGCGGCCCTCGAAATTGCGGTTCGACGTGGACGCGCACCGTTCCCCCGGTTCGAGCTGGTCCGGGTTCATGCCCAGGCACATCGAGCAGCCGGCAAAACGCCATTCCGCCCCGAAGTCCTTGAACACCCGGTCCAGCCCTTCGGCCTCGGCTTCCAGCCGCACCCGGGCGGAGCCGGGCACCACCATCATGCGGACCGCCGGGTCCTTCCGGCGGCCGCGGATAATATCGGCCGCCGCGCGCAGGTCTTCGATACGGCTGTTGGTGCAGGAACCCAGGAAGACCGTGTCCACCCGGATGTCCTTCATCCGCGTTCCGGCGGCAAGATCCATGTAGGCCAGGGCCCGCTCAGCGGCAGCACGGGCGTTCTCGTCGGAGAAGTCTTCGGGGGCCGGGACGGCTTCCGAGAGCGGGACGCCCTGCCCGGGGTTGGTCCCCCACGTGACAAACGGCTCCAAGGTGTCGGCATCCAGGAAGACCTCGGCGTCGAACTCGGCATCGGCGTCGGTGGCCAGGGACTTCCAGTGTTCGACGGCGGCGTCCCAGTCCCGTCCCTGCGGGGCGTGCGGGCGGTGCCTGAGGTAGGCGAAGGTGGTTTCGTCCGGGGCGACCATGCCGGCCCGGGCACCAGCTTCGATGGACATGTTGCAGATGGTCATCCGCGCTTCCATCGACAGAGCACGGATGGCCGAGCCCCGGTATTCCAGGACGTAGCCCTGTCCGCCGCCGGTGCCGATCCGGGCAATCACCGCCAGGATGATGTCCTTGGACGTGACGCCGGGACGCAGCGTGCCTTCGACATTGATGGCCATGGTCTTAAACGGCTTCAGCGACAGGGTCTGGGTTGCCATCACGTGTTCCACCTCGGAGGTGCCGATACCCATGGCCAGCGCCCCGAACGCCCCGTGCGTGGAGGTGTGGGAGTCACCGCAGACCACGGTGAGCCCGGGCTGGGTCAGGCCCAGCTGCGGACCGACAACGTGGACAATCCCCTGCTCGGCGTCTCCCAGCGGATGCAGCCGGACGCCGAATTCTGCGCAGTTGGCCCGCAGAGTTTCGATCTGGGTGCGGCTCACCGGATCGGCAATGGGCTTGTCTATCGCCAGCGTCGGTGTGTTGTGGTCCTCGGTGGCGATGGTCAGGTCCGGACGGCGCAGCCCGCGTCCCGACAACCGAAGACCTTCGAAGGCCTGGGGGGAGGTGACTTCGTGGACGAGGTGGAGATCGATGTACAGCAGGTCGGGAGCACCGTCCTCCCCTTTGCTGACCACATGCTCGTCCCAGACTTTCCGTGCAAGCGTCCTGCCTGCTACGTGCTCACCCATATCAGGTACCCCTCGTTGTCTTTCCCTGTGGGGTTAAGAGAACCAGCCTGCGGGTGGGACGCGCCACCTTTTCAATTTGCATCTCAGATAATGAGACGGCAGTATCAGTTTATGGACACAGCGAGCGGGGTAGGCGTCATCGACAAAGCGGCCATGGTGCTGGACGCACTGGAAGCCGGACCCACCACACTGGCTCAACTGGTGTCCGCGACGGGACTCGCCCGCCCTACGGTGCACCGGCTGGCGCTGGCCCTGGTGCACCACCGGCTGGTGGGCCGCGACATCCAGGGCCGGTTCGTCCTGGGTGGGCGGCTGGTCGAACTGGCTTCCGCTGCCGGCGAGGACCGTCTGATCGCCTCCGCCGGACCGGTACTGCTGGCCCTCCGCGACGCCACCGGGGAGAGTTCGCAGGTATTCCGGCGGCAGGGTGAGTGGCGGGTCTGCGTTGCCTCCGCCGAGCGTCCCATCGGCCTGCGGGACACCATTCCCGTCGGCACCCAGCTGTCCATGAAGGCCGGTTCCGCTGCCCAGTGCCTGCTGGCCTGGGAGGACCACGACCGGCTCCTCGAGGGGCTGCATAATGCCCGCTTCACGCCCACTGTCCTGGCCGGTGTCCGGCGCCGTGGCTGGGCCCAGAGCCTGGGCGAACGCGAACCCGGAGTGGCCTCCGTGTCGGCACCGGTGCGTGGACCGGCCGGCCGCGTCATCGCCGCCGTGTCGATCTCCGGGCCAATTGAACGCCTGACCAGGCAGCCCGGGCGCATCCACGCCGAAGTGGTCGCAAAGGCCGCGGCCCAGCTCACCGAGGCGCTGCGCAAGGGCGGCGAGTAAGCCTATATTGGGAGCCTGAAACCGTTGGGGGTCCAAGAGCCCAGGGGGTTCCCATGAAGCGGATGCGTGTGCTGTGGCACATTGTCCGAATCTCCGGCGCCGATTATATTTTCTCCGGCTTCCTGATTGTCCTTGGGGTCGCAAGCTTCCTGCTGCCGCGGCTCGAGGCGGAGTTCGAGAACTTCGGCGACGGCCTCTGGTACCTGTTCGTTTCCTTCACCACGGTGGGCTTCGGCGACTACGTGGCCACCGGACCGGCGGGCAGGATCATTACGGTGGTCGTCACCCTGTACGGGATCCTGGTGGTGGCCCTGATGACCGGCATTATCGTGGGCTTTTACACCGAGCTCCTCAAAGCCAGGGCGACCAATGCGCTCGATGATTTCGTTTCCGAGCTCGAGCACCTGCCGGACCTGTCCCGGGAACAGATCCTGGAGCTGGCCGAGCGGATCCGGAACCGGCGGATCCTGCCGGATTCCTGAGCCGGTCCGTTGACGTCGCGGTGAAGGCGCGACAGTAAGCTATCCGGCGAAGTGGTCCCAGCCGGTCGCCGGGGGCACCTCGCCGCCGAAGGTGACGCCTTCGCCGTCGGACACCGTGCCGATGCGGACGAACCCCTGGGGCAGGACCGCATCCGGTGGGAAGGCCGCCAGCAGCCCATGGTCCTCTCCCCCGCCCAGCACCCAGGCCAGCGGGTCTGCGCCCAACCGTTCCGCAGCCGGTGCCAGCGCCTCGGCCCGGGAGGTGAGATAGCCCCGGTCCAGGTCAATGCCGACGCCAGAGGCCCGGGCGATCCGGCCGGCGTCGCGTACCAGTCCGTCGGAGACATCCAGCATGGCCGTGGCTCCGGCAGCAGCGGCTTCGGGTCCGGCGCCGGTCCGCGGCAGACGCGGCCTGCATTGCGCCATGGCCAGCACGGCAAGGAGGTGGTCTTCGGAATCCCCGGGGTCTGTCATGTCGACGTTGCTCTCAAGTACCGCCAGCCCGCCTGCCGCAAGTCCCAGCGACCCATTGTGGGCCACAACGTCCCCTGGCCGGGCGCCGGAACGCAATACCGGGTCCCGCCCCTCCAAATCGCCTGTGACAGCTGCCGTGACGACGATTTGGCTGCCCCGGCCGAGGTCGCCGCCCACCACGGAGCACCGCTCGAACGCCAGGGAATCAATACCGGCGGCGAGTCCCGCGGCGAGTTGCTCCACCCACGCGACCTCCGTACTGCCCGGAAGGGTGAGGCTGACCACCAGCGAGGTGGGCACAGCGCCCATGGCACGGATATCGGAAACATTCTGCGCCACGCATTTCCAGCCGACGTCGAACCCCGTGGTCCGGTACCCCGAGGGCCAGAGCAGGCGGAAATCGGCATCCTGGACCAAGGTGTCGATGGAGATTACCGTTCGGCGGTCCGGAGCAGCGATCACGGCGGCGTCGTCGCCCGGCCCCAGCAGCGCGGTATCCGGCCCCAGACGGGGAAAGATCCGGGCCAGGAGCGCCTTCTCATCGAGCTGGTCCACGGTCAGGGCTTCGGACGGCACAGGCTGTTCCTCGGGTTGGGATTGGGAGCAAGGTTTTGAAATTATCACGCGCGGTCCCGCACCGCTGGCCGCCCGGTTCGGAGGGCAAAACAAAACCGGCCCCGGACATAGTGTCCGGAGCCGGTTATCTGTGACCCCAGCGGGATTCGAACCCGCGTTACCGCCGTGAGAGGGCAGCGTACTAGGCCGCTATACGATGGGGCCGTGTACAGTGCTCCGGGCTTACTGTCCGGGCACTTCCTTGCCGGTTTCGAAGAACCGGCCTGTAGAGTATTTCATACTCTTTCAGAGGAGACCAATCGCGGTGAACCGCTTATTGATGACCGCTGGGATACCAGGACTCGAACCTAGAATGTCGGTACCAGAAACCGATGTGTTGCCAATTACACCATATCCCAATGCGCTTATCCGACTGCTTTGCGAGGACTTATCCCCGGCCGCAGCCCCTCAGCACGAGATATAACTATACACGGGTTCCAGAGCAAGTACAAAACGGGCCGACTGCCGTGTCAGACCAGTTCCAGCAGCTCCCCGAGGGACCCGATGGTGTGCACTCCGGGAGGAACCACGGCCGCCCCGTCCCGCACGGGTGAGGGGTTGCCGATGCGGTCCAGCCAGATTCCGAGCAGGCCGGCGTGGGCCGCCCCCACAGCATCCACCCGCAGGTTGTCCCCCACGTAGGCGCTGCGCTCCGGGGTACTGCCGAGCAGGCGTACCCCCTCGTGGAAGATCGCCGGTTCCGGCTTGGCGGAGCCGGCGGTGTCGATGCCCACCAGGACCCTGATCCGCGTCAGCCCGGCGGCGTCCAGCTTGGCCCGCTGGTAGTCGTGCACGTTGTTGCTGACGGCACCGTAGGCAATGCCGCGGGCCTCCAAGGCATCCAGGACGGGAACGACGTCGTCGAACGCGCGGAAGTACTGCGGCAGTGCCGCTTCGTAGGCCTGGTTCCAGACGCGCGCGGTGTCGCTGTCCAGCGGCGCCAGCCCCGCCCGTTCCCGGGCGTGCTGCAGGCGCAGCACCCGCTGGTCGGCAAAACTCAGCCGGCCTGCGAGGTACGCGTTGTAATGCCCCTGCGGATCGGCGGCGAACAGGGAGGTATAAGCCTCCCAGTCCGCCGCCGTGAAGTGGGTCAGGTCCTCGGTGCCAACCACCTGCAGCGTGGCACCCATGGCCGCCTGCAGGTCAACGAGTGTCTCGTCGATGTCGAACAGCACCGCATTGATGGACCCGCCGCCCACTGTGTACGGACCTTATGCCGCGGCGCGGAAGGTGCGGAGCCGCGCCAGGGAGGAATCGCGGCCCAGGATCACCATGGACTCGAACAGCGGCGGCGAGATCCGGCGTCCCGAGACGGCAGTGCGCACCGGGCCGAACGCCAGCCGCGGCTTGATGCCCATGTCTTCCACGAGGGCCTGCCGCAGGGCGGCCTGGATGTTCTCCGCCGTCCAGTCGGAGACGGATTCGAGGGCCGCCAGCGCGGCGTCGAGCACCTCGGCCAGGTTAGCCGGCAGTCCCTTCCGGGCGTCGTCGGCGACGTCGACGGCGTCGTCGGCCTTGAAGAGGAAGCCGAGCATGTCCGGGGCCTCGCCCAGCAGGGTGATGCGTTCCTGCACCAGGGGTGCGGCCTCGGTCAGGACCTGTTCCTCGCGGGCGGTGAGGGTCTCCCCCACCAGGCCTGCCTGCTGGAGGTACGGGACCAGGCGGTTACGGAAGTCTTCGGCCTCGAGCATCCGTACGTGCGTGCCGTTGATGGCTTCGGCCTTCTTCAGGTCGAAGCGGGCGGGGTTGGCCAGCACATTGTGGATGTCGAAGTTCTCCACCAGCTGGTCGACGGTGAAGATGTCCTCGTCGGCGGACAGCGACCAGCCCAGCAGGGACAGGTAGTTCAGCAGGCCTTCGGGGATGAAGCCGCGCTCCCGGTGCAGGAAGAGGCTGGACTCCGGATCCCGCTTGGAGAGCTTCTTGTTGCCTGCACCCATCACGTAGGGCAGGTGTCCGAACAGGGGCATGTACTTTGCGACGCCGACGTCGATCAGCGCACGGTACAGCGCAACCTGGCGCGGGGTGGAGGACAGCAGGTCCTCGCCGCGCAGGATGTGGGTGATGCCCATGAGTGCGTCATCGACGGGGTTGACCAGCGTGTAGAGGGGTGCACCGTTGGCGCGGACCACGACGAAGTCCGGAACCGTTCCGGCTTTGAAGGTGATCTCGCCGCGCACCAGGTCGGTGAAGGTGATGTCTTCATCGGGCATCCGGACGCGGAGCACCGGCGAGCGGCCTTCGGCGCGGAAGGCTTCGATCTGCTCCGCGGTGAGGTCGCGGTCATAGTTGTCGTAGCCGAGCTTGATGTCGCGTCCGGCCGCGCGGTGGCGCGCTTCGATTTCCTCCGGGGTGGAGTAGGACTCGTAGACGTAACCGGCGTCGCGCAGCTTGGCGATCACGTCCTGGTAGATTTCGCCGCGCTGGGACTGCCGGTACGGTTCGTGCGGGCCGCCCACTTCCACGCCTTCGTCCCAGGTGATGCCGAGCCACTTCAGCGCGTCGAGGAGCTGGAGGTAGCTCTCCTCGCTGTCACGGGCGGTGTCGGTGTCTTCGATCCGGAACACCATGGTGCCCTTGGTGTGCTTGGCGTAGGCCCAGTTGAAAAGGGCGGTCCGGATGAGGCCAACGTGCGGGGTGCCCGTGGGAGACGGGCAGAAGCGCACGCGTACGGGCGTGTCATCGGTGACGGTGGGAAGGTCTGCTAAGGGAGTGGGAGCGTTAGTCATGATGTTTCCCAGTTTAGACTCTTCCCTCCGCGGGGTGCCTTAAGCCGAGTAGGACAGCAGCCAGAGGAAGACTCCACCGCCGGCAAGTGCGCCGGCCGCGGCGGCGGCAAGGTGTGCTGCGGGCTTCCCCCGCCGCAGCCTGGCGGCGAGGGTACCTGCCATGACGGCAGCGATGAGGATCGCCGCCGCAGTTCCCGGCAGCCCCGGGATAAGCAGTGCCGCCGTCGAACCGAGAATGACCAGGACCGCACCGAGCGTGAGGTCCAGCCAGGACCAGTGAGTGAAGGAGTTGGCGATGAGCAGCACGAGGGCTGCAGCCAGCAGGCTGAAAACCGCAGCCGAGAGCGGTAACGGACCGTCCAGCCAAAGGATGAGCCGCTGGAACATAAACGCCAGCGCAGCCGCACCCAGCACTGCAGGCGGAAGCGACGACGGCGGCAGCCGCCGAAGGTCGTTGCGCCGCTGCAGCTGGAAAACCAGGGCTGCCGGGAAGACACCCATCAACAGGGCGGCACCGGCACCCCAGGGCAGGGCGGCATCCGGCGGAAAACCAAGGAACGGAGCGGCCAGGAGGATCAGCGACCAGATGAGCGCAGCCCAGGCTGCGCTCCGGCCGGCCTCCCGGTCCGCTCCGCGGGGCATCAGCTGCGGACGGTGTTGACCAGCCGGCCGATGCCCTCGATGTCGACCTCGAAGCGTTCGCCGTCGCTGATGATGCCGACGCCCGCAGGGGTACCGGTGAGGATGACGTCGCCGGGCAGCAGGGTGAAGGCCTGCGAAACGTAGGACACCAGTTCCTTGACGCCCCAGATCATCGAGTTGGTGTTCCCGTCCTGAACGAGTTCACCGTTCAGGTAGCCGCGGACCGCGGTGTTCTCGGGATCCAACTCGGTTTCAATCCACGGGCCCAGGGGGCAGGAGGTGTCGAAGCCCTTGGCGCGGGCCCACTGGTCGTCGGTGCGCTGGGCGTCACGGGCGGTGAGGTCGTTGGCGCACGTGTAGCCGAAGATCACTTCGTCCACGCGTTCGATCGGGACGTCCTTGCAGATGCGGCCGATGACGACGGCGAGCTCGGCCTCGTAGGACACCTCGTCCGAGAAGGAGGGCAGAACCACGGGATCGTTCGGGCCGATCACCGAGGTGTTGGGCTTGAGGAACATCAGTGGAGCCGGCGGAACGTCGTTGCCCATTTCGCTGGCGTGGTCGGCATAGTTGCGGCCGATGCCCACGACCTTGCTGCGCGGGATGATCGGGGCAAGCAGGCGTACGTCCTCCAGCTTGTGCCGCTCCCCTGTCAGCTGGACGCCCGAAAAGAACGGGTCACCCTTAATGACGGCGATTTCTTCGCTGCCTTCTTCTCCTCCGACCACGCCGAAGGCGGGGTCGCTGTCCTGTACAAATCGAGCAATACGCATGCGTCTAAGCCTAGTGGAGAAACGGACCAAGCCGGCAGGCGGTACCTAGAGGGCCATGAAGACTCCGAAAACAGTCGGAAGGACAACAAAGACCATCAGGAACACAACGACGGCGGTGCGCCCCCTGCGGTTGCCGACATTCACTGTAAGGCCGGTGCCGGATCCGCTGCGCTTGGGTACCAGGATGTGGGGATCATTCGGATCGTTATAGAGGATGCCGCCCACCCACCGTTTATCCTCTTCCTGTTCCTCGGCTGTCGGGTGGACACCGTCCCGCTCAGCCGTTCGACGCGTCCAGCGGCCGGCAGCCGTATAGGAAAGGACCAGGAAGCCAAGGATCAGGGGAATTATCATCAGGGCCGGCCCTGCAGGCACATGGTCGGGGGTCCGCCAGCCGGAAACCGTGAGCCCGCCGATCAGCGCCGCAACCAGGACAGAGGTCCCGCCAAGGGCAGCAACGGTGCCGCGGATCATCCCCTCCCGGCGATACAGCTCCCAGTCGGACGGATCCTTATCCGGCAGGATCATGGCGGGTATGGCGGCGGACACCACAGCCAGGAGGACGCTTATGCCGGCGCCCATCAGCAGGGGCATATACACGGTGCCGAAGGACTTCGTGTCCCACTCGTCCGGACGGCCGCCGCCGCCCCAGTGGGTCGGGATGGTTTCCGGCAGGGAATCGTAAATCGTGGTTCCGTAGGCAAAACACGAAGCAAGCACAAGGACGGCGGCCACATGCGGCAGCCAAAGCGCCGCCCGGGTGCCAGTGATTTTTATCGCAGTATCGGATCCCATCCCACAAACCTATCCGGGCCGGTGGCTTAAACAGGTCAGGCCCGCACCCCTGGCGGGAGAAATCTGGCCGGGTTAGGCCCGGCGGGTTAAAGAGGAAGAGCCCGTACCAGCACTGGTACGGGCTCTCACCTTGTTATTCAAATATTGTCCGGCGGTGACCTACTCTCCCACATCCTCCCGGATGCAGTACCATCGGCGCTGTGGGTCTTAGCTTCCGGGTTCGGAATGGGACCGGGCGTTTCCCCCACGCTATGACCGCCGTAACCCTGCTACCCGCACCCCCGCAAAGCGGGGTGGGGAAAACCATGGTTACAGCACGTCCCGGAACCCCTATCACGCCAAAAAGACGCTGCAAGGGTGCCGGCAGTGCGGTAAAAAAGGTGAACCAACCCCCCGGACAAGGGAGTGGGTTCGGTTCCTACGGCAACAACACGGGTTGTTGTCCGGGAACCACATAGTGGACGCAAGCAGCATGATCTTCAACACCCTTTATACTTTGACGGACCGTTTGAAGTCGTGTCCGTCCAGGTGTTGTTGTGGTGTAAGTTATCGGCCTATTAGTACCGGTCAGCTTCACGGGTCTTTAGTCCCCGCTTCCACATCCGGCCTATCAACCCAGTGGTCTGGCTGGGGGCCTCTCACACACAAGGTGTATGGAAATCTCATCTCGAAGCGGGCTTCCCGCTTAGATGCTTTCAGCGGTTATCCCATCCGAACGTAGCTAATCAGCGGTGCACTTGGCAGTACAACTGACACACCAGAGGTTCGTCCGTCCCGGTCCTCTCGTACTAAGGACAGCCCTTCTCAAATTTCCTGCGCGCGCAGCGGATAGGGACCGAACTGTCTCACGACGTTCTAAACCCAGCTCGCGTACCGCTTTAATGGGCGAACAGCCCAACCCTTGGGACCTACTCCAGCCCCAGGATGCGACGAGCCGACATCGAGGTGCCAAACCATGCCGTCGATATGGACTCTTGGGCAAGATCAGCCTGTTATCCCCGAGGTACCTTTTATCCGTTGAGCGACGGCCATTCCACAATGTACCGCCGGATCACTAGTCCCGACTTTCGTCCCTGCTCGAGATGTCTCTCTCACAGTCAAGCTCCCTTGTGCACTTACACTCGACACCTGATTGCCAACCAGGCTGAGGGAACCTTTGGGCGCCTCCGTTACTCTTTAGGAGGCAACCGCCCCAGTTAAACTACCCATCAGGCACTGTCCCTGACCCGGATTACGGGCCGAAGTTAGATATCCAGTATGACCAGAGTGGTATTTCAACGATGACTCCACCCGAACTGGCGTCCGGGTCTCACAGTCTCCCACCTATCCTACACAAGCCACACCGAACACCAATACCAAACTATAGTAAAGGTCTCGGGGTCTTTCCGTCCTGCTGCGCGTAACGAGCATCTTTACTCGTACTGCAATTTCGCCGAGTTTATGGTTGAGACAGCGGGGAAGTCGTTACTCCATTCGTGCAGGTCGGAACTTACCCGACAAGGAATTTCGCTACCTTAGGATGGTTATAGTTACCACCGCCGTTTACTGGGGCTTAAATTCCCAGCTTCGCCCGTAAGGGCTAACCGGTCCTCTTAACCTTCCAGCACCGGGCAGGAGTCAGTCCGTATACATCGTCTTGCGACTTCGCACGGACCTGTGTTTTTAGTAAACAGTCGCTTCCCCCTGGTCTCTGCGGCCCCGATCCCCTCCGGACAGCAAGTGTCCATCAAGGTTGGGGCCCCCCTTCTCCCGAAGTTACGGGGGCATTTTGCCGAGTTCCTTAACCATAATTCTCTCGATCGCCTTAGTATTCTCTACCTGATCACCTGTGTCGGTTTGGGGTACGGGCGGCTGGAACCTCGCGCCGATGCTTTTCTAGGCAGCATAGGATCACCGGATCCCCCCGTGAGGGGGTCCCGTCGGATCTCAGGTTCGTCATCCAAGACACCGTGACGGATTTACCTATCACGGACCCTACGTCCTTAGACCAGGTCTACCATCGCCTGGCCCGGCTACCTTCCTGCGTCACACCTGTTAATACGCTTACCTCCCAGGATCAGGTCCCGTGCTCGGCCAAAACCCTCACACCACAAGGGTGATCGGGCAGGCTCCGGACGGTTAGTGTCCCCTGCTTGGTATGGGCGGTTCTTCGCCGGTACGGGAATATCAACCCGTTGTCCATCGACTACGCCTGTCGGCCTCGCCTTAGGTCCCGACTTACCCAGGGCAGATTAGCTTGACCCTGGAACCCTTGATCATTCGGCGGACGGGTTTCTCACCCGTCTTTCGCTACTCATGCCTGCATTCTCACTCGTGTAGGCTCCACCGCTGGTTTCCACCGCGGCTTCACTGCCCACACGACGCTCCCCTACCACTCCAGACGACTGAACCACGAAGGCTTATCTAATATCTGAAATCCACAACTTCGGCGGTGTACTTGAGCCCCGCTACATTGTCGGCGCGGAATCACTTGACCAGTGAGCTATTACGCACTCTTTCAAGGGTGGCTGCTTCTAAGCCAACCTCCTGGTTGTCTGGGCAACTCCACATCCTTTCCCACTTAGCACACGCTTAGGGGCCTTAGTTGGTGGTCTGGGCTGTTTCCCTCTCGACTATGAAGCTTATCCCCCACAGTCTCACTGCTGCGCTCTCACTTACCGGCATTCGGAGTTTGGCTGACGTCAGTAACCTTGTAGGGCCCATTAGCCATCCAGTAGCTCTACCTCCGGTAAGAAACACGCAACGCTGCACCTAAATGCATTTCGGGGAGAACCAGCTATCACGGAGTTTGATTGGCCTTTCACCCCTACCCACAGCTCATCCCCTCCATTTTCAACTGAAGTGGGTTCGGTCCTCCACGACGTCTTACCGTCGCTTCAACCTGGCCATGGGTAGATCACTCCGCTTCGGGTCTAGATCACGCCACTGCATCGCCCTATTCAGACTCGCTTTCGCTACGGCTTCCCCTCACGGGTTAACCTCGCGACGTAACACTAACTCGCAGGCTCATTCTTCAAAAGGCACGCTGTCACAGCTACAAGGCTGCTCCAACGGTTTGTAGGCACACGGTTTCAGGTACTATTTCACTCCCCTCCCGGGGTACTTTTCACCTTTCCCTCACGGTACTTGTCCGCTATCGGTCATCAGGGAGTATTTAGGCTTACCAGGTGGTCCTGGCAGATTCGCACGGGATTTCTCGGGCCCCGTGCTACTTGGGATCCTCTCCAAGCGGCAGCATACATTCCGGTTACGGGGCTAACACCCTCTACGGCCTGGCTTTCAAACCAGTTCACCTATGCACCTGCACTCACTTCACCGATCCGGCAGAATCGGTACGGAAAGTCCCGCAACCCCAGTGATGCAACGCCCGCCGGCTATCACACACCACTGGTTTAGCCTCTTCCGCGTTCGCTCGCCACTACTAACGGAATCACTGTTGTTTTCTCTTCCTGTGGGTACTGAGATGTTTCACTTCCCCACGTTCCCTCCACGCACCCTATGTGTTCAGATGCGGGTCACCCGGTCACTCGCGCGCCGGGCGGGGTTTCCCCATTCGGACATCCTGGGATCAAAGTTCGGTTATCAACTCCCCCAGGCTTATCGCAGATTCCTACGTCCTTCTTCGGCTCCTGATGCCAAGGCATCCACCGTGTGCCCTTAAAAACTTGACCACTAAGATCAATTTATTATCGCTATCGAGAAAACCACGGTCTCACCAGGCACCCTGACGGGCACCCGGATCTACCAGGTTTTTCTGAAATTGCACTTAATATTTTAAGATGCTCGCGTCCACTATGTAGTTCTCAAACAACAACCCCGTCACACCCATCCCCGCACCGGACAACCCCGCAAAGGGTGTCAGTGATACGGTTCCGGCCTGCGCAGGAACAAACAGAAACAAACCAGTTACCCGCGAACCCCCGCCCCGAAAGGGGAAGGAACAACGGGTGCCTGTTGCTTCAGGACCCAACAGTGTGCCAAACGACGAACCGGACCCACACGGTAACAGGAGGTTTTCCAGGAACCCCGAAGGGAACGTACTGGCCTCTGAAACCGGCATGCCGGCGCCTATCCATTGATATTCCACCCTTGAGCACCCACCGGAGAACATATGTCTCCGATATGGGCATCTCCTGCAGGGCACACCACCCACACTGTGGAAGGCAATGCCACCCTGAGGTGCTCCTTAGAAAGGAGGTGATCCAGCCGCACCTTCCGGTACGGCTACCTTGTTACGACTTAGTCCCAATCGCCGGTCCCACCTTCGACGGCTCCCTCCCCAAGGGGTTAGGCCACCGGCTTCGGGTGTTACCAACTTTCGTGACTTGACGGGCGGTGTGTACAAGGCCCGGGAACGTATTCACCGCAGCGTTGCTGATCTGCGATTACTAGCGACTCCAACTTCATGAGGTCGAGTTGCAGACCTCAATCCGAACTGAGACCGGCTTTTTGGGATTAGCTCCACCTCACAGTATCGCAACCCTTTGTACCGGCCATTGTAGCATGCGTGAAGCCCAAGACATAAGGGGCATGATGATTTGACGTCGTCCCCACCTTCCTCCGAGTTGACCCCGGCAGTCTCCTATGAGTCCCCGCCATAACGCGCTGGCAACATAGAACGAGGGTTGCGCTCGTTGCGGGACTTAACCCAACATCTCACGACACGAGCTGACGACAACCATGCACCACCTGTAAACCGGCCACAAGTGGGGGACCTGTTTCCAGGCCTTTCCGGTTCATGTCAAGCCTTGGTAAGGTTCTTCGCGTTGCATCGAATTAATCCGCATGCTCCGCCGCTTGTGCGGGCCCCCGTCAATTCCTTTGAGTTTTAGCCTTGCGGCCGTACTCCCCAGGCGGGGCACTTAATGCGTTAGCTACGGCGCGGAAAACGTGGAATGTCCCCCACACCTAGTGCCCAACGTTTACGGCATGGACTACCAGGGTATCTAATCCTGTTCGCTCCCCATGCTTTCGCTCCTCAGCGTCAGTTAATGCCCAGAGACCTGCCTTCGCCATCGGTGTTCCTCCTGATATCTGCGCATTTCACCGCTACACCAGGAATTCCAGTCTCCCCTACATCACTCTAGTCTGCCCGTACCCACTGCAGACCCGGGGTTGAGCCCCGGGCTTTCACAGCAGACGCGACAAACCGCCTACGAGCTCTTTACGCCCAATAATTCCGGATAACGCTTGCGCCCTACGTATTACCGCGGCTGCTGGCACGTAGTTAGCCGGCGCTTCTTCTGCAGGTACCGTCACTTTCGCTTCTTCCCTGCTGAAAGAGGTTTACAACCCGAAGGCATTCGTCCCTCACGCGGCGTCGCTGCATCAGGCTTCCGCCCATTGTGCAATATTCCCCACTGCTGCCTCCCGTAGGAGTCTGGGCCGTGTCTCAGTCCCAGTGTGGCCGGTCACCCTCTCAGGCCGGCTACCCGTCGTCGCCTTGGTGGGCCATTACCCCAACCAACAAGCTGATAGGCCGCGAGTCCATCCAAAACCGCATAAAGCTTTCCACGGACCGCCATGCGGTGGTCCGTTGTATCCGGTATTAGACCCGGTTTCCCAGGCTTATCCCGAAGTCAGGGGCAGGTTACTCACGTGTTACTCACCCGTTCGCCACTAATCATTCTGTGCAAGCACAGAAGTCATCGTTCGACTTGCATGTGTTAAGCACGCCGCCAGCGTTCATCCTGAGCCAGGATCAAACTCTCCGTAAATGTGTTACAGACACAGTCCGGGGACCAAGGAAAATTGGTCGTCCGTCCTGCACTAAATTCGAAACCGGCTAAAAAAACCGTCCCATACCCACGGGGTGGGCGGAAACGGCCTGTTCAACCAATCAATATAAATAAATTGGTATCAATAAACTTGGCACACTATTGAGTTCTCAAACAACAGACGCAATCCGAAAATACTCGGGAAAACAAATGTTTTCCTTTTCTTCTTCGCTGCAATGTTTATATATCTTATTCCATTCCGGCGTTTTCCGCAATTCGCGGTATCCGTGATCCGGACCACCGTGAAAAGCGTTTCCGCCGTTCCGGACCCAGCACTCACCGGAGTCTTTTCCACCGTCCCCGTGAAGGGCGCACTGGTTGGACTCTGTTTTGTGATGGGGTTTGGCCGCCATGCTCGGGCGCTTTTCCAGCGTCCCGGCCGCGGCGACTCATGCAACTTTACACACCGGTTCCGGTCCTTGCAAACCGGATCGGGGTGATCCGCCGCACAGCCTCCGGGGCCGGCCTTCAGCCCCTCATATGCCTCCCGAAGGAAGCATTAAAACTATACGGCGGAGACCTCGACGGTTGCAAGGTTCCGCTTGCCGCGGCGCAGCAGCAGGTACTTGCCGTGCAGCAGGTCCTCCCCGCCCAGCACGGCGTCGGCGTCGGCGACCTTGACGTTGTTGACGTAGGCACCGCCGTCGGCGACCGTGCGGCGTGCCTCCGACTTGCTGCCGGAAAGGCCGGAAGCAACCAGCAGGTCGATAATCCCCAGGGATTCCCGCGACACGGTGACGGCCGGCAGCTCCGCAGTGGCCGCTTTCAAGGTGCCCTCATCCAGGTCCCGGACCTCACCCTGGCCAAACAGTGCAGCCGAAGCGGCAATGGCCTTGTCGGTTGCTTCGGTCCCGTGGATCAGCGACGTCACGTCGTACGCCAATGCACGCTGGGCCTCACGCCGGTGCGGTGCTTCTGCAACAGCGCGGGCCAGTTCCTCGATCCGTGCCCGGCTCATAAAGGTAAAGACCTTCAGCCGGTTCACCACGTCCGCGTCGGACGTATTGAGCCAGAACTGGTACATGGCGTACGGGCTGGTCATGGTGCCGTCGAGCCAGACCGCGTTGCCTTCGCTCTTGCCGAACTTGGTGCCGTCGCTGTTGGTGATCAGCGGCGTGCCCAGCGCGTGGACTGTCTTACCCTCGACCTTGCGCACCAGTTCGGTGCCGCTGGTCAGGTTGCCCCACTGGTCCGAACCGCCTGTTTCAAGCACGCAGTTGTAGTTGCGGAAGAGTTCCAGGTAGTCCATGCCCTGCAGGACCTGGTAGCTGAACTCGGCGTAGCTGATGCCTTCGTCGGAGTTCAGCCGGGAGGAGACAATCTCCTTCTTGATCATCGTGCCCACCCGGAAGTGCTTGCCGATGTCCCGCAGGAAGTCGATGGCGCTCATCGGAGCGGTCCAGTCCAGGTTGTTCACCATGCGTGCGGCATTGCTGCCCTCGAAGCTGAGGAAACGCTGCACCTGTCCCTGCAGGTAGCCGACCCACTCGCCGACGGTTTCCTTGGTGTTCATGGTGCGTTCCGCCGTCGGACGCGGGTCACCGACCAACCCGGTGGAACCGCCCACGAGCGCCAGCGGCCGGTGGCCGGCCAGCTGCAGCCGGCGCATGGTCAGGAGCTGGACCAGGTTGCCCAGGTGAAGGCTCGGCGCCGTCGGGTCGAAGCCGCAGTAATACGTGATCGGCTCCCCGGCGAGGAGCTTTTCCAGCTCCGCCTCATCGGTGGAGACCTGGATCAGGCCCCGCCACTTGAGCTCCTGCCAGATGTTGGCGAAGGAGGAATCGTTCTGCTGGGCGCCGAGGCCCTCGGGGTTCTCGATATTGTCTGACACGCCTTCTAAATTATCAGTCTTCGGGAATACCTGCCGGGATCCCGTTGGCTGCGATCAGACGCAGCCGCTGGGTGGGGCGGGTCATGGCCACATACAGGTCGCCGACCTTGCCGGCGGCCGCGGTCAGCAGTTCGGACGGTTCCAGGATGACGACGCCGTCGAACTCCAGGCCCTTTGCCTCCCGCGGAGACGTCACGACGATGTCCTGCTCCAGGCCGCCTGCACCGGATCCCACGCGCGCACCGTAGGCCTGGGTCAGCGCCCGGCGGACGTCGGGAAGGCGGTGGTCTTCGGCGATAACGGCCAGGAGGCCGCCGTCGAGCGCTTCCAGATCCTCGGGCAGGGTGTCCAGCAGACGCTGGATGAGCCCGCCCTCGGCAACCTCATCGAGGAACGGCGCCCAGCGGCCCTCGCGGACCGCCTTCGGAGCGGAAACCACGAGTCCGGCCGCGTTGGCCATCCGCACAGCTGCCTCGGCAATCTGTGCCGGGGTGCGGTAATTCACTGTCAGTTCCTCCAGCGTCCACCGCTCCCCCACGAAGGGATCCAGTGCGGCCTGCCAGGACGTTGCCCCGGCCGCCGAGCTGGTCTGGGCAATGTCGCCGACCACGGTGAAGGACTTCAGCGGGCAGCGGCGCATCAGCAGCCGCCACTGCATGGCGGAAAGCTCCTGCGCCTCGTCGACCACGATGTGCCCGAAGGCCCAGGTCCGGTCGACGGCGGCACGGTCGGCGGCGGTCAGCCGCTGCTCCCCCACCGCGTTGTGGTCCGCCAGGTCCTCGGCGGACAGGATGCCGTGGGCGCCGGAGTCCTCGAGGAATCCCTCAGTGTTCGCAATGGCACTTTCGGCGTTGGCAAGGTCACGCTTGCGCTGTTCCTCACGGAGGGCGGTTTCCCGGCCTGCGGAGGCGTCCAGTTCGCCGAGGAGTTCGGCGGCTTCGTCCAGCAGCGGCACGTCGGATTCGGTCCAGGGTGCGTCGGGGCTGCGGCGCAGCAGGTCCAGCTCCTCGTCGGACAGCTGCGGTGCGGCCGCTTCCAGGTGCCCGGGCTTGCTGAACAGTTCCGTGATGAGCTTTTCGGGGGTGAGCGGCATCCAGCACAGGTTCAGGGCCACGCGCACGTCGCGGGCGCTGCGGACGTCCTCGGCGAGGTAGGCGCGGTCGGTGCTGTTGCCGGCGCCGGCGGATTCCTCGAGCTGCTCGGTCATCTGCTCGGTCAACTCGCGCAGCAGGATCTTCACGAAGGTCACGCGGGCCTCGTTGTGCGGCTTGCCGGTGGCGCGGGCCTTGTCCCGGGCGCGCTGCACCTGCTTGGGCGTCAGCGTGAGGATGGTGCCCTCGACGTTGAGCTTGCGCGGCTCGCGCGGCAGGCGCTGCCGGTTGGCAACCGCGCGGGCGACGACGTCGGCCATGTACAGCCGGCCCTTCACCTCGGCGGTGGCGGGGTCCTCTTCATGGGTGGCGGTGATGCCCGGCATCAGCTGTCCGAGGCTGGACATCACGACGCCGGTCTCGCCCAGCGACGGCAGCACGCGTTCGATGTACCGGATGAAGGCATTGGAGGGTCCCACCAGCAGCACGCCGGCGGACTTCAGCCGTTCGCGGTGGGTATAGAGGAGGTAGGCGGCGCGGTGCAGTGCCACGGCGGTTTTGCCCGTGCCCGGACCGCCCTGCACCACCAGGGTGCCGGAAAGGGGTGCCCGGATGATGCGGTCCTGTTCGGCCTGGATGGTGCCGACAATGTCGGACATCTGTCCGGTCCGCTTCGAGTTCAGTGCCGCGAGCAGCGCGCCTTCGCCCTGCAGCGCTGCCTCGTCCTCGAGCATGGAGTAGTCCAGCACATCGTCCTCGATGGCCTGCACGTCGCGGCCCTTCAGGATCAGGTGCCGGCGCCGCCGCACGCCCTGGCGCTCAAAGGCGGTGGCCTGGTAGAACGTGCCGGCTTCGGGGGCGCGCCAGTCGACCATCAGGCGCTGCAGCTCCGCCGTCGACAGGCCGATGCGGCCGATGTAGCGTTCCTCGCCGTCGTCGAGGTCCAGGCGGCCGAAAACGAGCCGGTCGTCCACGGCGTTCAGCTGCGCGAGGCGGTCCTCGTACATGGTGGCGAAGGCATCCCGCTCGGAACGGTTCTGGTGGGAACCCGAGGCTTGGCTGCGCCGGATCGCGGCCAGCTGCTCCCGCTTTTCCTCACGCAGCTCATCGAGGCGTGAGTACAGACCGGCGACGTACTGACGCTCGTGTTCCAGCTCGTTGGAAGCCGAAGGTGTTTCAGGCATGTTCGCGTTCCCTCTCGCAAAGGCAGAGCGTCAATCTTACAGTGCATTTGCACTTTTGCAGGTCACTAATGTATGCGGTTTCTCTCTCAGCTGCTGCCTGCGAGGAACGCGTGTCGTGGGCCGGCACCGCGGGGCAGGCCCGCCGGTGCCTAGTAACGGACCAGCGCGGTGACGGGAGTCTCGCCGAGGCGGTCCCGTCCACCGAGATCGCCCAGCTCCAGCACGACGCCGAATCCGGCCACTTCCGCGCCTGCCTTGCGGATCAGGCGGGCAGCCGCACCGAGGGTTCCGCCCGTGGCCAGGACGTCGTCGAGGATCAGGACGCGGGAGCCCACGGGCATATCGTCGCGGTGCAGTTCCAAGGCGCCCTCGCCGTATTCCAGGGAGTAGCTCTCGGAGAAGACCTCACGCGGCAGCTTGCCGGGCTTGCGGACCGTGATGACACCCTTGCCGGAGGCGTAGGCAGCGGCTGCGGCCAGGAGGAAGCCACGGGCTTCGACGCCTGCCACGAAATCGAACTGGCCCTCGAACGGGGCGATGAGGGCATCCACGACGCCACGGAGGGCCGGGCCGTCCGCAAAGACCGGGGTCAGGTCCCGGAAGACAATTCCGGGCTGGGGGTAATCGGGAATGACTGCGCCCAGGCGATCGATGGTTTGTTCAATGGACTCGTGGTTAACCGGTTCTGCCGGGGCATCTTTCACCCGTCCACCTTACCCGCTCAGGGGCTGGCCTCCCACGGCCCGCCGGGGCGCTGTGGCACTTGTCTCGCCCCGGCGTACCGGAATAAAGGACAAAGTGCGGAGGTTGCCAATTGGCGGGCTGCTTCGAAAGAGCCCGGAATTTTGCCGCACCAACAGTCAAGGATTTCAACACATGGCTAACCTGCACGAAGTGCTCAAGAACAAAATCGGATTCGGCACGGCTCCGCTGGGAAACATGTTCCGTGACATTCCCCAGGACGAGGCGCTGGCAACAGTTGAAGCCGCCTGGAACGAAGGCATCCGCTACTTCGACACCGCGCCCTTCTACGGAGCCGGTCTTGCGGAATCCCGCCTGGGCGAAGTCCTCTCCCAGCACAACCGCGACGAGTATGTGCTCAGCACCAAAGTGGGACGGCTGATCCTGGACGAGGAAGAGGAGAAGAGCCCCGGCCTCTTCACCCACGGGCGTTCGAACAAGATCGCCACGGACTACACCACGGATGCGACCCTGCGGTCGATCGAGGAGAGCCTGAAGCGGCTGAAGACGGACCGTCTGGACTTTGTCTTCATCCATGACACGTCCCGGGACTTCCTCGGCGATGAGTGGGTAGCCAAGTTCAACGAGGCCAGGACCGGCGCGTTCCGGGTTCTCGCCCGGCTCCAGGACGAGGGCGTCATCAACGGCTGGGGCCTCGGCGTTAACACCACCGAACCAATCGAGCTGGCCATGGACATGGACGAGGCTGCTCCTACCATGAGCCTCTCCGCCACCCAGTACACGCTGCTGCAGCACGAGCGTGCCCTGCAGCGCATGATGCCCAAGGCGCAGGAGCTGGGCGTTGGCATTATTGTCGGTGGACCCTTCAACTCCGGTGCCCTGCTGGGCGGCGACAAGTTCGATTACGCCGAGATTCCCCCGGAGGTCAAGGCACGTATCGCCGAGCTGGGCTCGGTAGCCGGGCGGCACGACGTGAGCCTGAAGGCTGCTGCCCTGCAGTTCTCCGCTGCCCACCCCGCTGTCGCTGCAGTCATCCCGGGCTCAAGCCGGCCCGGACGCGTGGCAGAGGATGTCGCGGCCATGAAGGCCGAGATTCCGGGGGCGTTCTGGGACGAACTGCTGGAAAAGAAGCTTATTTCCGCGCAGGCTCCGCTTCCGCGCTCCTAGCTTTTAGCTTTTATCTTCACGGCTTGAAAGCTTCACGGACGGCGTTCAGGGTTTCCCTGAACGCCGTTCTGCGTTTAATGTGCGTTTGGTTTTAATGTGCGCTTGCCCGCGCTGCCTTCGACGGCTGCAGGACGGTAGCTCCCGCCGCGGGCCGGGGGCGCGTCTTCGCGGGCCGGTATTTGGACACGGTGGGATCCCCCGTCAGCCAGTACCGCCAGGGGTAGTCGTCCGTTCCTCCGGGGCCGCTGACGCCTACGCGTGGTCCGGTGGAGATCCGGTCCGCACTGACGGGCTCGGCGGGCAGGGCAAGATGCAGCGGCTGCGCGAACAGGTCCGCGCCGTCCAGCGGCCGGGCGATCCCCAGCGCCTGCGCCAGCCGGGCCGGGCCACGGGCGAGGTCCAATGCCGTGCGGGGGTTTCCGCGGCGCACTGCGGCGATGTCGGCTCCCTCAACGATCTCGCCCGCACGCAGCAGCAGTCCGGTGGCTTCCCCTTCGGCTCCGCAGACCACGTTTGCGCAGTAGTGCATGCCGTAGGTGAAGTACACGTACAGGTGCCCGGCGGGACCGAACATTGTCGCGTTGCGGGCGGTCTGGCCGCGGAAGGCATGGGAGCCCGGATCGGCGTCGCCCATGTAGGCCTCCACCTCGGTGATGCGTACGCCCACCCGTTCGCCGTCGACGTCGTGGGTCAGCACTGCGCCCAGCAGGTGGCGGGCCGCCTCCGTGGCAGGCACGGCCAGACGGTGCCGGTCATTCGAAAAAGCCATACTCCGACGTTAGCAAGAAGACCCGGGGCGGTTTTTCAGGGTGGGCCCGGCTGCCCGTTCAGGCGTCCGCTGCGGAACTGCCGTAAAACTCCTTCAGTGCGGCCAACCTGCGGGAACTGGGGTGCCAGGGATCGCCTGCGAGGTGGTCTCCGGCAGCATCCAGGGCCTGGTGCCAGGCGGCGAGCACGCCGGATGCCTCGTCCGGTTCACCGTTCCCGCCGGTCACCGGTTGCCGGACGACGACGCGCACCCGCCCGCCGTCGTCGGCAATGTCGACGGAGGCTTCCCCGCCGACCCCCAACTCCGCTGCCGTACGGTCCAGTGCGCTGCGGACTTCATCGACGGGTGCGTTGTACCAGCGCTCGATGACGATCCCGGCAGTATCCACGTGTCCCATGGTTGGCGAAACGTCGAATTGCTCCGCGTAGGCGTCGCGGAGTGCCTGCCATTGGTCCACGGACGCGCGGTCGGGTTCCCGGCCGGCGGCCACGTCGTCAAAGGCTTCCAGGATTCCCTGCCAGCCTGCGGCTCCTTCCGTGAGGAAATCCGCGCTGGTCTCGTGCGTACGGAACTGCAGCAGGGCGCCGTCGGAGGTTTCCAGCACCTGCCAGTCAAGGACCGATTCGTCCCCCAGCGGGTCTTCCCAGCTGAACTGCAGGCTGAGTCCCGGGCTCATCTGCAGCACGGTTCCGGTCACCGCGGCGTTCCCCATGTCCAGCCGGTATTCCTTGCCGAGCTGCCAGCCGGGAGTGACCATGCCGAGCCAATGGGCGACCTTGTCCGTGTTGGTCAGAACGTCCCAGATGTGGGCTGCGGGAAAATCAAGCCGGCGCTCAAAGGCCAAGGTGTAGCCGTCTGGTCGGCGCTCGATCCGCCCGGTGGGGACGGGGGTTTTGGCGGGGCTGGACTCGGTCATGGCGTGTCCTCCTGGGGTCGTTTCAAGGGTAGCTTCGACGGGTGCGACGCCGGGAGGGGCAGGTGTCTTAGAACGCCATCTGATGCCGGATGTGATGCCGGTCCGCCCGGGCCTGCCAGAATTCGATCTCCCGCGGCTTCAGCGCATACAGCTGCCATGTCGGGTTCGGGCTTCCGTCCGACGCCGGACGGGCGTCCCAGTCGGCGGCCGACGCTTCAGAGGACAGCTGCACAACGTCCCCGGCCACCCGGATCTGGCGGCCCAGTTCCGGCCAGTAGAAGTTCATCGCAGCGTTTGGATTCTGCGCCAGTTCCCCGCCTTTGCGCGAGGCGCGGGAGGTGGCGAACTGCCAGCCGCCGTCGTCGTCGATGTCCTTGAGAATGAGCATCCGGGAGGAAACACGCCCGCCGGCGTCCGCGGTTGCGAGGGAAAACGCATGCGGCTGCCGCACCCCGGCGGCCAGCGCACCCTCCAGCCAGAGGCGGAACAACTCCACGGGGTCCCCCGGCGCCGCAGCCGGATCGAAGGACGGCAGGTCCTCGGGAAAGTCCGGCAGGGCACGCAGCCGGGCCCGGAAGGAATCATTCATGGCGCCCAGCCTAACCGTCGCCCGCGGTACGGGAACGGACCCCGGGGAAACTCCCCCCGGGGTCCGTCCTGTTCCAGGTCCGCCGCAGTGTCGGCGGAATCAGCCGACGTAGCCGCGGACCTCGCCGATCTGCCGGGTCAGCTCCGCCAACTGCAGCTCCACAGCGGACCGGGCGGTGCCGCCCTGGGAACTGCGGCTGTCCAGCGACCCCTCGGTACTGAGTACGGAGCGCACATCCGGCGTCAGGTGCGGTGAAATGCCGGCATAGTCGTCGTCGGTCAGGTCCCACAGTTCGACGCCGCGGCCCTCGGCCAGCTGGACGGCGGACCCGGAGAGTTCGTGCGCCTCACGGAACGGCACACCCTGGCGGACCAGCCACTCGGCAATGTCGGTGGCCAGCGCAAAGCCCTGCGGTGCCAGGGACTGCATCCGCTCTGTGTTGAACTTCAGGGTCGCGATCATTCCGGACACTGCCGGGAGCAGGATTTCGAGGGTGTCGGCAGCGTCGAAGACCGGTTCCTTGTCTTCCTGCAGGTCCCGGTTGTACGCCAGCGGAAGGCCCTTCAGGGTGGCCAGCAGCCCGGCAAGGTCGCCGATCAGACGTCCGGCCTTGCCGCGGGCAAGTTCGGCAACATCGGGATTCTTCTTCTGCGGCATGATCGAGGACCCGGTGGAGTACGCGTCATCGAGCGTGACGAAGGAGAATTCCTTGGTGGCCCACAGGATGATGTCTTCGCTGACGCGGGAAAGGTCGACGCCGATCATGGCGGCCACCCAGGAGAACTCCGCGTAGACATCTCGTGCGGCCGTCCCGTCCAGGGAGTTCCAGACCGCGGAGTCGAAGCCCAGCTCGGCAGCCACCGCGTTCGGATCCAGTCCCAGCGAGGAACCCGCCAGGGCGCCGGAACCGTACGGAGAGACTGCCGCCCGCTTGTCCCAGTCCGCCAGCCGCTGCACATCGCGCAGCAGGGACCAGGCGTGGGCCAGCAGGTGGTGGCTGAGCAGGATGGGCTGCGCATGCTGCAGGTGGGTGCGTCCGGGCATGGCCACCCCGAGGTTCGCCTGCGCCTGGCCCACCAGGGCATCGATAACGGACACAACGCCGGCGCCGATGATCCGGGCGTGGTCGCGCAGGTACATCCGGCCCAGTGTTGCGATCTGGTCGTTGCGGGACCGGCCGGCACGGAGCTTGCCGCCCAGCTGCGGGCCGGCCCGTTCGATCAGGCCGCGTTCCAGGGACCCGTGGACGTCCTCGTCGGACTCGGCCGGAACGTAGGCGCCGGACTTTACGTCGGCGTCGAGCCGGTCCAGGGCCGCGAGCATGCCCTCCAACTCGCCGTCGTCGAGCAGGCCGGCCTTGTGCAGCACCCGGGCGTGGGCGCGGGAGCCGGCGATGTCATAGCCGGCAAGCCGCCAGTCGAAGTGGGTGGATTTGCTCAGCGCCGCAAGGGCGTCTGCGGGACCGCCGGCGAACCGGCCGCCCCACAGGGCACCCTGGACGGTGGGCCCGGGGGTCCCGGTTCCCGCTGCTTCGCCTGGCGACGTGCCGTCTGTCATCTGCTTACTTACCTTCTGCTAGGCGCTGGTCGCGGCCGGAGGCCACCTTGGAGGACATCCCGAACAGCTCGATGAAGCCGCGGGCCATGGACTGGTCGAAGCTGTCACCGGTGTCGTAGGTGGCCAGGTTGAAGTCGTACAGCGACGACTCGGAGCGGCGGCCGGTGACCACGGGGCGTCCGGAGTCGAGGGTCATCCGGATGTCGCCGGAGACGTACTTCTGGGTGTCCCCAATGAACGCGTCAAGGGACTGCTTCAGCGGGGAGAACCACTGGCCGTCGTAGACCAGCTCGGTCCAGCGCTGGCCGACCGTCTTCTTGAACCGGGCCTGCTCGCGCTCCACCGTGACATTTTCCAGTTCGCGGTGCGCAGCCATCAGTGCCATGGCACCGGGGGCTTCGTAGATTTCGCGGCTCTTGATGCCCACGAGGCGGTCTTCGACAATGTCGATCCGGCCGATGCCCTGGGCGCCGGCGCGGCGGTTCATTTCCTCGATGGCCTGCAGCGGGGTGACGGGCTTGCCGTCAATCGCGACCGGGACGCCTTCCTTGAACGTGATGACGACTTCATCCGGGGCGGAAGCCGACGCCGGATCGGAGGTGTACTCGTACACGTCCGGGGTGGGGCCGTTCCAGATGTCTTCGAGGAAGCCGGTCTCCACGGCACGTCCCCAAACATTGGCGTCAATGGAGAACGGGTTCTTCTTGGTGGTGACGATCGGCAGGTTCTTCTCCTCGGCAAAGGCGATGGCCTTGTCGCGGGTCAGGGCAAGGTCGCGGACCGGTGCAATGCACTTCAGGTCCGGGCCCAGGGTCTGGATACCGACCTCGAAGCGCACCTGGTCATTGCCCTTGCCGGTGCAGCCGTGGGAGACGGTCGTGGCGCCGAACTGGCGGGCGGCAGCCACCAGGTGCTTCACGATCACGGGACGCGAGAGCGCCGAAACCAGCGGGTAGGCATCCATGTAGAGGGCGTTGGCCTTCAGCGCCGGCATGCAGTACTCGGTGGCGAATTCCTCGCGGGCATCTGCCACATAGGCTTCCACGGCGCCGCAGTCCAGGGCCCGCTGGCGCACGGTCTCCAGGGACTCGCCGCCCTGCCCTACGTCAACAGCCACGGCGATGACTTCAGCGCCGGTTGCCTCGGCAATCCAGCCAATGGCTACTGACGTATCCAGGCCACCGGAATAGGCCAGAACAATACGTTCGCTCACGGATTTTGCTCCTCTTGCATTGATTGCGGCCCGTACGGGCCGCTGGTTGGTTCAGGATGAAAGTTTTTGGTTCGGGTTCGCTGCAGCGTGGGCCGGTGCTACAGGATCCGGCTCTCGGGGGCGGACCCGTTGTTGCTGGCCTCATCGGCGATCCGCAGGAACCGTGCGGCCAGGTCGGGGCCGCCGTCGGGGTCCCGCGTCACCATCATCACGGTGTCGTCACCGGCGATGGTGCCCAGAACTGAGGGAAGCACCGAATGGTCGATGGCGAGGGCCAGGAAGTTCGCAGCTCCGGGCGGAGTGCGCAGCACCACGATATTCGCGGAGGCCTCGGCCGTGACGAGTAGTTCGCCGCACAGCCGGGCCAGCCGCGCATCGAGGACTTCCTGGGTTACTCCCGATTTGGGCGCGCGCTCTCCGCCCTCAGACGGGACGGCGTAGACCAGTGCCCCATCCTTGCCGCGCATACGCACGGCCCCGAGTTCCACCAGGTCGCGGGAGAGCGTCGCCTGCGTGACCTGCACGCCGTCGCCGGCCAGCAGGGCGGCAAGTTCAGCCTGCGACCGGACGGACAAACCGGTCAGGAGGCTGCGGATGCGCGCCTGGCGCGCGGTCTTCGTTGCCGGCATGGTCATGACCGCACCTCCGGAGCCTCGGTGATGCCTGACTGCGCCATGAGCCAGACCATCAGCGCCTTCTGTGCGTGCAGGCGGTTCTCTGCCTCGTCCCAGACCACGGACTGCGGCCCGTCAAGCACGTCGGCGGAAATTTCGTAGCCGCGGTAGGCGGGGAGGCAGTGGAGCACGACGGCGTCTTCCGCGGCTGCTGCCATGGCATCGGCGTCCACGGCGTAGCTGCGGAACAGTTCCTGCCGGGCTGCCTTTTCTGCTTCCTGGCCCATGGATACCCAGGTGTCGGTGGCGACGACGTCGGCGCCGGCCAGGGCTTCAACGGCATCGGTGGTGATGGTGACGGACCCGCCGGTTTCGTCGGCGCGGGCCGCGGCGGCGTCGACAATCCGCGGATCCGGCAGGTAGCCCAGCGGACCGGCCACCCGGACGTGCATACCGGCGGTGACACCGGCAAGCAGGTAGGAGTTGGCCATGTTGTTGGCGCAGTCGCCGAGGTAGGCGAGGGTGAGGCCGGCGAGCCTGCCCTTGTGTTCGCGGATGGTCATCAGGTCGGCAAGCAGCTGGCAGGGGTGGTAATCGTCCGACAGTGCGTTGATCACCGGAACCGAGGAGTTGGCGGCCATCTCCTCCAGACCGGACTGTGCGTAGGTCCGCCAGACGATGGTGGAAACCATGCGTTCGAGCACCTTGGTGGTGTCCGCGACGCTCTCCTTGTGTCCGAGCTGGGACTCCCCCGCACCGATGATCAGCGGCACGCCGCCCAGGTCCGAGATGCCGGCGGCGAAGGACACCCGGGTCCGGGTGGAGGTCTTGTCGAAGATGACGGCAACGGTTTTGCGGCCGGTGGATTCACCGGCATACGGCTGGTGCGTGTAGCGGTCCTTCTTCAAGGCGTCGGCCAGATCCAGGACTTCGGCCTGTTCCGCCTGGGTGAGGTCGGTGTCGACCAGGAAATGACGGGTCATGGTTTTCCTTCGGTGGTTGTGCCGGCGGTGCTGGGGGTGGTGCTGGGGGTGGTGCTGGGGGTGGCCGCACTGGGGGATGTTCCGGAAGCCGATGTCCGGACCGAGTGCAGGATACCGGGCAGGGCCGCCAGGAACGTACCGGCCTGTTCTGCGGTGAGGATCAGCGGAGGCGCGAGCCGCAGCGTTGCCGGCCCGGTGCTGTTGATGATGTAACCGGCTTCCAGGGCGGCGGCGACGGCGGCGGGAGCGACGTCGTCGCGCAGCTCGATGCCGATGAGGAGGCCCTCCCCCCGGACCTCGGCCACGGAGTCCATCGCGGCCAGTTCCCGGCGCAGGTACTCGCCCGTGGCACGCACGCTGGCCAGCACATCCTGCGACTCCAGAACGGACAGGGTCGCCAGGGCCGCCGCGGCGGCCACCGGATTGCCGCCGAAGGTGGTGCCGTGCATTCCCGCGGCCAGCAGGCCGGACGGCCCGCCGCCGAAGGTGATCAGTGCGCCGACGGGGAATCCGCCGCCGAGTCCCTTGGCCAGCGTCATGGCATCCGGGAGCACACCTTCGGACGCGAACCACTTTCCGGTGCGGCCGATTCCCGTCTGCACCTCGTCAATAACGAGCAGCGCACCGGCAGCACGGGTGGCCTCGCGGGCCGCCTGCAGGTAGCCGGCGGGGAGCATCCGCACGCCCGCCTCGCCCTGGATCGGCTCCAGGAACACGGCGGCCACGGTCTCGTCCACCGCGGCGACCAGCGCGTCGATGTCGCCGAACGGAAGGTGTTCCACTCCGCCGGGCAACGGCTCGAACGGTTCCCGGTAGGCGGGCTTGGCTGTGAGCGCCAGGGCTCCCATGGTCCGGCCGTGGAAGGCTCCCTCAAGGGCCAGGATCCGGGTGCGGCCCGGACCGGAATTGCGCCGGGCCAGCTTGAAGGCGGCCTCGTTGGCTTCCGTACCCGAGTTCGCGAAGAAGACCTTGGACCCCTGCGGGGCACCTGCGAGCGCCAGCAGCCGTTCGGCGAGCTGTATCTGGGCAGGACTGGTGAAGAAGTTGGAGATGTGGCCGAGCGTGCCGAGCTGCTCGGACACCGCGGCGACGAGGGCGGGATGGGCATGGCCCAGGGCGTTGACGGCAATCCCGCCCAGGAGGTCGAGGTACTGCTTTCCGTCCGCGTCCTGGACATAGCAGCCGCTGCCGCGCACGAGTACGCGCTGCGGAGCGCCGAAGACGCCCATCAGGGAGGAATCGTAGCGCTCCAGCCATTCGCCCTGGCCGTCCGCAGCTGCGGTGCCGGGCTGCGGCAGCTGGCTTTCGGGGTTACTCATGACCGTCCTCCGGTACTACTTGGGTACCGATTCCGGCTTCGGTGAAGATTTCCAGGAGCATGGAGTGGGCCATCCGTCCGTCCACCACGGCGGCACGGTCCACCCCGCCGTCCACAGCAGCCAGGCAGGCGTTCATTTTGGGGATCATTCCGGCTTCGAGGTCCGGCAGCATGGCCCTCAGCTCTCCCGTGGTCAGGGAGGAGATCAGCGAGGACTTATCCGGCCAGTCGCCGTAGAGGCCCTCTACATCGGTGAGCACCACCAGGCGCGAGGCGCCCAGCGCTACCGCCAGCGCGGAGGCAGCCGTGTCCGCATTGACGTTAAGCACCTGTCCGGTGGTGCCGCCGTCGGCGTTGATCTCCGGCGCCACCGTACTGATCACCGGGATCCGTCCGGCGGCAATGATGTCCTGGATGGCCCCGGGGTTGACCCCCACGACTTCCCCGACCAGGCCGAGGTCCACTTCCACGCCGTCCACTACGGCGCCGGTGCGGACCGCCTCCAGCAGGCCTCCGTCCTCACCGGAGAGTCCGACGGCGTAGGGACCATGCGCGTTGAGCAGTCCGACGAGCTCTCGGCCCACCTGGCCGGTCAGGACCATGCGTACGGCATCCATGGCTTCGGGAGTGGTGACCCGCAGGCCGCCGCGGAATTCGGAGGCGATCCCGAGCCGGTCAAGCAGCGCGCTGATTTGGGGGCCTCCACCGTGGACGACCACCGGGTGTACCCCTGCATGGTGGAGGAACACAATGTCCTCCGCAAAGGCCTTCCGGAGCTCGTCATTGACCATGGCGTTGCCGCCGTACTTGATGACCATGGTGGTGCCGGCGAAGCGCTGGATCCAGGGCAGCGCCTCGACCAGCGTTGCCGCTTTGTCCTGTGCGCGCAGCCGTTCTCCGGCCGCTGCTGGTGTGATCATGCCTATCCCCCGGTCAGCTGCTGTACGCAGAGTTCTCGTGGACGTAATCCGTGGTGAGATCGTTCGTCCAGATGGTGGCGCTTTCGGTCCCGGCATGCAGGTCGATTTCGACGCTGACCGCCCGCGGGGACAGGTCGACGCCCTCCCGGGGATCGCCGATCCCGCCGTTCCGGCAGACCTGCACTCCGTTGATGGTGACGTCGATCCGGTCCGGTTCGAACGCTGCATCGGTGGTGCCGACGGCGGACAGCACCCGGCCCCAGTTGGGATCGTTGCCGAAGATGGCGGTCTTGAAGAGGTTGGAGCGGGCGACGGCGCGCGATGCCGCCTCGGCGTCGGCCACGGTGGCGGCGTTGACCGTGGTGACGGCGATGTCGTGGCTGGCACCCTCGGCGTCGGTGATCAGCTGCTGAGCCAGGGAGAAGCAGACCTCCGTGAGTCCGCTGCTGAAGGCGCCGGCATCCGGTGCCGCACCCGAGGCGCCGGAAGCCAGCAAGACCACGGTGTCGTTGGTGGACATGCAGCCGTCCGAGTCGGTGCGGTCGAAGGTGACGGCCGTGGCAGTCCGGAGGGCGGTATCCAGGGCCGGGGCGGCAAGGTCGGCGTCGGTGGTCAGGACCACCAGCATCGTGGCCAGTCCGGGAGCAAGCATGCCCGCACCCTTGGCCATTCCTCCGATCCGGTAGGTCCGGCCCGCACCGTCAGTACCCGTGAACACAGCCTGCTTGGGCACGGTATCGGTGGTCATGATGGCATGCGCGGCGTCGGCACCCGTGTCGGCGGACAAGGCGCCGGCCGCCGCTTCAACGCCGGAGAGAAGCTTGTCCATCGGCAGCTGGACGCCGATCAGGCCGGTGGAGCAGACCAGGACATCGGAGGCGCTCAGCCCCAGGAGTCCGGCCGTCTTTTCCGCGGTGGCGTGGGTGTTCTGGAATCCCTGCGGGCCGGTGCAGGCATTCGCGCCGCCGGAGTTAAGGACCACGGCGTCGGCCCGTCCATCGGAGACCGCCTGCCGGGACCACAGCACCGGGGCTGCGGTGATCCGGTTGCGGGTGAACACGGCGGCTGCTGCCTTGGACGGACCGTCGTTGACCACCAGGGCGACGTCGCGGCCGCCGGAGTCCTTCAGACCCGCAGCCACCCCGGCGGCGCGGAAGCCTGCCGGGGCGGTGATACCCGTGGTGCTGCCGATCGTTGATTCGACACTCATTACGGTGCCACCCCCTGCTGCGTCAGTCCCGCGGTTTCTTCCAGGCCGAGGGCAATGTTCATGGACTGCACGGCGCCGCCGGCGGTTCCCTTGTTGAGGTTGTCGATGACGCAGCTGACGATTACCCGGCGAGCATGGGCGTCGTAGGCCAGCTGCATCACGGCGTAGTTGGAGCCGACCACCATTTTGGTGGCGGGCCACTGTCCTTCGGGCAGGACACGGACAAAATGTTCCCCGGCGTACGCCTGTTCCCACGCGGCGCGCAGGGCGCCGGCGTCGATCCCGGGGCGGACCTTGGCGGTGGCCGTGGTCAGGATGCCGCGGGCCATCGGCGCGAGCGTGGGCGTGAAGGACACGGCGACGGACTCGCCGGCGGCCGCGGACAGGCCCTGTTCGATTTCGGGGGTGTGCCGGTGGCTGCCGCCCACTCCGTATGGGCTCATGCCGCCCAGGACCTCAGAGCCCAGCAGGTGCGGCTTGGCGGCCTTGCCGGCACCCGAGGTGCCGGAGGCCGAAACGATGACGACGTCGTCCGGTTCCAGCAGCCCGGCGGCGAAGCCGGGAGCCAGGGCGAGCAGGGAGCTTGTGGGGTAGCAGCCGGGGACCGCGATGCGGCGGGCGCCCTTGAGCCGGCTGCGGTGGCCCGGCAGTTCGGGCAGGCCGTAGGGCCAGGTGCCGGCATGCGGGGAACCGTAGAACTTTTCCCACGCCAGCGGATCCTCGAGCCGGTGGTCGGCACCGGCGTCGATCACCAGGGTGTCCGGATCCAGCTGCGCCGCGATGGCCGCGCTGGCCCCGTGCGGCAGGGCGAGGAAGACGACGTCGTGTCCGGACAGGGTCTCGACGGTGGTTTCCTCCAGCACCCGGTCGGCCAGGGAATGCAGGTGCGGCTGCAGCTCCCCCAGCCGGCTGCCGGCGTTGCTGTGGGCGGTGATGGCGCCGATGGCCACCTCCGGATGGCCGGCCAGCAGGCGCAGCACTTCGCCGCCGGCATAGCCGCTGGCACCGGAGACCGCTACGGAAATCGTCATGCCTTCACCCTACAGCACATTTATGCAGTGTCACCAATATTTATGCAAACAGTATGATGGGCAGCACATCGAACAGCGGGAACAGCCCAGCACGTACCAGCCAGTAAAAGAGGCCATGCCATGCACAAAGCAATTGTCGTCCCGCAACCGGGCGGACCGGAAATCCTGCGTTATGAAGACGTCGCACTGCCGGAGCCCGGACCGCGGCAGGTGCTGGTTCGAGTCGCTGCCGTGGGCGTGAACTTCATCGACACCTATCAGCGCGCCGGGGTTTACCCCATGTCATATCCCTTCACACCCGGCTCCGAGGCCGCCGGAACTGTCGTGGCTGCCGGACTCGAGTCAGGCTTCCGGGAAGGCGACCGGGTGGCCACCGCGGAGGGCGGTGGTGCCTATGCCGAGTACATGCTGCTGGACGCCGAGGTGGCGCTGCCGGTGCCGGCCGGCATCCGGGATGACACCGCCGCGGCGCTGCTGCTCCAGGGCATCACTGCGCATTACCTGTGCAACTCCACCTTTGCGGTGCAGGAGGGGCAGACGGTGCTGGTGCATGCCGGAGCGGGCGGCGTCGGACTACTGCTGATCCAACTTCTCAAGGCCAAGGGCGCGACCGTGATCACCACAGTCTCCACCGAGGAAAAGGAACTCCTGGCGCGCGGTGCCGGTGCCGACCATGTGCTGCGCTACGACGGCTTCGCCGGGCAGGTGCGTGCCCTCACGGACGGCCGGGGCGTGGATGTGGTGTACGACGGCGTGGGCCGGGCGACCTTCGACGGCTCGCTGGCCAGCCTGCGCATCCGGGGCATGCTGGTGCTCTTCGGCGCCGCCTCCGGCCAGGTGCCGCCGTTCGATATCCAGCGGCTGAATTCCTCCGGATCCCTGTTCCTCACCCGGCCTACCATCGCGCACCACCTGCTCACGCCGGAGGAACGCCAGTGGCGGGTACGTGAACTGTTTGACGCGGTGCTGGCCGGAAAACTGGACGTGCGGATCGGGCAGACCTATCCGCTGGCCGAGGCGTCACGGGCGCACACTGATCTGGAAGGCCGGAAGACCACGGGAAAGGTGCTGCTGGTTCCCTAACGGATACGGCGCCGCGGAATTCGTCCCGGGGCTGCGGCTTACCGGCGGAGCGCGGCAAGTTCCGCGCGGAGGTCTGTTCCGCTGGTGTGGAGCACCGTTTGAAATCCCATATCCCGCGCGGTCGAAATGTTCTGCGGGTTGTCGTCAATGAAGACGATGCCCTCGGGTGCCGCCCCCAGATCGGCAACGACGCGGTCAAAGATCCGCGGATCCGGCTTGACCAGACCCATCTGCCCGCTGAAATACAGCTTCGAGAAATACTGCACTCAGGGCGATTCGACCGAATACCTCCGTGACATGCCGTCCGGCATGTTGGAGAGCAGGGCCAGGGCCGCACCCTCGCCGTGCAGCGTCTGAAGCACCTCCATGGTGCGGGGGTTCAGATGGGACCACTGCGCCGCATCCAACGCCTCCAGGGTGTCCACCGTCTCCTGCTGCACCGCCCGGCCCAGCACGCCTCCCCAGTACTGCGCCGGGGTCAGCCGGCCGGCGTCGAACTCTTCGCGCTGTTCCCAGTACCGGCTCGTACCCGCTGCCAGGTCCGGTAGGCCGGTTGCCTGTTCCAGCAACCGCCAATCCTCCGGGGACGGAGCCGTCGAAACCACCATGCCGTAGTCGAAGAGGTACCAGTCCCCGCTGCGGGATAAAGGAGTCATCGCCACAGCCTAGCCAGCCGGGCGGTGCACCGGAGGCGTTAAAGCAAAGCCGGCCCCTCCGGATCCAGGATCCGAAGGGGCCGGCAAAGAGGTTCCCAGTGGCTAGCGCTGGACGGCACCGAACCGTTCAGCTGCCAGGGCAACTGCGGCCGCACGGGCCTCGGAGGCTTCGTCGGCGGTGAGTGTCCGGTCCGGGGCACGGAAGCGCAGCGCGAAGGCGAGCGACTTGCGCCCGGGCTCAATACCGGAGCCGGCGTACACGTCGAACAGGGCCACGTCTTCAAGCAGCTCCCCGGCTCCCTCACGCAGGGCCTCGCGGACCTGCTCGGCGGGAACATCCTCCGCAACGACCAGTGCCACGTCCTGCGTGGAAATCGGGAAGCTGGAGATCGGACGGGCCACGATGACGTCGGGTGCGGCGTCGAAGAGGGCATCCACGTTCAGCTCCGCGGCAACCGTGCGGGCCGGCATGTCCCGTTCGGCCAGGAGCTTGGGGTGCAGTTCACCGGCGTAGCCCACGGTCTCGCCGCTGCGCAGTGCAATGCGCGCGGTGCGGCCGGGGTGGAACGCCTGGTGGGTACCCTGTTCCACCACCAGTTCCACACCCAGGACGTCGCCCATCAGCCGCGCGAAATCGAGGGCGTCGGCCCAGTCCCAGGTCCGCGGCGTGTTGCCGGCCCCGGGAGCGGACTCGTGGCCCGCCAGCAGAACGCCCACGTGCAGCGGCTGGTCCGGAATTCCGGCGTACAGCTCATCCAGGACGTCCTCGGACGGCTTCGCGCCCAGCGGCGGGATGCTCTCGGTGCCCAGGTGCTCGCCGGGCAGGAAGACCGTGCCGGACTCGAACAGGGCCAGATCGCGGAAACCCCGGGACATGTTGCGCTTGGCCACCTCGAACAGTCCGGGCAGCACCGAGGTCCGCAGGTAGCCGTATTCGGCGCTGAGCGGATTGGCGAGCTTCAGGGCCGTTCGGGTGCCCGGCTCCGGCGCACCGAAGGTGTTGTTGTCCGCCTCGGTGACGAACGGGTAGGCCAGCACCTCGGTGAGCCCGGCAGCCGCGAGGGACTGCAGAAGGCGGCGGCGCTGCTGCTGCAGGCGGGTCAGCCCGCGCCCGGGAGGGGCGACCGGCAGGGTGGACGGAATCTTGTCGTACCCGACCAGGCGGATGATTTCCTCGGTGAGGTCCTCCCGTGTCTCCAGGTCCGGACGCCAGCTCGGCGGCGTCACCAGGTAGCCGGCGTCGGTCTTTTCGACCGAGGCACCCAGGTCCTCCAGCGTTCCGGTGATCTGGGATTCGGTGAAGTCCAGGCCGATCAGCTGGGCCGGGAACTGTGCCGGCAGTTCGATGCGCCGCGGCTCCGGAGCGGTGCCGACGTCGGTAATCGCCTCGTCGGCGGTGCCGCCGGCGAGTTCCACCAGCAGGTCGACCGCACGCTGCGCGGCGACGTCGGCTACGTTCCAGTCCACGCCGCGTTCGAAGCGCTTGGACGCTTCCGAGGGCAGCTTGTGCCGACGCCGGGAGCGGGCAATGCTGACTTCTTCAAAGTGGGCGGCTTCGATCAGGACGTTCTGGGTTCCGCCGGAAACCTCGGTGGTGGCACCGCCCATCACTCCGGCAATGCCGATGGCACCGGAGCCGTCCGTGATCAGCAGGTCCTCCGGGGAGAGCCGGCGTTCCTTTTCATCCAGGGTCTTCAGCGTTTCGCCGTCGGCTGCGCGGCGGACCACGATCTCGCCGGTGAGCTTATCCAGGTCGTAGAAGTGCAGCGGCTGGCCGAGCTCGAGCATCACGTAGTTGGAGATGTCGACCACCAGCGAGATGGACCGCATGCCGGCCAGGCGCAGGCGCGAGGACATCCACGGCGGGGTGGGCCGGGAGGTATCGACGCCGCGGACGGTGCGGGCAACGAACCGGTCGCAGCCGGGCTTGCCGTAAATCGGGGCCTCATCCTGCAGCCGGACCGGGTAGCCCATGCCGTCGGCGATGGGCACAACGACGGCGGCCGCCGGGTCGGTGAATTTGGTGCCGGTTGCGTGGGCGTATTCGCGGGCGGCACCGCGGATGGAGAAGACATAGCCGCGGTCCGGGGTGACGTTGATTTCCGCTGCCTGGTCGTACAGGCCCAGCAGTTCCATTGCGTCCGTGCCGACCTCGGGGTCCAGCCCCAGGGTGGAGAGCACGAGGATCCCGTCATGGTCCTCGCCGATGCCGAGTTCACGCACGGAGGCGATCATGCCGGCGGAGACGTGGCCGTAGGTCTTGCGCGGGCTGATCCGGAAGTCCCCGGGCAGCACGGCGCCGGGCAGGGTGACAACAACCTTGTCCCCCACCTTGAAGTTGTGCGCGCCGCAGACAATGCCCTGCACACCGGAGGGCTCAATCCCCTTGCCGGTCAGGGTCTGCTCTGCCCCTTCGGGCACAACGCGGACCGAGCACCAGTTGATGGTTTTGCCGTTGCTCTGCGGCTCCGGCTCCATGCTGAGCACCTGGCCCACCACAATGGGGCCCTGCAGCTCGTCGGTGGGACGGTGGACGTCCTCCTCCTCCAGGCCGACCTTCACGAGGTCTTCCATCACGTCTTCGGCGGTTGCGTCCGCCGGTACCTGGGCATACTCGCGCAGCCAGGAAAGTGGGATTCTCACTTAGATCTCCATCCCGAAGTGTTCGCTGAAACGTACGTCGCCTTCAATCATTTCGTGCATGTCCGAAACTTCGTTGCGGAACATGAGGGCACGGTCAATGCCCATGCCGAAGGCAAAACCTGTATAAACCTCGGGGTCGATCCCGGCGGCGCGGAGCACGTTGGGATTGACCATGCCGCAGCCGCCCCACTCGATCCAGCGGGCGCCGCCCTTGGCACCGGGGTGCCAGATGTCCAGCTCAGCGCTGGGTTCGGTGAAGGGGAAGTAGTTCGGCCGCAGCCGGACCTTCGCTTCATCGCCGAAGAGCACACGGGTGAAGTGCTCGAGGGTGCCGACGAGGTCGGCCATCGTGAGGCCCTTGTCGATGGCGAGGCCCTCGAACTGGTGGAAGACCGGGGTGTGGGTGGCGTCGAGTTCGTCGGTGCGGAACACCTTGCCCGGGCAGAGCACGTAGATCGGCAGGTCACGCTCGAGCATGGACCGGACCTGGACCGGGGAGGTGTGGGTACGCATGACCAGATGCGCTTCGGGCGGCTCCACGAAGAAGGTGTCCTGCATTTCGCGGGCCGGGTGGTCCGGCTTGAAGTTCAGCGCGTCGAAGTTGAACCACTCGGATTCCACTTCCGGTCCTTCGGCGATTTCCCAGCCCATTCCGACGAAGACGTCCGCCACCCGGTCCTGCAGGGTGGAAATCGGATGCCGCCCGCCGATGCGCCGGCGGCGGGGAGCCGCGGTGACATCCACGGCCTCTTCGACGAGGATCCGGGCGTCCCGCTCCGCTTCGAGTTCGACGGTGCGGGCGGCGAGCGCGGAGTTGATCCGGCCGCGGGCGGGGCCAACGAGCTTCCCGGCGGCGGCCTTCTGGTCCTTGGGGAGCTTGCCGATGGTCCGGTTGGCTCCACTCAGCGGAGATTTCTCTCCGGTGACGGCAATCCGGACATCCTTGAGCTCGGTGAGGTCCGCGGCGGCGGCAATGGCGGCGAGCGCCTGCTCGACGGCGGCGGCAATAGCGCCTTCGTCCAGCGGATTCGGCGGCTCGGGCTGGGTGCCCTCTGGGGAGGTATCTGGGGAACCGGTCCCCGGTGTGGAGTTAGACATGTACTGTGCTTACCTGTTTCCGGCCCTAGTTGGGTTCTGGCTTATCATTGCAAGTCTAGTAGACGCCCCTCACCGGGCCGTCATACTCCCGCAGGGAGGTTGCCATGCCGTCCGTTCGTCCCTCCCCCTCGCCGCGCCCGGACTTCCCGCCAGGGCGTGCCGCCTCGGCACGTCACTGGATCAACCTGCTGAACCTTTCCACTCCCGCCGGCATGCTGCTGGCCCGCCTGACCGGATGCGCGACCAGGACCGGACCGCAGAAAATCACCCTGGCCGAGGGGTATCCGCTGTCATTGCCCCGCGCTGCGGCCTTCACGGTGGGGAACGTGGTGTTTTACCGTTCGTCCACGGCCCGCCGCATGCACGCACCGGACAGCCGGCTGCTGCGGCATGAGATGCGGCACAGTACCCAGTACGCCCTGCTGGGGCCGTTCTTCCTCCCCCTGTATGCCGCTGCGTCCGCCCTCTCACGCGTGGTTAGCGGCGACCCGGCGTCGGCCAATCCGTTTGAACGCCTGGCCGGCCTGCACGACGGCGGGTATCGGCCGCGCAGGCGGCGGCACCCGCGGGCTACCGATCCGGGCCGGTCCCGCCGGCCGTTCCGCAGCAGATAGATCTACCCCCTCTTTCGAACATATGTTCTAATGAGGGAATGAGGTGGCAAGGTCAGGAACTCAATGCACCGCCCGCGCAGGGCGACGATAGCGGCACCGAACCTGCCGGCCCGGCGGCATCCGAATCGGTACTGCCCCTGCCGGCGGTGCCCGGCACCACCGATCCCCTGCTTCCGCTGCAGGGCCTGGTCCGCTCCGTACGCACTCCGGACTTTGCCGGGGTGACGTTCCACGAGGTTGTTGCCAAGTCGGTGTTGAACAAGGTGGGCGGCGGCTCCAACATGCCCTTCGAATGGACCGTCAATCCTTACCGCGGCTGCAGCCACGCCTGTGTCTACTGTTTCGCCCGCAAGACCCACACCTACCTGGACCTGGACAGCGGTGCCGATTTCGACAGCCAGCTGGTGGTCAAGGTCAATGCAGCCGAGGTCCTGCGGCGCGAACTCAGCCGCCCCTCCTGGCAGCACCACCATGTGGCCATGGGCACCAATACGGATCCGTACCAGCGCGCCGAGGGCCGCTACAAACTGATGCCGGGCATCATCCGCGCCCTGGCGGACAGCGGCACCCCGTTCTCCATCCTGACCAAGGGCACCCTGCTGGCCCGCGACATCCCGCTCCTGAAGGAAGCCTCCGCGCAGACCGAAATCGGCATGGGCATTTCGCTGGCGCTTGTCGATCCGGAGCTGGCCAAGGTGGCTGAACCGGGAACCCCCACGCCCCGGGCCCGGCTGGAACTGATCAGCCGGCTGCGGGATGCCGGCCTGCCGTGTTCAGTCATGGCCATGCCGATCCTGCCCTGGCTAACCGACGGTGACGAATCCCTGGATGCCCTTTTCTCTGCGCTCTCAGCTGCCGGGGCTACGGGTGTCACGGCGGGTGCCCTGCACCTGCGCCCCGGAGCCCGCGAGTGGTATCTGCAGTTCCTGGCCCGGCATTACCCGGAGCTCTCCGGCAAGTACGCCGATCTGTACGGCAAGGGCACCTACGCCTCCAAGGAATACCGGGACTGGCTGGCCGGGCGGATCCGGTTCTTCAAGGCGAAGTACGGTTTCACCAGCGGTGCCCGGTTCCTGCGGCCGGCTGTCTCGTCGAAGACTCCTGCCGCACAGGCGGCGGCTGCGGTCCCGGCGAGCCAGGACGCACTCTTCTAGGGCCCTAAGCCTTTCGGGCAGCGACGGCGTCCAGCAGTGCCGTAACGATCGGCAGGTCTGCCGGTATCCATGCAAGTGCCGTCAGTGCCTTTTCGGTGAGGTCCACCCAACGAAGCTCGTCGTGGTCTTCCAGCGGCTCGGGTGTCCCATCGGTGACTTCCGCCAGCCACACGCGCATGGCGGCGGAGCGGTTGAGCGGCCAGCCCTGCTCCGAGGGGCCAGGCACTTCAGCGTCCAGCTCGACCCGGATCCCGAGCTCCTCTGCCAGTTCGCGGTGCAGCGCTTCCGTGCAGCCTTCCCCGGCCTCCACCTTTCCGCCGGGGAACTCCCACAGGCCCGCCAACGCTTCCGGAGCACTTCGGCGTGCCGCCAGGAGCTTCGAGGGCCTGGCGAGGGAATCCAGGACCGCCGCGCCGACCACCTGCACGCGCGGCAAAGCCTGGGGAACAGCCGTACCGGCCTGGCTGGAGTTCTCTTGTGAATGCATCCACCGAGCTTAACCGGTTTCCCCGCTGCCCTTGATCCTCCGGGGCGGCGCACTGCCCACGGCCACCGTGGCATCGGTTTCCTCATTCCGGAGGATCTGCGGGGCCAGTCCAGCCGCAGCAAGCAACCCGTTCACGGCAGCTGCCTGGTCCTCGCCGCATTCGAGCAGAACCTTCCCCCGGGAGCCGAGCCACTGCGGAGCTTCGCTGACAATGCGTCCCACCGTTTCGAGTCCGCTCCGGCCGCCGTCGAAGGTGGCGGCAGGCTCGTAGTTTCGTGCTTCGCGCGGCAGCGTGGCCAACGCCGCGGTGGGGACGTAGGGTGCGTTGGCAACAACGACGTCGACCCTCCCGCGCAGCTCTTGGGGCAGCGTCAGAAAGAGGTCACCCTTCAGGACGGAGGCCTGCGGCAGATTGCCGCGGGCACATTCGACTGCTTCCGGGAGAAGGTCAACGGCGTAGATCCGGCAGCCCGGCACGGCCGCCGAGACCACCATCGCGACCGCCCCCGATCCGCAGCACAACTCCACCACCAGGGCCGCACTCCGTCCTGCAAGCACATGGACCGCCTGTGCGGCCAGGAACTCCGTGCGCCGCCGTGGAACAAAGACCCCCGGCCGCAGCGCTACCCGAAGACCTCCGAAAGACGCCCAGCCGAGCACCTGCTCCAACGGCTGTCCGGCCAGCCGTTGGGCGACCCTGCGGTCCAGCACCGCTGCGCCGGGAGCGTCCGACAGCAGCAGAAGCGCTTCTTCTTCGGCGAACACACACCCTGCATCCCGCAGGCGGGACACCAGCCCCTCGGGACTTTCGGAGCTCTGCACGCATTAACGGTGACAGACCGACACTGCCGGCACCAGTGCCCCGTGCGCCGGCCATGCCCACCTGCAGCAGGGAGCCTTCCTCATGCCCAGCCGTGCACTAGGCTGTAGGTGACGAAGCCGTCGTGGCGTCCGGCAGGAGCACTTCCTGTCCGTTGACCGCGGACGCCGTCCTCAGCGGCACAGCCGCATCCCCACTTGTGAAAGCGAAGCATGTCCCGGAGCACCACCGCGTCCATTTCCCTGTCCGGCCAGCGCACCCCCGGCGGACGCCGAACCACGGCAGCCAAGGCGATAGTTGCCCTGGCCGTGGGCGGCTTTGCCATCGGCACCACGGAATTCAGCATCATGGGACTGCTGCAGGAGATGGTCGATGACCTCGGCATCTCCGTTCCCGCCGGCGGCCATGTCATTTCGGCCTACGCGTTCGGCGTGGTGGTGGGTGCACCCGTACTTGCAGCCCTGGGCGCCCGCGTGCCGCGGAAGATTTTGGTCCTGGGGCTGATGCTCTTCTTCGCCCTGAGTAACCTCTCCTCGTTCTTTGCCGCGGACTACTCCTGGCTGCTCTTCACCCGGTTCCTGTCCGGCCTGCCGCACGGCGCGTTCTTTGGTGTGGCAGCGGTCATTGCCGCCTCCCTAGTTGCTCCCACGCGCCGGGCGTGGGCCATCTCCATGGTGATGCTGGGCCTGAGCATCGCCAATGTCGTGGGGGTGCCGTTCGCTACCTGGCTGGGGCAGCAGGCCGGATGGCGGTGGATGTTTGTCCTGGTCGCGGCCATCGCGCTCCTGACGGTGGCCATGGTGGCCCGGTTCGTGCCGTACCAGGCAACACTGGCCGGTGCGAGCATCAAGAATGAGCTCAGTGCCCTCGGGCGTGCACAGGTCTGGCTGGCGCTGCTGGTGGGAACCGTCGGTTTCGGCGGATTCTTTGCCGTGTATTCCTACATCGCACCCACCATGACCGAAGTGGCAGGCATCTCCGAAAACATCCTGCCCGTCGTCGTCGGGCTCTACGGCGTGGGTCAGGTGGTCGGCAATGTGGCTGGCGGCCGGCTGGCCGATATCAACGTGATGGGCAGTATCTACGCGATCCTGGGCGGAACCATCGTGATTCTGCTGGCCTATGCCTGGGCGGTGCAGTACGCGGCGACGGCCATGGTGCTCGTCTTCCTGGTTGGGCTGATCGGCTCGATGCTAACGCCTCCGCTGCAGACCAGGCTGCTGGATGTGTCGCCCGGCGCCGAGTCACTGGCGTCGTCCCTGAACCATGCGGCCCTGAACCTGGCCAATGCCCTCGGTGCCCTGCTGGGCGGCGTCGTTATTGCCTGGGGCTGGGGGTACCGCTCCCCCGCTGTGGTGGGAGCGGTACTCGCCCTGCTTGGTTTGGCTATTGCGCTGATCAGCGGGTCACTTGACCGGCGTCCTGCGCGTTCATCGCAACAAATATATCCGGCTCCAGGTAAATAGCCCCGGCGATCGGCACTGCGGCACGGATCCGTGCTTCAGCGGCGTTGATGCCGTCAGCGATTTCCTGACCCGTTTCCGACTTGGCCATGGTGATCTTGGCGGCCACGAGCAGTTCCTCGGGACCCAGGTGCAGGGTCTTGAGGTGGATGATCCGCGTATCGGGATCCTCCTGGATGGCCGCTTCGATCCTGCGGACATCGTCCTGCGTGGCAGACTCACCGAGCAGCAGGGACTTCGTCTCCATGCCCAGGATCACGGCAATCACGACCAGCAGGATGCCGATCATGGCGGTGCCCAGCGCATCCCAGATGCCGTTGTGGGTCAGCAGGGTCATGCTCACGCCGAACAGGGCGAAGACCAGGCCGAGGAGGGCACCGAGGTCTTCGAGCAGGACGACCGGCAGCTCCGGCGCCTTGGCGGTGCGGACAAACTGCTTCCAGCTCTGCTTGCCGCGTGTGTGGTTCGATTCCCGGATGGCGGTGCGGAAGGAGAACGCTTCGGCAATGATCGCACCCACGAGGACGGCGAGCGGCACCCACCACCAGCGGCCTTCGATCGGGTGCGGGTCCTGCCACTTGTGGTAGGCCTCGTAGAGGGCGAACAAACCGCCGACGCTGAAGAGCACAATCGACACGATGAACGCGTAGACGTAGCGTTCCCGGCCGTAGCCGAAGGGGTGCTCAGGGCTGGCCTGGCGCCGTGCACGCTTGCCGCCCACAAGCAGCAGTGCCTGGTTGCCGGAGTCGGCAACCGAGTGGATAGCCTCCGCCAGCATGGAGGATGAACGCGTCAAGGCGAAAGCAATGAACTTCATGACCGCAATGGCCAGGTTGGCGCTCAGTGCCGCGACAATCGCCTTATTACCGCCGCTGGCAGACATATAAGACCCGCTTCTCTTTGGTAATGGACTGGTTGATTCAGCTGTCCGAAACAGCTGTTACCAATACGCTACATGGAGAAGCGGCGGTCCGTGCCGGGTTCCGCCGGCTACGGAAGGACCTTGGGATTACCCGTTCTGTGCGCGGGCAGAGGCGTACAGGCAGACGGTTGCCGCCGTGCCGACATTCAGGCTCTCCGCCCGGCCGTAAAGCGGGACTGCGACGCGGTGGTCGGCCGCGGCAAGTTCGGCGTCGGACAGGCCCTGGGCTTCGTTGCCAAAGAGCCACGCCGTGGCGGCTTCCAGGCGGGGCATACCGTCGTCGGACAGTGCTTCGCTTCCGCCGTCGCCGCGCGTGCCGAAGCGGCGTACCGCGCTGAGGTCCTGGAGCCGGTCCAGGTTCACGTTGCCGTAGCCGTCCGCAGCTAGGACGGTCACACCGGCTGCGTGGAGGGCGTCGATGACGGCGGTGAACTCCGCACCTGTCACCACCGGCAGGTGGAAAAGGGAGCCCGCGGTGGACCGCACCGCTTTGGGGTTGTAAATGTCCACGCTGGACGCCGTCAGGACTACTGCGTCGGCGCCGGCGGAATCGGCGGCCCGCAGCACGGTTCCGGCGTTGCCCGGATCCCGCACCTCGCACAGGACGGCGATGAGCTTCGCGCCGGATGCGAGCACGTCTTCCAGCGTGGCCGTGGAAGTGTGGCAGACAGCTATGATGCCCTGCGGGGAAACGGTGTCCGCCATCGCGGCCAGGACCTCGTCGGTGGCAAGGCGCAGGGTCACGCCCCGGGCCAGGTCCGCCAGTTCGGGAAGGCGGTCCAGGCACGCCTGCGTGGCGTAGACCTCGTGCACGACGGCGGGACCGCCGCCGGCCGCGGCCGCGCGGTGCGCGGAAAGCGCCTCCCGCACGGCCTGCGGCCCTTCGGCCAGGAAGCGGCCGGTTTTTAAGCGCGAAGAGCGCCCGGCAAGCTTCGCTGTATCGCGGACCCGATCAGCTCGGGGGTTGGACATCAGCGGTGCCTGCGGGCGCCCTTCAAGGTTCATCGGCTTTAGGAAACCGAATTAGCCCTGGAACTTCTGGCGGGATTCTCCGCCGGCGGGCTCGAGGCCCGCAGCCTTGGCGGATTCAACAGAGTTGAACCAGTACTCGGCAACGGTCTGCTCGTACCAGGTGGAACCCGGGACGTGGTACTTACCGGAACCAAGGTTGCCCTTGATAACGAAGCCTTCCGGAGCGTCGCCCTCGGAAGCCTTGAAACCGCCCTGGGCGGTGGCAACGGCAGCAGCCGGCTTCTTGGCGGCGGGGGCAGCAGCAGTCTTGGCGACCGGAGCAGCGGCAACGGCCGGAGCGGAGGTGTCGGACGGCAGCGCGTTCTTGGCGAGCTGGACCAGTGCGGCGAAGGCAGCGGCGTCATTGACGGCCAGTTCGGCCAGCATGCGGCGGTCAACCTGGATCTCGGCCAGCTTCAGGCCCTGGATCAGGCGGTTGTAGGTCAGGCCGTTGGCGCGGGAAGCAGCGTTGATGCGCTGGATCCACAGGCGGCGGAAGTCGCCCTTACGCTTGCGGCGGTCGCCGTAGCTGTACACAAACGAGTGCAGCAGCTGCTCTTTGGCCTTACGGACCAGGCGCGAACGCTGTCCGCGGTAACCCTTGGCGCGCTCGAGAATAACCCGACGCTTCTTGTGGGCGTTAATCGCCCGCTTCACACGTGCCACGTGCGTACTCCTTATTGGTAAATCTCCCCGACTTCAAAAAAGTCTCTGCACCTGGGATTCCAGGCGGGGAAAGCTTGATGGGTGACGCCGTCCCGGACGGGACAGCTATCGGGGACTGGCTAGATGCCGAGCATCTTCTTGATGACCTTGGCGTCCGCCGGTGCCACGAGCTTGTCGTTGGCGAGGCGGCGGGTCAGCGTGGAGGGCTTGTGCTCCAGGTAGTGGCGGCGGTTAGCCTGCTGGCGCTTGAGCTTGCCGGTACCGGTCAGCTTGAAGCGCTTCTTGGCGCCACTGTGGGTCTTCATCTTCGGCATGTCTACCGATCTCCTTTAGGTTTCCGCGGGCAGGCCCGCGGGGCTTTGGACACCTTTGCGGGTGCCAGGGCTTATTACTGGACGCCGGAACAGGCGCAGCGCAGTGAAACTACTCTGCAGTTCCGGGCTTGTTCTGGCCGGTGGTCCCCCGTGAGGAGGACGGCTTGCCGGCAGGCTTCGGTGCTGCGGCGGGCTTGGGCCGTGCAGCGGGCTTGGGCGCAGGCTTTGCCGCGGCCGGCTTCGGCACAGCTGCAGGCTTCGGCGCTGCGGCAGGCTTCGCGGCCTCAGCAGGCTTGGCAGCCTCAGCGGGGCTGGCGGGAGCAGCAGCAGCTTCAGCGGCCGGCGCTGCGGCCGGCTTGCTGGCTGCGGCAACACGGCGTGCCTCGGTTGCGGCCTTTTCCTGGGCAGCAGCCTTGGCGCGCTTTGCGGCCTGTTCCTTCTCAGCCTGTTCCTGCTCTGCACGGGCCTTGTCGGCCTCGGCAGCGGAGGAACCCAGACGCAGTCCGTCCGGCAGCAGATCCGCGAGGCTCTGCGTCAGAGGCGCCTTGTCCGAGGAGGTATCCACACGGGGAGGAGCCTCGCCGTTGCGAACAGCCTCGTTCGCTGCCTTGGCATCGGCCCGCTGTGTTGCGCGGCGGGCTTCGGCCTTGGCCTCTGCCTTGTTCTTGACCGGTCCAATGACCATAACCATGTTGCGGCCGTCGATCCGCGGGGTGGATTCAACCACGCCTACTTCTGCAACGTCCTCCGCGAACTTGTTCAGCAGCTTCATGCCCATTTCCGGGCGCTGCTGTTCACGTCCACGGAACTGGATCATGGCCTTGACCTTGTCACCGGCGGCCAGGAAGCGCATGGCGTGTCCACGCTTGGTTTCGTAGTCGTGGGTGTCGATCTTCAGGCGGAAACGGATTTCCTTCAGAACGGTGTTCGTCTGGTTCTTCCGGGCTTCACGTGCCTTGACGGCGGCTTCGTACTTGTACTTGCCGAAGTCCATTAGTTTGCACACCGGAGGCTTGGCCTGCGGTGCTACCTCAACAAGATCCAGGTCAGACTCGGCAGCCAGGCGAAGTGCGTCCTCAATCCGGACAACTCCGACCTGTTCACCTGCCGGACCTACCAGCCGCACCTCGGGGACGCGGATCCGATCATTGATTCTTGGCTCGCTAATGTTGCAGCTCCTGTGTAGTTCAAAAACGGCTACCGCCTGCAAATGAAGAAGGCCTCCAATTGCAAGCGCAATCGAAGGCCCGTAGTGGGGTCGGCGGCAACAGCCTCGAAACCTGTTCGAAGGCTGTTGGCTCCCGGAATGTGCTGCAGTAATACTGCGGCCCGTCCGGAGCCGACCTGAACCCGGCAACTCTGACGCCTACGAGGGCGGTCAGGCTGACGCGGGTGGGAGGGGTCTCCGCTTGCATACCGGCGCCGTAGGCTTCCAGGAGAAGTGTGATCTTCATCCTGCCCGCGAGGAGCATTGAAAGTAACGACAACCAGTCGGTCTGTGACAAGCTTACCAGTATGAGTAGCCCACAGAGCAATCCGGCAGGGGAAGCAACCCGCCACTCCTTTCCCGGAACATCCGCAGAGTCCGAATCTGCGGCAGCAGCACAGCAGGAAGTCGCCGAGCAGATGCGCGACATTGCCGAAGTTCCGGCCATCGAGGTCATTACGACGGCGGCCGTCCACTTGATGAGCGCAGCAGCCGTGAAATGCGGCCTGGCTGAAGGTGATGACGCCGAGGAGCTGAAGGACCTGGACGAGGCCCGGAAGCTGATCACCGCGCTGGCCGGTTTTGTCACCGCCGCCGCTCCGGAAATCGGCAGCCAGCATGCCGGACCGTTGCGCGACGGACTTCGTTCCCTGCAGCTGGCCTTCCGTGAGGCGTCCATTCTCCAGGATGCACCGGGCAAGGGTCCGGGCGAGAAGTTCACCGGCCCCGTCAGCTAGGCATAATCTCCAGCACCGTCTTCTCCACCGCTACACGCCCGAAGAGCCCCGCCCCGGATAGTCCGGGCAGGCTCTTCGGGCTTTTTTGTGCCGGTGCTTCCCTGACGCACTGCTACAGGGCGGAGCCGGTCTTGGCGTTGGCTGCCGGCCGCCGCACGAACCACCGAACCGCGAGCGTCGCCAGCACCAGCAGCGATGCGGCGCCGCCGGCCATCAGGAAGCCCGACCACGGGCCGATGACGTCGATGGCGAGCCCTGCCACAGGCGCGCCCAGGGCGGTGCCGGCGGTCATTGACGAGCCGTACCACCCCATGGCTTCACCCCGCCGTTCCTCGCTCACCAGGTCCGCCACGCGTTCGGAGGCGGATGACAGCACCGGTGCGCAGAGCAGGCCCGCCGGAATCGAGAGCAGTGCCAGGCTGAGGGTGCCGGTGGCAAAGGCCATGGGTATGGTCAGCACGGCCATCGCCAGCAGAAGCAGCATTGGGGAGATGCGCCGGTCCATGGCACCGTAGACGATCCCGCCGACAGCGGAGGCCGCGCACCACGCTACGAAAACAATGCCGACCTCTGACGGATTGCCGCCTGCCTCCACCGACGCCACCATGCCGACGTCGGTGCTGGACAGCAGCAGGCCCGCGCCTACGGCGACGGCAAAGACCACTGCCACGCTCGGGTTGAACCAGCCGAAGTTGCCCGCAACCCCGTTCCGCAGCCGGCCGAACAGGTTCTGCGGCCCCTTCGGAAGGCCCGCACCGGTGAGTTCCATCGGCGCTTCCTGCACATTCGCCGGGGCCACTGCGACAGCGGCTGCCGCGGCTGCGTCCTGCTCATCCGCGGCGGTCACCGAGTTCCGCGGTTCCAGTGACCGGGTCGGCGGATTGAACCAGATCAGCAGGAGCCCTGCCACCGCCGCGGACAGCCCGACGGCCGTCAGCCCGATGACGGACGAGATCTGTGTAGCTATCACCGCACCCAGTGCCGGGCCCATCATAAAGACGAGCTCAGTGGCGATGGAGTCAAGTGCAAAGGCGGTGCGCCGCTGCTCGCCGGTGGCCAGGACGCCAAGGGACTGCCGGACGACGCTGAAGACCGGAAGGGTGAACAGACCGCCGATCAGGGCAAGGACCAGCAGCCATTCGAAGCTGGCGTGCGGAGCGATACTCCATATCGTTGCTTCGGCAATGACCGACGGAATCAGCGCCCGGCGCAGTCCTACCGTATCCACGCGGCGGCCGCGCCAGGGGGCACCGACCGCAATGCCGATGGTGACGACGGCGGCGACCGCTCCGGCGGCGGCGTAGCCCTTGTCCATGGTGTTGACCACGTGCAGGGTCAGCAGGACACCAGCTGCGGAGTGCGGGAAACGGGCGATCATTCCGATGAGCAGGACGCGGCGGATGGGTGTGATCCGCAGCATCTCGCGGTACAGGCCAAAATTCACAGTGGTTCTCTTCTGGCGGGCTGCGCCGGACGGGTCAGCGGGTGATTTTCAGGTCCAGTGAATCCACGCGCTCAACAAACTCGGGGTTGGCAGTCAGGCGCTGCTGCAGGCCGGCCGCGAGGGCGGAGACGTCCTGCGGATCGAGTCCGGGCGCAAGCTGAAGCACCATTCTAAGCTCAGGGCCTGCCCCTCCCCCGGCCACGGGAGCGCCGGCCGCGGTCCGGGACGCCGTTCCCTGCCCCTGCTGGAGTGTTACGGCCAGGATCCGCCGGTCCGGCGCCGCTGCCGTTTCGGCCATGGATACCAATTCCGCGTCGGCATAGGAGGGCACCCACTTCCGCTGCTGGGCGAGGGCCCACATGGCGGGGCGGCGCACCACGAAGGTGAATTCCGCGCCGGGGTCAATGACCAGCAGCTGGGCATCCTCGGCGACGGCGGACAGTGCTGCACGGGCGGTGTAGACGGCAACGGGCCGCGCTTCGGGATGCCAGTGTTCCAGGGCTGCCACCGAGGTAAAGACCGGGAGTGCCTTACGGCCGTCCGGGGCGGTCAGCGATACCAGCGCCATGTCGGCCTGCTTATCGGCGGTGAGGCCGTGCTCCGATTCGGCTTCCTCCCCGAGGACAGCGACGATGGGCACAAAGACACGGGCAGTGGCCAGCGAAGCCACGACGTCCGCTTCGGTGCCGCTTCCGGCGATCAGGTTCTTCAGCGCTTCGGTATAGCCTGCGTCGGCCAGCCCGTCATCGGCGTCGAAGTTGTGCAGCGGGTTCCCGTCGCCCGCAAGATCCCGGCCGGACCAGGGACGGCCGGCGGAATCAACGGCGCCACCGGCTCCGGCAAGCGCAGCGGCGATGTGGCCGGGAAGTTCACGAGCCGCCATGCTCAGCGGGCCGGGTGCCCGGCGACGTCGAGGGCCTGGGGCAGCGTGAAGGCACCGGCGTAGAGCGCCTTGCCCACGATGGTGCCCTCAAGTCCCAGCGGCACCAGTTCCCGCAGTGCTGCCAGGTCATCGAGGCTGGAGATGCCGCCGGAAGCGACCACGGGCCGGTCGGTGCGCTTGAGCACCTCGCGCAGCAGGTTCAGGTTGGGTCCGCGCAGCGTGCCGTCCTTGGTGACATCGGTGACCACGTAGCGCGGGCAGCCGGCTTCTTCCAACCGGGCCAGGACCTCCCAGAGATCGCCGCCTTCCTGGGTCCAGCCGCGGGCCGCGAGGGTGGTGCCGCGCACGTCGAGGCCGACGGCGATCGCATGGCCGTAGCGGGCGATGGCACTGGCAGTCCAGCCGGGATTTTCCAGTGCTGCGGTGCCCAGGTTGACCCGCGCCGCACCCAGCTCCAGTGCCTTCTCCAGGGACTCGTCGTCGCGGATGCCGCCGGAGAGTTCCACCTTGATGTCCAGGGACTTCACCACGCGGCTGAGCAGGTCCAGGTTCGAGCCGCGCCCGAAGGCCGCGTCGAGGTCCACCAGATGCACCCACTCGGCACCGTCGTTCTGCCAGGCCAGGGCCGCGTCCAGCGGATCGCCGTAGCTGGTCTCGCTGCCTGCTTCACCCTGCACGAGGCGCACGGCTTGGCCGTCTGCAACATCCACGGCGGGCAGGAGTTCAAGGACGGGAGTTTCGAGGAGGGACATCAGGATGCTTTCGATGGTGGGGTCAGGACAGGTCGAGGGTCAGCAGATAGGCGCCCAGCAGGGCCATTCCGGCCAGGACCCAGAAACTGATGACGATGATTTTGGACATTCCCTGGCTGCGGAAAGACACTGCTCCGCCGATCAGCAGCCCGGCCAGGCCCATAAGGACAACGCTCCACATATCGGCGCCTAACCCAGGGTCTTCAGCCAGTTGTTGAGCAATGCCGCGCCGGCATCCCCCGATTTTTCCGGGTGGAACTGGGTGGCCGACAGCGCACCGTTCTCCACGGCGGCGATAAACGGTCCGCCGTGGTCGGCCCAGGTCACCTGCGGCGGGCGCATGGCCGGCTGCGTGACATCGAAATCCCACTTCTGCACGCCGTAGCTGTGCACAAAGTAAAAGCGCTGGTCCTCGATGCCCTCGAACAGGGCCGAACCCTCCGGCGGCGTGACGGTGTTCCAGCCCATGTGCGGGACGACGTCGGCGGCCAGGCGTTCGACCACTCCGGGCCATTCGCCCATGCCCTTGGTCCGGACGCCGTGTTCCACTCCTTCATCGAAGAGGACCTGCAGGCCCACGCAGATACCGAGCACCGGCCGGCCGCCGGCTACGCGGCGCCCGATCATGCGGATGGCGTCAACATCCTTCAGGCCCTGCATTACCGCAGCGAAGGCTCCGACGCCGGGCACCACCAGGCCATCGGCGTTCAGCACGTCATCGGGTTTGGCGCTGAGGGTGACGTTGGCGCCGGCGTGCTCCAGGGCACGCACGGCCGAACGGATGTTGCCGGAACCATAGTCCAGAACGGTGACGTTACGGGGACTCACAGTGCTCCCTTCGTCGAGGGGATGCCCTCAACGCGCGGATCGGACTCGACGGCCGCACGCAGTGCGCGGGCGAAGGCCTTGAACTGGGCCTCGACGATGTGGTGCGGATCGCGCCCGCCCAGGACCCGCATGTGCAGGCAGATCTGGGCATGCAAAGCGATGGCCTCAAAGACGTGCCGGGTGAGCGATCCGGTGAAGTGTCCCCCGATGAGGTGGTACTCCTGGCCCGCGGGCTCCCCGGTGTGCACCAGGTACGGGCGCCCGGAAATGTCGACGACGGCGTTGGCCAGTGCCTCGTCCAGGGGTACGGTGGCTTCGCCGAACCGCCGGATGCCGGCCTTGCTGCCCAGGGCAACCTTCAGGGCCTCGCCGAGGGTGATGGCAATGTCCTCCACCGTGTGGTGGACGTCGATGTGGGTATCGCCGGTGGCCCGGACCGTGAGGTCCATCAGTGAGTGCTTGGCCAGCGCGGTCAGCATGTGGTCGTAGAACGGTACGGACGTGCTGATGTCGGCGCGGCCGGTGCCGTCCAGGTCCAGCTCGACGACGACGGACGACTCGCTGGTGGTCCGCTCGAGGCGGGCGGTGCGTCCGGTGGCGGTCTCCACGGTCATGGGGTTCCTTCACGAAGGTTGGGGCCGGGGCAATAGGCAAAGCTCCGGCAGGACATCAGTTTAGTCCCGAACGTACGGACTCCCCGAAACGTCCGGCATTGGACAGGTTTTCCCGTACACGGGCGCGTCCGGATACTCAGGCTGAAAGCAGTTCCCGCAGCCGGTCCAGGAACGCCGTTGTCTCGGCTTCGGTACCGGCGGTGACGCGCAGATGGCCTTCAATACCGATGTCCCGGACCAGCACTCCGGATTCGAGCAGGCCTTCCCATACGGCGCGGGGGTTCTCCATCCCGCCGAACAGCACAAAGTTTGCATCCGAGGGGGCCGGGGAGAGTCCCAGACCGCGGAGCTCCTCCACGATCCGGTCCCGCTGGCCTTTGATGTCCTCGACGTTCGCGAGGAGAGCATCGGAATGCGTGAGGGCGGCGTTGGCCGTGGCCTGTGTGATGGCGGACAGGTGGTAGGGCAGCCGGACCAGGCGCAGTGCGTCGGTAATCTGCGGGGCGGCAGCCAGGTAACCGATGCGGGCTCCGGCCAGGGCGAACGCCTTGGACATGGTGCGGGAAACGATCAGCCGTTCCCGTCCGGGCAGAAGCTGCAGGGCACTGGGGGTATCCGCGTGGGAGAACTCCGCGTACGCCTCATCCACCACCACGATTGCATTGGACGCCCGGCCGGCCTCGTAGGCGGCTTCGATGACGTCCAGACCCAGGGCAGTGCCTGTCGGGTTGTTCGGGGTGCACAGGATGATGATGTGCGGTGCCTGCGCCCGGATCTGCTCCGCGGCAGATTCGGGGGTCAGGGAAAAGTCCGCTTCCCGGGTTCCGGTGACGTAGGCGGTGCCGGTGCCGCTGGAGAGCAGCGGATACATCGAGTAGGTGGGCGGGAAACTCATGGCGGTCCGGCCGGGACCGCCGAAGGCCTGCAGGATCTGCTGCAGCACTTCATTGGAACCGTTGCCGGCCCAGATATTCCCGGCCGTCAGTCCGTGGCCGAGGTATTTGGCCAGGTTTTCCCGCAGCTCGGTGAATTCCCGGTCCGGATACCGGTTCAGGCCGGAAACGACGGATTCAATCTCCGCCAGAATGGCCCGGCGCACATGATCCGGAAGTCCATGGGTATTTTCGTTCACGTTCAGCAGAACCGGCACATCCAGCTGCGGGGCACCGTAAGGGGTGAGGCCGCGCAGATCGTCTCGCAGGGGAAGTCGGTTCAGGTTTTCCAGCTGTTCATTCACCCCTACAGCTTAGGACGCCCTGCCCGGGGAGCTGCATCCGGGTCCTGCAGACCGCCGGAAAACGTCATAGGGGGCGAAGGTCAGCGGGAAACGGGGATGTACAGCTGGCGGCCGGCCGGAACGGTGGCGTTGTCCAGGTTGTTCAGTTCCACAATGTCAGCCACCACGGTGCGGGGGTCACGGTCCGGGGCGAACTCCGTGGCAAGGGACCACAGAGAGTCGCCTGCTGAGACGCCCACCTGGATGGTGCGGGTCTGCTCCGGGGAGCCGCCGGAGGCCATGGCGGGCGCAGTGAAGAAGCCCAGGAAAGCCAGCAGGGCAGCGGCTGCGAGCATCAGGGGTGCACCGACCAGGATCAGGCGGCCGCGGCGGGTGAGGCGGAGCGGCGCGGATTCAGCGGATGCAGCAGGAGCAAGGCTGCGGGCAGCAGCATGATTGCGGGCAGGAGCGTGGCTGTGTGCGGATGCAAAGGGAAGTACGTGTACTGACATGTCAATACCTTTCCGGTCCGAAAAGCAGCAATGCCGGTCCCCCGCATCTCCCGCAAGAGCACCGGGAAAATACTGTGGCTCGAAACTGCATTCGAACATCTGGTGAGCCCGACGAGGTGTCGGCGGGCCGTAGTCGAACATACGTTCTAACGTGTACTCGAACATTTCTAGCACTTATCTACGAACATTGTCGAGACTCGCTCGAATATATGTTTGAAAAATCTTCTGCACTCCCTTAGCGTTGAACCTGCAGGAAGCGGCTGACATCAACTAACCATCCGCCACTGACAAAACGGCTCGGCGATTCTTTGGCAGGCGGGGGCCGGCACGCCAAAGTCAGCAGGACAGAACAGCAAAACCCAGCTGCAGCGAACATCAGCAGCGCAGCAGCAGCACAGCATCTCAGCAGCACAGACCCAGATACACCGCTAGAACCATCCGGCCCGCATCCGCAGGCCGACTGTGAAGGGAAGCCGACGTGGCCCGTGTTACCAATGGCAGCACCCCCTCCTCTGCCGCGCCCGCGCCGGCGGGGCGCACCAAGGGCCTCACTGCCCGGCAGACCAAGATCCTGGAGACCATCCAGCGCTCGGTGAATACCAACGGTTATCCCCCGTCAATGCGGGAAATCGGCGACATCGTTGGGCTGGCCAGCCTGTCGAGCGTCACCCACCAGCTGAGCCAGCTGGAAAAGCTCGGCTACATCCGCCGCGATCCCAAGCGCCCGCGCGCCATGGAGATCCTGGTTCCGCTCCTGCTCCGTGACGGCTCCCCGCGCCGGGGAGGCGCCGACACGGCAGACAGCGCCGGCACCGGCGGTAAGGCTGCGTCAAAGGACGGCTCCGTGTCCCGCATGGACGGTGCCAACCGCTCTGCGGGTTCGCAGAGCGTTCCCGACCTCACCACCGCCATCGACACGGCCATGGTGCCGCTGGTGGGACGCATCGCCGCCGGCGGTCCTATCCTTGCGGACCAGCAGGTTGAAGAGGTGGTTCCCCTTCCGCGCCAGCTGGTCGGACACGGTGATCTTTTTATGCTCCGGGTCGCCGGAGACTCCATGGTGGATGCCGCCATCTGCGACGGGGACTGGGTGGTGGTGCGCCGTCAGCCCACCGCCGAAAACGGCGACATTGTTGCCGCACTCCTCGAAGATGAGGCCACCGTGAAGACGTTCCGGCAGCGTAATGGACACACCTGGCTGCTGCCGCAGAACACCCGCTACGAACCCATCCTCGGTGACGAAGCCACCATCATGGGCAAGGTTGTCAGCGTCATGCGTTCGCTCTAGGCGTTCGTTCAAGAGGACGCGGCCACCTAGGAGGACAACTCAAAAGCAGCGCCGCCGGTCTCCGGCGGCGCTGCTTTTTGCGTTTCTACTTCCCCGCGCCTGCCGGTTCCGCGGCAAGCCGCTGCAGCGCCTTCAGCACCACGGAACGGTCAGTAGTCGCCCAGAAGGGCGGCAGCGCTGCCCGCAGGAAGCTTCCGTACCGTTCCGTCGCCAGGCGTGAGTCGAGCACCGCGACTACGCCCTTATCCCCGGACGCCCGGATCAGGCGTCCAGCTCCCTGGGCCAGGCGGACCGCGGCATGGGTGGCTGAAACGCTCATAAAGCCGTTCCCACCCGCTTTGGCCACGGCCCGCGTCCGCGCGGTCATCAACGGATCATCAGGGCGCGGGAACGGAATCCGGTCCATGATCACCAACCGGCAGGAAGCACCGGGAACGTCCACTCCCTGCCACAGGGACATGGTGCCGAACAGGCACGTTTCGTCGTCGTCGGCGAACTGCTGCACCAGGGCGGACATGGTGGACTCCCCCTGGCAGAGGATCGGGAAGTCCACGCGTTTGCGCATGGCTTCCGCCGCTTCTTCGGCGGCGCGGCGGGAGGAGAACAAGCCCAGTGCTCCCCCGCCGGAGGCCGTGATCAGCGCCTCCAGCTCGTCCAGCTGCTGCGGGGACGTGCCGCGCCCCGGCTTCGGCAGGTCCTTGGCCACATACAGGACACCCTGTCGGGGATAGTCGAATGGACTGCCGACGTCGGTGCCGGTCCATTTGGGTGCACCGGCACCCAGCAGCCCCAGGGCTCCGGCCACCGGGCCGAACTCCGCGCCGATGGCCAGTGTGGCCGACGTCAGCACTACGGTGTGCCCGTCGAAGAGGCCTTCACGCAGCCGTCCGGCCACGGACAGCGGTGCCACGTTGAGGGTGGGTGGTGCATCTTCCTCCGGAGCTGTGTAGCCGGCTCCGGGTGTGAAGGTGCTTGCGCGCGAGGCCCAGAGCACCTCACCCGAGTTCACGGCGTCGAGGACGCGTTCGCACAGTTCCAGAACCGCCATGAGCCGGGAACGGGCCATCTGCCGCCCGCCGTCCACGCTGTCCGAACCTTCCGGCTTGGAATCCGACAGGGCCGTGCGGCACGCTTCGCGGACCTGGCCCAGCACCAGTTCCTGGTCTTCGGACAACCCGGCGGCCAGCAGGCCGGAGGGAACCGGGGCAAAGACCTGGTCGAACGCCCGGCCCGCTGCAGCCAGGGGCTCCATCGTGGCGGAGGTGTGCTTGCGTGCGGCCGAGACGGCGGCGGAGATGATGGTTCCGGAGAGCTGCCCGGTGACGGCACCGGTGACGCGGTCCTGCAGTTCGTGGGCCTCGTCAATCACCACCACGTCGTAATCGGGCAGGACAGCGAGTCCTTCAAAGGCACTGATGGCCAGCATGGCGTGGTTCGTGATGACCAGGTCGGCCTCGGCGGCCTTGGCCCGGGCACGTTCGCTGAAGCACAAATCCGCCACCGGGCACTTTTGCGCGCCCAGGCATTCCATGGAGGTGACGGACACCTGGCGCCAGGCACGGTCGCTGACACCGGGCAGCAGCTCATCCCGGTCACCGGTTTCGGTCTCCTGCGCCCATTCCTGCAGGCGGACGACGTCGCGCCCCAGCGCCGAGGTGGGCCCGCCGGCCGGTACCGGGTGCGTGACGGCCTGCTCGCCGCCCATCATAAACAGCGTCCCGGCTTCATCTTCTTCGGGGAAGCCGCCGCCGGTCTTGTGCAGGCAGACGTAATTGCTGCGGCCTTTGAGCAGCGCCACATCAACCTCCCGCGGAAGCTGCGGCTCGAGGGTCTTCAGCAGGCGCGGAAGGTCACGCCCCACAATCTGGGCCTGCAGGGCGAGGGTCGCGGTCGAGACCAGGGCCGGCTTGTCGCTCTCTAGGGCATGGGCAATCAACGGAATGAGGTACGCCAGGGACTTACCGGTACCGGTGCCCGCCTGTACCAGCAGGTGGTCGCCGGACTCGATGGCCTCAGCCACCTGCCGGGCCATCTCGTGCTGGCCCGGGCGGTTTTGCCCGCCCATGGCCGACACCGCGGTGTCGAGCAGTTCCAGGACCTGCTCCGGCCCCTGCGTGCCTTTCCTACCCATGGGCCACGAACGGCTCCAGCTCCGCTGCCAGTCCTTCACGGACCTTCACATGCAGCCGGGTGCCCTCCTCGCCGTGTTCCAGGGCGAGGATTTCGGCGTCCTGCTGGTGAAGCCGGGAGACAACGTCGCCGCGCTCGTAGGGCACCAGCAATTCAAGGTCGACACCCGGGCGCGGAATCCCCTCGGAAATCGCCTGCATCAGCTCGGGGATGCCTTCACCGGTGCGGGCGGAAACCACTACGTGCCGGGACTCGCGCTGACGCAGCCGTTCCAGGACGAACGGATCAGCGGCGTCGGCCTTGTTCAGCACGATGATTTCGGGGACCTTGCGGGCGTCCACCTCGGCCAGGACCGTACGGACGGCCGCAATCTGGCCCTCCGGGTCCGGATGCGAGGCATCAACCACGTGCAGGATGAGGTCTGCGTCGGCCACTTCCTCCAGCGTCGACCGGAAGGCTTCGACCAGCTGGGTGGGCAGCGACCGGACAAAGCCGACGGTGTCCGCCAGCGTGTAGCCAATGCCGTCTTCGGTCTGGGCCTTGCGGATGGTGGGATCCAGGGTGGCAAAGAGGGCATTCTCCACCAGCACGCCGGCATCGGTGAGCCGGTTGAGCAGCGAGGACTTGCCCGCGTTGGTGTAGCCGGCGATGGCTACCGAGGGCACGGAGTTGCGGTGGCGGTTGGCCCGCTTGGTTTCGCGTGCCGGTTTCATGGCCGCAATTTCGCGGCGCAGTTTCGCCATCCGGGTGCGGATCTTCCGGCGGTCCAGTTCGATCTTCGTTTCACCGGGACCGCGCGAACCCATACCTGCGCTGGCGCTGCCGACCTGGCCGCCTGCCTGGCGGGACATGGATTCACCCCAGCCGCGCAGGCGCGGAAGGAGGTATTCCAGCTGGGCCAGCTCGACCTGGGCCTTGCCCTCGCGGGACTTGGCGTGCTGGGCGAAGATGTCCAGGATGAGTGCCGTCCGGTCGATGACCTTGACCTTGACGATGTCTTCCAGCCCGCGGCGCTGGGACGGAGCCAGTTCGCTGTCCACGATGACAGTGTCCGCTCCGGTGGCCATCACGATCTCTTTGAGTTCCTGGGCCTTGCCGGAGCCGAGGAAGGTGCCGGGGTCCGGCTTCTGGCGGCGCTGGATGATTCCGTCGAGGACTTCCGAGCCCGCGGTCTCCGCCAGGGCGGCGAGTTCCTTCAAGGAGTTCTCCGCGTCGGCGGAAGTGCCTTCGCTCCAGAGTCCGGCGAGGACAACCCGCTCCAGCCGCAGCTGGCGGTATTCAACCTCGGTGACGTCCTCGAGTTCCGTGGAGAGGCCTGCAACGCGGCGCAGTGCGCGGCGTTCTTCCAGGTCCTGCTGCTCGCCGTCGTGGGCGGAGTGCCCGTTGTCGTCGTCGGATAGTGCCAGAGCGCGCCCGCGCGTCTGGTCGCCGGCAGCGGCGGTCTTGGTTTCGACCGCGGTGTCCTTGGCGAGAATCCTGTCGATGACCCCTTGGATGTCCGAAGGGCTCAGTTCCGGGGTGGAATTCTGGTCAGAACTCGTGGCACGGGGGTTGTGGATGGTCATATTCTCCTTATGAGGACGTACTTCCATGGTAGGCCAGTGACTGACATTTTCGGGGAGAAACAACCTTCTCCGCAATGGATGCCTGCCACGCCCACCGTCTTCTACAACCCGGGTGGCGGCCCATAAATTCCATGCCGGGAGCCTTGAACGACTAATCTGGACTGTTATGGGTTCAGACCACTATTTCTCTTCCACTCCGTCCGGACCCGAGGTCCGCAGGCCGCTGCGCGTCAGCCTTAACGGGACCGAACGGACGCTGCAGACCGCGGGCGGAATCTTCAGCCCAGGCGGAATCGATAAGGGCACCGCTGTGCTGCTGGAGGAGGTCCCCGCCCCGCCGCAGACGGGCAACTTCCTGGACATCGGGTGCGGCTGGGGTCCCATTGCGCTGACTCTGGCACTGAAGTCCCCGGCCGCACGGGTTTACGCCGTCGACGTTAACGAGCGCTCCCTCGCGCTGACCCGCGACAACGCCGCCGCGCTGGGCTGCACGAACATCAAAGCCGCCCTGCCCGGGGAGGTGGATCCGGAAGTGCGCTTTGACACCATCTGGTCCAATCCGCCTATCCGGATCGGCAAGGAGGAGCTGCATGCCCTGCTGCTGCTCTGGCTCCCCCGGCTGGCCCCGGGAGGTACGGCGTGGATGGTGGTGCAGAAGAATCTCGGTGCCGACTCCCTGCAGCGCTGGCTGGCGGAAACGCTTCCTGCCGGCTTCGCTGTCTCGCGGCACAGCACTTCCAAGTCCTTCCGGATCCTGAAGGTGGAGCGCAGCGCCTAGAGCAGGACTCCGCGTGCCACGAGCACGGCGGGACCGCTCAGTTCCACGTGCTCGCGCCCCTCGGGACCGGTAAGGAAACGGACGCCGACGACGCCGCCCGGTACGGTCACGGCCCACGCATCCGGTGCTTCCGGTCCGGCCCAGAACCGGGTGGCGACGGCGGCGGCGCAGGCGCCCGTCCCGCAGGACAGGGTTTCACCCACACCGCGCTCGTGCACGCGCATGGTCACCAGTCCCACGCCGTCTTCCACGAGCGGCTCGGCGGGCACCACAAACTCCACGTTGGTTCCGTTGGCGGGCTCGGGCTGCACCGACGGTGCCTTGGCCAGATTGGTCGCTGCGAGTTCCTTCAGTTCGGCAAGGGCCACCACGGTGTGCGGGTTGCCCATGCTGACCGAGAGGCCGGGCCGGGGAACTTCGAGCCCGTCCGCGTCCACGACGGTATCCATGGATTTGGCCGCCGCGTGGTCGGGGTAGATGAACTCCCAGGGGCCCATGTCCACCGCGTAGCCGCCGGCCGTCCGGGTGACGGTCTTGAGGCCGGCGCGGGTGCCGATGACCAGGCTTGCGCCCTCCGCCAGTTCCACCAGATTCTCGGCCAGCAGGAAGTGCACAAACACACGGACTCCGTTGCCGCACATCTCCGAGACGCTGCCGTCCGAGTTGCGGTAGTCCATAAACCATTCCGCCTCGGGGGCCGTCTGCAGCAGGGCGCGGCCTTCGGGGACATGCTCGGAGCGGACGGCGCGGATGAAACCGTCGGCACCTACGCCGCGGTGCCGGTCGCAGACAGCAGCGACGTCTCCGGCGGACAATTCACGGGTACCCCCGGGATCGGCTACCAGCACAAAGTCGTTGCCGGTGCCGTGTCCCTTCGCAAAGGGCAGTCCGGACAGGGAGGCGGGAAAGCCGGAGGCGGACAGGGAAGCAGCGGAGACGGCAGAAGTGTTGGTCACCTATCAAGGATACTGGGCCGGCACGCTGCCCGGACGGCTGCCGCCGCATGGCTGAGGAGGTCGGGGTCGTTATGGTCCAACCAGGTGATCCGGGGATCGGCACGGAACCAGGTCAGCTGCCGCCGGGCGAACTGGCGGGTTGCGATCACAGTGGCCTCGGCGGCCTCCGCCGTGGTGGCTTTCCCGTCCAGGACGGCCAGGAACTGGGCGTAGCCGAGGGCACGCGATGCCGTGCGGCCTGTCCGCAGCCCGGCCGGCTCCAGCCGCCGGACCTCCTCCAGCAGCCCTGCGTCCACCATCGCGTCCACCCGGCGCGCCAGGCGCTCGTGCAGCACCGGCCGCTCCACGCTCAGGCCAATCTGCACGGCGGGGGAAACATACTCCCGCACGGGCATGAAGGAACTGAACGGGCGTCCGGTCAGCTCAAACACTTCCAGGGCGCGCACCACCCGGCGGGCATCGGAGATCCGCTCGGCGGACACCGGGTCCGCGTCCCGGAGCCTCGCCTGCAGGGCCGGCAGGCCCCGGACCTCCAGCTCGGCCTCGATGCCGGCACGGACAGTGGGATCGGTACCCGGGAATTCAAGGACATCCAGGGCAGCCCGGACGTACAGGCCGGAACCGCCCACCAGGATAGGGAAGTTTCCCCGTCCCCGGATCTCTTCGATCAGGGCACGCGCGGAGCCCTGGAACGCCGACACGCTGGCCTCGTCGGTGACATCCAGGATGTCCAGCAGGTGGTGCGGCACACCGCGCCGCTCGGCGAGGGTAATCTTCGCGGTGCCGATATCCATGCCCCGGTAGAACTGCATCGAATCCGCATTGATCACCTCCCCGCCGAGTTCCAGCGCGAGGGCAACACCCAGATCGGACTTACCGGAGCCGGTGGGGCCGACGACGGCGATCACGGGACGTTCAGCGGCGGAGCGTCCGGTGCCGCCCAGGTCAGGCACTGCAGGGGTTCCGCGGCCGGCTTCGGAAGGGTTCACGTGCATCAGGAACGCGGGGGCAGGGCCGGCATACCCAGGGACACACCGCTGCGGGCTGCTGCCGGTCCGGCGGGCACACCGCAGGATTCGGCCAGCGACCGGTCCCAGGCATCGCCCGCCCGTGAGCGCCGCAGGGAGTAATCGGCCGGACCGGCAGGGTCGGAGATCAGATGGAAAGCAGCCGCAGCCGTAACGGGCACGGTCACCAGGTCACCCGGGCGCGGCACCGGCGCGCCGTCGGGCACCGAGAAATGCACCAGGCGCTGGTCCCGGGCACGTCCGGAGAGCCGCCCGGTTTCACCGGACTTGCGGCCGGACGCGGCAGTGACCATCACCTCGACCGTGGTGCCTATCTGCTTGGCGTTTTCTTCTGCGGCAATCCGGTCCTGCAGTGCGGTGAGGCGCTCATACCGTTCCTGCACCACAGCCTTGGGCAGCTGGTCGGCAAGCTCGGCCGCCGGGGTGCCCGGGCGCTTCGAGTACTGGAAGGTGAAGGCGTTCGCGAAACGGGACTGCTCGACGACGTCGAGCGTGGCGCAGAAGTCCGCCTCCGTCTCCCCCGGGAATCCCACGATGATGTCCGTGGAAATGGCGGCGTGCGGCATCCGTTCCCGGACCCGGTCCAGGATGCCCAGGAACTTCTTCGAGCGGTAGGAGCGGCGCATGTCCTTGAGGACCTTGTCCGAACCGGACTGCAGCGGCATGTGCAGCTGCGGCATCACGTTGGGGGTCTCGGCCATGGCTTCAATGACGTCGTCGGTAAATGCGGCGGGGTGCGGGCTGGTGAACCGGACACGTTCCAGCCCTTCGATGTCTCCGCAGGCACGCAGCAGCTTCGCGAAGGCCCCGCGGTCGCCGAATTCCACCCCGTAGGAGTTCACATTCTGGCCCAGCAGCGTGACTTCGATGGCGCCGTCGTCCACCAGGGCGCGGATTTCGGCCAGGATCTCCCCCGGCCGCCGGTCCCGTTCCTTGCCGCGCAGCGAGGGCACGATGCAGAAGGTGCAGGTGTTGTTGCAGCCCACGGAGATGGAGACCCAGCCCGAATACACGGAGTCCCGTTTGGTGGGCAGGGTGGAGGGAAAGACATCCAGTGATTCGAGGATTTCCAGTTCGGCTGTGGCATTGTGCCGTGCCCGTTCCAGCAGGGCGGGCAGCGAGCCGATGTTGTGGGTGCCGAAGACTGCGTCCACCCAGGGTGCCTTCCGCAGGATGGTGTCCCGGTCCTTCTGGGCCAGGCAGCCGCCAACGGCAATCTGCATTCCGGGCCGTTTCTCCTTGACCGGCGCGAGCAGGCCGAGGTTGCCGTACAGCTTGTTGTCCGCGTTCTCCCGCACCGCACAGGTATTGAACACGACGACGTCGGCCAGTTCGCCGTCGGACGGCACCAGACCGGCGCCTTCCAGCAGCCCTGAAATACGCTCCGAGTCATGCACGTTCATCTGGCAGCCGAAGGTGCGCACCTCATAGGTTCGGGGCTGCACAGCAGGGGCCGCGGGGGCAGGAGAGGAAACAGTCAAACTCACCCTCCTAGGTTACGTCGAACAGCGGTGGCGCCCGGTATGCCCCGCGGCAATTTTCCCCGTGCCAGTTATCCCTAGTACCAGTTATTTGCGTAATGGAAAGTGAGTGCGCTGCAGGGAGTCCCGTACCGGGAGGAGATGTACTCCAGCCCCCAGTTGATCTGGGTCTGGTAGTTGACGTTCCAATCGTCCCCGGACAGTGCCATCTTCCCGGCGGGCAGGGACTGCGCAATGCCGTAGGCACCGCTGCTGGGGTTGACTGCGCTGGTCAGCCACTCCGACTCCTTGGTCCACAACTTGTCCAGGCAGGTCAGCTGGGAGGCGTCCCAGCCCCGGGCCGGCAAGGCCGACGCGGCGTAGGCCTTTGCTGCGGCGGGATCGTCCACGGGCACCGCGGCACGGGCGGCGGCCTCCTGGGCAGCCTGCTGCGCTTGAGCCTCAGCTGCTGCCTTCCGCTGCTCCTCCTCCGCCGTCGGCATTGCCATGACGCTCAGCTCCCCTTCAGCTCCGGCCTCCGGTTCCGGACCGGGAGCGTTGGTGGCTGCTCCCCCGGCGGCCGGGTCCGGCGCAATGTCACCGCCGCGGCCATCCTCCGGCCGCGCCGCTTCTGCCGCCGCATCGTTGGACGCCTCATCTTTGGCTGCCTCACCGGATCCCGCCGCATCGTTGGCGACCAGCGGCCCGGCAAGGTTCACCAGCTGGATACCAGCGGCGGCCCGCATCGTGCCCCCTGCGGTGCCAAGGACAGTTCCGGAAATCCCCAGAACCGCCAGGGAGCCGGCCGCTGTTGCCGCACCGAAGCCAAGCCGCCGGCGTCGCCGCAGGGCTCGCCGGATACGGGTCTGTTCACGTCGCGAAGAGTCTAATGAGGTCACAAGCGCAGGACGCTATCGGAGTTTTCTGGGAAAAGTCTCAAAACGGTAACGGCGTTATTGACTTGGTGCAGGTAGCGTGGTGGGCCGCAGCAGGTAGGCGGCTAGTACCAGTTGACCCGCTCTGAGTGGGCCCATGCCCCGCACGGCGTTCCGTAGCGGGACTTGATGTAGTCCAGGCCCCAGTTGATCTGGGTCCGGTAGTTCGTTTGCCAGTCGGCGCCGTGGGTGGCCATCTTGCTGCCGGGCAGTGACTGCGGGATACCGTAGGCGTCGCTGTAGGGGTTATCCGCACTCGTACGCCAATTCGACTCCCGGTTCCAAAGATTCACCAGGCAGCGGAACTCATTGGAGTCCCAGCCGTAGGCACCCATACGCCCCGCAGCGTAGTTCTGTGCCCCGGCCGGATCGTCCACCGGCTGTACCGGGGCAGGCGCCGGCGCGGGTTGAACCGGCGCGGGTTGAACCGGGGCAGGAGCGGGTGCTGGAGCGGGAGCCGGAACGGGTGCAGGCGCCGGAGCAGGGGCGGCCGGTTGGATTGGTGCCCCCGGCTTCCCCGGCTGACCCGGTTGACCGGCCTGGCCGGATCCCGCGGCACGTGCCGCCCGCTCGGCTGCGGCCTGCTGCTCTGCAAATGCCTTTTCAGCCGCTATCCCCCGCAGCCGTGCTTCCTCCGCCTCGGCAGTACTGCCGTGCAGGTCCGCCAGCTGGGCGAGCAGCTGAGACTTCCGGGCTTCTTCTTCCTCCACGGCCTTGCCGGCGGCGGCTGCGGAAGCTCCCGCGTCGTCCAGCGCCCGCTCTGCGTCAGCGGCCAGCCCGGCTCGGACGTTCCGGGCCTGCTGTTCCTGTTCCCCCAGCCCGGCGGCAATTTTTTCCGCCGCCATGGCTTCGGCGTACAGGTTCCCTGCCCGCGACGAGACCCGGTCCATCAGGTCCGCGCCGTGGAGCGCATCAGCCGAGGCCTCGGGGTCGAGCAGCAGCAAGGCTGTGCTGTCCGATGCCGCGCCCCCGGTCTTGTAGGTCTGGGCTGCGAGGGCGGCGACTTGGCGCAGCAACTCTGCCGAGCGCCCCGCGGCTGCCTCCTTTTGCGCAGCAAGCGAGGCGAGTTCCTTGTCGCTGGCAGCCAGGGCGTCCTTCGCCGCGTTGTAGCGGCTCCTGGCCGTCACGGCGGCATCGCCAAGACTGCCTGCCTCCTCGCGCAGTCCGGTCAGCAGGCCTTCAAGCTTGTCGGCTTCGGCGGCTTTGGCCGATTCGGAGGACTTTGCCTGCTGGATGTCTTCCCAGGAGGGGTACGGGTCGGCAGCGGAAACGGGCGCCGCAGTGAGCACCGCCGAGGCAAGAACGCCGCTGAGAAGCGCTGCATAGAGTGGAACCGACCGGAGCCGCAATCTGGGGGATCGTTCCGCCGTATGCAACAGGGGCCCCGCCAACCTCATCTTTAACATAGTCGGCACAGCATACGATACGGCGCGTCGAATTGACACCACTGCAAAAGCCCATGCGTCCGGGGGGCTGTTCCGGGAGCTTAGACGGAGCCGCTCCCGTTGTCCCGTGCTTCGCTGATCACTTCACCGGCCACGCGGAAACCCAGCGAGGGCGAATAGCCTTTCCGGGCCAGCATTCCCACCAGGCGGCGGGTTTGCTTATCGCGCACGCCGCGGTCTGAAAGATCGGCGGAGGTCTGGAGTTTTTTCCGGGCCAGGGCGCGGGCCGCCTCCAGTTCATCATCGGCGCTGACCTGTTCAAGCGCCTCCGCAGCCAGATCCGGGGCGATACCCTTTTCCGTCAGTTCACGCCGCAGGGCGCCGCGGGCGAGCGACTTGCTCTGCGACCTGCTGCGGACCCACAAGCGGGCGAACTCGGCATCGTCAACCAGCTGGATTTCTTCGAAGCGGTCCAGGACTGCAGCTGCGGCATCGGCTGGAATGTCCCGTTCGGCAAGCTTGGTTTCGAGCTGCCGGCGGCTTTTGGGAGCGGCCGTGAGCTGGCGCAGGACTATCGCCTTCGCCTCTGCATAGGCTTCCTCCGGGGTCAGGGGATCCTCCCCGTCCGGCCCGGTGAACTGGTCCTCGGGGGTCGGGTCCGAACTGTCCCCGGCGGCATCCTGCCGCCCCCAGCCCTGTCGGCCGGAACCGGACTTTTTCCCTCCCCGCTTGCGGGTGGTCGTCCCGGGTTCACCCCACGGTTCATCGGCGGGGGCTTCCTCGCCGAATCCGTCTTCCTTGAAGGCTTCCGGCGTGCTGGACTGCGGCTTCCGGCGGCGGGCACGCTTAGTGGTGCCGGCGTCTGCCGCACCACGGGCTGTCATGGGGGCTGTCTTCGCCTCGTCCGCAGCAGGGGCGTCTCCGTGGCGGACTGCCCCGCCGGGGGTTTCCGCTTCGGCCGTCCGGGCCTGGATGTCGGCGAGCCGCTGCTTCAATTCCGCGAGGGTCTCGTGCTGCGGGGTATTCATAGGTATCTACTCCAAGGCCCTGGGCAGTCAGGAGTCAGCAGTCAGGAGCCGGCAGTCAGGGTTCACGATGCCGGGGGGAGGCCGCGCGCGCGTGCGGGCGGCCTCCCGTGGCTGCAGGAACGTGGACTGCTAGGAGTCCTTTCCGACTGCCTTCAGCTTGGGTGTTGCCGGCGTTTCGGCGGCGGGAACACCGATCCCCAGCTTTTCGCGGATACGCCGCTCCAGCTCGTCCGCCAGATCCGGATTGTCCTTGAGGAAGTTGCGGGAGTTTTCCTTGCCCTGGCCCAGCTGGTCGCCGTCATAGGTGAACCAGGCACCGGACTTCTTGACCAGGCCGTGTTCCACACCCATGTCGATCAAACCGCCCTCGCGGGAAATGCCCACGCCGTACATGATGTCGAACTCAGCCTGCTTGAAGGGCGGAGCCATCTTGTTCTTGACGATCTTGGCACGGGTGCGGTTACCAACCGGGTTGGTGCCTTCCTTCAGCGTCTCGATGCGGCGGACATCGATCCGGACGGAGGCGTAGAACTTCAGTGCCTTACCGCCGGTGGTGGTTTCCGGGCTGCCGAAGAAGACGCCGATCTTTTCACGCAGCTGGTTGATGAAGATTGCAGTGGTGTTGGTGTGGCTCAGGCGGCCGGCGATCTTACGCAGCGCCTGGCTCATCAGCCGGGCCTGGAGGCCAACGTGGCTGTCGCCCATATCGCCTTCGATTTCGGCGCGCGGAACCAGTGCGGCAACGGAGTCAATGACCACGACGTCGACCGAACCGGAACCGATCAGCATGTCCATGATTTCCAGGGCCTGCTCACCGGTGTCCGGCTGCGACACGAGCAGTGAATCCGTATCCACGCCCAGCTTGGCGGCGTAAATGGGGTCCAGGGCGTGCTCGGCGTCGATGAACGCGGCGATGCCGCCGTTCTTCTGCGCATTAGCCACCACATGGAGGGCCAGGGTGGTCTTACCGGAGGATTCCGGACCGTAGATCTCCACCACGCGGCCGCGCGGCAGGCCGCCAATGCCCAGCGCCACATCCAACGCGACGGAGCTGGTGGAAATCGTTTCGGCGGGGGCGCGGACCTCGTCGCCCAGGCGCATGATCGAGCCCTTGCCGTAATTCTTGTCGATCTGGGCCAGCGCTGCCTCTAGGGCTTTTGCGCGGTCGGCTGGAGCAGCCATTCTTCACCTCGTGTTGTGGTTGTGGGCGGCCCGTAGGCCGGTCGTCATTTCTTATCTACGACCCTATCCGGCGGCACTGACAAAACGGCTGACCGGAACGTATTACTCATTATCTTGTGGATATCCCCGGGCCGCATCCGCCAGGACCGGCCCCTGTGTAGGAGCATATCTTTATCCGAACAAATATTCGAATACCGGCCCGGCGTGTCTGTTCCCGCCGATGTCCGGATTTTCCGGAACTAGTTGGCCTTCGGCTTGACGTCCCGGCCCAGCCGGCGTTCCGGCGGCACGTCCTGGATCTCGCAGACTGCCAGCCACACGGATTTGGGCTCCAGGCCCTTTTCGAGTGCCCGGGCGGCGGTCACACCGCCCAGCTGGCCGAGGACCAGGTCCGCTGCGAGGACGCGTGAGTAGGCCGGTCCGAACTCGTCATCCATAAGCCGCCAGAAGTCACTGATACGCATCGATTAATCCTCTCACGCACAAAACACGGCAGCGAACCGGGCTGCGCTCCCCCATGGCGGACGTTTTACGGTGCCGCACCGGAACCCCCGATCCTACAATGGAGGATGACCGAGACATCCGGTCCCGCAGGGGCCCCCGACGGCGCCGAACGGAGCACCGACACAGCGATCGAGGACCTGGAGCAGGAACTCAGTGTGCTGTGGCGCAGAGCCCGGGCCAGCTCGCTCGGGATGGCCCGGGAGGTTCATCCGGACATGGAACCTTCCGCCTACGGCCTCATGGTTCTGCTGCATCAGCAGGGACCAATGCGCCTGACGGACCTCGCCGCAGCGGTAGGCGTGGGTAAGCCGTCGCTGAGCCGCCAGGTCGCGATGCTGCAGGCGCTGGGGCTCGTGGAAAAACATACGGATCCGGTGGACGGGCGGGCCCAGCCGATCAACCTCACGGAGGTGGGCGCTTCCCGGCTGGAGGGTACGGCTACGGCGCGCAAGGAACACTTCCGCCGGACGTGGACCGGGTGGGAAACGGAGGAGCTGCAGACCCTGGTCCGGCTGCTGCACAAGCTGAATGCCTCGGTCCGGCCCGCCGCCGGCCAGGCGGATAAACAGCCCGCTGAGGACAACGGCGGCAGCGGCGGCAGCGGCGGCAGCGCACCGGACGGCACCGCAGACCAGGATGGGAACCCAAGCCGGAGTGAGAACCGCGGCTGACCAGCACCGGCAGCCGGACAGAGCAGACCCCCGCAGGCACCCTGCCTGCGGGGGTCTTTACTGTATATCGCCCCGCTGCCGCGGCATCAGGGGTATGTCTTTGGGCAGCGCTGCCGCTGCAGCCGGTTAGCTCCGGCTCGGAAGCAGCACTGCGGGGTGTGGTCCTAGGATGTGCGGGCCAGGTCCCGTGCCAGGTCTTCGGGAAATTCGCGCGCGAACTCCCTGGAAAACTCCGACGGTACGGTATCTGGAATGGCCACGCCTTCGGCGCTGGCCACCCGGTCGCTGACCTCGCGGAGCATCAGGGACAAGGGCACATCGAGGGCACTGCAGATTGAGGACAGGAGTTCGGATGACGCTTCCTTCTGTCCGCGCTCCACCTCGCTGAGGTAGCCGAGAGAGACACGGGCGCTATGTGACACCTCACGCAGGGTACGGCCCTGGCGCTGGCGCACGTCGCGGAGAACATCACCAATCTCGTGACGAAGAACTACCATCTTGCGCTCCTTAGGCTCCCGGTGTGCGTCTTCCGCCAACCCTACATCCCGCCAGCGGACCACGCCGTTCACGGATACGGGTTGCTTAACCATGTGTATCGTCCTGCTCCCTGTGAGTGCGGACTGCGGCGGTACCGCAGGCCTATCCAAAGATCGTAATAAAAGAACCTTGGCGGTTCCTGATACTAACAACTGAAGCCCTGCCGGTTTTGTTCCCGGCCTGGCCGCCTCCCGCTTTGCTACCGGTCCAGTGCTGTCGCCAGCAGAGACAGCGCTGCTTCGCATGCCGCCGTGCGGATGGCCGTGCGGTCCCCGGAAAAATGGAATTCCCGGAAGGAGGTTCCTTCGGAAGTGGCTATCCCCACGAACACGGTACCAACCGGCTTCCCGTCGTGTGCCTCAGGCCCGGCCGCCCCGGTGGTGGACACCCCGACGTCGGCGCCAAGGACACGCCGCGCTCCGGCCGCCATGTGCCCGGCAACCCTTCCGTCGACGGATCCGGCTTCTGCCAGGAGCTCCGCCGGAACCCCGAGGACGGAAAGCTTGACACTATTTTGATACGCGACCACGCCGCCCTGCAAAACGGAGGACGCACCGGGAACCGACCCCAGTTCGGCGCAGAGCATCCCGGCTGTCAGGGATTCGGCGGTGGCGACGGTCAGCCCCGCCCGGCGCGCTGCGGCAAGGACTTCTCCCGCCGGAACGGCGTCCGGCGGCAGGTTCATCCGCGCTTACCGGCCCGGCGAAGCTTCACTGCCTGCAGGACATAGTCGACGCCGGTCACCACGGTGATCACAAGGGCGGCAGCCATGAGCACGGCCCCGATCCACCAGGCCCAGGCACCCAGCCACGCGGTGAGGGGAAGCAGGAACACAAAGATGGCGAACGTCTGGACAACGGTCTTCAGTTTGCCGCCACGGGAGGCTGCCATGACCCCGTACCGGATCACCACGAAGCGCATCAGTGTGATGCCGAGTTCGCGGACGAGGATGACGATGGTTACCCACCACCACAGCTCCCCCAGCAAAGACAGCATGACCAGAGCCGAGCCGATCAGCAGCTTGTCGGCGATCGGATCGGCGATCTTGCCGAAGTCGGTAATCAGTCCGCGGCTGCGGGCAATATCGCCGTCGAGCTTGTCGGTGTAGATGGCGACCGCGAACGTTGCCACGGCGAGCCAGCGGAACAGGCCGTCACGGCCGTCGTCGGCCGCCAGGAACCAGATAAAGAGCGGGACCATCAGGATCCGCGCGACGGTCAGTGCATTGGCGATATTGAGGGTCGGGACCCTCTCGGTAGGAGAATTGCTCACGCCTTCAGCGTAGCGAAGATTCACCGGCCGGTGAGGTTCCATGCGTCTTCGGAGCCGTCCGGGTCGTCCGCGCCGTCGTGGTATTCGGTCACCTGCGGGCGGCCGTCCAGATCTGCGGCGACCAGGTCCACCGGACCGTCGGGGTCGAAGCCGTGGTTGGCGTTGGCGTTGTCCGCCAGCGCACCGGCGTCGGCTCCCCCGGATGCCGCCGGAGCTTCCCCGCCGCTGATGGCGGCGAGAGTGGCAGCCAGGTCATCCGGCTTGACGAGCACGTCGCGGGCCTTGGAACCCTCGGAAGGTCCGACGACGCCGCGGGACTCGAGCAGGTCCATGAGCCGTCCGGCCTTGGCGAAGCCGACGCGCAGTTTCCGCTGGAGCATGGAGGTGGACCCGAACTGGGTGGTCACCACCAGTTCGGTCGCCTGCAGCAGGACGTCGAGGTCGTCTCCGATATCGTCGTCGATCTGCTTTTTGGGCGCCGTGACCGTGACGTCGTCGCGGTAGACGGCCTGGAGCTGGTTCTTGACGTGCTCCACGACCCGGTGGATCTCCGACTCGGTGACCCAGGCACCCTGCACACGGATGGGCTTGTTGGATCCCATCGGCAGGAACAGGGCGTCACCCTGGCCCAGGAGCTTTTCCGCGCCGGGCTGGTCCAGGACCACGCGGGAGTCGGTGACTGACGACGTCGCGAAGGCCATGCGTGAGGGCACGTTGGCCTTGATCAGGCCGGTAACGACGTCGACCGAGGGCCGCTGGGTGGCCAGCACCAGGTGGATGCCGGCGGCACGGGCAAGCTGGGTGATGCGCACGATCGAGTCTTCGACGTCCCGGGGGGCAACCATCATCAGGTCGGCAAGCTCGTCCACGATGACCAGCAGGTACGGGTAGGGCCGGACGACCCGCTTGGAGCCGGCCGGCGGCACTACCTTGCCGTTGCGGACGGCCTTGTTGAAGTCGTCGATGTGCTTGAACCCGAAGTTCGCGAGGTCGTCATAGCGGGTGTCCATTTCGCGGACCACCCACTGCAGCGCTTCGGCTGCCTTCTTCGGGTTGGTGATGATGGGGGTGATCAGGTGCGGGACGCCCTCGTACGCGGTCAGTTCCACGCGCTTGGGGTCCACCATCACCATGCGGACCTCGTCCGGGGTGGAGCGCATCAGGATGGACGTGATCATGGAGTTCACGAAGGAGGATTTACCGGCACCGGTGGCGCCGGCCACCAGCAGGTGGGGCATCTTGGCCAGGTTGGCCACGACGAAGCCGCCTTCGACGTCCTTGCCGACACCCATCACCATGGGATGTTCGGTCTTCCGGGCGGAGTTGGACCGCAGGACGTCGCCCAGGGCCACGACTTCCTTGTCCGCGTTCGGGATTTCGATGCCGATCGCGGACTTGCCGGGAATGGGCGAGAGGATACGCACGTCGGAGCTGGCCACGGCGTAGGCAATGTTCTTGGACAGCGCGGTCACCCGCTCCACCTTGGTGCCGTCACCCAGTTCGATCTCGTAGCGGGTGACCGTCGGACCGCGGGAGAAACCGGTGACCTTGGCGTCTACGTTGAACTGCTCAAGCGTGTGCGTCAGGGCAGCGACGACGGCGTCATTGGCTTCCGAGCGCTCCTTTGCGGGAGGGCCCGGGGGCAGGAAGTCCGACGGCGGCAGCGTATAGGTGATGTCGCCGGAAAGCTGCAGCTGCTCGGTGCGCTGCGGGATGGGGGTGGACGGCGGTACCGGCTGCACGGCCCGGGAGGGTACGGGCGGTACCGGCGGGACCGCGGTCAGGTTCAGGACCTCGGTGGCCCCGGGAACCGTGCTGATGGCTTCCGTGGGCGGCTCGGCGGAGTCGATGTCCCCGTCGACGGGCAGGCCCTGGTTGCGGCGGATCTTCTGGGTGGCGAGTTCGGCCTGCGTAGGGCGGCGGACCCCCGGCGGAACGGCCGGTGCGGTAGCGGCTGCGGCGGCTGCCGCTTCCTCTTCTTCGTCCTGCAGCAGGGCACGTTCGAACGCTTCGTCGCCGGCGAAGCCTTCCAGCGCGGCGGCCTCGGCTTCCTTCTCGCGCCGGCTCTTGCGCGGCTTGCGGACCTTCTCCGGTTTGGGCGCGCCGTACAGGTAGCTCTGGTCGTGCGCTTCGGGATCATCCGGGGCCAGGTCCTGGCCCATCAGGTGTTCATAAAGCGCCCGCAGGCGCAGCGGTATGTGGCGGAACGGCGTGGCCGTGATGATGAGGATACTCACGAACGCCAGGAAAGCCAGGAGGACCAGCACCGGCCATTGGGTGAGGACTGCGGAGAGCGGCCCGGCAACCAGGAAGCCGACAATGCCGCCGGAGACCCAGAGCCGGTCGAACCCGTCCGACAGGGCGGGCAGGCCGCCGATGATGTGGGTGATGCCCGAACCGGCCAGCAGCATGATGACCAGGCCGATGCTGATCCTGCTGTTGGCGCGGTGGCGCTCCGGGTAGCGGAACAGGCGGATGGCTCCGGTGGTGAGCATAAAGGGCAGCACCACTGCCATCCAGCCGACCGTTCCGGCAGCACCGGCGTGGATAACGTCGGCGACCGGTCCCCGCAGGGCCCACCACTCCACGGTGGCCACGGCCAGGGCAAGCAGGATCAGGAAGAAGCCGGTACCGTCGCGGCGGATCTCGTAGTCGGGGGAAACATCGGCGCCGAGTTTGCGGACACCGCCGCCGGCAATGCGGGAAATACCCATCCAGGCGCTCTCGACGGCACGCAGCGGCAGGGGCAGCTGGTCCGGGGGCGCCTGGCGCGAGGTGGAGGTCCCCCGGCCTCCGGATCCGCCGCGTGAGCTGCCTTTGCCTGAAGTCTTGCTTGAGTTGCCGCCGGAGCTCCGGGCCGTTGTCCGGCCGGAAGCACCGCTGCCTGCGGCAGGGGAAGTACGAGTCGCCATACGAGCCACGCTACCCGATGGCGCCCCCGGTTCCCCGGATTTACGCGGCCCGGAACGGCTTGGGGAGAACTTTCGGGCCGCCTACCACGGCCGGCGCTAAGCCTCGACCACCACCGGCACGATCATGGGCCGGCGCCGGAGCCGCCGGTTGACCCAGGTGCCGACTACCCGCCGGACCACCTGCTGCAGCTGGTAGGTGGTGTGGTCCGTGTTGGACCGTACGGCTTCCTCCAGGGCAGCGCTGATCTTCGGGATGATCTCGTCAAACACTGCATCACCCTCGGCGAACCCGCGGGCGTGGATCTCGGGCCCGGAAACGATCGTGCCGGTGCTGCGGTTCACCACGGAAATGATGGAAATGAAGCCTTCCTCGCTGAGGATCCGCCGGTCCTTCAGGTCGGTGTCGGTAATCGCGCCGACGCTGGAGCCGTCCACATACACGAAGCCGCACTCCACTTCCCCCACCACGCGGGCCTTGCCGTCCCGCAGGTCCACCACGGTGCCGTCGTCGGCCAGGATGATGTTCTGTTCCGGGACACCGGTGGCGGCCGCCAGCCGGCCGTTGGCGATCAGGTGGCGGGTTTCGCCGTGCACCGGCATGGCGTTTTTCGGCCGGAGGATGTTGTAGCAGTAGAGCAGTTCCCCGGCTGCGGCGTGCCCGGAGACGTGGATTTTCGCGTTGCCCTTGTGCACGACGTCGGCGCCGAGGCGCATGAGGCCGTTGATCACGCGGAACACGGCGTTTTCGTTGCCCGGGATCAGGGACGAGGCGAGGATGACCGTGTCCCCCTTGCCGATGCGGATGCGGTGGTCCCCGTTGGCCATCCGGGACAGTGCCGCCATGGGCTCGCCCTGGGACCCGGTGGACATCAGCACCACCTTGTTGTCCGGCAGTTCGTCCACGTTCTTCAGGTCCACGAGGATACCTTCGGGCACGTTCAGGTAGCCGAGCTTTTCGGCGATGGCCATGTTGCGCACCATGGACCGGCCGACAAAGCAGACAAAGCGGTTGTGCGCGGCGGCGGCGTCGAGGACCTGCTGCACGCGGTGGATGTGCGAGGAGAAGGAGGCGACGATGATGCGCTTGTCCACCTTGCCGAAGAGTTCCTGCAGCACCGGGCCGATCTCCCGTTCGGCGGTGGTGAACCCGGGCACGTCGGCATTGGTGGAGTCGGCCATAAACAGGTCCACTCCCTCTTCGCCCAGGCGGGCGAAGGCGCGAAGGTCCGTGATCCTGCCGTCCAGGGGCAGCTGGTCCATCTTGAAGTCGCCGGTGTGCAGTACGGTGCCGGCCTCGGTGCGGATAAACACCGCCAGCGCATCCGGGATGGAGTGGTTGACCGCCACGAATTCGCATTCGAACGGGCCGAGCTGCTCGATCTGGCCCTCGGTGACCGTGAGGGAGAACGGCTTGATGCGGTGTTCCTGCAGTTTCGCTTCCACGAGCGCCAGCGTCAGCTGCGAGCCGACCAGCGGAATGTCGTTCTTGAGCCGCAGCAGGTACGGCACCGCGCCGATGTGGTCTTCGTGGCCGTGGGTGAGCACCACGCCAACCACATCGTCCAGCCGGTCCTCGATGTAGGAGAAGTCCGGCAGGATCAGGTCGACGCCGGGCTGGGTCTCCTCGGGGAAGAGCACCCCGCAGTCCACGATGAGCAGCTTGCCGCCGATTTCGAACACGGCCATATTCCGGCCGATTTCCCCCAGCCCGCCCAGGGCGACGATGCGGAGGGTTCCTTCTTCCAGCGGCGGCGGGGTCAGCAGGCCGGTTCCGGCGGTTTCGCTCATGGGTGCCTAGGCCTCGGTCCGGGAGAAGTCCATGCCGGCTTCGGCAAGGTCGGTCAGGATGGCTTCCATCTCGACGGCGTCGGGCGCCACCAGCGGCAGCCGGACGGCGGCCGAGGGGATGACCTTCTGCATCGCGAGGATCTGCTTGGCCGAGACGGTACCGGGGATGTGGGTCATCACCGCACGGATCACCGGGTCCAGTTCGAAGTGGATCCGGCGGGCGGTGGCGAAGTCCCCGGCGGCCGCGGCATCAACCAGGGCACGGAACTGCGCGGTGGCCACGTGGGCGGAAACGCTGACGACGCCGACGGCGCCGGCCACCATCCAGGGCAGGGTCAGGCCGTCGTCGCCCGCGTACACGTCCAGGGTGGTGTTGGCCAGTACCCGGGTGATGCCGGCGAAGTCGCCCTTCGCGTCCTTCAGGGCCAGGATCCGGGGGTTCTCCGCCAGCTTGAAGATGGTGGAGGTGCTCAGGGCAATCCCCGAACGTCCGGGAATGTCGTAGACCATGACCGGGAGGTCGGTGGCGGCAGTGACGGCGTCGAAGTGCGCGATCACGCCCGCCTGCGTGGGCTTGTTGTAATACGGGGTCACCACCAGCTGGCCGTCGACGCCGGCACGCTCGGCCCGTCGGGCCATCTCCACCGAGTGGGAGGTGTGGTTGGTGCCGGTTCCGGCAATGACCTTGGCCCTGCCGCCTACGGTCTCGGCAACCACACGGAACAGGTCTTCCTTCTCGCTGTCCTCCAGGGTGGAGGTCTCGCCCGTGGTGCCGGAAACCACCAGGCCGTCGCAGCCGTCGTCGACCAGCTTGTTCGCGAGGTAAGCCGTGGCGTCGAAGTCCACGTCCCCGTCCTCGGTAAACGGGGTCAGCATGGCGGTGACGAGGGTGCCGAAGGGAAGCGTGCGGTTTTGGAAATCCATGGGTAAAACGTTACCCGTTACGCGGCGCAATGGGACAACAAGGCGGAGGAAGTGGAGCCGCCGGGCTTCAGGGGGACATGGACCCCTGTGGCACGCGTTCTCCGGTCCGGAGGAAGGTCCGGTCACGGTCCTGGCCGGATAGGGTCCGGCCCGGCGGGCTGTGAGACGATTCTGTGCATGATCCAACGCCGCCTGACCGGCATCGACGCTGCCCGCGGCATCGCCCTCCTGGGCATGATTGCCACGCATGCGCTGCCGCTCTACCACCCGGAAACCGGCGATCCCACACTCACCGGACTGGTGTTCTCCGGCCGTTCCTCGGCGTTGTTCGCGGTGGTGGCGGGCGTTGGACTCGCGCTGCTGACCGGCGGCAGTGAACCCCACGACGCCAAGGCGGTGGGCCGGGACCGGCGCGGAATAGCAGTGCGTGCGCTCATCATCGCCGTGGTGGGACTGGCGCTGGGCGGCCTGGAAACCAACATCGCCCTCATCCTGTTCCACTACGCCGTCCTGTTCCTGCTGGCGCTGCCTTTCCTGGGGATGCCGCTGCGGCGCCTCGCCTGCTGGGCCGGCGGCTGGCTGCTCCTCTCCCCCGTGCTCGCGTACCTGCTGCGGGGATGGCTGCTGCAGAACCTATCGCCGTCGGAAATCGAGGGAAACCTGACCTGGGACGCCTGGGGAACCCCGGCGGTGCTGGCTGCGGACGTTTTCGTCACCGGCTTCTACCCCGTACTGCAGTGGCTGAGCTACATCCTGCTCGGGTTGGTCATCGGGCGGCTCGCGCTGACCGACCTGCGCGTCCAGGTGGGGCTGCTTGCCGCGGGGGTTTTCGCCGCCGTGGCCGCCAAGTTCATGTCCTCCTACCTGCTCCGGGAACTGGGCGGGCTGGACGTTCTCGCCGGCACCGACTCGGGACAGGTGTGGCCGCTGGAACGGATGATGGAGGTCAATCTGTCTTCGGTGGAACAGACCGGTTCCTGGTGGTGGCTGGCCCTGTCCGGACCGCATTCCAACACCAGCCTCGACATGCTGCATACCTCCGGCACGGCTGCGGCGGTACTGGGCATCTGCCTGCTGCTCACGCGGGCCCGGCCGAACCTGCTGCTGCCGCTCTCCGCCGCCGGTGCCATGACACTGACGCTGTACAGCATGCACGTGTGGGTGATGACCATCGTGGACCTGCAGAACCCGCCGCTGGAGCCGTTGCCGGTCTACTGGATCCAGGTGACGTTCTACGTGGTGCTGGCCATCCTGTTCCAGAAGATCAATGCCCGGGGACCGCTGGAACTCGTTACCTCGGGTGCATCCCGGCTGGCCCGGGGCAAAACCGGGCGCGGCACGGCCGCTGCCCGGCCGAAACGCTAGGCGCCCGGCGCGTTCTGCGTGGGCCGGTTTGAGGCAAAGAGCTTCCCGGCCTGCCGCATGGTCCGGCGGGCCCGGGTGCGGTCCCCCGCGGCGTCGTAGGCGCAGGAGAGCCGGAACCAGCTGCGCCAGTCCTCCGGTGCCGCCTCGGTTTCGGCCTTGTATCGGGGGAATTCGGCATCGGCCGCTTCGCGGACAATCCGTCCCGCCGGTGTGCGCGGCAGGTTATCCACCGGCAGCCGGCCTTCCGCGGCCAGGATCGCGGCCATCTTTTCCGTGCGTGCCCCAAACATGAGTTCGCGGATCAGCGCCCAGGCACCCACCACCGGCAGCACCAGGTACGCGGCACCCATGAACTTCGCGGTGAGCTCCGGAGCGGTCAGCAGCTGCAGGCCGCGCTGGGCGGAGACCACCAGGTAAAAGGCCAGGAGCAGGGTCACGAGCGCAACGCCCAGCTTGGCGCGGTTGGCGAAAAGGCCGGTGAAGAAAGACAACGTGTTCCTTAGTCGTTCAGGTCGAGGTAGCCGTCAAGTCCGACGGTCAGTCCGGGGTGGTCCGCCACCTGCCGCAGGCCCAGCAGGACGCCGGGCATGAAGGAGGCACGGTCAAAGGAATCGTGGCGGATGGTCAACTGCTCGCCGGGTCCGCCCAGCAGGACTTCCTGGTGCGCGACGAGGCCCCGCAGCCGCACCGAATGCACGTGCACTCCGTCCACTTCGGCACCGCGTGCGCCCTCCAGCGCCTTGGTGGTGGCATCGGGCGACGGCGCGGTGCCGGCGTCGGCCCGGGCGGCCGCGATCAGCTGGGCGGTGCGTACGGCGGTGCCGGACGGGGCGTCCACCTTGTCCGGGTGGTGCAGTTCGATCAGTTCCACCGACTCGAAGTAACGGGCTGCCTTGGCTGCGAACGCCGAGGCCAGCACCGAGCCCAGGGCGAAGTTCGGGGCGATGAGCACACCGGTGCCGGGAGAGCGTTCCAGCAGGTCCGTGAGCCGGTCCAGCCGGTCCGCGTCCCAGCCGGTGGTGCCGACGACGGCGTGCATGCCGTGTTCGACGGCGAAGCGGACGTTGGCCTCGGTGCTGTCCGGCACCGTCAGGTCCACCACGTACTGCGCACCGGCGGAGACCAGGGTTTCCAGCGGGTCGGTCCGGCCCAGCGCGGCGACGAGTTCCATGTCCGCCGCCGCCTCGACGGCGGCGACCGCCTCGGATCCCATCCGGCCTGCGGCACCGAGGACCGCTACGGCAAGTTTTTCGCTCATAGGCACCAGATTACCGGTCAGGGCCGGTCGCTGACGCCTACCCACTCGGTGCTGCCGTCCGTGAACCCCTGCTCCTTCCAGATGGGTACATTCGCCTTGATGGTGTCCACCAGCTCGCTGCAGGCGGCAAACGCCGTGCCGCGGTGGGCCGAGGCGACGGCCGCCACCAGGGCGGCGTCGCCGATCTCCAGGTCTCCGGTGCGGTGTGCCACCCAGATCCGGATGCCGTCATACTTGGCGGCAATCCCGTTGGCGACCGAGTCCAGCACGGACTGGGCGGTGGGGTGGGAGCTGTACCCCAGGGCGGTGACGGACTTGCCGTCGTCGTGGTTGCGCACAATGCCGCTGAAGAGCACCACTGCACCGCAGTCCGGGGACCAGGCGGCGCGTTCGGCGTCGGCACTGTTCAGCGGTTCGGCGGAAACCGCCGCGTGGATGACTTCGCTAGTGTTCACGTTTTCCTTCCAGCTGGCCGCAGATGTGGCCGATGATCGGTTCAAGTACGGCGAGCCCGTCCGCGACGGCGCCCGGCGAACCGGGCAGGTTGACCACGAACGTGGCTCCGGCGGTGCCGGCGAAACCGCGGCTGATGGCGGCCATCGGCGTCGCGGCCAGTCCCTTGGCGCGGATGGCTTCCATCACTCCGGGCACCTGGCGGTCCAGGAGCGGTTCGGTGGATTCGGGGGTGACATCGTCCGGGCTCAGCCCCGTGCCGCCGCTGGTCAGCAGGACAGACGGTTTCAGCGCGAGGATGCGCTGCAGCGATGCAGCGACCTCCACGCCGTCGGGGACCACTTCGGCCAGCACAATGTCGTAGCCCAGGGCATACAGCCAGTCGGCTATCAGCGGCCCGCATTCGTCCTGGTAGACACCCGCGGCGGCGCGGGTGGAGGCAATCAGGACCCCGGCGGTGCGCCGGGGTGTTGGGCTGCTCACAGGGTCCAGTCCCCGCTCTTGCCGCCGGACTTGGCCAGCACCATGGTGTCGGTGATCCGGGCGTGCTTATCCACGGCCTTGATCATGTCGTACAGCGTCAGGGCGGCCACGGAAGCGGCGGTCAGCGCCTCCATTTCGACGCCGGTCAGCCCCTTGGTCTTGACCGTGGCCTCGATCAGGACATTGCCGTCCTGCGGGGTGAAATCCACAGTGACCTTCGTCAGCGGCAGCGGATGGCACAACGGGATGAGGTTGGAGGTCTGCTTGGCGGCCATGATGCCGGCAACCCGGGCCACGGCCAGCGCGTCGCCCTTCGGCAGGCCGCCGTCGGCGATCAGGCGGATTACCTCGGCGGTGCTGCACAGCACGGCCTGGGCGGTGGCCTGCCGCGTGGTTTCAACCTTGGCGGACACATCGACCATGTGCGCGGAGCCGTCCTCACGGACGTGGGTCAGTCCGGCGGGGTGGAGGTCTTCGGGTTCGGCGCTCACTGCAGGGTCCTTTCGGGACACGGCGTCCGGGCGGGACGCGGTCGGGTTATTCCAATAGCAATACTGTCACTTCCGCGCCCGCCTCGAGGTGTTCGGTCCCCACCGGGACGGAGATCAGGGCGTTGGAGGAGGCCAGGGCGTGGACCAGATGGGACCCCGGACCACCCACCGGTTCCACTGTCCCGGCGGTGAACCGGCCCCGGCGCACCTGGTGCTTGCCGGCCGGGCTCCCCAGCGGCGCTGAGAGGCGCGCCACTACTTCGGTCCGGGGACGCGGTGCTCCCGTGGCGGCGGTCAGGGCCGGACGCAGGAACATTTCGAAGGACACCAGCGAGCTGACCGGGTTGCCGGGGAAGCCGAGGAACGGGATGCCCTGGACCGTGCCGATGCCCTGCGGACCGCCGGGCTGCATGGCCACGGACAGGAACTCCACGTCCTGCGCGGTCAGGGCCTGGCGGACGACCTCGTAGGCACCTTTGCTTATGCCGCCGGAGGTGAGGACCAGGTCCGGTGTGTCGGCGGCGAGGTCGGCACGGAGCCGGTCCAGGAACTCCTGCGGGGAGTCCACCAGGATCCGGGACCGGAGTACCTCTGCGCCCGCCTGCTCCAGCGAACTGCGGAGCAGGGTGGTGTTTGCGTCATGAATCTGGCCCGGTCCCAGCGGCATGCCGGGCTCAATCACCTCATCGCCGGTGGCCAGCAGCAGCACCCGCGGCCGTGCCCGGACGGTGACCCGGTCCAGGCCGAGGGCGGCAAGCAGTCCCAGCTGCAGCGGTCCCAGGACGGTGCCGGCGGGAAGCGCCAGGGCTCCGGCGGCAATGTCACTGCCGGCCCTGCGGACGAACTGGCCGGCGGACGCGTCGGCCGGGACGGCGACGGTGGCGGCGCTGCCGGGACCAGAGCCGGAGCCGGAGCCGGGCAGGAAATAGTCGGGAGTGCAGGCCTCGATCGGTACGACGGCGTCGGCGCCTTCGGGCAGCATGGCTCCGGTCATGACGGGGGCGGCTGTTCCGGGCAGCAGCGGCGGCGCTTCCGATCCGGCGGGGATCGGAGCGGCGACGGCTAGGGAAACCAGTCCAGCACTGCCGGACCCGGTTGCCCTGCCGGCGAGGTCGGCGGTGCGGACCGCGTAACCGTCCATCTGGGAATTCGTAAAGGGCGGCAGGTTCCCCGGGGCCCGGACCTCCGCGGCGAGGATCCGGCCGGCCGCCTGATCAAGCTGGATGGTCTCCCCCGTGGGCGGATGCGCCCGGAACCAGTCCCCCAGGAGATCCTCGACCGCTTGCCGGTGCACTTCCACCGGCCGCGGTCCGGCTGCGGGCGGAACGGCGGGCACCGCCGCCGGGACACCCGGCGGGACGGATTGTGCGGACATGTTCCTCCTTGTGATGCGGACGGGCGGGATGCGGCCGTTGGAATGCGGACGGGCGGGAGCGGACTGATGGATGCAGCTCGCGGAGCGGATCGATGCCGGTGGACGGTCCTCAGCGGGCCGTCACCCGAATTGTATGCAGCCCCGTGGCTCCGTCGGGAAGCACCGGCCGTTTTTCTTCGGCCTGCCGCACCCCGTTGGCATCCACGGCGCGCACGGCGAGGTCGTGGCCGCCCGGTGCCAGGTCCACGCTGATCCGGTACTGGCGCCAGGTGTCGGCGGAGATTCCGGGGGCGAGCTCGGCGTCCTGCCAGCCGCCGTCGTCGACCCGCACCTGTACCGCGCTGATGCCCGTGTGCTGTGCCCACGCCACGCCGGCCACGGTGACAGCACCGGCGGAGACCGGCGCCCGGCCGGGAACATCGATGCGTGAGGAGAGCTTGACCGGACCACGCTCGCCCCAGCCCCGGTCCGTCCAGTACGCGGTTTCGTCCGCGAACCGCGTGACCCGCAGCTCGGTGACCCATTTGGTCGCGGAGACGTACCCGTAAAGTCCGGGGACCACCAGCCGGACGGGGAAGCCGTGTTCCAGCGGCAGCGGTTCCCCGTTCATACCCACGGCCAGCAGCGCGTCCCGGTCATCGGTCAGCGCCTCCAACGGGGTGGAGGCGCTCCAGCCGTCCCGGCTCGTGGACAGCACCATGTCCGCACCGGGCCGGATACCGGCCCGGGCCAGCAGCTCCCGGACCGGCAGCCCCAGCCACCGTGCATTGCCGATCAGGTCCCCGCCCACCTCGTTGGAAACGCAGGCGAGGGTGACGTAGCTTTCCTGCAGCGGCTCGGCGAGCAGCTCCGCGTAGCTCAGCTCCACCTCGCGGTCCACCATTCCGGTGACCCGCAGCCGCCAGTCCGCCGGATCAATCAGCGGCACGCTGAGGGCCGTGTCGATCCGGTAAAAGTCCTCGGCCGGCGTCACCAGCGGTGCCAGCCCGTCGACGGCGAGCCCGGCTCCGGCCGGCACGGGTGCGGCGGGCCGGGACGGAGCCGGAAGCCGGACAGCCCCGCGCAGGGCGGTGACGCCCACCTGCCCGCCGCGGGCAATGCCTGCCAGCGCCGCGCCGACCAGGGCCACCGCCGCTCCCCCGCCTACGGAGGCCAGCACCGTACGCCGGCGCACCGAGGCGTCATTTTCCGTCGGTGCCGCAGCCAGGTCCCGGATCCGGGCCGCGAGTGCCCGCAGGACCAGGACGGCGACGACGGCGGCAGCCACGGGCGGCAGGACCGACAGCAGCGAGAACTGCTGACGGGAGAAGACCGCCGCCAGGCCCGCGGCTCCGAAGAGGCCCAGGACCGCGGCGCCCGACGGCGGACGGCGCAGTTCCAGGCGGCCGGCAGCGGCGGCCGCAAGGGCGATGACCAGTCCCATGCCCACCAGCAGCGCTGTTTTGTCCGCTGTGCCGAACAGTGCAATCGCGGCGTCCTTGACCGGGCCGGGGACGGCATCGATCACTACCGAGCCGACCGCGGACACCGGGGACAGCGACGGGCTGACGATGGCGGCCAGCAGTTCCCCGGCCGCGACGCCCAGTGCGGCGGCGACCATCCCTGCGGCCACCGCCCACCACGGGTGTGAGCGTGTCCGGCCGGTTCCGCCGCCAGCACCGCGCCCGCCCTGCCCGGGGCCGCTCATCGCGGCAGCAACCGTCCGGTGGCGACCCGGGCCAGCAGCAGGACCAGGAGGTACAGGGCAATAAGCATCAGGCAGATGCCCAGGGCGGCCTGGGGCTGGTTGGAGTTCAGGCTTAGTTCAATCTGCAGCGGCAGGGTCCGGGTGCTTCCCGCGATGCTCCCGGCAAAGGTGATGGTGGCCCCGTACTCGCCCAGCGACCGGGCGAAGGCCAGCAGGGTGCCGGCCACGATGCCGGGCAGTGCCAGCGGCAGGGTGATGTGGCGGAGGATCGCGGTGGGGCCGGCCCCGGACGTGGCCGCAGCCATTTCCAGGTCCCGGTCCACGGCGGACAGGCTGTTCAGCGAGGCGACCACGAAGAAGGGCAGCGAGACAAACACCTGCACAATCACGACGGCGGCCGGCGAGTACCCGACGTCCAGGCCCACGGTGCCCAGCAGCCGTCCGGCAATCCCCTGCCGGCCCCAGAAATACAGCAGGGCGATGCCGGAGACCACGGGCGAGAGGACCAGCGGGATCAGCAGGATGCCGCGCATCAGCTGGATCCACGGCCCCTCCAGCTTGCTGAGCAGCACAGCCAGGGGCAGGCCCAGCAGCACACACAGGAGCGTGGAGCCGGCGGAGGTGGCCAGGGACAGTCCCAGCGCAGTCCGCGCCGCATCCGTGCTGAGCAGCTCCGGCAGCGACGTCCAGGGCACGTTGAGCAGCAGGGCGGCAACCGGCCCCGCGCACAGCAGCAGGGCGAGTCCGGCCGGCAGCCACAGCCAGGCTGGAGTGGTGGCACGGGCCTCCCGGCTCATGGCGGAGGTGGAGCCGGAGGCCGGCCCGCGGGTACCAGATGACTTAAGGGGCATCGGTGCTCCCCGGGGCAGTGTCTGCGGGGCCGCTGCCCGGTTCCGGAGGGCCGAAACCCGCCTCGGCGAGGATTGCCGCCGCGTCGGGACCGGTGAGCCAGTCGAAGAAGGCTGCCGCGTCCGTGTTCTCCGCCCCCTGGGCGGTCAGGGCGGCCGGATACCGGTTAGGCCCGGGATCGCTCAGCGGCAGGTAGGTCACGCCCGCCTCGGCCGCGGCCAGGGCGTCGGTCCGGTAGACCAGTCCGGCGTCGGCCTGCCCACTGGAGACCTTGGTCAGCACGGAACGGGCACTGTCCTCAAGGCTCGGGTCCGGAACCGCGACGCCGGCCGCAGCCAGCACCCGGTCCGCGGCCCGGCCGCACGGGACCGAGGGTGCGCACAGGGCCGCGCGGACGCGGTCGGCCGCAACATCGCGTAACACTGTGATCCCGGCGGGGTTGCCGGCCGCCAGGGCCAGCACGAGCTGGTTGCTGGCCAGCACCGCTTCCCGGTCCAGGCCGTTCCGCAGGGGTTCGAGCGCCTCAAGGTCGGCGGTGATCACAACATCCGCTTCCGCGCCGGACTGCAGCTGCGCCACCAGCTGACTGCTGGACCCCACGTTCACGCGCAGCCGCCCGCCGCCGTCGTACGCCGCGTTCAGTGACTCCACCACATCGGTGAGTGACGACGCCGCAAAGACCGTGATCCGGCCACCACCGTCCGTGCTGCCGGCGGGCTCGGGAGACGCGCACCCGGCGGTAAGGGCGGTGAAAGCCGTGAGAATCATCACAACGCACGCCGCCGGGGCCCGGCGGGCCCGGAGAACAAAGCGCATTTATAGAGCCTAACTGTGAAAGGGCGTAACCTCGAGGGATGGGAACTCAGCTGGGAATGCCTGTAATCAGCCCTTCCCCCAGTACATCAGACATCAGCGCCCGCCAATCCCCGGTGGGCAGCAGCACTACATCCGCTCCCCTGCCCCCTCCCGCGTCTGCGCTCGCGCTCACGCCCGCGGACGGGCTGCTGGACCGGTACGGCCGGAAGGCCACCGACATGAGGCTTTCGCTCACGGACAAATGCAACCTGCGCTGCACCTACTGCATGCCCGCCGAAGGCCTCGACTGGCTGGCCCGGGACAAGGTCCTCTCGCGGGACGAAATCGTGCGCCTGGTCCGTCTTGGCGTGGACCGGCTGGGTGTGCGCGAACTGCGCCTGACCGGCGGCGAGCCGCTGGTGCGCGCGGACCTGGTGGAGATCGTGGCGGGCATCCATGCCAACCATCCGGACCTGCCCATTTCGCTGACCACCAACGGCCTCGGTCTGGACAAGAAGGCCCAGGCGCTTAAGGATGCCGGGCTGACCCGCATCAATGTGTCCATGGATTCGCTGCACCCGGACACCTTCGCCCAGCTCACCCGCCGTCCGTTCCTGGACCGGGTGCTGCGTGGTGTGGAGGAAGCCGCCCGGGTGGGCCTGGGCCTGATCAAGATCAATGCGGTCCTCATGCGCGGCATCAACGACGCCGAGGCTCCGGACCTGCTGGAATGGGCGGTCAGCCGCGGCTTCGAGCTGCGCTTCATCGAGCAGATGCCCCTGGACGCCGACCACGGCTGGACCCGGGACGGGATGATCACTGCCCTGGAGATGCGGACGCTGCTGGAACGGGACTTCGTGCTGACGCCGGACCCCCGGGAGCGCGGCGGTGCGCCGGCCCAGCGGTGGGAGGTACGCCGGAACGCGGATCCGGCAACGGTGGTCGGAACGGTGGGCATTATTGCCTCTGTCACCGAGCCGTTCTGCGCGGAGTGCGTCCGCACCCGGATCACGGCGGAAGGAAAGGTGCGCAGCTGCCTCTTCTCCCACGAGGAAACGGATCTGCGGGACCTGCTGCGCAGCGGGGTGGATGACGACGCCGTCGTCCGCCGCTGGCAGGAAGCCATGTGGGGCAAGCCCAAGGCCCACGGCATGGCCCACACCGGGCTTGGCGACTCCGACTACGTCCAGCCCGACCGAACCATGAGTGCGATAGGCGGCTAAGTGCTGATCCGATACTTCGGTGCTGCGAAAGCGGCAGCCGGCATAGAAGAAGAACAATTCGATATGGGCCCGCTGACGCTGGCCGAGCTGACGGAAAAACTTGCCGCCCGCTACCCGGCGCAGGGCGCCGGCGTTCCGGCCCTGGCGACCGTGATTGCGCGCAGCACGTTCCTGGTCAATGAGACGGCAGCACGCAATCCCGGCATGCTGCTGGAGGCGGACGACGTCGTCGACATCCTGCCGCCGTTCGCCGGCGGGTAACGCCTGCTCTAACCCCAGGTACGACAAAAGGCACACCCGGACGCCGGGTGTGCCTTTTGTCTTGGGAAGTCTTGAGGAGTTAGAAGCCCAGTTCCACGGCTGATTCGAACGGGCCCACCACGGTGATGGTCCGCGGCGCCGCCGCGAGTTCCGCGGCCAGTTCCTGCACCTGTTCGGCCGTGACCGAATGGATCCGGCGCAGGGACTCGTCAATGTCGATGAACTCGCCGCTGACCAGTTCGGCCCGGCCCAGCCGGGACATCCGCGAGCCGGAGTCCTCGAGGCCAAGCACCATTCCGCCGGAGATCTGGCCCAGGGCCTTGGCCAGCTCGGCCGGCTCGACGCCGTCGGCTGCAAGGCGTTCCAGTTCGCTGCCCAGCAGGTCGATGACCTGACGGGTCTTGGCCGGCGAGCAGCCCGCGTACATGCCGAAATAGCCGGCGTCGGCGTACGACGCCGAGAACGAGTAGGTGGAGTAGACCAGGCCGCGCTTCTCGCGGATCTCCTGGAACAGGCGGGAGGACATCCCGCCGCCAAGGATCGTGTTCAGCACGCTCATGGCGAAGCGGCGGTCATCGGTGGCGGTCAGCGAGGGGCAGCCCATGACGATGTTGGCCTGCTCCACCGGACGGTTGATGACCTGGACTCCGGCGGTCCCGGAAATCACTGCCGGCTCGGTGTTCCGGCGCGGTGCGGGCGTTGCCGCCGGGTCCAGCTCCCAGCCGGCGGTCTGCAGGGCCTGCAGCACCAGGGCGCAGACCTCCTCGTGGTCCAGTCCCCCGGCGGCAGTGACCACCAGCTCCTCCGGACGGTAGTAACGCCGGTAATGCTCGAGGACCGCTTCGCGGGAGACACTGCGGATGGCCTCGGGGGTGCCGCCGATGGGACGGCCCAGGGCATGCTCGCCCAGGACGGCCTCGGAGAACTTTTCATGGCAGAGATCAGCCGGATCGTCATTGTCCATGGCGATCTCTTCCAGGATGACGTCGCGTTCCTGTTCCAGTTCCTCCGGATCCAGGACGGCGGACGTGACCATATCGGTGATGACGTCAATGGCCATCGGAAGATCGGTATCCAGCACCCGTGCGTAGTAGCAGGTGCTTTCCTTGGCGGTGGCCGCATTGGACTCGCCGCCCACCTCGTCAAAGGCCGAGGCAATATCCAGCGCCGAGCGCCGGGTGGTGCCCTTGAATAGCAGGTGCTCAAGGAAGTGTGTGGAGCCGTGCCGGCCCGCGGCTTCATCCCGCGAGCCGACACCAACCCAGAATCCGATGGCCGTGCTTCGCTGGCCGGGCATTTCCTCGGTCAGGACCCGGACGCCACCGGGCAGTACCGAACGGCGCACGACGGCGCCTCCCGGAGTGCCGACTACGAGGGTCGGGTCGGAGGAAAGAGTGGTCAGCGGAAGCTGGACAACCGTCCCGTGCCCCTTCGGTGAGGAAGTGGACACGGAACGGTTTCCATCGGAGAAGTCCTGCATTTACTCTGCAGACTCGGTTTCTGCTGCTTCTTCGCCTTCGGCGTCTTCAGCAACCACCGGGGAGAGCGAAAGCTTTCCACGGTCATCGATCTTGGTGATTTCCACCTGGACCTTCTGGCCCACGGAGACGACGTCGTCGACGTTGTCCACGCGCTTGCCGCCGGCGAGCTTACGCAGCTCGGAGATGTGCAGCAGGCCGTCCTTGCCCGGGGTCAGGGAGACAAAAGCACCGAAGGTGGTGGTCTTGACTACCGTACCGAGGTAACGCTCGCCGATCTCGGGGACCTGCGGGTTGGCGATCGCGTTGATCGCCGAGCGGGCAGCCTCGGCGGAGCCGCCGTCGGTTGCACCGATGAGGACGGTGCCGTCATCTTCGATGGAGATGTCAGCGCCGGTGTCCTCCTGGATCTGGTTGATCATCTTGCCCTTCGGGCCAATGACCTCGCCGATCTTATCCACGGGGATCTTGACCGAGATGATGCGCGGGGCGAACTCGGAGAGCTCGTCCGGAGCGTCGATCGCGGCCTGCATCACGTCGAGGATGTGCAGGCGGGCTTCGCGGGCCTGCTTCAGTGCTGCAGCCAGAACGGAGGCGGGGATACCGTCGAGCTTGGTGTCCAGCTGGATGGCCGTGACGAACTCGGAGGTACCGGCGACCTTGAAGTCCATGTCGCCGAAGGCATCTTCGGCGCCGAGGATATCGGTCAGGGCGGCGTAGCGGGTTTCACCGTCGACCTGGTCGGAGACCAGGCCCATGGCGATACCGGCAACCGGAGCGCGCAGCGGAACACCGGCGTTGAGCATGGACAGCGTCGAGGCGCAGACCGAACCCATCGAGGTGGAACCGTTGGAGCTCAGGGCTTCGGAGACCTGGCGGATGGCGTACGGGAATTCCTCACGCGTCGGCAGCACCGGCATGAGCGCGCGCTCTGCCAGGGCACCGTGGCCGATTTCGCGGCGCTTGGGCGAACCCACGCGGCCGGTTTCACCGGTGGAGTACGGCGGGAAGTTGTAGTTGTGCATGTAGCGCTTGCGCGTTACCGGCGACAGCGAGTCGATCTGCTGTTCCATCTTCAGCATGTTCAGCGTGGTGACACCCATGATCTGGGTTTCGCCGCGCTCGAAGATGGCCGAACCGTGCACGCGGGGCAGAACCTCGACCTCGGCGGTGAGCTGGCGGATGTCCGTCAGGCCACGGCCGTCGATGCGGACCTGCTCCTTGAGGATGCGCTGGCGCACAACGTGCTTGGTGACGGAGCGGAAGGCAGCGGAGATTTCACCTTCGCGGCCTTCGAACTTCCCGGCCAGTGCGGCCTTGACTTCGTCCTTCAGCGCGTCGGCGGCGGTGTCGCGCTCCTGCTTGTCGGCGATGGAGAAGACCTTGGCCAGCTTCTCGGCGGCTTCGGCTTCAACGGCCTCGTACACGTCATCCTGGTAGTCCAGGAAGATCGGGAACTCGACGGTCGGCTTGGCGGCACGGGCAGCCAGGTCGGACTGGGCGTCGCACAGGACCTTGATGAACGGCTTGGCCGCTTCCAGGCCTTCTGCCACAACCTCTTCGGTCGGGGCGGTGGCGCCCTCTTCCTTGATGAGGGTCCAGGCGTTGTCGGTGGCTTCGGCTTCCACCATCATGATGGCGACGTCGTCACCGGCGATGCGGCCGGCAACCACCATCGAGAACACTGCGCGCTCAAGCTCGGAGTGCTTCGGGAAGGCAACCCACTGGCCGTCGACCAGGGCAACGCGGACGCCGCCGATCGGGCCGGAGAACGGCAGGCCGCTCAGCTGGGTGGACATGGACGAAGCGTTGATTGCCACCACGTCGTAGAGCACGTCCGGGTTGATCGCCAGGACGGTGACCACGATCTGGACCTCGTTGCGCAGGCCCTTGACGAAGGCGGGGCGCAGCGGGCGGTCCATCAGGCGGCAGGCCAGGATGGCTTCGGTGGACGGGCGGCCTTCGCGGCGGAAGAACGAGCCCGGGATGCGGCCGGCAGCGTACATACGCTCCTCGACATCCACGGTCAGCGGGAAGAAGTCGAAACCTTCACGCGGGGACTTACCGGCGGACGTGGCCGAGAGCAGGGCGGTGTCTTCGTCAATGTAGACCATCGCCGCACCGGCGGCCTGCTGGGCAAGGCGGCCGGTTTCGAACCGGATGACGCGCTTGCCGTATTTGCCGTTGTCAATAACGGCTTCTGCGAACTGAATTTCGGGACCCTCCATATGAGAGTCACCTCCGTTTCTTCTGTGGGCGGAGGCACCCAGCACCGTTTCGAACTTCTTTCCGTACGGCATGGGCCGCACGTTCAACACCCGGTCTTCGATCGAGGTCCTCGGGCAGAATCTCCCGGAGACCACTACCGAGGACCGCGAATGCTGCGATGCTGGCTGACTCCTGTGATGTTTGCTGTGCTTCTTTACTGCTTCTTTACTGCTTAACTACCTTCGCCGGCCCGCCCGAAGGGGACCGAGATCAGACAGGTGCGCTTCCGGCTTTCCCGGTGTCCATGCCTGCCTGCGCAAAAGGCGGCTCCCCGTGCAGTGCACAGGTGCCGCCTTTCACAAAGACTATCGACGCAGGCCGAGGCGCTCGATGAGCGTACGGTAGCGGGCGATGTCGGTGTCGCGCAGGTAGGTAAGCATGCGACGACGGCGACCAACCAGGGCCATCAGGCCACGGCGGGTGTGGTGGTCATGCTTGTGCGTCTTCAGGTGCTCGGTCAGGTCGAGGATGCGCCGTGAAAGCACAGCAACCTGAACCTCAGGGGAACCGGTGTCCCCTTCAGCGCGAGCGAATTCCCGAATGATTTCCTGCTTGACAGCGGGATCGAGTGCCAATGTAACTCCTACAGTTGTGCCGTGAGGCCCGAGTCAGCACTTCGCTGCCGGGAATCTTTCTGCTCCTTGGGCGGACCCTGGGGCATATACCCCGGAACATAAAGAAATTCAGCCGCCACGGACCGCAGCCGAATTTGAGTCCAGTTTACCTGCCCGTGCCGCTTTCTGTCGAAAGGACCTCACGGGTGCGTCCGACGTCGAGCCGCATCTGCTCCACCAGGGCCTCGGGGCCGGTGTACGCCACCATGCCGCGCAGCCGGTCCACGAATTCCACCACAACGTGCTGCCCGTACAGGTCGAAGTCCTCCACCTTCTCGGCGGGGCGGTCTATGACGTGGGCTTCCACCTGCCGGCTCACGCCCTCGAAGGTCGGGTTGGATCCCACCGACACGGCGGCAGGCCACCGCGTGCCGGCTTCATCCACCAGCCAGCCGGCGTAGATCCCGTCGGCGGGGATCAGCCCCGAAGCCTCGGGAGCCAGGTTGGCCGTGGGGAAACCCAGCTCGCGGCCACGGGCAGCGCCATGCACCACCTCTCCGCGCATCCGGTGGCTGCGGCCCAGCAGGCGCGCGGCGGTCCGGACGTCACCTTCGCGCAGTGCCTCGCGGATCCAGGTGGAGGAGCAGCGCCGGCCGGAGTCGGGGCCGTCAGGAAGGGCACCGAAATCATCCACTGCCTCAACGGCGAAGACCAGTTCGCGGCCGAGCCCGCGCATGGTGTCCAGGTCTCCGGCGTTGCCCTTGCCGAAGCGTACGTCGTGGCCGATGACGACGGTCTTCGCGTGCAGGGCGTCCACGAGTACCCGGCGGACGAATTCCTCGGCGGTCAGGGACGCCAGCTCCAGGGTGTAATGCATCATCAACAGGCCGTCCAGCCCGGTATCCGCCAGCGCCTGCACGCGGTCCATGGTTCCCATGATCAGTTCCGGTGCGTTTCCGGGGCGGTGGACCTGTGCGGGGTGCGGATCAAAAGAGATGGCGACGGCGGCCGCATCCTGCGCGCGTGCCACCTTCACCAAGCGGTTGAGCACATGCTGGTGGCCAAGGTGCACGCCGTCGAAGTTGCCAATGGTGATTACTGTCGGACCAATATCGGCAGGTATTTCCGCCAGGTCATTCCAGTAGTACACACAGGCTCCTTAGCAGCATTTTTCCGGTGCCGGTCGGACGGCAGGACCGGCTCCGCGCGGCTTCACCGTCGCGGACCTATCCATTATGTCCGATCAGCGGCGCTTACCGGGAACCGCCCGCAATACCGGGACCGCCGGCCTCCCCTGTGTCCTGCTGGGTGTACTGGCGGCGCAGGTCGGATGTTTTGGCGATGAACCGGTGCCACACGAGCAGTGCGGGCGGGAACGCGAGTTCAACAATCATCAGCACGATGAAGGTGAAGTGCGGGGTTCCGGAGAACGCCCAGGACAGGACCCGGCCGATGCCGCCCAGGAACACCATCAGGCAGACGAGCCAGAGCATGTTTGCCCACTGGAACTTCACGGCTATGGCCACGAACGCGGCGCCCACGCCGACCATCATGGCGGCGAAGAACCGGTACTGGCTCTCCAGGGTGGGGTTGACCTCTCCCCCGGACCCCTCGGGCAGTCCTGCCGTTCCCGTGATGAGGTTGTAAAGTCCGAAGCCGGCCACCAGGATGCCGACGCCGATGACCACGGCGCGGAAGACACCCCAGTCGTCACTGCTCTTGAAAGGCTTGGCGGCCTTGGGCTGCCGGGTGTTCCGTCCCTGCTTCCGGGCTGACTGCTTGCCGGGCTGCGTCCGGGGTCCCTGCGAAGACGGTGCCTGCGAAGACGGCGCCTGGGGTGACGGTGCCTGAGTGTCCCGTCCCTGGGATTCGGGCAGGCCGGTGCCTGCGGGATTGGACCTGTCGCCCGGTGTCGGCGCTGTGTTGCTCATGGCTCCCCCTTGACGGAGTTGGAACGGCTCGTTGTTCCTGCCATCGTCTCACGCACCGGCGCGGAACAGGTAAGCATACTTATTTCATCGGCGCGCGTCGGCGCGGTGCCGGTAGAGCCACCACAACCCGACCATCGGCAGGATCAGGGGTACATAGCCGTAGCCGCTGCCGAAGCCGGACCAGACCGTATCGTCGGGCAGGGCGGCGGGGTCGACCAGCCCGAAGATCCCCACGGCCAGGACGCCGGCCATTTCCACGCCGACGGCTGCCACCGAAATCCGGTAGGCCGTGGCGCCGGACCGGGCGAGGCCGACCGTCGCCACGACGTAGACCGCCGCGGCGAAGGCGGACAGCAGGTAGGCCAGCGGGGCGTGGTCGAACTTGGTCAGGATCTGGAAGGCCGCCCGGGCCGAGGCTGCGAGGGCAAAGATCGCGTAGACCGCCACCAGCAGGCGGCCGGGACCGGCATTGCGGGCCGCCGGCTGTGGGATGTCCTTGGACCCGGCGTCGTCGGGGTTGATACTGCGGTTCATAGAAGAGTTGCTCCGTCCCAGATCTGTTCCATCCGGAACAGCATGACAAATACGGTGATTCCCACGGCAGCCAGCACAATGTTGCTCCACCGTGTCCGGTCCATGAGGGACCACCAGAGGGCACCGACCGGAATGATCAGTGCGGTCAGCAGGTAGCCCCAGAATTCCCAGGCTTCACCGGCAATCCCCTCGCCGCCGGCCAGGCGGATGAGGGAAGCCACTCCGTACACCAGCAGGAACAGTTCGACGGCGGCGGCGGAGAGGATGGTGAGGTCGTTCGGTCCGTGCTTCAGCGCGGCGGCCCCGATGCACAGCACCACGGACACCAGGCACACCAGGGAGCCGACAAGGAACAGCGGGTCCACGCCCATTTACGCCTTCTCATTTCCGGGGGCGAAGACCAGCAGGGCCTTCGCCTGCGTGCCCTTGTCCTCCAGCAGGCCCACTACGCGGCCGTCCGGGTCGATGGCGGCCACTGGTCCGGGCTGTCCGTCCCCGGTGGCCGTGATCCGGCGGCCGTGGGAGAGGTCCTCGGCCTCGGCCGCGGAGAGGGTACGCACCGGGAAAAGGTCCGCGGCGGCGTCGTCCAGGTCCAGGACCCGCAGGTCCTCCGCCAGTTCGTCGAGGGTGGAGGCGGACTCAATGCCGAACGGTCCCACGCAGGTCCGGCGGAGGGCGGTCAGGTGCCCGCCGACGCCGAGCGCAGCACCGAGGTCACGGGCCAGCGCGCGGATATAGGTGCCGGAGGAGCAGTCAACGGTGACATCGACGTCGCGGAGGCGGCCGCCGTTTTCGCGGCGGATGTCATGGATTTCGAAGCGGGAAACGGTAACCGGGCGGGACGGCAGGTTCACTTCTCCGCCGGCCCGGACCTTCGCGTAGGAGCGTTCGCCGTTGACCTTGATGGCGCTGACGCTGCTCGGGACCTGCTGGATGTCCCCGGTGAGGTTCGCCACCGCTGCACGGATGTCCTCGTCCGTCACCGCGGCGGCGATGGTTTCGGCCGTGACTTCGCCCTCGGCGTCGTCGGTCACGGTTGACTGGCCCAGCCGGATGGTCGCCTCGTAGGTCTTGGTGGTCCCGACAATGTAGGTCAGCAGGCGGGTGGCCTTGTTGATGCCGACCACCAGCACACCGGTCGCCATCGGATCCAGGGTGCCTGCGTGCCCGACTTTCCGGGTGCCTGCCAGTCTCCGCAGGCGTCCGACCACATCGTGGCTCGTCCATCCCTGCGGCTTGTCCACAATAATCAGTCCCGATTGGACCTGCCCAGAATTCACGCCTTTCAGTATATGTTGCGCCGCGCGGCGCAACTGCCGCACCGCCACGGCCGGCAGCGGCGATAGCATTCGGATATGGCACAGCTCTCACCACACGTCCGGAAGGTCCCGGCGAACCAGATCCGTGAAATCACGCAGGCCGCCTGGGCGAAACCGGACGCCATAGTCCTGAGTATCGGCGAGCCCGGCTTCCCCACCCCCGCGCATATCCTGGACGCTGCGCGGGCCACGCTGGACCGGGATGAAACCGGTTACACCCCCAATGCGGGCATCGCTCCCCTGCGCGCCGCCTTCGCCCGTCATGCCGGCGCTTCCTGCGGGCGGGACATCTCCCCCGACCGGGTCTTTGTCACCGCCGGGGCGCAGCAGGGCCTGCACCTGGCCATGAGCCTGCTGCTGGATGCCGGCGACGAGGTCCTGGTGCCGAATCCGGGCTACCCGACGTTCGCCATGACGGCACAGCTGCTGCATGCGGTACCGGTGGAGTACCCGCTGTATCCCGGGCACGGGTTCCAGCCGAGGATCGAGGACATCGAGGCACTGCTGACGCCACGCACCCGGGTCCTGCTGTTGAATTCCCCGTCCAACCCGCTGGGGGCGGTCTTCAGCGAAGAACTCACCCGCCAGCTGGTGGAGCTGGCACGGCGGCACGATCTCTGGATAATTTCGGATGAGTGCTACGAGGCCTTCACCTTCGATGTGCCCCACGTCAGCCCGCTGGCGTTCGACGGCGGCTCCGGGGAGCGCGTGATCACCTCCCTCACGCTGTCCAAGACCTACGGCCTCACCGGGCTGCGCATCGGTGCGCTGGTCCTGCCCGAGGGACTGGAACCGGCGCTGAGCACCGTCATGGAATCCATCGTTTCCTGCGTGGCCTCCCCCTCGCAGTACGCGGCGCTGGCTGCGCTGACCGGACCGCAGGACTATGTGTCAATGGCCTCCGCGCATTACCGGGCCAACCGCGACGCCGCCTGCGCCGTCCTCGCTGGGAAGGGAATCCCCTATCTCGAGGCCCGGGGCGCCTTCTACCTCTGGGCCGATCTGTCCGCCTCCACCGGAGGGAACGTCCGGGACTGGACCCTGCGCTTCCTCGAAGAGCAGTCGGTGGCCGTAGCTCCCGGCACCGCCTTCGGATCCATCGGCGAAGGCTGGATCCGGATTGCGCTGTGCGGGGACCGTGACGAGCTGGTGGAAGGCGTCGGCCGGCTGCCTGCACCGGCGAACGCGGCCTAAGCAGAAGCGGTACCAACAACAGCTGCATCAACGACAAAGGGAGCGGTTCCTTTACGGAACCGCTCCCTTTGTGTGTATCGAACCTACTTTGCGTCGGCGTCCACCGGTGCGTCGGATTCGAGGTCTTCGTCGAAGTCCTCATCGTCCTTGCGGTACGGATCGGCGTCGCCGGCGTAGGTGGCGCCTTCCTTCAGCGCTGCCAGTTCGGCGTCGCGCTGCTTGGCCGCCCGGATCAGTTCCTCCAGGTGGCTGGCGTTCACCGGAATTTCGTCGGCAACGAATTCCAGCGTGGGCGTCAGGCGGACGGTGATGTTCTTGCCTACCTCGGCGCGCAGGATTCCGCGTGCGGATTCCAGTGCAGCCTTGGTGTCTGCCTGCTGTTCCTCGTCACCGAAGACGGTGTAGTACAAAGTGGCGTGCTGCAGATCGTTGGTGACCCGTGCATCGGTAATGGTCACAAAACCGAGCCGCGGATCCTTCACCCGGCGCTCGAGCGCCTGGGCCACTACTACCTTGATGCGGTCAGCGAGCTTCGCAGCGCGTGCTGGATCTGCCATAACCTCTCCTTACTAAAGACTGGAAATCGTCGCCCGGGGCCGCCGGGGGAACCGGCGGCCCGGGCCACGGATTAGACGCGCGGCTTCTCGCGCATTTCGAAGGTCTCGATGATGTCGCCCTGGTTGACGTCGTTGAACGAGCCCAGGCCGATACCGCACTCGAAGTCCGTACGGACCTCGGTGGCGTCGTCCTTGAACCGCTTGAGCGACTCAACGGTGAGGTTGTCGCCGATGACCTTGCCGTCACGGGTGACCCGTGCCTTGGCGTTGCGTCGGATGACACCGGAGCGGACGATCGAGCCGGCGATGTTTCCGAACTTGGAGGAGCGGAAGACTTCGCGGACCTCGGCGGTGCCGAGCTGGACCTCTTCGTACTCGGGCTTGAGCATGCCCTTGAGTGCAAGCTCAATGTCATCAATTGCTGCGTAGATGACGGAGTAGAAGCGCATGTCCACGCCTTCACGCTCTGCCAGGTCGGCAACGCGCTCGGCCGGCTTGACGTTGAAGCCGATGATGACGGCGTTGTCCACCGTCGCCAGGTTGACGTCGTTCTGCGTGATGGCACCGACGCCGCGGTGGATGACGCGCAGCTGCACGCCTTCGCCGACGTCGATCTTGAGCAGCGAGTCTTCCAGGGCTTCGACGGCACCGGAAACGTCACCCTTGAGGATGAGGTTAAGGGTGTCGACCTTGCCGTCAGCAACAGCCTGGTCGAAGTCCTCAAGGCTGATGCGCTTGCGGCGCTTGGCCAGGGCGGCGTTGCGGTCCGCAGCCTCACGCTTTTCAGCGATCTGGCGGGCGGTGCGCTCGTCATCGGTCACGAAGAACGTATCGCCGGCACGGGGAACGTTGGACAGGCCGAGCACCTGGACCGGACGCGACGGTCCGGCTTCGGTGACGGTGTCGCCGTTCTCGTCGAACATGGCACGGACGCGGCCGTGGGCCGTTCCCGCCACGATCGTGTCGCCGACCTTCAGCGTTCCGGACTGGACCAGCACAGTGGCAACTGCACCGCGGCCCTTATCCAGGTTGGCTTCGATAGCGATACCGCGGGCGTCCTTGTTCGGGTTGGCGCGCATGTCCAGGGCAGCGTCTGCGGTAAGCAGCACGGCCTCGAGCAGTGCGTCGATGTTGAGGTTCTGGCGTGCCGAAACCTCAACGAACATGGTGTCGCCACCGTATTCCTCGGGAACCAGACCGTACTCGGTCAGCTGGCCGCGGACCTTCTCCGGGTTGGCGCCTTCCTTATCGATCTTGTTCACTGCCACGACGATCGGCACATTGGCTGCCTGTGCGTGGTTGAGCGCTTCCACCGTCTGCGGCATAACGCCGTCATCGGCTGCGACAACCAGGACCGCTATGTCGGTGACCTTCGCACCACGGGCACGCATGGCGGTGAACGCCTCGTGGCCCGGAGTATCGATGAAGGTGACGGCGCGCTCGATGCCCTCGTGATCGAAGTCGATCTGGTAGGCACCGATGTGCTGGGTAATACCGCCGTGTTCGCCTTCGACAACGTTCGAGTTGCGGATGGCGTCCAGCAGGCGGGTCTTACCGTGGTCGACGTGGCCCATAACGGTGACTACCGGAGGACGTGCCTCGAGGTCGTCGTCGCCTTCGGCTTCCAGTTCCGCCTCGAAGTCGATGTCGAACGTGCTCAGCAGTTCGCGCTCTTCGTCTTCCGGCGAGACAACCTGGATCTTGTAACCCAGCTCCGTGCCGAGGACACCGAAGGTCTCCTCGTCCAGGGACTGCGTGGCCGTTGCCATTTCACCAAGGTGGAACAGCACGGTGACCAGTGCGGCCGGGTTTGCCTCAATCTTGTCGGCAAAGTCCGTGATGGACGCGCCGCGGCGCAGACGGACAACAGTGTTGCCGTCGCCGCGGGGTACCGAAACGCCACCCAGCGACGGAGCCGACATCTGCTCCAGTTCCTGCCGCTTTGCCCGCTTCGACTTGCGCTGCTTGCCGCGGCCTGCGCCGCCCTTGCCGAAAGCACCGGCAGTGCCGCCGCGTCCGCGGCCGCCCTTGCCAAAGCCGCCGCCTACAGGTGCGCCGCCGCCGCCGGTACCCGGGGCTCCGCCCGGTCCACGGCGGGGTCCGCCACCGGCACCCGGACGGCCCGGGGCTGCCGGACGTTCGGTGCGGTTGGGCATCATGCCCGGTGTGGGGCGGGTGCCGCCGGCACCGGCTCCTGCCGGACGCGGTGCGCCCGGACGTGCTGCTGCGCCGGGACGTGCTGCACCGGGGCGGGGAGCGCCCGGACGCGGTGCGCCGGGACGGGGTCCACCTGCACCGGCTGCGGGGCGGGGGCCGCCCGCGCCTGCTGCGGGACGCTCGGCCTCATCGCGGCGTCCACCCGGACGCGGCATGCCCTGCGAGGGTGCAAACGGGTTGTTGCCGGGACGGGGTGCCCCGGCTCCCCGCTCGCCGTCGCCGCGGCCACGCGGACGCGGCATGCCCTGGGAAGGTGCAAACGGGTTGTTGCCCGGGCGGGGGCCGCCTGCAGCGGGCCGCGGAGCACCGGGACGGGGTGCCGAAGATGCCTTGGCGGCGTCGTCCGTACCTGTCTCGGCTGCTGCGGGAGCCGGAGCTGCCGGAGCGGCGGGAGCTGCCGGTGCCTCCTGGGCAGGTGCCGCCGGAGCGGCCTCTGCGGGAGCGGACGCTGCCGGTGCCGGCTGCTCAGCCTCGGGTGCTGCCGGAGCAGGCTTCTTCGAGCCGGGCTTGGGGGATGATGATGCGGGCTGCGACGCCGGAGCGTCGGCCTTCGCGGGGGCCGCCGGGGCGGCCTTGTTCTCGGACGCCGGGAAGGCGCCCCGAAGTTTCTTGACTACCGGGGCCTCAATAGTTGATGAGGCGGAACGGACGAATTCGCCCAGTTCCTGCAGTTTTGCAACTGCATCCTTCGAGGTAATGCCGAGCTCTTTAGCAAGCTCGTGTACGCGGACCTTGGCCACATTTCTCCTGTCTCGGTCCGCACCGAGCCAGGTACGAACCGTCTATTTACTGCGGGCTTCCACTGCAGTTGCAGCGGGGCCCATCACAGAGCACAACAAAGTACTCATCGCTGGGTACTCATCGGGTTTCCATCAGATTTCTGACCCGCTTTCAGGTTGGACGGTTTTGAGTCCGTTCCCGGTCGGAACGTCCTCAAGGGCCTTGAACCAACGTTCAACGTCCGTTATTTCCGCGGCACCCCTGAAGGCCCGCGGAAAACCCGAACGTTTCACTGCCAATCTCAGGCATGCCGTGTCGGGGTGCAACCAAGCACCTCTTCCCGGCATTCGGCGGTCCTCGTCCACATGGACGGCGTTGCCGCCTTCCATGCTGACACGGACCAGCCGCAGCAGAACAGCTTGGTCATCCTTTTTCCTGCACCCTATGCACGTTCGTTGCGGAACGTGCCTGGATACCCGATTTCCCGGAGCGGCGCCGGAAGCGGCTGCCGTTGTATGGGAGGCGGAGGGTGACCCGGCCTTATACATTCTAGCGCCTTTCTCGTTCGGCGCCGCATCCGCTTCCGGCACCGGAGCCTAGGAGGCCTTCGCGTCGGAAACGATGTCGATCCGCCAGCCGGTGAGCTTTGCGGCGAGCCGGGCGTTCTGGCCTTCCTTGCCGATTGCCAGGGAAAGCTGGTAGTCGGGAACAACCACCCGGGCGGAACGCAGGTCCTCATCGGTGATGGTCACGGAGTTCACGCGCGACGGCGAGAGGGAGTTGGCGATGAAGGTCGCCGGATCCTCGCTGAAGTCGACAATGTCGATCTTCTCGTCGTGCAGCTCGTTCATGACGGCACGGACACGCGAACCCATTTCACCGATGCAGGCTCCCTTGGCGTTGATACCCGGGATGTTGGCCTTGACCGCGATCTTGGAGCGGTGTCCGGCTTCGCGTGCCAGGGCCACGATCTCCACGCTGCCGTCGGCGATTTCCGGAACTTCCAATTCGAAGAGCTTACGAACCAGACCCGGGTGGGACCGCGAGAGGGTGATGGACGGGCCCTTGAAGCCGCGCCGTACGTCGACGACGAAGGCCCGGAGGCGGGATCCGTGGGTGTACTTCTCTCCCGGGACCTGCTCGGGCGGGGGCAGCAGTGCCTCCACCGAACCGAGGTTCACCTGGATCATGTGGGGGTTGTTCCCCTGCTGGATCTGGCCCGAGACCAGTTCGCCTTCACGGCCCTTGAATTCGCCGAGGATGTTGTCATCCTCAACGTCGCGCAGGCGCTGCAGGATGATCTGCCGTGCCGTGCTGGCGGCGATCCGGCCGAAACCTGCGGGGGTGTCGTCGAACTCCCCCACGGTGGCGCCGTCGTCGTCGAGCTCGGCAGCCCAGATGGTCACGTGGCCGGTCTTCCGGTCCAATTCCGCCCGTGCCTGGTCCTGGGCGCCGTTGGTCTTGTGGTACGCAACCAGCAGTGCCTGCTCAATGGTCGGGACGAGCAGATCCAGCGGGATCTCCCGTTCGCGTTCCAGCAGCCTCAGCGCACTCATATCTATTTCCATCTAGGCCTCCTCAGCTGTGGTTTCATCATCCGGGGCGTCATCGCCTGCCGGGTCGTCTTCAAGGTGGGCGAATTCAACTTCCACGCGCCCCTTGCGGATGTCCGCGAACGGCAGGTGGACCTGATCCCCCTGCTTCGCCTTCATCCCCTTCTTGACCGGGATTTCCGGTATCAACGTAATGCCGTCGTCCTCTACGGAAACGAGCCGTCCCATGACGTCGTCTCCCCGCTCCACGGAAACCGAGACCATCCGGCCGGTATTGCGGCGCCAGTGGCGCGGCTCGGTGAGGGGACGGGACACGCCGGGGGACGAGACTTCGAGGTTGTACGGGCGTCCGTCGTCGCCGGGATCGTTATCCATCGCCTCGGAAATGACCTGCGCCGCGGCTGAAATCCGGTCCAGGCTCACGCCTCCGGACTCGCCCTCGGGAAGGTCCACAATGACGTGGACGGTGCGGTGGGCGCCGGCCATCTTGATCTCGATGTCCTCGAGGAACAAATCCTGCATCTCTACCGTGGGGGCCAGGTAAGTCTTCAGCCGCTGTGTTTCCGCGGCCACTTCTGCACGCATCGCATTCCTGCGGTAATCCGACGACGTGTCTTTTTTGGGGTTGGGCCGAACCGCCATAGCTGCCTCCCACTAGATGTTGTTGTAGTCCTAGACTACCGACATTCCGCGGCCCTTGAGGCATCGATGCAGATGGGAGCGCGTTCGTGGCATTATCGACAGTTGTGGATGCGCCTTTGGAGAACCCCGGAGCCGAGCCCGGCCGCGCCCGCGGCCGGGGCCGCTGGGGTGCCCGCGTCCGGCGTCTTGTGTTGTTTCTCGCACTGGGAGCAGTGGTCCTCAGTTTCGGCCTGGTAGCCGGATCCGGTGATGCCGCGGACTCCACCCGGACCTTCTCCGACCTGGCCCTGACCCAGGCGCAGGCCGACGCCGGGAAGCTGGCGGCAGAGGCGCGCGTGCTGGCCGCCCAGGGAGGAAACGGCGGGGCCGCGGAGTTCACGGCCCAGGCCGAGGGCCTGCGCAGCCAGGCAGCCCTCCTGACCGGCCTAGGACGCCATCCTGCCGCCGTGCCGACCCGCAGGAGCTCCGAGGAGCCGCTGCACGTCCCCGGCGGCGCCGGCACGGACGGCACCGGTTCCGGAACTCCGGCAGCTGGAACAGGGCCGGACCGACGGAACCTGGACCATTACGTGCAGGCCCTGGCCGCTTCGGCGCAGGCCAACCTGCAGGCCGCCTGGCGGGCCGACGCCGGCACGGCACGGCTGCTTGCCGCAACCGGCGCCGCACAGCAGGTGTGGGCCACCCGGAACGCCAACCGTTACGGCCTGACGCTGCCGGATGAGGAGTTCCCCGGCACTGACGGCGGATCCCCGGCTGCGGACACCGAACCGTCCGGGACCGGCGCCGGCCCGGACGCGTCAGCGTGCCCGGACGCGCAACGTCCGGAGCCCGGGTCCGGCAGCACGCAGCCGGCGCCGGACGGAGACGGCAGCGGTGGCTCCGGCACTGCGGCACCCGGCGCGGCCGACGCCCTCACTGCCGCCATCGACGCGGAGTTCGGGGCCGCTTACGCGTACGAGGTCGCCTTCGCGCAGGCCCCTTCCGCGGCGGAACGCGGTGAACAGTGGCGTGAACGTGCCGCTGCGCACGAATCCTCCGGAACGGATGCCGTCGCCTACCTGGCCGAGCTGTGCCTGCCCGCCATCGCCCCGGTGGCTGCCTACCGGCTTGATGCAGGTTTCCTGCGGAATCCGGCCGATGCCCTGCCCGCACTGGAAGAGCAGTTTCCGGCGGTCTACGCTGACCTCGTGGCGTTGTCCGACGGCAACCTCCGCGGCTGGGCGATTGCCCGGCTCGCCGACGTCTCGGAGGACCTGTACCTGCAGGCGGACACTGTCCCCGCAACACCGGGGCTGGATGCCGTTCCGGAGAACCTGCCGTGGAACTGACCATTCGCCTGCCGGTCCCCCGGTACAGCCGTCCCCGGCTCCGCCCGCTGTAGTCCGCACATCCCGACCGCTAAGGAGGAAGCGCATGGCACCCGCCGTCGTCGTCCCTGACGCCCTGCGCCGGCGCTACCTCGGCAGCAGGGACGGCCGGACCTGGCTGGCGGAACTGCCCGGCCTGGTCGAAAGCTCCCTGGCGGATTTCCAGCTGGTTCCGGATCCGCCCGGCGCGGCGCCCTGGCACGGGCACGGGGCACTGGTCTTGCCCGTCCGGGCAGCGGACGGTACGCCGGCCGTGCTGAAGTTCCCTTTTCCGCATCCGGAGGCGGTCACCGAGTCGGCGGCCCTGGCCCTGTGGAACGGGAACGCGGCCGTGCGGCTCCTGGACCGCGATGCCGCCGGGACCTGTCTGGTCCTGGAGCGGCTGGACCCGGACCGGACACTGCTGGACGTGGAGATGGCGGATGCCGTGCGGATCTGGGGGTCCCTGGTGCGCCGGCTGAGTGTGCCCGAATCCGACTCACCCTACTGGGCTGCCATCCCCTCCCTCGCCGAGCAGGCCGAACAGCTCTCGGATGAACTGCCGGCGGTGTGGGAGGAGCTGGGGCAGCCGTTTGAACGCTGGCTGCTGGAGGCGGCGCTGCAGGTCTGCCAGACGCGCGGCGCTGTGGGCCGGCGGTCCGTCCGGGATGTCCTGGTGCACGCGGACCTGCACTACGCAAATGTCCTGGCCCGTCCGGGAGAGCCCGGCGGGTACGTGGGCATCGATCCGCAGGCGGTCTTCGGCGAGGCCGAGTACGCCGTGGCTCCGATGCTGTGGAACCGGCTGCAGGATCTTGGCATCCAGGCGCCGGAAGAGGCACTCCTCGCCCGGCTGGACGCACTCTGCTCCGCTGCGGGACTGGACCGGCAAGCCGCCCTGGACTGGAGCATCCTGCGGGAGGTGGCGAACGCCCTGGATTACGTGCGCGAGGGGCGGCACGGAGATGCTCAGCGCTCCGTGTGGGTGGCGTCAGCGTTGGCCGGCCGCAGGCACCCGGGGATTCCCCCGGTCCAGGAGCTGCCGGCGGCCTAGCCCCGGATGTTCTCCACCCACACGTCGTGGCCGAGCTTGATGATCAGGGCGCCAACGACCACCAGGAAAACCACGCGGATGAATTTACTGCCCTGCCGAACCGCCATCCGCGCACCGAGATAACCGCCGATCATGTTGGCGAAGCCGAGCACCAGGCCCAGGCCCCAGAGCAGCGAGCCGTGGGGAAGGAAGAAGGCCAGGGCACCGAGGTTGGTTGCCATGTTCACGATCTTGGCCTTGGCACTGGCCGCGAGGAAGTTATATCCGAGCAGGGTGACCATCGCGATGATCAGGAAGGAGCCGGTGCCCGGGCCGATCAGGCCGTCGTAGAAACCGATCAGCAGGCCGATGCCTGCAGCGGTGCCGTAATGGCGGCCACCGGTATGGCGCAGCTTCGTCAGCTCACCCACCGTTGGTTTGGTGGCGGTGAAGACGGCTACGGCCACGAGGGCCGCCACGATGATGGGTTTAAAGACCGACGACGGCAGCGACGCCGCCAGGACGGCGCCGCCGAAGCTTCCCGCCAGGGCAACGCCGGCCATGGGAAGCGCCGTTTTCAGGTCCGGATGGGCCCGCCGGTAGTAGGTCACGGCACTGGTGGTGGTCCCGAAGATGGAACCCATTTTGTTGGTCGCCAGCGCCTGCACCGGGCTGATGCCGGGCACCAGCAGGAGGGCGGGGAGCTGGATCAGCCCGCCGCCGCCAACCACCGCATCCACCCAGCCGGCCGCCAGGCCTGCCACCACCACAAGGGCGATGGTGGCAAACGTGACGTCCTCGAGAACCGAGACCACCGGAGGTTACTGCGCGGCGGCGCGGCGCACGTACTCCACCGCTTCGGCGACGGGAACGTTCTCGGCGTTCCCGGTGGCGCGGTCCTTGATTTCCACAACGCCGTCGGCCAGGCCGCGCCCGACCACCAGGATGGTCGGAACGCCGATGAGCTCGGCGTCGCCGAACTTCACGCCCGGGGACACCTTGGGCCGGTCGTCATAGATGACTTCCAGTCCCGCAGCCTCGAGCTCTTCGGCGAGCTTCGCAGCCGCCTCGAAGATTTCCTCGCCGCGGCCCGTTGCAACCACGTGCACGTCGGCCGGGGCGACCGCGCGGGGCCAGGTCAGGCCCTTGTCGTCATGGTGGGACTCGGCCAGGGCTGCCACCGCACGGGTCACGCCGACGCCGTAGGACCCCATGGTCACGGTGGCCAGCTTGCCGTTGCGGTCCAGGACCTTCAGGCCCAGGGCGTCGGCGTACTTGCGGCCGAGCTGGAAAATGTGGCCCATTTCAATGCCGCGGGCAGCTTCGAGCGGACCGGAGCCGTCCGGTGCTTCGTCGCCCTCGCGCACCTCTACGGCCTCGATGGTGCCGTCCCAGGTGAAATCACGGCCGGCAACGAGTCCGATGACGTGTTTGCCGGGCTCGTTGGCGCCGGTGATCCAGCTGGTGCCGCTGACGACGCGGGGGTCCACGAGGTACAGCAGGCCGGTGGCGGACTCGGTGCCCAGCACGGGCTCGGCCGGGTCCAGGCCCGGGCCGATGTAGCCCTTGACCAGGCCCGGGTGCTTCTTGAGGTCCTCATCCGTGGCGGCGTCGACGGCCAGCTCGCCGCCCATACCCACATGGGAGCTAATGTTGGCTTCGATGCGCTTGAGGTCCACGGCGCGGTCCCCCGGCACGCCGACCACGACGATCCGGCGTTCGCCGGTGGGCAGGGTGACGGCCAGGACCACGTTCTTCAGTGTGTCCGCGGCCGACCACTCGCCGGACTCCCGCGGGAAGCGGGCGTTGACGTCATTCACCAGCGTCTCGATGGTGGGGGTGTCCGGGGTGTCCACCACACGGGCGGCCGGGGCGCCGGAGTAATCGATGTCGGCCGGAACCACGGTGGTGACGGCTTCGACGTTGGCCGCGTAGCCGCCGGCGGAGCGCACGTAGGTGTCCTCGCCAACCGCCATCGGGTGCAGGAACTCTTCGCTCTTGGAGCCGCCCATGGCTCCGGAGACGGCCGAGACGACGACGATCTCCAGGCCCAGGCGCTCGAAGATCCGCAGGTAGGCTTCACGGTGCGCCTGGTAGCTGGCGTCCAGGCCTTCGTCATCCATGTCGAAGGAGTAGGAATCCTTCATGATGAATTCGCGGCCGCGGAGCAGCCCGGCGCGCGGCCGTGCCTCGTCGCGGTACTTGGTCTGGATCTGGAACAGGGAGACCGGAAGGTCCTTGTAGGAGTTGTAGAGGTCCTTGACCAGGAGGGTGAACATTTCCTCGTGGGTCGGTGCCAGCAGGTAGTCCGCACCCTTGCGGTCCTGCAGGCGGAACAGGTTCTCGCCGTATTCCGTCCAGCGGTTGGAGGTCTCGTAGGGCTCGCGCGGCAGCAGTGCGGGGAAATGCACTTCCTGCGCGCCGATGGCTTCCATCTCCTCACGGATGATGGTCTCCACCTTCCCCAGCACCCGCAGGCCCAGCGGCAGCCAGGAGTAGATGCCCGGCGCGGCGCGGCGGATATAGCCGGCGCGGACCAGGAGCCGGTGGCTGGCGACGTCGGCGTCGGCCGGGTCTTCGCGCAGGGTGCGCAGGAAAAGGGTGGAAAGTCGAAGGACCACGCTGGGAATCCGTTTCTGCAGCCACGCGGCTGCATCCGTCAAGAATGTATGCCCTACTAATCTAGCGCGTGCGCCCGCCGATGCCGGACAGGCGTAGGACGACGGCGGGGCCGGGCCGGTCCCTGCGCGGCCGGTCCGTGCACTGCTCCGGGCCGGGTGGACAGCCGCCGGGCTAGAACAGGATGGTGGCGAAGGTGCCCACCTGCTCGAAGCCGACGGCGTCGTAGGTGGCGCGGGCTGCCGAGTTGTAGGCGTTCACGTACAGGCTCACTACCGGGGCGACGTCCAGTGCAGCGCCGACGACGGCGGACATGTAGGCGGCACTCAGCCCCTGTCCGCGGTATTCGGGGTTCATCCAGACACCCTGGACCTGGGCGGCCTGGCTGGAGACCGTGCCGAGTTCGGCCTTGAAGACCACCCGCCCGGCGGCGTCGAAGTCCACCAGTGACTGGCGGCGTTCGATCAGTCCCTTCACCCGCTGCCGGTAGTGCCGGTCCCCGTTGGCCACCGGTGAGTAGCCCACTTCTTCCTCGAACATGGCAGTGCAGGCGGGCAGCAGGACGTCGAGCTCGTTTGGGTGTGCGGGACGCAGTCCCGGTGCGGGGGCCACCTGCGACGGGGCCGCCATCTGCAGCAGGGGCTGCTCGGGCCGGACGTCGAAGGGCTGCGGGGAGCCGGACCGGAGCTCGGACCAAAGGGAGAGCACGGCGTCGGCGGGGCCGAAAATCGAGGAGAACCGGTTCCGTGACCGGGCCAGATACTGCCCGACCTCCGGGCCGGTGTCTGCGTCAAGACCGATGGGCACCACATTCACTCCGGCCCAGCAGGCGCCAACCAGCGTGCCGCCGTCGAACACTCCCACCACGCGTCCGCCCGAGGAGGTGGGTGCGGCCGTGCGCGCCGATTCCAGATGGGAGAGCATAAAGATGTTCGCCACCGGGTCGGCCGCGGCCAGGTCCCAGAGCGCAACGGTGTCCTCGTCGCGCAGGATCCGCAGCGCCGCACCGGAGGCGGCGCTGCGGATATCAGGCTTAGCTGACGGTAACCATGGGGCCACCCGTCCCAGCATCCTCGCCATCGGGTTCTCCCATATCTTCTGCGATCCTCATCGCTTCTTCGATGAGTGTTTCAACGATCTGGTCCTCAGGGACGGTCTTGATGACTTCGCCCTTGACAAAGATCTGGCCCTTGCCGTTACCGGAGGCTACACCCAGGTCCGCCTCGCGTGCTTCACCGGGTCCGTTTACTACGCAGCCCATGACGGCAACGCGCAGCGGGATGGTCATGCCTTCGAGGCCTGCGGTGACCTGCTCGGCCAGGGTGTAGACGTCCACCTGGGCACGGCCGCAGGACGGGCAGGAGACAATTTCGAGCTTGCGCGGGCGCAGGTTCAGCGACTGCAGGATCTGGTTGCCCACCTTGATCTCCTCCACGGGAGGAGCGGAGAGGGAAACCCGGATGGTGTCGCCGATGCCCTTGGACAGCAGGGCGCCGAAGGCGGTGGCGGACTTGATGGTGCCCTGGAACGCGGGGCCGGCTTCAGTCACGCCCAGGTGCAGCGGCCAGTCGCCGCGTTCGGCCAGCAGTTCGTAGGCGCGCACCATCACCACGGGGTCGTTGTGCTTTACCGAGATCTTGAAGTCGTGGAAGTCGTGTTCCTCGAAGAGGGATGCTTCCCAGACGGCGGATTCGACCAGTGCTTCGGGGGTTGCCTTGCCGTACTTGGCCAGCAGGCGCGGGTCCAGGGAACCGGCGTTAACGCCGATGCGGATGGAGGTGCCGTGGTCCTTGGCGACCTGTGCGATTTCCTTGACCTGATCGTCGAACTTACGGATGTTGCCCGGGTTCACCCGGACCGCGGCGCAGCCGGCTTCGATGGCGGCGAAGACATACTTCGGCTGGAAGTGGATGTCGGCGATCACGGGGATCTGCGACTTCTTGGCAATGATCGGCAGCGCGGCGGCGTCGTCGGCACTGGGGCAGGCCACACGGACAATGTCGCAGCCCGACGCCGTCAGCTCGGCGATCTGCTGCAGGGTCGCATTGATGTCAGTGGTGGGCGTCGTCGTCATGGACTGGACGCTGATCGGGGAATCGGATCCGACACCGACCGAGCCCACCTTGATCTGGCGGGTCTTGCGCCGCGGCGCGAGGGTGGGTGGCGGTGCTGCTGGCATTCCAAGGTTGACCGAGGTCAAAACGTCCTCCATGTGCCGAAACGGCAGGTATTAGGCTGTGAAACGCGCGCATGAAACGCGCCCTTCCTATTATCACCCCGGCCCGGGCAGAGACTGCCGGGGCCGGGCCAATATCACTCTGGGCTTAGAACGTATGGTTACGCGAGGTCGGAGAACGCTCCGAGGGCCGGCTTCCAGGCTGTGGTCTTCATGCCGGAGATAGCGCCGACGACGGCGAACGGGTCCTGCTTCAGCAGAGCCAGCAGACCGGTTTCATCCTCTGCGACGAACAGGAGCAGAGCCCCCGCGCCGTCTACGAATGCGCCTGCCGAAAGGACGTGCCCCTCATCCACGAGCTGCTGCAGCCACTGGCGGTGTGCAGGACGGTGCTGGTCGCGGAGATCGGCCGAATCGGCGTCGTAGACATACTCAACTGCGAAAATACTCATGTCCCCAAGCCTACGGGATGCCCGGACTATGGCCGGTCGGCCGGCGGTTTAGAGCAGGTACAGACGGATGGGAACGGCGACCGCTACAGCCCAGAGCATGGACGCCAGGGTGCCGATAATGAACCGTTCGGCGGCTGCCGGTGTTTCCTTGAGCTCGGCATAGCGGCCCAGGCCTTTCACCGCCACGACGTAGGCGATGGCCACCGGTTCATCGGCGAGGACGGCGGCCGCCACCGCCAGGCGTTCCAGCACCCCGATGGCCAGGCCGCCGCGCAGGATGGCGTTGGGTTCGGGCGCCGGGCGCGGTTGCTCGACGGCGCGGGCCAGGCGGAGGACGCCGTAGGTCACGGGCCAGCCGAGGAACCCTGCGGCCAGCAGCCCGGTCACGACCCAGACAATCGTCATTTATCCGTCCTTCGTTGAGCTGTTTGCCGGGCTGGTGGCCGGGCTGTTGGCCAGGGCATCCGCGCGCTCCAGCAACACCGCCGCCGCCGGCCGGGCAGCCCATTCCTCCTGCCAGCCGGCCCGCCGGGCCGCTTTGCTCACGGCTTGGGAACTGATGCCGAGCTTACGGGCGGCGGCCGTCTGGGCACCCCATTTGCCGGGTTCGACGTGTTGCAGGATCCGCCATTCGGCTGCTGTCCGTTCCGCGATCAGGCGTCCGAGCAGGATCAGCACCGCTTCGGCTTCGGGGGCGCCGGGTGATCCCTCCACGGCAACAGGAGGCCGGTCGCCGCTTTTCTTGGCCCGCTCCACTGCCTGCCGGGCCGCAACGAATGCAGGGCCTCCTGCTTCGCGGGGACTACCCGGCAGGGGTTCATGGACTGCGCCGACGCCGATACCCACGTACCAGTTCCCGTCCCGAAGGACTTGGAGCACGGCGTCGGTAACGGTTTCCGCGGAGGTACAGACCCCCTGGATTTCATCGCCCACCGACCGTTCGAAGGCCAGGAGCATGGGGAGGCCTGCGAGGGCGTCCAGCAGCTGCGGAACCTGATCTCCGCTGCCCTGGCTGTTGCGCTGATCTATGGTGAGGACGAACATGTTGCAACCGTAAACGTATGCAAACACGATTGCAACCCTTTATGGGTTCAATTCTATTTGCAACTGCGTACCCGGGCTTGGGCCGCAAGCGGGCAGGACTGGTGCGGCTGGCCTGGGATGCCTATGCCGTGGGCACGCCCTGTCGGGCCACGCTGGTGAAGCTGGCATACCCGGGGCTTGGGCCGCAAGCGGGCAGGGCTGGTGGAGGTCGCGTACCCGGGGTTGGGCCGCAAGCGGGCAGGGCTGGTGGAGGTCGCGTACCTGGGGCTTGGGCCGCAAGCGGGCAGGGCTGGCGCGGCTGCTGTGGCTGATGCGGCGGTGTGTCCCAGCCAGACAGCATCCCAGCCAGGGTGGTGCACAGCGTCCCAGCCGGTGGTGCTGGTGAAACCAATGTGGTCCCACCAGTGCCCTCCAGCCCCAATCCGTGGGACCCTCTGCTGTTCAGCGGCCCGGGACGCGGGCCAGCATGAGATCGAGCTGGGACGGGATGCGGCGGGACTGGGATTTGGGGGATCTTGGGTCCGGCTGAACACCCGAGCCCTATGCCGTGGGCACGCCCTGTCGGGCCAGGCTGGACAGGAGCCGTTCCGGTTCGCGGCAGGACACCAGCACGGCGATCGGACCGCATTCGATCCGAATCGATGGTCCGCCCACCAGGTAGCCGGTGGCCCCGGGAAGGATCCGGAGCCCCATGCCCTCGCGCAGCCCCGTCACCGGTCCTGCTGAGACCCCTCTGATCTCCCGGTAGGGAATCTCCGTGGCAAACACTGCCGCCACCCGGATCTGCACGCTTCCAGGTCCCACCCCGACGCGGGCCGTCATCATGACGACTGCACTGAACGCCAAGGCCATCAGCAGGCCAACTACGAACGGTGCCGGTCCTGCTCCCAGAGTGGCCAGAACGGTCCCACCGGTGGCTGCGAAGCCCAGCAGGCCCACGATCAGCCGGTACCGCACCGGCATGACGGTACGGAAGGTGGTTGTTTCGGCTTCTCCCCCGGGAATCATGCCTGCCAGTCTGCCATGCCGGCTTTTGAAGGGTGCGGCTCCCCTCCGACTCCCGCACCCCGAATCCCTCCGGTGTGGGAAAAACCGTACGGTTTGGGAAAAAGCGTTCGCTGCGCAGTGCAGGGATTTCCCAAACCGGTCGATTCTTCCCAGTTCGGCCCCATTCCGTGCAGGTGCCCGTGTTTAGCGGGCATCCTGGGGACAGTGGCCGCTCAGGCGCCCGGGTACCGCCATTCCCGCGCCGGAGCCGCTGGACCCGTGCAGGCGCCCGGGTTAGGCGGCTTTAATATCCCGGCGAGCTCTGCGAGCAAGGGATTTCGTTGCCGCCGTTCCGGGCGCCGGAACGGGGCCCCCGGCCGGCGAAGAACACAGGAAACCTAGTTGAACAGGCTGACCGGCTTCACGATGTCCGCGTAGATCAGCAGCGCACCCATCCCCATCAGCAGCACCGCCACGGCATACGTCAGCGGGAGCAGTTTCGCCATGTCGAAGGGCCCCGGGTCCGGACGGTGGAACAGCTTTGCCACGCCGCGGCGCAGCCCCTCCCACAGGGCGCCGGCCACGTGTCCGCCGTCCAGGGGCAGCAGGGGAATCAGGTTGAAGACAAACAGTGCCAGGTTCACGCTGGCGACCAGCCCGATAAGCGTCGCCACGCGGGACTCGACCGGGATGACTTCCTGGGACGAAATTTCCCCGGCAATGCGGCCCACGCCCACCACGCTCATGGGACCGTTCGGGTCGCGCGGCTCGGAGGAGAACGCCGCCTGCGCCACGTCCACCACCCGCTGGGGAAGGTTGACCACGACCCCGGCAATGTTCGCCAGGTTCTCCCCCACGGTGGGCAGGACGGCTCCGGCCGGCTGGCTCACCAGTTCCTGTTCGGCGCCGACGCCGATGAATCCCACTTCCTGCGTGAGGTAGTTGCCGTCGTCGTCGGTCTTGGCCGCGCCGTCGTCGTCCAACACCGGACGTTCGGTGAGCAGCGGCGTGATGGTGGTCTGCGCCTCGACGCCGTCCCGTTCGTAGGTGAGCGGAACGGTCTGTCCGGCCGCCTCACGGATCCAGCCCGTCAGCTCTTCCCAGGACGTAACGTCCCGGCCGTCGAACTTGGTGATGGTGTCCCCGGGCAGCAGGCCCGCTTCGTATGCGGGAGCGGCCGGATCAGCCTCCGTGCAGTCGGTCTGGCCGGTGGCTGCCTGCTGCTCGGCGGTGATGACGCACTTGTTGACCTCGGACAGTGTGGTGGTGGTCTGCGCGGTGCCGAAGCCCATCAGCAGGACGGCGAAAAGCACGACGCCGATCAGCAGGTTCATAAACGGCCCGCCAAGCATAATGATGATCCGCTTGTAGACCGGAAGCTTGTAGAAGACCCGGTTCTCGTCGCCCTCGACCAGGCGGTCCGTCTCGGCCTGCCGGGCTTCGGTGGCGAGCTGCTGGAACATGCCGGTGCTGGAGCGCCGCACCTCGCCGTCGTGCTCCTTGTTAGGCGGGAACATCCCGACCATGGACACGTAGCCGCCCAGGGGCAGCGCCTTGAACCCGTATTCGGTTTCCCCCCGGGTCCGGGAGAAGACGGTGGGGCCGAAACCGATCATGTACTGGGTGACCCGGACCTTGAAGGCCTTGGCCGGCAGCAGGTGGCCCACTTCGTGCAGGGCGATGGAGGCAGCAATGCCCACCGCCACGAACAGCACGCCAAGGATGAATAGCAGAATGGTCAACGGGTTTCCTTCAGTTCAACTGCGGCTGCGGGGTTTGTCATCTTCCACAACGCTTCCGCGCAGCGGCACGTGCCCAGGCCTCCGCGGCCAGCAGCGATTCCAGCGTGAGCGGCCCCGAGTCCGGGGCTTCCTCAAGTACGGCCGCGATCGTATCAACGATGTCTGTGAATCCGATCAACCCGTCGTGGAAGGCGTCCACGGCTTCCTCGTTGGCCGCGTTGTAGACCGCCATGTTCGTGCCTCCGGCGGCCGCCGCCCGCTTGGCGAGGGCCACGGCGGGGAAGGCTTCCTCGTCCAGCGGTTCAAAAGTCCACTCGGTGGCCTGTGTCCAGTCGCAGGCCTGCGCGGCGCCCGGCACGCGGTGCGGCCAGCCCATCCCCAGGGCGATGGGCAGGCGCATGTCCGGCGGCGAGACCTGGGCAATCGTGGAGCCGTCCACGAACTGCACCATGGAATGCACCATGGACTGCGGATGGACGACGACGTCGATCCGGTCCAGCGGGATGTCGAAGAGCAGATGTGCCTCGATGACTTCGAGCGCCTTGTTGACCATGCTGGCCGAGTTGGTGGTGATCACCCGGCCCATGTTCCAGGTCGGGTGGGCCAGTGCCTGCTCGGGCGTGACATCGGCCAGCTCGGAGCGCTTCCGTCCACGGAACGGGCCGCCGGAAGCCGTGACCACCAGGCGGTCCACTTCGGCATGGGTTCCGGAGCGCAGCGCCTGTGCCAGCGCGGAATGCTCCGAATCCACGGGAACGAGCTGCCCGGGGGCAGCGGCACGCTTCACCAGCTCCCCGCCGACGATCAGGGATTCCTTGTTCGCCAGGGCCAGCAGGTGTCCGGCAGCCAAGGCAGCCAGCGTGGGTTCGAGTCCAATCGACCCGGTAATGCCGTTGAGAACCACGTCGGCTTCGGTCCACCCCGCAATAGCGGTCGCTGCCGACTTTCCAACAAACAGCTCCGGGGCGTATCCGGTGATCCCCGCTGCGGCTGCAGCGTCAGAGATGTGCCGGTGCAGGGTGGGCAGGTCGACGGCGGCGCAGCCGACCGCTTCGGCCAGCGTGTGGACGGCCTGCTGGGCCAGGAGCTCCAGGTTGGATCCGCCGGCGGCCAGTGCCACGATGCGGAACCGTTCCGGGGCGCCGTCGGCCACGTCGATGGCCTGCGTTCCGATCGACCCGGTGGAACCGAGCAGGACCACGCGGCGGGGCAGGTGGTCCGAGCCCGGTCGGCGGGAACGGACGTAGTCGGAGTCGGAGGAGATCGATTCGGGAGGCTGCATGCCTCCAGTATCCCGCAGCCGGGCTCGCTTCGGCATTGCCGGGGAAACCGTGCGGCAGGGAACGGCAGCCTAGCCCGCGGTCTGCAGGGCCTGGACGGCCTCGGCAACGGGAGTGTCCCCGGAGATCACGCCCAGTGCCTGATGCACACCGTTGCCGGTCCTGAGCAGCTCGGCCAGGACGGCGGCGACGTCGGCGCGTGGGATGGGCCCGCGGTCCACTGCCGGAGCCAGCTCCACCAGCCCCGACGGGGCGTCGTTGGTCAGGATGCCCGGGCGGAGAATGGTCCAGTCCAGCTGGCTGCGGGCCATCAGGTCCTCTTCGGCGGCCAGTTTGGCTAGGAGGTAGGCGTACATGACCTCATCCAGTCCTTCGGGACGGGAGCCTCCGCGCACGGCGTCCAAGCCACCCGAGGAGACCTGCAGGAAGCGTCCGGCGCCGGCCTGCTCGGCGGCGTCGGCCAGCAGTACGGCAGCGGCCCGGTCCACGGTGTCCTTGCGGGCCGCCCCGCTGCCCGGCCCGGCACCGGCGGCGAACACAGCTGCATCGGCGCCGGTGAGGACCTGGACGACGTCCTCGAGGGTACTGTTTTCCAGGTCCAGCACCACGGGGGCGACGCCGTCCGCCTCCAGGTCCGCGGCGTGCTCGGGGTTGCGGATCAGGCCGGCAACATCGTTGCCATCGGCCGCCAGCAGGCGGCCCAGTTCGCGTGCGATTCTTCCGTGGGCTCCCGCTATGACTATGCGCATGAGGACAGCGTAGCGGCCGTCACCGGCAGTTTCAGCCCTGTGCCCGGCGCAGCGTCTGCTCGGCCTGCTTCAGCAGCGGCCCGTCGATCATCTGTCCGCGGAAGTTAAACACTCCCCCGTGGTTGCGGGCCTCGGCCAGCACCTGTTCGGCGTACGTGACGTCGGCGGGGTCCGGGGCGTAGGCAGCACGGACGGCAGCGACCTGGTCTGGATGGATGCAGGCCTTCGCCGCGAAACCAGAGGCGACGGCGTCGCGCGCTTCCTCCTCCAGCCCCTCGATATCGGGGATGTTGCCGTAGATCGAGTCAATGGCGCCCTTGCCGAAGGCACCGGCGGCCAGCAGCACCGTGGACCGGGCGTGCATGGCAACGCTGCGGTAGCTGCCGTCCTGGTGGCGGCTGGATTCCCCGCCCAGCGAGGCAAGCAGGTCCTCGGCGCCCCACATCAGTGCTGCGACATTTCCGGTGGAGGCAATGTCCGCGGCCCGGACCACACCGAGTGCTGTTTCAAGCAGTGCGACGACGGTGAAGCCTGCGAGCGCCCGGGCGACGGCGGGTCCGTCCTCCGTCTTGGCCAGCATCACGGTGCGGTACGGGGTCTGGTACAGGGCGGCGAGGTCCCGCTCGAAGTCTTCGGTCCCGAGGGGGTTGACCCGGACGATGGTGCTTTCGGGGTCCAGGTCCGCGGCGATGAGGTTCTTCCGGGCAGCTTCCTTGTCCCGCGGAGCCACGGCATCTTCGAGGTCCAGGATGACCGCGTCTGCCCGCTCGGCAGCCTTGCCGAAGCGTTCCGGCCGGTCCCCCGGGCAGAAAAGCAGCGCTGGTCCCATGGGGAAGGTGGTCATGGTGAGACTCCTCGGTGTTTCCGGTTGTACTGACGGATATCCAACCTATCGCGTGCCTGCACCTGCCTCCTGCGCTTCGTATCCCTCGGCCGTCCACATCAGGGCGGTCCGGGTGCACCTCCCCACCACGTCTCCGTTCTGGTTCCGGCCGGTGTGGGCAAGCGTCACAATCCCTTGGCCTGGCCGGGAGGATGAGAGCCGCTTATCCACCACTTCGGTTTCGGTGTAGAGGGTGTCCCCATGGAAGAGCGGATGCGGGAAGCTGATCTCCCCCAGCCCCAGCTGCGCCACCAGGGTGCCCTGGGTCAGCTGCCCCACCGACTGGCCGACCATGGTGGCCAGCGTAAACATGGAGTTCACCAGCCGCTGGCCAAAGGGCTGCTGCCCGCTGTAGGCGGCATCCAGGTGCAGTCCCTGGGTGTTCATGGTCAGGGTGGTGAACAGGACGTTGTCCGCCTCGGTGACGGTACGGCCGGGCCGGTGCCGGTACAGGGTTCCCGGTTCGAACTCCTCGTACCAGAGGCCGCGCTGCTCAACGACCCGGGGCGCCATCGCCACTTCCTCGGTGCCGGCGTCGGGCTCCTCATACGTCAAGGGACACCTCCAGCGGCGCACCGGTGCCCGCAACCACGTCCTCGACGCTGACGCCGGGGGCGGTCTCGCGCAGCACCAGCCCCTCGGGCCCCACCTCGATCACGGCCAGGTCGGTGACGATCAGGTCCACGCATCCCTTTCCGGTCAGCGGCAGGGAACATTCGCGCACGATCTTGGGCTGGCCCGTCCGGTCGAGATGTTCCATCATCACGATCACCCGCTTGGCACCGAACACCAGGTCCATGGCCCCACCCATGCCCTTGACCATCTTCCCGGGCACCATCCAGTTGGCCAGGTCGCCGTTCGCCGCCACTTCCATGGCGCCCAGAACGGCAACATCCACATGCCCGCCGCGCACCATGCCGAACGACGCACCGGAGTCGAAGAAGGAGGCACCACTGTTCACGGTGACGGTTTCCTTACCGGCATTGATCAGGTCCGGATCCAGCTGCTCTTCGGTGGGATACGGCCCGACGCCGAGGATGCCGTTTTCGGAGTGCAGCACCACTTCCACCCCCTCGGGGATGTAGTTGGGAATCAGGGTGGGCATGCCGATGCCCAGGTTCACGTATTGGCCGTCGTGCAGTTCCCGGGCGACCCGGGCGGCCAGTTCCTGGCGGGTCAGTGCCATCTCAGCCCTCCTTGCTTCCGTTGGTGCCGTCGTCGGCGGCGGCCGTGACCGTCCGCTTTTCAATGCGCTTCTCGCCGGCGGGGGCCAGGACTACCCGCTGCACGAAGATTCCCGGAACGTGGATGTGTTCGGGGTCCAGCTCCCCGGGTTCCACCAGTTCCTCGACCTCGGCAATGGTGATCCGCCCGGCCATGGCGCAGAGCGGGTTGAAGTTCATGGCGGCCGCGTGGAACACCAGGTTGCCGTGCCGGTCCCCCTTGGCTGCGTGGACCAGGGCGAAGTCCGGTGTCAGGGATTCCTCCAGCACGTAGTCCGCGCCGCCGAAGCTGCGGACCTCCTTCGGTGCTGAGGCCAGCGCCACGCCACCCTCGGCGTCGTACTTCTGCGGCAGGCCGCCGTCGGACACCTGGGTGCCCACTCCGGCAGGGGTATAGAACGCGGGGATGCCCGCGCCGCCGGCGCGCAGCTTCTCGGCGAGGGTGCCCTGCGGGGTGAGGACCACTTCCAGCTCCCCGGCCAGGAACTGGCGGGCGAATTCCTTGTTCTCGCCCACGTAGGAGCTCGTGGTGCGCCTGATCCGGTGGTCGGCGAGCAGCCGGCCCAGACCCCAGTCATCCACGCCGCAGTTGTTGCTCACGGTCTCCAGGCCGGTGGTGCCGGCGTTATGCAGCGCGTCGATCAGCGCCACCGGGATGCCGCAGAGACCGAAGCCGCCCACAGCCAGTGAAGCGCCGTCCGGGATGTCGGCGACGGCGGCGGCCGCATCGGGGTACACCTTGTTGATCATGGCTTTGTCCGTTCCTGCTCAGTGAGGTCCATGGCTGTCTCCTGTCACAGGCCCATACTGCGGGCAATCAGCATCAGCTGCACCTCAGTAGTGCCCTCGCCGATTTCGAGGATCTTGGAATCGCGGTAGTGGCGGGCCACGGGGAACTCGTTGATGAAGCCATAGCCGCCGAAGATCTGCGTGGCGTCACGGGCGTTGTCCATGGCTGCTTCCCCAGCCACCATCTTGGCGATGGCGGCCTGCGTCTTGAACGGGCGGCCGGCCAGCATGCGGGCGGCGGCGTCGTAATAAGCCAGCCGGGCGGTGTGCGCCCGGGCCTGCATGCGCGCAATCTTGAAGGAGATGGACTGATAGGTGCCGATGGCCGCTCCGAAGGCCTCGCGTTCCTTGGCGTAGCGCAGGGACTCGTCCACGCACCCCTGCGCGGCACCGGTGGCCAGGGCCGCGATGGCGATGCGGCCCTCGTCCAGGATCTGGAGGAAGTTCGCGAAGCCCCGGCCGCGGGCACCCAGCAGGTTGGCTTCGGGCACCCGGACGTCGGTGAGCGTCAGTGGATGCGTGTCGGAGGCATTCCACCCCACCTTGTTGTACGGTTTTTCGGCCGTGAAGCCCGGGGTTTCGGTAGGCACCAGGATGGTCGAGATCAGCTTCCGCACCGAACCGTCCGGTTCCGTGACGGTATCCGTGACGGCGGTGACCGTCACCAGGCGGGTGATGTCCGTGCCGGAGTTGGTGATGAACTCCTTGCTGCCGTTGATCACCCACTGCCCGTCCTCGAGCCGGGCGGTGGTCTTGGTGCCGCCGGCGTCGGAACCTGCCTCGCGTTCGGTGAGGCCGAACCCGGCGAGCGCTTCACCGCTGGCCAGCAGGGGCAGCCACTGCTGCTTCTGCTCTTCGTTGCCGAACCGGTAGATGGGCATGGCACCCAAGGACACCCCGGCTTCCAGGGTGATGGCCACGGACTGGTCCACACGGGCAATCTGCTCGAGTGCGAGCGCGAGGGCGAAGTAGTCCCCGCCCATTCCGCCGTACTCCTCCGGGAAGGGCAGCCCGAACAGTCCCATCTCCCCCATCTGGGAGATCACCTTGTACGGGAAGCTATGTTCCGCGTCGTGCTGGGCGGACACGGGGGCAATGACTTCGTCGGCGAAGTCGCGCACCGTATCGGAGAGATCCTGGTATTCCTCGCTGAGTTCAAAGTCGGGCATGGTCTGCTCCTTGCTCGGTGTGGGGCTCGGTGTGCGGGTCGGTGGGGACTGTGGTGCCGGATGCGGGCTCCGGTATGAGTGTTGCGAGGACCTGGTCGGCTTTCACCAGGTCTCCGGGTTTCAGGCTGAGATGGACAATGCCGTCCATCGGAGCCCGCAGCTGGTGTTCCATCTTCATGGCCTCCACACTGAGCAGCGGCGCTCCGGCCAGCACGCGGGTACCGTCCGCCACGGCTACGGCCACCACGGTTCCTGGCATCGGCGAGCGCACCACCGGGTCGGCTTCGCCCGCTTCCCGGCCGGCCGCCGCGGTGGAGCGGTCCAGCTGTTCCCGGCGGCTGCGCAGCCGCAGGCGCACGGTGAACAGTTCCCCGGCGCTCGCACCTGCCAGCCAGAAGGCACCGGTGTCCGGTTCGGTGGCAGCCGTGAAGGAATGCAGGACGCCGTCCAGGGTGAGGCGTACGCGTGCCTCTGACGCGGTCCCGGTTCCGCCCAGCAGGGCCGCCCTGTGCACGGTCCCACCGATCCGTACCGTCGCCTGTGCGGCAGTGCCGGTCACGCTCACGCTGACGTCGTCGCCGTCCGGTACGGGGGCGGCGAACACCAGATGCAGGGGCGCCCCGCCGGCATTTCCCTGCCCGTCCGGACCGCCGGCGCCGCTGCCGCCGATCCGCCAGCCGTCCGCCCGCCGCCAGGGCGACCCCGTGCCCGCACCCGCGCCTGCCACGGCCAAGCGCTGCAGATACAGCAGCGCGGCGGCGGCGAACTCGGGCAGCTGCGGGGACCGGAACTTCAGCCCGGGCAGCCGCCGTTCGATCAGGGTGGTGTCCAGCCGTCCGGCCCTCACATCGGGATCGGCCAGCAGCAGCCGGAGGTATTCCACGTTGGTTCCGATGCCCAGCACGGCCGTATCCGCGAGCGCGGTGTCCAGGCGGGTCAGCGCGGCGGCTCGGTCCGGACCCCAGGCAATGACCTTGGCCAGCATCGGGTCATAGCTCGAGGAGACGGCCAGCCCGGGCAGCAGCGAGGAGTCCACGCGGATGCCCTCGCCAACGGGCTCCCGCAGCCACTGCACGGACCCCGACGTCGGCAGGAAGTCCCGCTGCGGGTCCTCGGCGTAGATCCGGGCTTCCACCGCATGCCCGGTGAGGACCACGTCCTCCTGCTTGAGGGACAGCGGATGCCCAGCGGAAATCCGGACCTGCTCGGCGACCAGGTCCACTCCCGTGACCATTTCGGTGACCGGGTGTTCCACCTGGAGGCGGGTGTTCATCTCCATAAAGAAGAACTCGTCGGGAGCGGCGTCGGAGACCAGGAACTCCACGGTGCCGGCGCCGGTGTAGTCCACGGACCGGGCGGCGTTGCAGGCGGCCTCGCCGATGCGCTCCCGGGTGGCGGCGTCCAGCAGCACCGAAGGTGCCTCCTCGATGACCTTCTGGTGCCGGCGCTGCAGGGAGCACTCCCGCTCCCCCAGATGGATCACGTTCCCGTGCGTGTCCGCGAGGATCTGCACCTCGATATGCCGGGGTGAGGCAATCAGCCGCTCCAGGAACAGCGTGTCGTCGCCGAAGGCCGAGGCCGCGACCCGCCGGGCGGTCTGCAGTGCCGCCGGCAGGTCTTCGGGCGCCAGCACTGCCTGCATGCCTTTTCCGCCGCCGCCGGCCGACGGTTTGATCAGGAGGGGATAGCCGACGCCGGCCGCTGCCTCCCGCAGCCGGGCATCGTCCAGGCCCGGTTCCGCAATGCCCGGGACCACCGGCACCCCGTGGGCCTTCACATGGTTCTTGGCGGAGATCTTGTCCCCCATCAGCTCGAGCGAGCCTACGGGCGGGCCGATGAAGGTGATCCCGGCGTCCGCCAGGGCGGAGGCGAAATCGGCGTTTTCGCTCAGGAAGCCGTATCCGGGGTGTACCGCCTGCGCTCCGGTGCTGCGGCAGGCGGCCAGGACGGCGTCCACGGACAGGTAGCTCTGCCGCGCCGGCGCCGGGCCGAGCCGGACCGCGACGTCGGCCTCACGCACATGGCGGGCACCGGCGTCGTCGTCGCTGTAGACGGCCACCGAACGGATCCCCAGCGCCCGCAGGGTGCGGATCACGCGGCAGGCGATTTCACCGCGGTTCGCGACGAGGACAGTGTCGAAGAGCGGTGCGGCGTTATAGGGCTGCGGGGTCATAGTCGCTCACATCCGGAACAGGCCGAAGGAAGTCTCCGGCAGAGGCGCATTGGCGCAGACGTCCAGGGCCAGGCCCAGGACGGTGCGGGTATCGAGGGGGTCGATGATGCCGTCGTCCCAGAGCCGGGCCGTCGAGTAATACGGGTTGCCCTGGGTTTCATAGGTTTCGCGGATGGGAGCCCGGAACGCTTCCTCTTCCTCGGCGGACCATTCCCCGCCGCGGCCCTCAATCTGGTCCCGCTTGACGGTGGCCAGGACCGAGGAGGCCTGGGCGCCGCCCATCACGGAGATCCGGGCCGCCGGCCACATCCACAGGAAACGCGGCGAGTAGGCGCGTCCGCACATGGAGTAGTTGCCGGCCCCGAAGGATCCGCCCACCACCACCGTCAGCTTGGGAACCCTGCAGGTGGCGACGGCGGTGACCATCTTGGCGCCGTTCTTGGCGATGCCGCCGGCTTCATAGTCCCGGCCCACCATGAAGCCGGAGATGTTCTGGAGGAAGACCAGGGGGATGCCGCGCTGGTCGCACAGCTCAATGAAGTGGGCGCCCTTGAGTGCGGATTCGCTGAACAGCACCCCGTTGTTTGCCACGATGCCGATCCGGTGGCCGTGCAGCCGGGCGAATCCGGTCACCAGGGTGGTGCCGTACTCCTTCTTGAACTCGTGGAACTCGCTGGCGTCCACCAAGCGGGCAATCAGTTCGCGCACGTCGTACGGGGTCTGCAGATCGGTGGGCACGACGCCGTAGATTTCCTCCGGGTCATAGGCCGGCGGCCGGACCTCGGCCAGGTCCATCACGGGGTCCTGCCGGGGAAACGTCTCCACGATGCTGCGGACGATCTCCAGGGCGTGGGTGTCATTCTCGGCCAGGTGGTCGGTGACCCCGCTGATGCGTGAGTGGATGTCTCCGCCGCCCAGCTCCTCCGCGGTCACGATCTCGCCGATGGCAGCTTTGACCAGCGGCGGACCGCCCAGGAAGATGGTGCCCTGGTTGCGCACAATCACGGTTTCATCGCTCATCGCGGGAACGTAGGCACCGCCCGCGGTGCAGGAACCGAGGACGGCGGCGACCTGCGGAATTTTCGCGGCGGACATTTGTGCCTGGTTGAAGAAAATCCGGCCGAAATGCTCCCGGTCGGGAAACACCTCATCCTGGCGGGGCAGGAAAGCTCCACCGGAGTCAACGAGATAAATGCACGGCAGCCGGTTCTCCAAGGCAATTTCCTGGGCCCGCAGGTGCTTTTTGACGGTCATTGGATAGTAGGTGCCGCCCTTGACCGTGGCGTCATTGGACAGGACCATCACCTGGCGGCCCTGCACCAGTCCGATGCCGGCGATCAGGCCCGCTCCGGGGCACTCGCCGTCGTACATGTCGGTGGCGGCCAGCGGCGCGACCTCCAGGAAGGGGCTGCCCTCGTCCAGCAGCCGGGCAACGCGCTCCCGGGGCAGCAGTTTTCCCCGTGCCGTGTGCCGCTCGCGGGACAGCTCCGGTCCGCCGACGGCGGCCGCGGCCAGCCGCCCGCGCAGCTCTTGTGCCAGGGCCTGCTGCGCCGCGGTGTTTTCCATAAAGGACGCCGCAGCTGTGTCCAGCCCGGATTTCAGTGTCTCCATTGACATCTTTCTGCAACAGTGGCGAGGGATAACCGTGCACTAAGCTGGGTTAATAACCCCTAACCCAAGTCAGGTTATTGGTTAATAACTGAGGTGTCCACCACAATGGGGATAAATGCGCGATCCAATCAGGAGGGTGGGAATGGACGTAGCAAGTGACCAAGCAGCTAATGACGCGGTCCGGATAACGGGCCGCAGCCAGGCGAAAGCCTCACGGCGGGCAGCGATGCTCGACGCCGCCGCGGCTCTCTTTGCCGAGCGCGGCTACAACGGGGTCTCCATTGAGGAGCTCGGCGCCGCCGCAGGTGTCAGCGGACCGGCGGTGTACCGGCACTTCAGCGGCAAGCCCGCGGTGCTCTCCGCCCTGCTGATCGGAGTCAGCCAGGATCTGCTCGAGGGCGGGAAGGCGGTGGTCGCCGAATCAGCGACACCGGAAATCGCACTGCGCGGCCTGGTGGAATTCCAGGTCGACTTCGCCCTCCGACAGGCGGACGTGATCCGGGTCCAGGACCGGGATCTCGGCAGCCTGCCCGAAAACGATGAGCGGCGGGTCCGCTCGCTGCAGCGCCAGTATGTAGAGGTCTGGGTGGATGCCTTGTCCGCTCTGCATCCGGGCTCCGACCTTCCGCTGCTGCGCCGCCGGGCGCAGGGCATCTTCGGCCTGATCAATTCCACGTCCCATTCCGTCCACGGGAGCACAAGCGCCCGTGACACGGCAAAGCTGCGTTCGCTGCTCGATAGAATGGCGTGGGCGGCGTTGAACGCCCAGTAGCTGCAAGTCCTGCCGGCCCTTCCCGGCAGGTTGAACTCCACCCCCCCCGAGCAGAAAGACCTGCCGTGATTGAGCTTCGTGCCGTAGTTCCCGCCGACCTGGAGGAGTTCTTCTCCCACCAGCTGGACCCGAGTGCCAACCATATGGCTGCGTTCAGTGCCAAGAACCCGGCGGACCGCGGCGTTTTTGACCATCACTGGCAGAGCATCCTCAATGACCCGGCCATCACCGTGCGCACCATCGTGGCGGACGGCGAGGTGGTAGGCAGCATCCTCGCCTACCGGGATGGGGACATCCCCGAGATCAGCTACTGGATCGACAAGGAGCACTGGGGCCAGGGCCTGACCACCGCGGCGGTGGGGCTCTTCCTCGAAGAGTTCACCGAACGTCCCATCCGCGCACGCGCCGTTGCGGACAACGCCAGCTCCATCCGCATCCTGGAGAAATACGGCTTCACCGTCATCGGTGAAACGCAGGGCTTCGCGAATGCCCGCGGCGCCGTCGTGAAGGAACTCGAACTCGAGCTGAACTAGGCTCCCCACCCTGGTTCCAAACGAGCAGGGCCCGTACCGGAGCTGATCCGGTCCGGGCCCTGCCTGCGTTAATGCAGGGCTAGGCCATGGCGAGCGCCAGTGCGGGCTCGGCCAGCACGGCCCCCACGTCGGCCAGGAACCCTGCCCCCTGCTCGCCGTCCACCAAACGGTGGTCGAAGGACAGGCTCAGCGTCATCACCGATCGCAGGGCAACGGCCCCTTCGTACTCCCACGGCTGCCGCCGGACCGCCCCCAGTGCCAGGATGCCTGCTTCACCGGGATTCAGGATGGGCGTTCCGGCGTCGACGCCGAACACCCCCACATTGGAGATGGAGATGGTTCCGCCGGCCAGGTCCGCCGGCTGGGTTTTCCCGTCCCGTGCTGTCTGCGCCAGCGACGTCACCGCAGTGGCAAGTCCGTGCAGGCTCAGCGTCTGGGCATCCTTGATATTCGGAACCATCAGCCCGCGCGGCGTAGCCGCGGCAATGCCGAGGTTCACGTAGTTGTAAGTGATGATTTCCCGCGCCTGCTCGTCCCACCGCGAGTTCAGTGCAGGAAAGCGCCGCACCCCGAGACAGACCGCCTTGGCTGCCAGCGTCAGCGGGGACAGCTTCACCCCGTTGAAGGCCGGCTGCTGCCGGAGCCGCGCCAGCAGGTCCATGGTGGGAGTGACATCCACGGTGAGGAAGACAGTGGCGTGCGGCGCCGTAAAGGCACTCGCGACCATGGCGGCCGCAGTGTGCTTCCGCATGCCTGAGACCGGTATCCGCTCCTCCCGTTCCGGCGCTGCTGCCGGCGCCGGTGGCCCGGTGATCGGCAAGGTGGCGTCGGGTGGAGCCGCCGGTGAAGCAGCGCGGACGACGTCGGCACGCACCACGAGTCCGCCGGGTCCCGATCCCTGCACCTGGGTGAGGTCCACCCCCATGTCCCGGGCCAGCTTGCGGACCGGCGGCGTGGACCGCGGCCGCTCCCGGGACGGTGCGGCCATCGGGTCGGGTGCGGGTACAGGTGACGGAACAGGTTCAGGTGGTGCGGCGGGAGCAGGTGGTGCTGCGGGAGCAGGTGGTGCTGCGGGTGCAGGTGCGGGTCCGGAAGCCGGCCGCCGCCGTCGGGCCGGCCGCCCGGTGGCATCCGGCATGGCCCCGTAGCCCACCAGGTTCGGCTCCCGTTTTCCCGGCACGGGTTCCCCGGCGGCGTCGGGCGCGTCCGCACCCGCGGCCACCTCGAAGGACACGATCGGCGACCCGACCTCGACCACGGTCCCGGCCTGTTCGTGCAGGCGGGCCACGATTCCGGCGTACGGTGACGGGAGCTCGACTATGGCCTTGGCGGTCTCCACATCGGCAATTACCTGGTTCAGCTCGACGTTGTCCCCCACATTGACGTGCCAGTTCAGGATCTCGGATTCGGTGAGCCCCTCCCCCAGATCCGGAAGGCGGAATTCGCGCAGCATCAGCCCGCCGCCGATCCGGAGACCGCACCGGACAGGGAGCTGGGCCGGTCCAGGACGCAGTCCACTCCGTCGAGGATCCGGTCGAGGTCCGGAAGATGATGGGATTCGAGCCGGGCCGGCGGATACGGGATATCGAAACCCGTCACCCGCACCGGGGCGTGCTCCAGGTACTCGAAGCAGCGTTCGGTGATGCTGGCCGCAATCTCGGCACCGAGTCCGCCGGACTGGGCAGCCTCATGCGTGACCACCAGCCGGCCGGTTTTCCGGACGGATGCCTCCACGGTGGCGAAATCGATGGGCGCCAGCGACCGCAGGTCAATCACTTCAATGGAGACTCCCTCATCCGAGGCAGCCACCGCGGCATCGCGGGCGGTGGGAACAAGCGGCCCGTAGGCCACCAGCGTGACGTCGCTGCCTTCGCTCACCACGCGGGCGGCACCCATGGGCAGCTGCGCGGCTGCGGCCTCATCCACCTCCCCTTTCACGTGGTAGCGGCGCTTCGGTTCGAAGTAGAGCACCGGGTCATCGGAGGCGATGGCCTGCTGGATCATCGTGTACGCGTCCTGGGGATTGGACACACTGATCACGCGCAGCCCGGAGGTATGGGTGAAATAGGCTTCGGGTGATTCCGAGTGATGTTCCGGTGAGCCGATGCCGCCGCCGAACGGAACACGGATGGTCAGCGGCAGCTTCACGGCTCCACGGGTGCGGTAATGCATCTTCGCCACCTGGGACACAATCTGGTCGAAGGCCGGGTAGATGAACCCGTCGAACTGGATCTCCACCACGGGCCGGTAGCCGCGGAAGGCCAGGCCGACGGCGGTACCCATGATTCCCGACTCGGCGAGCGGGGTATCCACCACCCGCTGCGGCCCGAAGTCCTGCTGGAGTCCGTCGGTGATCCGGAAGACGCCGCCGAGTTTGCCAACGTCCTCACCCATAATCAGGACCTTGGGATCCTGCTCCATTGCGCGCCGCAGGCCGGCGGTGATCGCCCGGCCGAAAGTCATGCTGGTCATTTACGGTTCTCCTCGCCGGCGAAAGCGCTGAGATAGCGCGAGTACTGCTCCTGCTGGCGGTCCAGCCAGGAGTGCGGCTCGGAATAGACATGGGCGAAAACGTCCGCGGGTACAGGGTCGGGCATGCCCAGGCAGGCCGCACGCAGCTCGGCGGCTGCGGTGTCGGCACGGGTGCGGGCCTCCGCCGCGAATTCGTCGGTGAAAAGTCCCATGGACGCCAGCAGTGCCTGGACCCGGGACAGCGGATCCTTGGCGCGCCACTGTTCCAGTTCGGCGTCGTCGCGGTAGCGGGTGGGATCGTCCGCCGTGGTGTGCGGACCCATCCGGTAAGTCACGGCTTCAATGAAGGTGGGTCCGTTGCCGCTGCGGGCACGGTCCAAGGCTTCCCGGGTGGCGGCCATCACGGCCAGCACGTCGTTGCCGTCCACCCGGATGGACGGGATGCCGAAACCGGGGGCGCGGTTGGCGATGGGGACCTGGGCCTGCAGGGTCACCGGCTCGGAAATCGCCCATTGGTTGTTGGTGCAGAAGAAGACCACGGGGGCGCTGAAGCTGGCGGCGAAGACCATGGCTTCGTTGACGTCCCCCTGGCTGGTGGCTCCGTCGCCGAAGTAGCTGACGGCGGCGTCGTCGGAACCGTCACGCGTGATGCCCATGGCATAGCCGGCGGCATGCAGTGCCTGGGCACCGATGATCACCTGAGTGGGTGCCATGTTAACTGTGTAGGGGTCCCAGCCTGCGGCAGCGTTGCCGCGCCAGACCCGCATCAGGTCCTCCATGCCCACCCCGCGGCAGTAGGCGACGCCGTTCTCACGGTAGCTGGAGAAAACGAAGTCCGAGGTTCGCAGCGAGCGTCCCGACCCGATCTGTGCGGCTTCCTGGCCGAGCAGCGGCGGCCACAACCCCAGTTCGCCCTGCCGCTGCAGGGCGGTGGCTTCGGTGTCGATCCGGCGGATGACGGCCATATCGATGTACAGCTCCCGCAGGCGGGCACCGTCGATGTCCTGGACCCATCGGTCATAGAGGGGGTCCGGGGTGCGGACACCGTCCGGAGTGATCAGCTGGACGTAGGGGTCGGTGGGTGTGCTGCCGGAGTTTTCCGGGTGCCGCACCGGGGAATGCAGGGACACTTGGATACGCATCCTTCCGTGTTTCGGCCCCTGGGTGGCGGGACCAAACCGATGCCCGGGCTCCATTGCCCGGGTAAGTGTGACCCTACTCACACCCGGCACCCGGCACAACCATTCCCGGAAAAACTGGGCATCCTGCCCTATAAAGGGGAAAATCCCCGTGCTAGCGTTGCGCACTATGCAGCCCCTAGACGCCACCGACCTCCGGCTTCTGCTGGCCCTCACGGAGGATTCAACCCGGACGGCGGTGGCCCTGGCAGCGGAACTCGGCCTCTCGCGCAACACTGTCCAGGCCCGGCTGGCGGGCCTGGAACGCAAGGGGGCGTTCCTGCCGTTTGAACGGCGGATCAGCACTGCCGCGCTCGGCTATCCGCTGATGGCCTTTGTCCATGTGCATGTCCATCAACCCAGCCTGGCCCGGATCACGGCGGACCTGGCCGGCCTGCCGGAGGTGACGGAGGCCCACGGCCTCACCGGTGATGCCGATCTCCTGCTGCGCGTGGTGGCCGCGGACGCCGAGGACCTGTTCCGCATCAACAAACAGATCCTGGCCGTTGAGGGCGTCGAACGCTGCGACACCAACCTGGCCATGGGTGAACTCATTCCCCTGCGTACCGCTCCCCTGCTGCACCGCGGCGCTGCTGCAACAAAGGCAGGCCCCGCCTAAGCGGAGCCTGCCTTTGTACTGCGGTTGAACGGGACCTTTAGTGGTCCACGGCCTTCTCGGCGCCGACGCCGGTCAGGGACCGGACTTCCATTTCCGCCTGCTTGACGGCGGATTCGGTGTTCTTATCCAACACCGTGCCCAGCCAGCCCAGGAAGAAGGCCAGCGGGATGGAAACGATTCCGGGGTTGTTGAGCGGGAACCACTGGAAGTCCATACCGGCGATCATGGAGGTTTCCGCACCTGAAACCACGGGCGAGAACGCAATGAGCAGGATTGCCGACCCGAGGCCGCCGTACATGCTCCACAGGGCACCCTGCGTGGAGAACTTCCTCCAGTAGAGCGAGTAGATGATCGTGGGCAGGTTGGCACTGGCCGCCACTGCGAAGGCGAGGGCCACCAGGAAGGCGACATTCTGCCCCTGTGCACCAATGCCGCCCAGGATCGAGATGATGCCGATCACCACCACCGTGGTGCGGGCTACCTTCACCTCCCCGTCTGCGTCGACCTCACCCTTGCGGATGACGTTGGCGTAGATGTCGTGGGCGAAGGACGCTGCTGCCGTGATGGTCAGGCCGGCAACCACCGCGAGGATGGTGGCGAAGGCAACGGCGGAGATCAGTCCCAGCAGCACCGGTCCACCCAGTGCGAAGGCCAGCAGCGGTGCTGCCGAGTTCACTCCGCCTGGAGCGCTCGCGATGGCTTCCGAACCGATCAGGGCCGCGGCTCCGTAGCCGAGAACCAGCGTGAACAGGTAGAAGATGCCGATCAGCCAGATGGCCCACACGACCGAACGGCGGGCTTCCTTTGCCGTGGGAACGGTGTAGAAGCGCATCAACACGTGCGGCAAGGCTGCGGTGCCGAGCACCAGGGCCAGTCCGAGGGAGACAAAGTCCAGCTTGGAGGTCTCCGACTTGCCGTACTGCAGCCCCGGATCCAGGATGGCGGCGTTGCCGGTCGTCTCGACGGCCGCTCCAAGGAGCTCCGAGAGGTTGAACCCGTGCAGGGCCAGGACCCACACCGTCATGACGGCCGCACCGGTAATCAGCAGGAAGGCCTTGATGATCTGCACCCAGGTGGTGCCCTTCATGCCTCCGACCAGTACGTAGATGATCATCAGGGCGCCGACGACGCTGATCACCACAGACTGTCCGACCTTGCTGTCAATACCTATCAGCAGGGACACCAGACCGCCGGCGCCTGCCATCTGCGCCAGCAGGTAGAAGAAGCAGACAGCGAGCGTCGTGATGGCTGCGGCGATGCGGACAGGACGCTGCTTGAGGCGGAACGACAGCACATCCGCCATCGTGAACTTGCCTGTGTTGCGGAGCATTTCGGCGACAAGGAGCAGTGCCACCAGCCAGGCGACGAGGAACCCGATCGAATACAGGAAGCCGTCGTAGCCGTTGACCGCGATGGCTCCGACAATACCCAGGAAGGAGGCGGCCGAGAGGTAGTCGCCGGCAATGGCGGTGCCGTTCTGCGGGCCCGTGAAGGACCGGCCGGCCGCGTAGTAGTCGGCGGCCGTCTTGTTGTTGCGGCTCGCGCGAAGCACCACCACGAGGGTGACGGCAACGAACACGCCGAAGATGATCATGTTCAGCAGTCCGGTGTCCTTGATGGACTCCGCCGTGACTTCGGTGGCGGCGGAAATGTGCAGGCTGTTCACTTGGTCTCCTCCGGGCGGCGCACTCCGTGTGCCTCAAGGTCACGGCGGAGGTCCGCCGCGATGGGGTCCATCTTGCGGTTGGCGTAGCTGACGTACCACATGGTGATACCGAACGTGCTCACGAACTGCAGCAGGCCGAGGATCAGGCCCATGTTGATGTTCCCGATCACTGGGGTGGACATAAACCCGTGCGCGTAATCGGCCAGCAGGACGTAGGCGAAATACCAGACCAGGAAAACCACGGCCATCGGGAAAATAAAGCTGCGCTGGCGCTTGCGCAGTTCCTGGAACTCGGGCGAGCTCTGGACTTCCCGGAAGTCCACCTGTTCCGGGTGCGCAGCGTGTGAAACCGGCTGCTCTTCAGCCATTGTTCCTCCTTCATAGGGGCCCGCTCGGCGCGGCATCCACCTGTGGAGGTCAGGACACGACGCTGTGCAAGCTGTGACGCTCATCACTTTCCTACACCCGCGGCGTCCGTGTCCGCCCGGCGCGCTCTGCGTCGGTGAACGGTCAGTTCCATGCGGTGAACGGCGCCGAACAGCACTCAACAGCGCTAAACGGCAGTGCGGGCTCCGGGACGTTAGGGTTGGTCCATGCTGAGTCCCGCCGTCGACATCGCCCTGGTCTGCGCCATAGCCGTCCTGACAGTGGCAGCGGTGGGCACCCTCGGTTTCCGGCTCAGCCGCTCGCAGCGGGATCTGGGGTCCGACGCCGAGCGGGCCACCTACGCCACCCTCCACACCGCCTCGCTCGCGTCCGCACATCTGCGCGCCGGGCTGACCCCCGCCGGGGCGGGCCGGGCCAGCCGTCACCTGCGTGACTTGTTGGGCTGCGACACGCTGGTGATCACGGACGCGTCGGCCGTCCTGGCCTGGGACGGCACGGTCAATGACTCGCCCTTCCGCCGGGAGCGGCTGCTGGCCGCTGCGGCACTGGTCCTGGGTTCCGGCCGGACCCGGGTCTTCCGTGGTGCCGCGCTGCGGGCCCTCGGACTGCAGGACACCGGCCGCGAACTGTTGATCTCCCCCCTGCCGGTGAACGGCCAGACGGTGGGAACCGTCGCCATCTTCGCCCCGGAGGTCCGTGCCGGACTTGTCCGGGCGGTGAACGAGGTGGCGGCCTGGCTTGCCACGCAGGTGGAGCTGGCCGAGCTCGATGCCTCCCGGGCCCAGCTGATGGAGGCCGAAGTCCGGGCGCTCCGGGCGCAGATCAGCCCGCACTTCATCTACAACTCGCTGAACGCCATCGCTTCCTATATCAATACCGATCCTTCCCGTGCCCGGGAACTTGTGGTCGAGTTCGCCGATTTCACCCGCTATTCGTTCCGCCGGCACGGCAACTTCACCACCATCGCCCAGGAACTGGAATCGGTTGACCGGTACCTGCTGCTGGAGCGGGCGCGCTTTGGGGAACGGCTGAAGGTCGCCCTGCAGATTGCCCCCGAGGTGCTGGGCACGGTCATCCCGTTCCTGTCCCTGCAGCCGCTGGTGGAAAACTCTGTCCGCCACGGCCTGGAAACCAAAGACGGACAGGGACGGATCAGCATTGCCGCCGTCGACGCCGGCGCGGACGCGGTGATCACCATCGAAGACAACGGAGTGGGCATGGACCCCGACTACCTCCGCTCCGTCCTGGCCGGGCATGCCGACGGCGACCACGTGGGTCTTCGCAACGTGGACGTGCGGCTGCGGCAGGTATACGGCGAAAACCACGGGCTGGTCATTGACACTGCCCCCGGCGCCGGAACCCTGATCACCATGCGTGTTCCCAAGTCGCAGCCCGAGAACCGCCCCACGAACGCGTAACCTGTTCACCATGCGCAAACCCCTCCGGCCGCTCACCGTCGTAGTGGCCGACGACGAAGCCCCCGCCGTCGAGGAGCTCGCCTACCTCCTGGGCCAGGATGCCCGCATCGGCACGGTCCACCGGGCCGCCAGCGGCGCCCAGGCACTGCACGAGATAGAGACCCGCGACGTCGACGCCGTGTTCCTCGACATCCACATGCCCGCCCTCTCCGGACTGGAGATTGCGAAGGCGCTGGGCCGGCGGGAACGTCCCCCCGCCGTCGTCTTTGTGACCGCGGACGAGGACCAGGCCCTGCACGCCTTCGACCTGGCCGCACTGGACTACCTGCTTAAACCGGTCCGGCCGGAGCGGCTGGCCGAGTCCGTGCGGCGGATCTGCGAGACCGTTTCCGACGCCGAGCCCGAAGACGCCGACGTCGTCACCGTAGTCCAGGGTGCCACGACCAAAATCATCCCGCGCGGGGAGATCCGCTACGTCCAGGCGCAGGGTGATTACGCCCGGCTGCACACCGCGGACGCGAGCTACCTGATCCGGGTACCGCTGGCGGATCTGGAAGAACAGTGGGCCGGTGCCGGTTTCGTGCGGATCCACCGGTCGTTCCTGGTGGCGCGGAGCCACATCCGCCAGGTACGGCTGACGGGCGGCCGGACCAGTGTGCGGCTGGGCGACGTGGACCTGCCAGTCAGCCGGCGGCATCTGCCGGCAGTGCGCACCACGCTCGACGCCGGCCGCGTCCGGCCCACGCAGTGAACGGGCAGTCAACCCCGGATCCGGTGCCGGAGCGGATCCGCGTCACCGCGCCCGGCACCGGGGCGGCACCCTTCCCCGTGTCCCGGGAACTTGATGAACAGTCCGAGGTGGGCGAGCTGATCATCGGCTCGCTGATCCGCAGCCAGCTCCGACTGGCACTGGTGGTCGGCGGCGGATTCCTGCTGATCCTTCTTGGTGTCCCGGTGCTGCTGGCGTTCCTGCCGGTGATCGCCGAACTGTCGGTCTTCGGCGTCCCCGCACCGTGGATCCTGCTCGGCGTCGGTGTGTATCCGCTCGTCATCGGCTGCGGTCTGCTCTACGTGCTCAGCGCCCAGCGCAACGAAAACCGGTACCGCGACCTGATGGACGGGCAGTAGCAGTGGCCTTGGACACGGCAGCGGCTATGAGCCCCGGCATCGGCTACACAGCGCTGGCCCTGGTCTGCGCCGCAACACTGCTGATCGGGTTCTACGGACTGCGGATTTCACGGACCACCAGCGACTTCTACGTAGCATCACGCACCGTGAAGCCCTGGTGGAATGCGTCGGCCATCGGCGGTGAATACCTCTCGGCGGCCAGCTTCCTGGGGGTGGCCGGCCTGATTGTCGCTTCCGGCGTGGATGCGTTGTGGTTCCCCATCGGCTATACCGGCGGCTACCTGATGCTCCTGCTCTTCGTGGCGGCTCCGCTGCGCCGCTCCGGGGCCTACACGGTTCCGGACTTCGCCGCCGCCCGGCTGGAGTCCCTTCCGGTGCGGAGGCTGACCAGCCTGCTGGTGATCACAATCGGCTGGCTGTACATCGTGCCGCAGATGCACGGCGCGGCCCTCACCATGCGCATCACCACCGGGCTGCCCGCGTGGATCGGCTGCCTGGTAGTGACCGGCGTCGTCTGCCTGAGCGTGGTGACCGGAGGAATGCGCTCCATTACGTTTGTCCAGGCCTTCCAGTACTGGCTGAAACTGGTGGCCATTGCGGTGCCGGTGCTCTTCATTCTGTTCCGGCTTGCCGGCGACGGACCGCCGGGGGCCGACGGCGGGCAGCTCCTGGCCGAGGCGTTGAACCCGGAAACGCATGCACCGCTCTACCGGAACATTTCCCTGAGCATCGCCCTGCTCTGCGGCACCCTGGGCCTTCCGCACGTGCTGGTGCGTTTTTACACCAACCCGGACGGAGCGTCCGCCCGGCGGACCACGCTGATTGTCCTGGGCCTGCTCTCGCTGTTCTACATCTTCCCGATCACCTACGGGGTGCTGGGCAGGATCTATGCCCCGGACCTTGCGGCCGAGGGGGCGTCGGACTCCACCGTGCTGCTGCTGCCCGGGCGTGTTTTCGACGGGGCCTCCGGGGACCTGCTGGCAGCTTTGGTCACTGCCGGAGCGTTTGCCGCGTTCCTCTCCACGAGCAGCGGACTGACCGTCTCACTGGCGGGGGTGATCAGCCAGGAATTCTTCCGCGGCAGCGTCCGCGGGTTCCGGGTCTCAGCCGTGCTGGCCGCCGTCGTACCGCTGGGCATTGCCCTGCTCACCGAATCCTCGGCGCTGGCGGGGAGCGTCGGCATGGTGTTTGCGTTCACCGCGTCCACCCTCTGCCCCCTGCTCGTGCTCGGGGTCTGGTGGCGCCGGCTGACGGCACCCGGTGCCGGTGCGGGGATGCTGACGGGTGCACTGCTGTGCGGCGGTGCGATGGCGGCCGGCGCCGTCCTGCCCCGGACCGGCGCGGCAATTCCCGCCTGGATCGAGCAGCCTGCTGCGTGGACAGTGCCTGCGGCGTTTGGCGTGATGGTGCTGGTGTCCCGGATGACTGGCGGTTCCACGCCGGGCGGTGCGGCCAAATTCCTGGCCCGGCTGCATACCCCGGAGCCCCTCGACCGGGACCGGCCGGGGGCCGGAACGCCGTAGGCGCGGGACGTGGGGCGTTCTTAGTCTATGGACGCCATCAGTTCGACGACGCGGTCCAGGAAGGCGTCCACCTGGCTTTCCTCGTAGCCCTGGCCACCCTTCGTCTCGCGGAAGACGGCGCGGCGCACCACGTCAACACTGAGCGGCCGGTCATGTTCAAAGTAGCCGAGGAGCTCGTTGCACAGGGCATCAACGTCCTTGACGTTGTAGCTGGTCACGCGCTTCTTGGCCGGCCGGCGGAACCGCTCCCCCGGCTTGCGGTGCAGCCGGGCCCGGAGCACTGCGGACATCCGGCCGATCTGCAGCAGCCACGCTTCTTCTCCGCGCTCGGCAATGAGGTGGTCACGCTCGCGCTGCGCGAAGACATCCTCCAGGCGGTCCAGGGCGGCGTCCACCGCCTGCGGCTCGTAGCCGCCCTTGGCCGGATCGAAGGCCATGGACCGGACATCGGCGCTGGTGACCCGGTGGGCCGATGTCGAATCGGAGTTGTAGTAGTTCCGGGCCTTGGTCAGGAACTCATCGACCTGGCGGATGTTGTAGCCGTAGTCCCTTCGTCCCACCCGTTCGAAAGGGGCACTGGCCTGCCGCGCATCGTCCATGAATTTACTGTTCCTCTGTGGTTATTGCCTATGGAGTCGTTGCCGGTGGAGCCGGTTTTCTACCACAGGATTCCTGCCGGGCAACGTCTAAAAACTGTGAAACATCTTACGATGCCCGCACCAAAGGACCTGCCAAGGCACACCGGACGTTGCCGGACCGTTACGGTTTTACGCCGGCCGGCCTAGGAAACGGAGGAAAGCAGGACCGACAGCAGGAAGACCACCGGAGAAGCGAAGACGACTGAATCCAGCCGGTCCATCACTCCGCCATGGCCCGGCAGGAGGTTGGACATGTCCTTCACTCCGAGTTCCCGCTTGACCATGGACTCGGAGAAATCACCGGCAGTGGCTGCAGCAACGGTGGCGACGGCTAGAACCACGCCGAACCACCAGGGCTGGTCCAGGAACAGGACCGCGGCACCAACGCCTACGACGGCGGCGCCGACGGCGGATCCCGCAAAGCCTTCCCAGGACTTTTTCGGGCTGATCTTCGGCGCCATCGGATGCTTGCCGAAGAACGCGCCTACCAGGTAGCCGAACGTGTCATTGGAAACCACAAGCAGGAGCAGCACCGCAACGCTGATTTGTCCGTCCGGTTCGCGCAGCAGCAACAGGGCGAAGCTCAGCAGGAACGGCACCCAGAGAACCACGAAGATTCCCGCGAGGATGCTCTGGATCGCTTCAGCGGCAGTGTCGATGCTGCGCCACAGGAGGATTGCGACGGCGGTTGCCACCATGGCAAACGCCAAGGCCTCGGTCCCGCCGAAGAACGCCGCAAACGGCAGCGCGACGGAGCCGACCAGGACCGGCACCTGCGGCACCTTCATGCCGCGGACCTCGAGGGCACGGTTGACTTCCCAGACGCCGACGGCGGCGAAGCCGACGGCGATGATCACAATCGCGAACGGGAAGAAAAGCAGACCGATCAGCAGTGACCCCAGCAGGATCACGCCTACGGCAATGGCTGCAGGCAGGTTTCGTCCGGCTCGTGAGACCTTCACGGGCTTGTCCGTACCCCGGCGGTCGCGGGAGCGGCGGCTCCGGACCTGTCCGGGTTCAGCTGCGCTCATGTCCGTGGCCTTTGCTGCCGGAACTGTCTCGACGGACGGTGAACCGCCAGCCTGGGTGGGAGGCTGGGCGTCACTCATCAGACCTCGAGAAGCTCGGCTTCCTTGCGCTTGAGGAGCTCATCGATGGAATCGGTGTGCGCCTTGGTCAGGGCATCAAGATCCTTTTCAGCGCGGGCGCCGTCGTCCTCGCCCACCTCGCTGTCCTTGACCAGGCGGTCAATGCCGTCCTTGGCCTTGCGGCGGATGTTACGGACGGAGACCTTCGCATCCTCAGCCTTGCCGCGGACGATCTTGACGTATTCCTTACGGCGGTCCTGCGTCAGCTCGGGCATGATGACCCGGATGACCTTGCCGTCGTTGGACGGATTGGCTCCCACTTCGGAGTCGCTCAGTGCCCGCTCGATGGCCCGCAGGGCGGAGACATCGTACGGAGTGATAAGCAGGGTACGTGCGTCCGGCGTGGCGAACGACGCCAGCTGCTGCAGCTGGGTCGGGGAACCGTAGTAGTCCACCAGCACCCGGTTGAACAGTGCCGGGTTGGCGCGGCCCGTGCGGACAGCAGCGAAGTCTTCCTTAGCGACCTCCACCGCCTTGTCCATCTTGTCGGCGGCCTCTTTCAAGGTGTCTTCGATCACGGTCTCTCCTCATAAAACAGTGTCCACAAAGCGCTACCCGCTTAGTGGCTGGACTCTAATATCATCCTAAGCCAAAAGGGTGCGGGTTCCCTGCACCGAGCCCCGCCTCAGGGCTGGAGGTTGAACGGCAACCGCCCCGCTGCGGAGAACAAGGTATTGCGTTTCGAAATCAGGGGGCCCGCTCGGTCCCGTAGGGACCTGGAGGAAGGCGGCTTTAAATTCCGGAGGCCGCCTGCGGCCGAGGGGATTTCGTTGTCGCCGTTCCAGGTCCCGCAGGGACCATCACCGGACCCTAGTTCGAAACGATGGTGCCGATCTTCTCCCCACGGATGGCGCGGGTCACGTTGCCTTCACCCTCCATGCCAAAGACCACCATGTCCAGGTCGTTGTCCTTGCACATGGTCATGGCCGTCTGGTCCATCACCCGGATGTCCTGGCGCAGGGCGTCGTCGTAGGTCAGGGTCTGGAGCCGCACTGCGCTGGCATCCTTGTTGGGGTCGGCGGTGTAGACACCGTCAACGCCGCTCTTGGCCATGAGGACCTCGTCGGCGTGGACTTCGAGGGCACGCTGCGCGGCAACAGTATCCGTGGAGAAGTAGGGCAGTCCGGCACCGGCTCCGAAAATGACAACGCGGCCCTTTTCCAGGTGCCGGATGGCGCGCCGCGGGATGTACGCCTCGGCAACCTGTCCCATCGTGATGGCGCTCTGGACCCGGGTCTCGACGCCGGCCTGCTCCAGGAAATCCTGCAGGGCAAGGCAGTTCATAACTGTGCCAAGCATGCCCATGTAGTCCGCGCGGGAGCGGTCCATGCCGCTGGTGGACAGTTCGGCGCCGCGGAAGAAGTTTCCGCCGCCGACGACGATGGCCACCTCCACTTCACCGACAGTCGCTGCGATCTGCTTCGCCACTGCCCGCACCGTGTCGGGATCCACACCCAGCTTGCCGCCGCCGAACACCTCGCCGGAGAGCTTCAGCAGGACCCGTCGTCGCGGGGAATCGGTTTCTTTCAGTACGTGGGCCATTGTGCCTCCCGGGCATAGGTGCTTACTGCTTTAAGACTAGTGAGCTGTTCTGGACAGGCAAAAGGGGTGGTCACCTCGGTGACCACCCCCTCTGTCTTGATGACGTTTCCGTCGAAGCCGTTGCTGCCTAAATAATTAGGCGCCTACACGGAAGCGGGCGAAGCCTGCCGGTGCAACACCGGCTTCTTCGAGCACCTTGCCTACGGTCTTCTTAGCGTCCTTGGCGAACGGCTGGTCCACCAGGACGATTTCCTTGAAGAAACCGGTCAGGCGGCCTTCCACGATCTTCGCCAGTGCGCCTTCGGGCTTGCCCTCGGCGCGGGCCGTCTCGTCAGCGATGCGGCGTTCGTTCTCGACCGTTTCTGCCGGAACTTCGTCGCGGGTCAGGTAGGTCGGAGCGTATGCAGCGGTGTGCACGGCAATGTCGTGGGCTGCGGTTGCAGCTTCTGCGCCTTCGCCGTCAACAGCGAACAGCACGCCGACCTGCGCCGGAAGATCCTTGGAGGTCTTGTGCAGGTAAGCGTCGACAGTCTTGCCTTCGATGCGTGCCACGCGGCGGACAACAACCTTCTCGCCGAGGATGGCGCCTTCTTCGACAACAACCTCGGACAGCGGCTTGCCGTCGACGTTGAAAGCGAGGAGGGTTTCGGCGTCGCCGGCAGCGGACTCAACAGCAGCGGCCAGGACCTTGTCGGCCAGCTCGATGAACTTCGGGGACTTGGCTACGAAGTCAGTCTCGCAGTTCAGTTCGACCATGACGCCGACGGTGCCGTCGATGACCTTGGCAGCAACCAGGCCCTCAGCGGTGGAACGGCCTTCACGCTTGGTCGCACCCTTCAGGCCCTTGATGCGGATAAGCTCCATGGCCTTGTCGGCATCGCCGTTAGCCTCGTCCAGAGCCTTCTTTACATCCATCATGCCTGCGCCGGTGCGTTCGCGCAGTGCCTTGATATCAGCAGCAGTGTAGTTCGCCATTTGGACTCCAGTCCTCCCGTAATAAGTATTGGTGCGGTTCTGCCAGTGCGGCTGGCCGGTTATACCGGCCAGCCGCACCACAACCTAAGGTCCGTGGGAATCGATCCCCGGACTCAGGAAATACGTTCTTTACTTCTCGGTTACTTCGGCTGCCGGGGCGTCAACGATGGCGTCGACGTCAGCGGCGGGAGCCTCAGCAGCTTCGGCGGCGGGAGCTTCGGCAGCTTCAGCGGCCGGAGCTTCAGCAGCGGCGTCAGCGGCCGGGGTCTCAGCAGCGCCTTCGAGGAGCTCGCGCTCCCACTCGGCCAGCGGCTCAGCCGGAGCTTCCGTGTTGCCGGACTTGTTGTGGCGGACGATCAGGCCCTCAGCCACGGCGTCGGCAATGACGCGGGTCAGCAGGTTCACGGAGCGGATGGCGTCGTCGTTGCCCGGGATCGGGAAGTCGACGTCGTCCGGATCGCAGTTGCTGTCCAGGATGGCAACAACGGGGATGTTCAGCTTCTTGGCCTCGTCAATGGCGAGGTGTTCCTTCTGCGTGTCAACAATCCAGAGCAGGGACGGAGCCTTGGTCAGGTTGCGGATGCCGCCGAGGTTGGTTTCCAGCTTGGTCAGTTCACGACGGAGGAGCAGCAGCTCCTTCTTCGTGTGGCCGGAGGAAGCAACGTCGTCGAAGTTGATCTCTTCGAGTTCCTTCATGCGCTGGATGCGCTTGGCGACAGTCTGGAAGTTGGTGAGCATGCCACCGAGCCAACGCTGGTTCACGTAGGGCTGGCCAACACGGGTGGCCTGCTCTGCGATGGCTTCCTGTGCCTGCTTCTTGGTGCCGACGAACAGGACGGTTCCGCCGTGGGCGACAGTGGCCTTGACGAACTCGAAGGCACGGTCGATGTAGGACAGCGACTGCTGCAGGTCAATGATGTAGATGCCGTTGCGCTCGGTGAAGATGAAACGCTTCATCTTCGGGTTCCAACGGCGGGTCTGGTGACCAAAGTGAACGCCGCTGTCGAGCAGCTGGCGCATGGTAACGACGGGCATGTCGTCACTCCTTCCGGCAGCAGCCGTGCGCACGGCGCACTGGTCCTACTGCCAATTGACGGTTTTAGCTGTACGCCCGGGCGGGCGGAGCTCCTGGTGTCCATCAGCCGTTACCCCTGAGGGCTTCAGCATGCTTCCCCTGCCGGCGTTGCCGGACCGTTGGAGATGCACCCCCGCCGTGGCGGAGATAATTGGGACACGCGTAGTCAGATTTCCGTGCCTGTTATTCAATCCCCGGGGGTAAATCCCCAGGGGCTGAACCTGGACCAGATCCGGACGCGAGCGTCCGGGCAGGGTCCCATGGCACAGCAAGCTGCTCCGTCAAGTGTACTACAGCGCCCGGCTGCTCCTTCCCCCGCTCCTGCACCCTGCCTCCCCGCCCGGCTTCGGTCCCCCCGCGCTCCACAGGCCGCCCGGGTTGGGATCTGACGGAACCCGTCCGGGCGCACTCTTGCCAAATGAACCAACCCCATCCGCTGCTGCTTGCCGCGGTGTTGGCTGCGGCCGCACTGGCACCGGCGGCGACGGCGGACCCCGCCCCCGCGGACCCCGCTTCCTCTGCTGTTTCCGCCCCCGGTCAGGCTGCCGTTCCAACCCCAGGCACGGCTGCCGCGTATTCGCCGCCCTGGGACTGGCCGCTGGACCCGGCACCCACCCGTATCCGCTACTTTGATCCTCCGGCGCAGCCGTGGCTTGCGGGACACCGGGGAGTGGATCTCGCAGCCTCCAACGGCATGGAGATACTGGCCCCGGCGGACGGACTCGTTGTCTTTGCCGGCCGGGTGGTGGACCGGCCGGTCCTGACGATTGACCACGGCGGCGGCCTGAAGAGCAGTTTCGAACCCGTCGAGGCTTCCGTTCCGGTGGGCACGGAAGTGACTAAAGGCACCGCGATCGGGTCGGTCGGCTCCGGAGCGCACTGCAGCCTGGCATGCCTGCACTGGGGAGTGCGCCTGGACGGGGACTACGTCGATCCGCTGAATTATGTTTCCGACCGGCGGCCCTCGGTGCTGCTGCCGGTGCCGTCCCGTTAAACGTCCCGGCCGGGTCCTTGTGCAGGACCCGGCCGGGGTTCTTTACTGGTCCCGCAGACGGGATCCCGGGAGGGCTAGACGAACGCAGCCACTCCGGTGATCGCGCGTCCGGTGACCAGAGTGTTGATCTCATACGTGCCTTCGTACGAGTAGATTGCTTCGGCGTCGGCGAAGATCTTCGCCATGCCGTAGTCGGTGACAATGCCGTTGCCGCCCAGGATGCTGCGTCCCAGGGCTACGGATTCGCGCATCCGGGCGGTGGTGAAGGCCTTGGCCAGGGCGGACTGTTCGTCCTTGGCCTGTCCCAGGTCTTCGAGCTGTGCCAGGCGCACCATCATGCCCAGTGAGGCGACGGTGTTGCCCAGTATCTTCACCAGCTGTTCCTGCACCAGCTGGAAGGATGCCAGCGGCTTGCCGAACTGCTTGCGCTCCACGGCGTACTTGCGGGCGACGTCGAAGGCGGCCATCTGCTGGCCGACTGCCTGCCAGGCGACAGCCAGGCGGGTGACCTTCAGGACCTTGTTGGTGTCACGGAAGCTGTTGGCGCCCTTGAGGTGGAAGTCATCGCTCACCACAACGTTGTCGAGGACGATGTCCGCGTTCTGTACCGTCCGCAGGGCAATCTTGTTTTCGATCTTGGTTGCGCTGTAGCCGGGGGTCTTGGTGTCCACGAGGAAGCCCTTGACCTGGTTGTCTTCAAGGTCGCGGGCGTAGATGACTACCCAGTCGGAGAACGTGGCATTGCCGATCCAGCGCTTTTCACCGTTGAGGATCCAGTTGTCCCCCTCGCGGCGGGCGGTGGTGCGGGTGCCGCCGGCGACGTCGGATCCGCCCAGCGGTTCGGTCAGGCCGAACGCGCCGATCTTCTTCATGGCGTAGATGTCCGGGAGCCAGGCTGCCTTCTGCTCCTCGGAGGCCAGCGCTTCAATGGAGCCGGTGAAGAGACCGTCATGGACGCCGAGGAAGGTGGCGAAGGACGTGTCGGCGCGGGTCACTTCTGCGTGGCAGAGACCGGCGAAGAGGTTGGAGTAGCCCTGGCGGTACACCGGGCTCATAACGTCCAGTTCGGCAAGCTTGGGGATCATGTGGTGCGGGAATTCACCGGCGTTCCACCAGTCCGCTGCATGCGGCTTGACCTCTGCTGCGAGCCAGGCACGGATTTCGTGCAGGCGGTCGCGCTCCTTATCAGTGAGCAGGTCCTCGAATGCGTAGAAGTCGCCGTCCGGGTACGGAAGGTTGTCGACGTCGATAATTCCCATGGAAAATATTCCTTCGCTGCTGATCATCGGTGATCTGCTGGAACCCTTCGGGAACCGGCAGGGACCATGTTACCCACGAGTAACAACGATCACAACGTCCAGCCGGATTTGTTCCCGCCAGGGCACCACGCGGCCTGCCGGGGCAGGGAATCTCCAATGAAAAAACCCGCCAGGTACATGACCTGGCGGGTTTTGCCTGTAGGGCTGGTGGGGCTTGAACCCACGACCCACGGATTATGAGTCCGCTGCTCTGACCAGCTGAGCTACAGCCCCGGATGCCCAAAAGGCAACGATGCCATCCTAGTGGGTCCGGGGACTGGACAACCAATCAGTTCACACGACGCCTTCCGCCGGTTTCCCGCGGTAGAGGCCTTCAAAGGTGGCCAGCGTGGCCTGCAGGCTGTGCCGGTCCACCATCTCGCGGCTGAACTTGCCCATTTCCCGCCGCTGCTCCGGGGGCAGTTCCAGGATCTCCGTGATGCGGCCGGACAGCTCGTCGCTGTCCCCCGGCGTGAAGAGGTACCCGTTGCGGCCCTTGTCCACCAGATGGGGCAAGGCCATCGCGTCAGCCAGCAGCACTGGCTTCGAGGCCGACATGGCCTCCAGCGTGACCAGGGACTGCAGTTCGGCGGTGCCGGGCATGCAGAACAGATCCGCCCGGAGGTACGCCTCGCGCAGTTCCTCATCGGAGACCAACCCGCGGAAGACCACCCGGTCCTGCAGGCCCAGCCGCTGCACCTGGGCTTCCAAGGCAGTGCGGACCTCGCCGCCGCCGATAATCTCCGCCCGCACGCCCAGGTGGGTGGGGGTCTTGGCGACGGCGTCAATCAGCACGTCCACGTGTTTTTCTTCGGCTAGCCGGCCGACAAAGAGGACCGTGGGAGCCTCGTGCGGGGTGATCTGCTCACCCTCATGCAGCTCGTAAACCGATGCATCAATCCCGTTGGAGAGCGGCATCACGTCGTGCAGGAAGGCGTGGCGGTGCATTGCTTCGGCAGCCAGCGGCGTAGGCGTGGTGACTACCTGGGCCTGGCCCATCACCTTGCCCATGTCCTTCCAGGAGTTGGTGGCCACAATCCGCTTGAGCCATTTCGGGAACGGCAGGAACGGGTCCAGGTTCGCCGGCATGAAGTGGTTGGTCGCGATCACGCGGATGCCGCGCTTGCGGGCCTCGTAGAGGGTGTACTCCCCCACCATGTAGTGGCACTGGATGTGCACGACGTCGGGCTGCACCCGGTCGAACAGCAGTGTGATTTCCTTCTTGATCTCCCACGGCAGGCAGATCCGCCAGTACTCGTGGGTGGGAACTCCGTGGGAACGCAGGCGGTGGACCGGCCATTCACCGTCGAGGTCGCTGCGGCTCCCGCCGTCGACGTCGTTCGGCGCCAGGACGTGCACATTGTGCCCGAGCCCGTGCATTCCCTGGGCCAGCCGGAAGCCGAACTGGGCGGCGCCGTTCAGGTGGGGAGGGTATGTGTCACAGGCAATGAGGATCGTCAGCGGTTTGTCTACCGGGGCGTCGGTCACTATGAAGGTCCTGCTTTCGGATTCTTTGAGGCCGGCTTTTGCCGCCTCCGCTCTTCGTTCCGACGCTTGATGACGTCAGGGTGGTACCTCGAAAGGGCAACGACCCCAACAATAGCAATGAGCGCAGCAATCGACATGGCCACGGCGGCGACGGCCGGGACATCCGGGCGCAGTTCGTGCAGGACTCCGATGCCGATGGCGATCCCCACCATCGGGTCGATCACCGTCAGTCCGGCGATCACCAGGTCCGGCGGGCCGCTCGAGTACGCGTTCTGCACAAACCAGGATCCCAGCGCACCGGCAGCGGCAATGGCCACGATGGTGTACCACGGGACGTTCAGCAGGAACCGGCCGTTGGGGTTCAGCAGGTCGCCGGCGATGACCTTGGTCAGGACGGCCACGAACCCGAAGAGCACGCCGGCACCGAGGATGTGGGCAATGGCCTTGAGCCGCTTGCCGAAGACCAGGTTCAGGCCGCCGAAGAAAACCACAACGACGGCGAGGATGAGGACAATGGTTATTTCCTGCCGGGGCTCCACCACCTGTTCGGTGCGCGTCACGAGGATGGCCAGCGACACGAACAGCATGCTGCCGGCCACGCACGCCGTGATCGCTGCGACGGTGATGCGGTTCAGGTGCAGGCCCTGGTCCCGTGAATTCACCACGGTGGTGATCACCAGCGCAATGGAACCGATGGGCTGCACGACCGTCAGCGGAGCCATGGACAGCGCGGCCACATTCAGGGCCATGCCGGTGCCCAGCAGGAGAAGGCCAAAAAGCCAGCGGGGATTGCGCAGCAGGCGGGTGATCTGGGACGAGTTCAGGGACAGCCCGCCGGTGTCGGCGCTGACTGCGCTTCCCTGGCGCTGGGCGCCGAAGGCAAGGAAGAAGGCGCTGGCCAGGGCGCAGGCGACGGCGATGCCTACCATCGTCGCGCTCCCGGGGTTGGCGCGGCTACCGGCCGGAGGGATGGAGTCCTAGGGTGCATGGCCGGTTCCGGCCGTGGCGTGCCCGCGCTGGTGCAGATACTTCCGCCAGGCGGCGACCAGGTATCCGGCGGAGGCTGCGACATGGCCGATGCACCCCAGGGCGAGCATAAGCAGGCCGGCGGACGCCAGCTCCCGGAACCCAAACCCTTCAACCCGGTCCAGCAGCAGCAGGAGCGTGCCAAGGACCAGCAGCGCGGTGCGGATCTTGCCAAGGATGCTGACCTCCACCTGGGGGCTGCCCCGGAAGAGCAGCAGCGAGTTGATGGTCAGGAGGGCGTCGGGAATGGCGATGCTGAGGATCAGCCAGGCCGGGGCAATGCCGTCCACCACGAAGGTGGCCGCCACGATGATGAGCGCGACGCGGTCCGCCACGGGGTCCAGCCACTGACCCGTCGTGGAAACCTGGTTCAGCCGGCGGGCCAGATATCCGTCCACCCAGTCCGTGCACCCCACCGCTGCCAGGGTCAGGAAGGCGCTCCCATAGCGGTCCTGGCTGACGAACAACACAAACAGGGGGATGCCGAGAAAGCGAAGGACCGTGACCAGATTCGGTATGGTCCAGAACCGTTCCAATACGGTGATTTCCGTATCGGGACGCGCTCCGGCACCGATGAATCTGATCACGGTCCGTTCCCCTCGTCAAAGATGTACGAGTACAGCTTACTTTTGTGCGAGCCGCCGGAACATGATGAGCAGTGCAAGCAGGGATGCGGCCATTACCGACAGCGGCTGCCAGCGTTCCTTGATCATGGCCAGGACATCGTCCGACGTGGACGGCGCACCGGTGCTGTCCCCGGTGCCGCGTGATGCGGCGGCGCGGCGGGATTTCAGCTCCTTGATGCGTGCCTTGACGTCGACCTTTTCGCCCAGTCCGTCACGGACGGCGGCGAGGTGCTCGCGGCGCTGCCGGGCACGGGTGCGCAGTTCCTCGGGCGTGGGCGGCTTCGGGCCTTCGGGCTGGTCGGCCTTCTCCGCCTTCTTGTCCTTCTTCTCCTTCGGCTCCTTGGGCTTGTCCAGGGTTGCCGGGTCGAAGCTGCGGCCTTCCTTCAGCACGCCGACGTCGTAGCGCACGCCGCGGATGGCCTCTTCGGGAAGCAGGGGCAGTGCCTTCTTGAAGCGGCTGTAGCCGATAAACCCGGCGATGCCTGCGATCACAAGGAAGAGCGCGGCGACCAGCAGACCGGCCAGCCAGCCCGGGAGGACCAGTGAAAGCGCCAGGATGGCGGCCACGAGCAGGGAAATGGCCAGCGCAGCAACCATCAGCAGCGCCACCACTATAAAGGCCGCCGCGATGCCGGCTTTGATGCCCTTCTGCTTCATTTCCGCTGTGGCGAGGGCAAACTCGTCATTCAGCTGACGCGGTGTCAGGCGGGCCAGAACCTTCGCCAGCCCCACCAGCGACGAGCTTCCTGCCGTGCGCTGCGTCCGAGTGCTAGCGGAGCGGTTCATGCGCCCAGCCTCCGTCTGTTGAGTATTCACCGTTGCCATAACCCCAAATTACCATTCTCCTCAGCGATAACTGCCAGCACATCAGCATCATGTGCAGGTCAGGACGTTTCGAGGCCCTCGCGGTCCTCGAGCTCGCGGCCGGACAGCTCTGGAAGTTTCGTCTTCACGAACCAGAAGGACAGCACTGCGAATGCGGTAAAGATGGCGTACATGATCCAGACCCCGAAGTTATCGCTGACCCACGGGAAGGCAAGGGTAACGATGAAATTGAAGATCCAGTTGACCATGGCGCCCAGGCCCAGGGCCAGCGACCGGATGTTGTTCGGGAAAACCTCGCCGAGCGTCACCCACATGACCGGACCCCAGGTGGCCGCAAAGAAGACCACAAAAAGGTTCGCTCCGACCAGGGCGACCGGCCCCCAGATGCCGGGGAGCGACACCTCACCGTCTACGTCCACAGCCTGGAAGAACGAAACCGTGGCTGCCAGCAGGCCCACGAACATGCCCGCCGAGCCGATCATCAGCAGCTTGCGCCGGCCGATGCGGTCCACGAAGGCAATCGCGACCAGGGTCATCAGCACGTTCACGATCGAGGTGATCACCGACGTCGTGAATGAATCGCTCTCGCTGAAGCCCACGGACCGCCACAGGGTGGTGGAGTAGTAGAAGATCGCATTGATGCCGACCAGCTGCTGGAACGCTGCAATGGCCATACCGACCCAGAGGATGGGCTGGAGTCCGAAGCGGGGGCCGCGCAGGTCGCGGAACGTCGGCTGGGGACTCTTGAAGCTCTCACGGATGTCGGCGATCTTGCGGTCCGTGTCCGTCACGCCGGAAATACTGGTGAGGACCTTGGCTGCTTCCGCGTCCCGGTTCTTCCGGACCAGGTACTGCGGGGATTCCGGAATGGTCAGTGCCAGGACACCGTAGACGATGGCGGGAAAGACGCCGACCAGCAGCATCCAGCGCCAGGCGGGCAGGCCCCACCAAAGTTCGCCGAGCGCACTGCCGGCGGTATTGGCCAGGAACGCGTCGGACAGCAGGGCAGCGAAGATGCCGAGGGTGATGGCCAGCTGCTGGACGGAGCCCAGGGCGCCGCGCCATTTCGCGGGCGCCACTTCCGCGATGTAGCCGGGGGCGATCACTGACGCGGTACCGATGGCGAGGCCGCCGATCAGCCGCCAGAGCATGAGGTCCCATTCGGAGAAGGCCAGGGCCGACCCCACGGAGTTGGCGGCAAACAGTATGGCGGCGCCGACCATAACCAATTTGCGGCCCAGCTTGTCCGCCAGCTGGCCGGCGAACCATGCGCCGGCAGCGCAGCCGAGCAGGGTGATGGCTACGGTAAAACCAAGGATGCCCGGGCTAAGGGTGAACTCCTCACCAATGGCATCCACGGCACCGTTAATGACGGCGGTATCGAAGCCGAACAGCAGACCACCCACCGCTGCGGCAACGGTGACACCGATCACCTTGCCGGGGTGGGCTATCCGTTCGGATCCGCCCTTGTTAGGTCCTGGCTGAGTCGCACCCATCGACCGTTCCTCGTTTTCTCTTCAACTTGCTGCGTACACGTGACTGGTGTCAAAACACTTAAGCCTACGCATAACCCTAAGCATGCTTGTGCATGCACGGTAGCCGAAGCGCTCTTCCGGCCGCCGATCAGGGCCGCTCCGTTGCCGGGTGCGGTACGCGGGTAACGCCAACGGGCACTCCCCCACGGGTCGCTCCGGGAGCGCCGTCCGCGGGCAAAGAAAAAGGGCCTGCGCCGGGGAAAACCCGGTCACAGACCCTTTGCGTTGCTCCCCCGACTGGACTCGAACCAGTAACCCTTCGATTAACAGTCGAATGCTCTGCCAATTGAGCTACGGGGGAAAGCGGCGTCCTCAACTATACAGGACGTTGCCGGTGCATCCGAACCGGAGGCGAGTCCCTGCCACCCGGACCTGTTCAGCAGGCACAAAAAAGACCCCTGACCTGCATGTCTGCAGGCCAGGGGTCTTATCGTTGCTCCCCCGACTGGACTCGAACCAGTAACCCTTCGATTAACAGTCGAATGCTCTGCCAATTGAGCTACGGGGGAAAGCGGCAGGTTTTACTTTACAGAGATTCCGCGCCGAAACGAAATCGGCGCCCGGCCGGAGGAACCCTGGCCGTTACTGGTCTCCGCGCAGTGCGCGGCGCTGCGTCTCGAGCTCCATAAGTTCCCGGTTGAGCTGGTGGAACAGTTCCGGATCGGCGTTGGGATCCAGGCGCTGCAGCTGGCCCAGCTTCTCCGCCTTGAGGTGCGTCACCTGCAGCTCAAAGAGCCGGTTCAGGATGTCACGGCAGTACAGCAGCAGCGCATCGGCGTCCCGTGCGGGCAGCGGTGTGACAGCCAATTCGCTGACGAAACCACGCAGTGCGTCCGGCAGCTCCTCGCGTACCCGCTCCACCCAGGCGGCAGGTGAGTCGCCGGCTTCCCCTGCCGCACGGACCGCGTCGTGGACGGCGACATAGGCGGGCACGGTAAACCGGGCTGCCTTGAAGCGTTCCCACTGCCCGGCGTCCAGCATGCCCGGCTGCTGCAGGGCGACTTCCAGCGCCTGGCGTTCCATCCTGGCGGCAGGATCATTCGGATCCGGACGGCCGAAAGCGGGCGCGGCCTCCGGTTCCTGCTGCTGGCCGTACTGCTGCTGTCCCCCGCGCTGGCCGTACTGCTGTCGGTCATCGCGCTGGCCGTACTGTGCCTGTCCCCCGCGCTGCTGGCCGTACTGCTGCTGGCCGCCGCGCTGCTGTCCCCCATACTGCTGCCCGGTCTGCTGCCCGGTCTGCTGCTGGCCGCGCTGAGAGAACTGCTGCGAGTTCTGCTGTCCGTCCTGGCGGCGTCCGGCCGGTATCTGCTGGCCGGAGCTGTCTCCGGTCTTACCGCGCTTCGCTGCGGCGTTGACCGCCCGGGTGACGTCGTCGACGTCGGTACCCAGCCAGCCGGCGAGCTCCCGCGCGTATGCCGGCCGCATGGCCGGATCACGGATGTCCGCGACCACCGGCGCCGCGGCACGCAGGGCCGAGATGCGGCCTTCCACCGTGTTGAGATCGAACTTGCGCAGCGTTGACCGGATGGCGAACTCGAACAAGGGGCGGCGGGAATGGATCAGCTCGGCTACCGCCGAGTCGCCGTGGGTCTGCCGGATGTCGCAGGGGTCCATACCGTTGGGGTCCACGGCCACGTAGGTCTGCGCAGTGAACCGCTGGTCCTCTTCGAAGGCACGCAGGGCGGCTTTCTGTCCGGCGGCGTCGCCGTCGAAGGTGAAGATGACCTCTCCCCCGGTGCCGTCGTCGGAAAGCAGCCGGCGGGCGATCTTGATGTGGTCGGTGCCGAACGCCGTGCCGCAGGTGGCGACGGCGGTGGTGATGCCGGCCAGGTGGCAGGCCATCACGTCGGTATAGCCCTCGACGACGACGATCTGCCGGGTCTTGGCAATGTCCCGCTTGGCGAGGTCGATCCCGTAGAGCACCTGGGACTTCTTGTAGAGCGGGGTTTCCGGGGTGTTGAGGTACTTCGGGCCCTGGTCGTCTTCGTAGAGCTTGCGCGCGCCGAAGCCGATCACGGCGCCGGTTAGGTCCCGGATCGGCCAGATCAGCCGGCCGCGGAACCGGTCATAGAACCGCGAGGCGTCCGAACCCGTGGAAAACATGCCCGTCTCAGCCAGCTCTTCGCGGGTGAAGCCCTTGGACGTGAGGTGCTTGAGCAGCGAATCCCAGCCCTGGGGTGCGTAGCCGACGCCGAAATGTTCGGCCGCTGACGGGTCGAAGCCGCGTTCCTGCAGGAAATTCCGGGCCGCTGCGGCGCCCTGCGTGCCCAGCTGGCTGCGGAAGAACTCCGCTGCCACCTTGTGTGCATCCAGCAGGCGCTGGCGCTTGCCCACGTCTTCACGGCGCGGACCCGTGCCGCCGTCTTCGTAGTGCAGTTCGTAGCCCAGCCGGGCGGCAAGTTTCTCCACCGTTTCGGAGAAGGTGCCGTGGTCCATCTTCTGCACGAAGGAGATGACGTCGCCGCTCTCCCCGCAGCCGAAGCAGTGGTAGGAGCCCACCTGCGGCCGGACATGGAACGACGGCGAGCGCTCATCGTGGAAGGGGCACAGCCCCTTGAAGGAGCCGATGCCCGCCGATTTCAAGGTCACATAACCGTCGATCACTGCCTTGATGTCAGTGCGCAGCCGCACTTCATCGATATCTTCACGCTTGATCAGTCCGGCCATAACAACCAGTCTATTCTTCCCCGCCAAACCGGCGCCCTCCCGGCACAGCAACGGGGGCGTCCCTGCCGTCCGAAGCCGGCCGGGAACGCCCCCGCTGTTGTGTCCTTATCCGTTACTCCTCTGCCTGCCGACGGCGGCTGAGGTAGATTCCCAGCCCCCCGCTCAGGAGCAGCCCGGCGGCCAGAGCCAGCGGACCTGCAACCGAGGTGGCACCGGTAGCCGGCAGGTCCGGACGGGCGGGCTGCAGCTCGGGACGAACAAATGCGGGCCGGGCAGCGAATTCGTAGCTGTTGGTGACCACGGCCGTCACAGTGTCGCTGGCCACTACCGTCACCGCTGCGGGCAACGTGGATTCCACCTCCACAGTTGAGGTTGCACCCGTGCTGGTCTCAGTGACGACGCATTCACTGCCGGCGGTGAGGCCCGCAAACTCGGTGGTCACCTCTCCTGTGGTGCCGGCAGGAATGGTTACCGTCTCGTCCAGGACGGACCCGTCCGTGCCGCACCGGACTTCCAGGACGACTTCACCTTGTTCGCCCGCAGCAGCCCCGGTGATGACTTTGGTGACCACTAGGACACCCGGAAGCAAGCTGTAGGTATTCGTCACCGTCGCGTCGACGGTATCGCCGGCGAGAATTTCGATGTCCGAGGGCAATTCGGTGCTCACGGTGACCGCGGCGGTGGCCCCAGTCACCGGTTCCGTAATGGCACAGGAGGCACCTGCCGGGATATTCGAGAACTGCGCCCCGACGTTTTCGGTGGTCCCGGCCGGCACCTGGGAAACCTCCTCGAACACTGTGGCCCCATCCAGGGTGCACAGGACATCGACCTCCACGGATTCCTGGTTCCCGGCCCCCGCACCGGCAATGACTTTGGTGACGTTCAAGGTGCCGGGGTTCACCACGTAAGTGTTGGTGATGGTAGCTTCCGCTGTTCCCCCGGCGGCTATGGTTACGTCTTCCGGCAGGTCCACGGTGACGCCCACCGCGGGAGTTTCACCCGTAACGGGTTCGGTGACCCCGCAGCTGGCACCTTCCGGAATTCCGCTGACTGTGCCGGGAACGGTTCCTCCGGCACCTGCTTCGATGGTGATGCCCTGCCGTATCACCTCTTGTCCGCCAGCGGTGCAGATGACCTCCACGGTGATGGGGCCCTGCTGCCGTGCTGCCGGTCCGGCAATCACCTTGTCGACGATCAGGGCGCCCGGGTTCACCGTGTAGGTGTCTGTATAGACCACTTCCACGCCGTCACCGGCAGGAATGGTCACGGCACCGCCGGCAGGAGTCACAGCCGTGGTCACGCTGACCTCGGTCGTGGCCCCGTTAGCGGTCTCCGTAACCGTGCAGGTGGTGCCGGAGGGAAGGCCCTCAAATTCCTCGGTGGTGGGTTCGATGGTTCCGGCCGGGATGGTGAAGGTTTGGTTCAGGCCGGAGGAGCAGGTCACCTGCAGCGTGACGGCGCCCTGCCGGCCCGCCCCGGTCCCGGCGATGTCCTTGCGGACGGCGAGGGTTCCGGTAGTGAAGGTGTAGTCATTCGCCAGTGCGGCGGTAACGCTGCCCGCGGCCGGAACCGTTACGGTCCCTTCCCCGGTCACAGTGACGGCCACAGCAGCGGTTGAACCGTCAACCGTTTCCGTCACGGTGCAGCTGGTGCCGGCGGCAAGGTCGGGGAACTCGGCCGCCTCCGGGGTAATGGTCCCCTCCGGAATGGTGACCGTGGTGTCCAGGACGGTGGCCCCGTCCAGGGTGCAGACGACAGAAATCGTCACCTCATCCTGGGCCCCGGCGGCCTCCCCGGTATTGGTTTTCGTGACCACCAGCGTTCCCGGCGTGAAGGTGTAGGTGTCGGTGACCGCCGCCGTCGCCGTCGTTCCGGACACGATGGTGACCGCGCCGGGCAGGATGGTGCTCACCTGGACGCTTTCGTTGGCTCCGGTGGTGGGTTCGGTAATGGTGCAGGTAGACCCCGCGGGAATGTCATTAAAGGTCTGCGACGGCGTTCCGGTGGTCTCCGCCTCGATGCTAAAGGTGAACTGGTTATCAGTGCCGCAGTCGATACTGATCACCACGGCACCCTGGCTGCCTGCTGCAGGGCCGACAATGGACTTGGTAACGGTCAGCGATCCCACTTCGGTGAACGCGGCGGCCGCCGTCGCGTTGGAGCTGAGCTCCCGGGTGACCGCCAGGATCAGCTTCTGCGCGTTCTCCACCCCCGCAGTCCCGGCGTCGTATAGATAGACGTTGCCCGTGGGTACGGTGACGGCCGCACGTGCCGAGATGTTTGCCGGGCCCGTGGCGCCGGTATCGCTTCGCACCCAGAACTGCGTTCCGCTGGGCACGGGACTATTGAGCGGCACAGTACCTTCGGCATCAGCGTAGAGGCTGAACCCTTCATCGATCGTCACCTCGATTTCATCCGCTTCCGACGTCACCGTGTGCGGCCCGGCAACACCGGTCACGGGGGCTCCCGTGGTGGGCGGTGTGATGGCAATGGCCGGAGGGTCGGGCTCCTCCAACGGCCCGGCGTCAATGGTGGCATTCACGATCGAAGCCACAATCGGGTAGAGAGAGCTTTGCCGGTTCACCACATATCCGTCCGTGAAAAACCAGATGGCAGCCTGCACGGCCGCGGCCCGCGTGTTGTTGTTCACGCCCGCCGGAAGATTCGTGCTCGGATAATAGTTGTTCAGGATCCGGTTGACGTATCCGATGTTGGGGACGTTGGACTCGTCCCAGCTGCCGTTTCCGTAGCCGATACCGACCCGTGTGGAGGTGCGGAGGTCGATGCAGTACATCTCGGCCGTGGTGGTGCCGCTGGCGTCCTGGGTATTGATGATGCCGGCAAAGCTTACGTTTTCCGTCTGGTACCCGGCCGGAACACCGTCGGGATACGCATCAATGGGCCAGGTTTGCCCCAGGGGCGGCAACCCTCCCTGCACCCTTGTCCCGGCGCCGAGCGACGTGATCACGATGTCCGTGTTCGTGTTGCTGCCAGGAGGCGCACCCAGAAGAGGCCCGGGATCCACGGCGGCCTGCGCGGGCAGCCCCAGCGGTAACATCGCCAGGCCCAGCAGGAAAACCAGGAGGCTCCGGGAGCGGAACCTTCGACTTCCGTCCCTGACGCGACGTGGTTGGCGGGAACGGGGTGTCTGCTGAGTGCTCATAGCGGTCCTCTGGTGCGCGTGTCCGGCCGACCGCCCGGCAATAGTGAATCACCGAACGCTGGACCACCCCGCGCCACAGGCTAACGGTCCAGCTGCCCCTCCACCAGAGAGCAGGCGGGGATTCCTACCAGAGCGCCGGGACCGGGCCTACGAGCCGCTCGTGCAGGGCGAGTGCCGAACCATCCGTCAGCGAAGCCACCTGGTCGACGACGACGCGCAGCCGGGCGCCGTCGTCGGCCGCGTCCCGCCAGTCCGCCGCGAACATGGGCTCCAAGTGGCGGTCGCCGGTGGCTTCCAGCTGGGCGACGAGGGCGGTGAGGATTTCGCGCTGGCGCTCGTACAGCGGCTGGCGCTGGTCGGTGGTCATAACGAACGTGGTCGCCAGCCCCTTCATCACCGCGATTTCCAGCTGGGTGCCCTCGGGGACCACCATTTCGGCGTTGTACCGGGTCAGCGGATCGGTGCCGTAAATGCCGCGGGTGGCCTCCAGTGCGCTGTTGCAGAACCGGCCGATCAGCTGGCTGGTCATGTCCTTGAGCGCGGCCATGGCCCGGCGGCTGCCGTCGGACTCGCGCACCCAGACATTGGTGGCTTCCAACCGTGCGAGGGCAGCCTCAATCGCGGCAGCCTCGACGCCGGGCAGGTACCACTGCTGGGTGTAGCCCACCACGCGGGCGCGCTGGTCGGGGTTGTCCAGCCATTTGAGCTGCACATGGCCGGCCACGATGGCGTCCTCGACGTCGTGCACGGAGTACGAGATGTCATCCGCGAGGTCCATCACCTGGGCCTCGAGGCAGGAGCGGCCGGCCGGAGCGCCGTCGCGCAGCCAGGTGAAAACGGGCAGGTCATCCTCGTAGACACCGAATTTCGTGGTGCGGTGGCCGTTCACCAGCGGGGCGTCCGCAATGGACCAGGGGTACTTGGTGGCGGCGTCCAGGCTGGCGCGGGTCAGGTTCAACCCTGCCGGGGTGCCGTCCGGAGCAATGATCTTCGGTTCCAGGCGGGTCAGCAGCCGCAGCGTCTGCGCGTTGCCCTCGAAGCCGCCGATCATATGCGCAATATCGTTCAGGGCGGTCTCGCCGTTGTGCCCGAAGGGCGGGTGCCCCAGGTCGTGGGAGAGGCAGGCGGCGTCGACGACGTCGGGGTCGCAGCCCAGTGCGTTGCCCAGTTCGCGGCCCACCTGCGCCACTTCGAGGCTGTGCGTCAGCCGGGTGCGGACAAAGTCGTCCGTGTCCGGGGCGACCACCTGGGTCTTGGCGCCGAGCCGGCGCAGCGCGGAGGAATGCAGCACCCGTGCCCGGTCGCGGCCGAACTGGGTGCGGTTGGTGTTCTTCGCCGGTTCCTGGACCCAACGGGCCAGGTCAACGTCGGTGTAGCCAGCGGTCTGGACTGCCTGCGGGAAGGTCATGGGGTGCTTTAGCCGCCTGATATGTCGAGTTCGGCTGCGGAAATGATGGATTTCTGGGCGGCGTTAAGTTCCCGCCCGTCCAGCCAGCCTTCCGGCAGCGCTGTCTTTTTGGGTGTTCCGGCCCGTCCGCGCGGCCCCTCGGCGTCTGTGCCGGGGTACGGTGCATCGGGGTCCAGCTGGTCCAGCAGTTCACGGAGCACCGCCAGGGACGGTACCGTCGCCAGTTTAGCGCGGAGGTCTCCCCCGACTACGTAGCCCTTGAAGTACCAGGCCATGTGCTTGCGGATGTCCCGCAGGGCAATGACTTCGTCGCCGAAGGTCTCCACCAGCAGTTCGGCGTGCCGGTACACACTGTCGGACACCTGTTTCAATCCCGGCCGGTGCCGTTCGGAGCGCCCCTCGAAGGCCGCTTCCAGGTCGCCGAACAGCCACGGGCGGCCCTGGCAGCCGCGTCCGATGACGACGCCGTCCACACCGGTTTCGCGCACCATGCGGATGGCGTCCTCGGCGGACCAGATGTCGCCGTTGCCCAGCACGTTCATGTCCGGCAGGGCTTCACGCAGCTCGGCAATGGCGGACCAGTCGGCCTTGCCGGAGTAGAACTGCGATGCCGTGCGGCCGTGCAGGGTCACCGCGGCCACGCCGGAATCACGGGCGATCCGGCCGGCGTCGAGGAAGGTCAGGTGGTCCTCGTCAATGCCCTTGCGCATCTTGATGGTCAGCGGCACGTTTCCCCGGGAAGCTTCCTTCACGGCGGTCTGCACAATCGCGGTGAACAGGTCCAGCTTCCAGGGCAGGGCGGAGCCGCCGCCCTTTCGGGTGACCTTGGGGACCGGGCAGCCGAAGTTCAGGTCAATGTGGTCGGCGCGGTCCTCCTCGACCAGGAGGCGGACGGCTGCACCGACAGTCTTGGGGTCCACGCCGTAGAGCTGGACCGACCGGACCTTTTCGTCGTCGTCGTGCTTGATGATCCGCATGGACTCGGGCGAGCGTTCCACCAGGGCGCGGGAGGTGACCATTTCAGTCACGTAGAGTCCACCGCCGTATTCGCGGCAGAGCCGGCGGAAGGCCTTGTTGGTGATGCCGGCCATGGGCGCCAGGATCACCGGGGTGTCCACGGTGATGGGGCCCAGCTGCAGCGGGGGAAGTTCAAGCTTGAGTTCCGGAGATAAAACAGTCACCTGACTATTCTCGCAAGCCGATGCAAATCCGGAATGCCGCGCCGCAGCTGATGTGCCCAACGCGCAGGAGGCGGCCCCGGCATTTTGCCGGGACCGCCTCCTGTGGTGCTGGGTGCTAGTCGCTGAGGATCAGCGTTTCGCTGCCGATCTGCCGGGCGACGCCGGCCTTGATCAGCGGTTCCAGTGCCCGCACCACGGCGGTCATGGATTCGTCCACTTCCAGCTGCACCGGGTACTGGTAGGCCAGCATGGCCACCAGGGACTCGACCGCGGCCTGTGCCTCGTCGAGGTCCAGGGTGGTGTCGTACCCGACCAGGACGTCGGCGGGCTCATCCGTGCGTTCCTGCGTGTAGCTCACGGCGAAGGCGGCGATCTTGCCGCCGTCCTTCTTCGGCTTGTCACGCAGCACCACGGCGCCGGAGGCACCGGTGGCATCGTTGAGCAGCATCTGCTGGGCGCGGCCGAGGTTCATGTCGGCGCGGTCCCAGCCGTGTACCGCGTTGTAGAACTGGACCACGGCCTGGGTGAGCTCCACCGAACCGGTGGCTGCCTCATCCAGCTGGGGTCCGTCATCGGTGAACACGGGCAGCTTCAGCCGGCCCGGCTCCACCAAAACCACGCAGGAACGCTGGATCAGAGTCAATCCGGCGGCCTCGGCGAACGCGGCGGCAGGGGTGCCCGGCTCCACCTTCGCGCGCAGCTTCCGCACGCCCGACGGCGCGGACTCGGCTTCCTTGCGCAGCATGTCGAGCAGGGTGCTGCCCAGTCCGGTGCGCCGGTTTTCCCGGGCAACCTCAACGTAGGCCCACAGCCGGTCCGGATGCAGGCTCGTTTCGTAGACGACGCCGGCGGCTACCGGGATACCGTCGTCTTCGGCCACGATGCAGCGGCTCCACGGCTCGTTGGACGAGGGCCGCAGCACGGCACGGAACTGCCCGGCCTGCGCGCTTTCCGGGTCGCCCCAGAGCTGGTTGAGTTTCAGGTCGTCATCTTCACGCCATTCGCGGAACGAGATAGCCATTACGCGCCGATCAGGCGTTCGGCGAGGTAACCCTCAACCTTGTCCAGGCTCACCCGCTCCTGCGCCATCGTGTCGCGTTCACGCACGGTGACTGCGTGGTCTTCGAGCGTGTCGAAGTCCACGGTGATGCAGAACGGGGTGCCGATCTCGTCCTGGCGGCGGTACCGGCGGCCGATGGCGCCGGCGTCGTCGAAGTCGATGTTCCAGTTCCGGCGCAGCTGTGCGGCGAGGTCCTTGGCCTTGGGCGAGAGGTCCTCGTTGCGGCTCAGCGGCAGCACGGCAGCCTTGACCGGGGCCAGGCGCGGATCCAGCTTCAGGACGGTGCGCTTGTCGACGCCGCCCTTCGCGTTGGGTGCCTCGTCCTCGGTGTAGGAATCCACCAGGAACGCCATGAAGGACCGGGTCAGGCCGGCGGCGGGCTCAATCACGTACGGGGTGAACCGCTCGTTGGTGGCCTGGTTGAAGTAGCTCAGGTCGGTGCCGGAGTGCTTGGAGTGCGTGCCGAGGTCGAAGTCGGTGCGGTTGGCGATGCCTTCGAGCTCGCCCCACTCGGAGCCCTGGAAACCGAAGCGGTATTCGACGTCGGTGGTGCCCTTGGAGTAGTGGCTCAGCTTTTCCTGCGGGTGTTCGAAGAGGCGCAGGTTGTCCGGGTTGATGCCCAGGCCGGTGTACCAGTTGAAGCGGTTTTCGATCCAGTACTTGTGCCATTCCTCGTCCGTGCCCGGCTCGACGAAGAACTCCATTTCCATCTGCTCGAACTCGCGGGTGCGGAAGATGAAGTTGCCCGGCGTAATTTCGTTGCGGAAGCTCTTGCCGATCTGGCCGATGCCGAACGGCGGCTTCTTGCGCGACGTGGTCAGCACGTTGTTGAAGTTCACGAAGATGCCCTGGGCCGTCTCCGGGCGCAGGTAGTGCATGCCTTCTTCATTGGCCACCGGGCCGAGGAAGGTCTTGAGCAGGCCGGAGAATTCCTGCGGCTCGGTCCACTGTCCCTTGGTGCCGCAGTTGGCGCAGGCAATGTCGGCCAGGCCGTTTTCGGGGGCGTGGCCCTTCTTTTCCTCGTAGGCCTCTTCGAGGTGGTCGGCACGGTAGCGCTTGTGGCAGCTGAGGCACTCGACCAGCGGATCGGAGAAGACCTCCACGTGTCCGGAGGCTTCCCAGACCGGGCGGGGAAGGATGACTGCGGAATCCAGCCCGACGACGTCGTCGCGCCCGCGGACCATGTGCTGCCACCACTGCTTCTTGATGTTTTCCTTGAATTCGACGCCCAGGGGGCCGTAATCCCATGCGGACCGGGACCCGCCGTAAATCTCACCCGACTGGAAGACAAACCCCCTGCGCTTGGCGAGGGAGATGATGGGATCCAGCTTGGATTTGGTCGAAGCCATGGAATGGTACCGCCGTTCTTTTCGTGTCTAGAGGGCCGCTGGGTGCGGTCCTCTTCTGGTCCCTTTGGCATCCGCGCCACCACCAAAAGGGTGCACGGAAGTTCGCCGCCGGGCAAAGCTACAACTACCAGCTTAAGGCGACAGCGCCCGCGGACCTACCGGGGCGGCTTGGGCGCGGCGTTCCGGTCCCGGGACGGCACGTTCCCGGCCCCTGTTGTCCCGGTACGACGACGGCGGAACGGCCCGCCGCCGGGCATGTTCCACGGCAGCGTGGCCAGCACGATGGCGAGGAGGGTCAGCAGGGTCCCGAGCACAGTGGCTGCCACCACCACGCTGCCCGGTGCGGGGAAGACAATATCCAGCAGGAGCGAGCCGATCAGCTGCCCGCCGATGAGGCCGAGGCTGGTGAGCAGCACACCCAGGCTGCGGACCAATAGGGCGCCGACGCCGATGAAGATGCAACCCAACGGCCCGCCCAGGTAGAGCCACCATTCCCCCGGGAGCGGATTGCCGGCTCCCGACACGGCGACCTTGATTCCCCACATCACGGCCAGCAGGACGGTGCCGGCGATGAAGTTCACGAGCGTGGCCGTGATGGGGGTGCCGTAATGCATGCCGGTAGTACCGTTCATGGCCTGCTGGAAGCTCATCAGCATGCCGGCCGTCAGGGGCAGCAGCACCGGCAGGAGCCATTCGGATGGCTCCGACCCGCCGCCCAGCTTCGGGCTGACTGCCCACGCCACCGCAGCGATGGTCAGCACCGCTCCGACCACGCGCATCACTGTCAGTGCCTTCTTGCCGGCCGGTCCGATGCCGAGCCGGTCAACCACCAGTCCGGTCAGGGTCTGTCCGGCGACGGCAGCCACGGTGAACACCGCAACACCCAGCACGGCGACGGTGAGGGTCTGCGACAGGACGAAGTATCCGCCGATCATGCCGGCCAGGACGTAGTACCGGGGGAACCGGCGTTCCCGCAGCGAGGGAATCAGCTGTCCGGCTCCGGCGCGGCCGCGGGGCAGGGCCAGGCTGATGATGACCATAACCACCAGTCCGACCACAAAGCTGACCAGCGCGGCGGCCAGGCCGTCGTCGAGCCGCTCCCCCAGGGCGCCGTTGACGCGGGCCTGGGACGGAATGGCAACTCCGGCCAGTAGGGACAGGGGCAGACCGATCAGCGGGGACATCCGCACAGCATGAGGCACCCGACCACCCTACCGCTCACGCCGGCCGTCTTCGGGAAGGCCGGGGCGGCAAAATCGGGCAGAATGGAGGCATGAGTTCCCCCAATCCCCAAGACCTGCCCATTCGTGACGAAATGATCCGCCTGGGCCAGCTGCTCAAGCTTGCCAATCTGGCCGAAGACGGCATCGAGGCCAAACAGCTGATCGAAGACGGCATGGTGAAGGTGAACGGCGACATCGAAGAGCGCCGCGGCCGCCAGCTGCATGCCGGTGATGTGGTGTCCGTCAACGGTGAGACGCTGCGGATTACCCGCGAGGGCTAACCCACCCGGTTGCCGGCGCGCAGCACCGTGTGCACCAGGAACTCCTTCACATGGCCCAGTTCCTGCATGTTGATGCCGTGGCCCATGTTCGAGTAGAGGATCTTGGTCAGCGCGGTGTGGGCATTGAGCCACGCGTGCGTGTATTCGATCCGCGGTGCGTCGATGACCGGGTCTGCCTGGTCGCGGCCCCAGAAGAACGGCACGCCGCCAGGCTGCAGGTCGTCGTCGTGGAAGAACGGATTGTCCTGCGATGGGACAACAAACCCGGAAAGCCCGACGACGGCGGCGAAGTCCCGGGGGCGGTGGCGCAGCAGCGTGGTGGCCACCGCCATCCCCATGGAGAAGCCCAGCAGGGTGACGCTGGTGTGGCCGTCCTTAACCGTGTCCAGCCACGCCGCGACATCCGCCACGGACTCCACCACCGCGTCGACTGAGTAGTCGGCCTCGCTCATCAGCGGGAACCAGGTGTACCCGGGGCCCTGTGCCTGCGGCGCCCGGACGGAGGCGATGGTGAACTCCGCCGGCAGATAATCGGCCAGCCCCATCAGGTCCTCTTCGTTGGCCAGGTAGCCATGGAACAGCACCAGCAGCGGGGTACCTGCCCGTTCGGCTTCGGGTTTTGACCAGAGGACAACAGGATTCCACGCGGATTTCGTCATGCTTTTATTCTGGCATGCCGGTATTTACAACCTGTTTAAAACCTACGGTCGCGTAGCCGAAGGGCCGTTTGTCAGTATTGAGCGGTGAGTACTCCGCCTGCTGCCGCCCTTTCCACCGAAACCCAGCCGGAACAGCCTCCCCTGCACCTCTGGACGCGGTTCGTGGCGATGGGTGATTCCTTTACCGAAGGGATCGGGGATCCCAACCCGGACAGCCCGGGCGGGAACCGCGGCTGGGCGGACCGCGTCGCAGAGGAACTCGCCTCCGAACACCCGGATTTCGCCTACGCCAACCTCGCTGTCCGGGGCAGGCTGCTGGACCAGATTATTGATGAGCAGCTGGAACCGGCCCTTGCCCTTCAGCCCGATCTGGTCACCATCTGCGCCGGCGGCAATGACGTGATCCGCCCCGGTGGAGATCCGGACCGGCTCGCCGAACGTATGGACGGTGCGGTTGCCCGGCTCCGGGCCTCCGGTGCAGGGGTGGTGCTGTTCACCGGTCCGGATCTGGGCAACACTCCCGTATTGGGTTCCGTCCGCGGGCGGGCTGCCATTTACAACGAAAACCTCCGGACCGTCGCCAAGCGGCATAAGGCCATCGTCGCCGACATGTGGGCGCTGCGTGAACTGGGCGATCCGCAGATGTGGGCACCGGACCGGCTGCACTTCTCACCGCTGGGACACCACACCATCGCTGCCATGGTGCTGGATACCCTGCATGTACCGCACTCCCTGCAGCCCCTGGAGACCAAGCCGCTGCCGGCCAAGAACTGGCGCACGGCCCGCTCCGAGGACCTGGTCTGGGCCCGGGAATTCCTCTTCCCCTGGGTCGTCCGCCGGGTGCGCCACCAGTCCTCCGGCGACGGGATTTCCGCGAAGCGTCCCGAGGCCGGACCGATGTTCGGGCAGGGCATGCCGCAGGGGTCTGCGGACTAGGAACCAGTCTGCTCCGCGGTTCGGACCGGACGCCTGCCGATCCGGAGTCCTGCCCAGAAAGCCGCCACCACCAGCCCGAGAACGGCCAGGAGGTACCCGAGCCGCATGGTTCCCGTAACCAGCATCGGGTTTCCCGGCCCTTGGCTGCCGTCCTGCAGCGGACTGTACGCAAACCAGCCAAAGGAGTCAGGCCGGGGAGCAGTTACGGCCAACACGACGCCGGCAACAACCAGTGCCCCGGCAGTCACGGGCACGGCGGCCCCAACAAGAAGCCTTTTCCACCAGCGGGAGCCTCGTTCCTCCATCATGCCGCCACGCTAGCGCACTCCGCCGTGCTTCGTCAGGAACCGCCCGAATGCTGTGCCTGGTCGGTTTTTTCGGCCTGCTCAATGAGGTTCGCCAGGTGGAAGGCCCACCCTTCCCGGTGAGCTGCGGACAGTTCGGCGCCCACTCCGGCGTCGAGCCCCGCAAAGCCGCTCTCGGTCACCGCTACCCCCGTGGCATCGACCTCATCGGTCAGTTCGAAACTGACTACCGTGTGAGCACCCCATTCGGGTGCGGTCCAGCGGAAGGAAAGCAGCCGACCCGGGGCGACGGCCAGTACCGTACCGGTGGCCGTGTGCTCCACGCCGTCCTCACTCCACCGTTCCTTCAGGGGCGCACCCGGGTGCGGAGCGAAGTCCATGTCCGGCCACCAGGCCGCCCGGTTATCGACGAGCACGTGCCAGAGAACCTCCGGGGTGCACTGCGCCCGGCCGGAAAGAGAGATCCGATCTGCCATGGGGAATGTTCTCCCATGATTTGCTGCGGCGGGCAAGAGGAAGTCCCTGTTGTCATCCGCCTACCCGAACACCTCCCGCTTCAGGGCACCGGAAATCTCCTGGACGCTCGTCAGGAAACCGTCGTGCCCGATGGGTGCCCGGATGAGGTGGACGGAGGTCCCCCGGGGAAGGGCTGCGGCCAGGTCCGCCGACTGCTGGGGAAAGTACAACCGGTCCGATTCCACCGCCGCAATAAAGAAAGCCGCGGTTGTGCCTGCGAGCGCGGCGCGGAGGGATCCCCTGCCCCGGGCGACGTCGTGGCTGACCAGGGCCTCGGTGAGCACCAGATAGCTGTTCGCGTCGAACCGGCCGGCCAGCTTCCGGGCCTGGTGGTCCAGGTAGCTCTCCACGGAATACCGCCCCCTCCCCGCTGGGAATACCGCTCCGAACGGGTCCTCGGCCCCCTGCGGGGAACGGCCGAACCGGTATTCCAGCTCCGGTTCGGACCGGTAGGTGATGTGCGCGATCCGCCGGGCCAGCCCGAGTCCGGCCAGCGGCGGGGAACCGTTGTAGTAGTCGCCCCCGTTGAAATCGGGATCGAGGCGGATCGCGGTCAGCTGCGCCTGGGCGAAGGCGATCTGCTCTGCCGTGCTGGCCGCCGTCGCCGCGATCACCCCGCAGTGCAGCACCCGGTTCGGCTCGGTCACCGCCCATTCCAGGGCACGCGCTCCCCCGAGGGAACCACCCAGCACCGCATGCCAGCGGGCAATGCCGAGCCGGTCCGCCAGCCGCGCCTCCGCCCGGACCGAGTCGCGGATGGTGACGAACGGAAACCTCGACCCCCAGGGCAGTCCGTCCGGGTCCGGTGATGCCGGACCGGTGGATCCGTAGCACCCCCCGAGCATGTTGACCGAGACCACGAAGTACCGGTTGGTGTCCACGGTCCGCCCCGGGCCCACGAGCTCCTCCCACCAGCCCGGCTCGCCGCTGCTCCCCCGCGCCACATGGCTGCTTCCTGTCAGGGCATGCGGAACCAGGACCGCATTGCCCGCCTCCGGGTTCAGCTGGCCCCACGTCTCGTAGGCGAGGACGACGTCGGGCAGGTACCCACCGGTTTCCAGGTCCAGTCCCCCTATGGAGGCATACTGCAGCACCCCGTCCTTAGCGGTGGGGTGCTGCAGCGGTGGCACCTGCAGGGACTTGCCCTGGGGTGCCGGGTGCCGGGTCATGGAGCCTACGCTCCCTTGGCAGCCCGGAACCCGGCGTCGAGGTCCGCGAGGATGTCGTCGATATGTTCGATGCCCACGGAGAGGCGGACCAGCCCCGGACTGACACCGGCCGCCAGCTGCGCTTCAGCTCCGAGCTGGCTGTGCGTGGTGGATGCCGGGTGGATCACCAGGGAGCGCACGTCCCCCACATTGGCCACGTGCGAGTGCAGTTCCAGTCCGTCGACGAAGCGTTTGCCGGCGTCTATGCCGCCCTCGATTTCGAAGGAGACAATGGCGCCGGTGCCGCGCGGACCGTAGGTGCGGCCACGGTCAAACCACGGACTGGACTCCAGGCCCGCGTACGCCACGGACACGACGTCGTCGTGCTGTTCCAGCCAGTTCGCGACGGCGACGGCGTTGGATACGTGCCGTTCGATCCGCAGGCTCAGGGTTTCCAGGCCCTGGGCAATCAGGAAGGCGTTGAAGGGCGACACCGCGGATCCGAGGTCGCGCAGCAGCTGGACGCGTGCCTTGAGGATGAACGCGAGGTTCGCCCCCAGCGCTCCGTTGACGCCCAGGTCCCGGGCGTAGACGAGCCCGTTGTAGCTTTCATCGGGCGTGTTGAAGCCGGGGAACTTCTCCGGATCGGCAGCGAAATCGAAGTTGCCCGAATCCACGATCACGCCGGCAATGGCGGTTCCGTGTCCGCCGAGGTACTTGGTGGCCGAGTGGACCACAATGTCGGCGCCCCACTCGATCGGGCGGATCAGGTACGGCGTCGACAGCGTGTTGTCCACAATCAGCGGAATGCCCGCGTCATGGGCCACGGCGCTGATGCCTTCCAGGTCCAGGACATCCTGCCGGGGGTTGGAAACCACCTCGCCGAAGAACGCCTTGGTGTTGGGCCGGACGGCGTCGCGCCATTGGTCCAGGTTGTCCGGGTCCTGCACGAAGGTGGTTTCAATACCGAACCGCTTCAGGGTGTGCTTCAGCAGGTTGTAGGTGCCGCCGTAGAGGCTGGGGCTGGCGACCACATGGTCGCCGGCCTGCGCCACGTTCAGCAGCGCGAAGGTTTCCGCCGCCTGTCCGGAAGCCAGCAGCAGGGCGCCGACGCCGCCCTCCAGCGACGCGATCCGGTTTTCCACCGCTTCCTGGGTGGGGTTGCCGATCCGGGTGTAAATGGGTTCCAGTTCGGCCAGCGCAAACCGGTTGGCTGCGGCTTCGGCACTGGGGAAAACGAAGGACGTTGTCTGGTAGATGGGCAGGGCACGTGCGCCGGTGACGGCGTCGGGCTCCTGGCCTACGTGGATCTGGCGGGTTTCAAATGACCAATCTGCACTCATGATGCTCCCTCAAACCAGGGGCCGCACAACGCCGCCGGGGTGCATCCGGGTACGCCGGATATCCGGTGGGGTCGTGGGACCCGCGCTTGCCGGACGCCCGTTTGGCGTACGGCCAGGTCTTCACCCGGGGCACCCCACCGCGGTTGGAGGGTTGCCGGCCAGCAAGCCGGGGCTATCTGCTGGCACTCATGACCTGCACCAATGGAAACCGAAACATCGGCGTTCTGCAAGCTCTGTGACGGACCATGAAAAAACCTGCCGCTACGGTGGCGGTTTGGTGCCGGAGAGGGAAAAAATCCGCACTTAGGCATCCCTTGGTCGAGACGGGTATCACAACGTGCCACAATGGGCCGCATGCGCTTGGACCATGTTTCTTATGCCTGTGAATCCGACGGTCTTCTGGCCACCACAGAGAGGATTGCCGCTGCTCTCGGTGCCGACTTCGTGAAGGGTGGCGTCCACCCCCGGTTCGGTACCCGCAATATGATCCTGCCCCTGGCCAACAACCAGTACGTCGAGGTGGTGGAGGTACTGAACCACCCGGCGTCGGACAAGGCGCCCTTCGGGCAGGCCGTGCGCCAGCGTTCCGAATGCGGCGGCGGCTGGATGGGCTGGTGTGTTGCCGTGGACGATCTCTCCCCCTTCGAGGAACGCCTGGGCCGGTCCTCCGTGCCGGGCAACCGCAAATTCCCCGACGGCCAGGAGCTCACCTGGCGGCAGATCGGCATCAACGGTCTCATCGCCGACCCGCAGGTGCCCTACCTGCTGCGCTGGGATGACAACACCGAGGAACTGCACCCCTCCAACGCGATCCCCGGCATGCCCGGCTCGGTGAAGCTGAAGTCGCTGACCATCGCCGGATCCGCTGCCCGCGTCACCGACTGGCTCGGCCATCCGGTGGAGAAGCCGCTGGAGAACGTGGACGTCACCTGGATTGCCCCTGCCGGCACGCCGGGCATCATGTCGGTCACCTTCGACACCGCGAACGGTCCCGTCGAGATCTAGTTCTGGGTTCTGCTGCCGGTTTGCTGTTCTGCTGCCGTTTTGCTCTTCTGCTGCCGGTTTAAACCGGCAGCAGAAATCGAAACCGGTCGATTCCTGGCGAAATGGTCAGTTTTCCACAATCGCCGGTGCCACTCTCTGCCCCCAGCACGGCGTGCCGGTATGCCTGAACACATGGATCCGGAGTTCCTTTTCGCTGCCGACGACGCACTCAGCGGTGCCCGCAGGTCCACGCTCGCTCGCCGCTGCGGCAACGGTGAAGTGGTCCGGGTGCGGCCAGGTGTCTACGTAGCCGCCGCCGCATGGGACCAGCTTCCACGTTGGGAACGCGACCGGTTGCGGATCAAAGCTGCCATTGAGAAAGGCCATGGGCAGAGGGTTCTGGTGCAGGAGTCCGCGGCCGTGATCTGGGGTATCCCCGTCATTGGTGCCACTCCGGATATCATGCTGTTGGCCTCCCGCACCTCCCACGGCCGGCGCCGCGGTGACCTCCGCTGGACCGAGCGCAGGCTTCTGGCGCCTGTGGTGCAGCGAGACGGAGTACAGCTTACGTCCCGTATTCAGACGGTCCTCGATATGGCCGCCTATCTTCCTTTCCAGCGGGCGGTTCCCGCCATGGACCATGTCCTGCGGCCCGATCCCGTCCGCATGCTGGCACCTCTCAGGAAGAGTGACCTGCTCAATACCGCCGCCTTACTTCCGGACCAGGCCAAACGCAGCCGGGCCCGCCAGGTAATCGACTTTGCCGATGGCCGGTCGGAATCGCCAGGTGAGTCCTACTCGCGTGCAGTTCTCTACCGGCAGGGATTCCCCGTGCCGGAACTGCAGCAGGAGTTCTTTTCGGCCGGTGGGAAGTTCTTAGGCCGGACAGACTTTTATTGGTCCGAACAGAGACTCGTCGGGGAGTTCGACGGTGCCGTCAAATACGGCCGGGGTGCTCTGGCGTCCGCCGAGGTAACGGCACTGCGACCGTCGTGGGAAACACTTACTCAGGAGAAACGGCGTGAAGACGCAATCAGGGCTATGGGCGTAAGGTTCGCCCGCTGGTCGTGGGAAGACATCACCCGTAGTCCGCAGGATCCAGACGGCATGGTCCAACTGCTTGTGCGGGCCGGGCTCCCTAGGGTTCGCCGGCGCTAATCCTGCTGCCGCTTCCCGTTTCTGCTGCCCCTTTCGTGTTCTGCTGCCGCTTTGGAACGGCAGCAGATGTTCAAAATGGCAGCAAAACCCTCAGCGCCCCGCAGCCCGGATAAGCCGGGCATTGATCCGGCGCACCAGCGCCGCATCAATCTTCACCACCCGGCGGTCATAGGTGAGCAGGCCGTTCACCTCGTCCTCGACGTCGGTGAGCTGGGTGTAGACCGTTGCAGCCAGTCCGCCAGCAACGGCCGGTTCGATCTGACGCCGGTGCAGCCGCTCGTAGGCCCGGGCCAGGGCGCCCCGGGACCGGAAGCGCCGGTAGCCGAACTCCTTGTCGTTGAAGGTGTGGCCGGGGATGCGCAGGCTGTATCCGCCGTATTCGGACAGGACGACGGCGCGGTCCCCGGCGAGCCAGCCCTTCCGCAGCCGGAACGGCGCAAAATACACGTGCACGCTCTTGAGGTCTCCCCCGCCCTGGTCATGCCAGCCGCTGGCATGGTCGATGGTCCGCGTCGGGTCCAGGCCGCGCAGCAGGTCGGTGACGGCATTGGCGTCGAATTGACCCCATCCCTCGTTGAACGGCACCCACACGGCGATCGACGGACTGTTGCCCAGCGTCTCCACCGTGCCGCGCAGGTCGGCCAGGAACTGTTCCCGGCCCTGCACGTCGGACCGCCCGAAAGTTGGATAGTCATCATCGCGCAGGTGCGCTGCCTCCTGGGCGGGAGGAGTGACCACGGAGTGCCGGTAGGTGCTGCCGCCGTTGACCAGGTCCTGCCAGACCAGGATGCCCAGCCGGTCCGCGTGGTAGTACCAGCGCAGGGGTTCGATCTTGATGTGCTTGCGCAGCATCGTGAACCCCAGGTCCTTCGCGGCACGGATATCCGAGGCAAGGGCATCGTCCGACGGCGCCGTGTAGAGCCCGTCCGGCCAGTACCCCTGATCCAGCAAACCTACGTGGAAATACGGCTGCCCGTTCAGCAGCAAACGCAGGTGCCCGGCGCCGTCGCGCCCCATCCCCACCGTCCGCAGGCCTGTGTAGCTGCGGACCCGGTCGGCCTCGATCCCGTCGGCGAGCAGGCGCACAGTGATGTCGTAGAGGAACGGATCCTCCGGGGACCAGAGGTGCGGGTCGGGCACAGGAAGACGCACCGGGACACCGGGAACGACGACGGCGTCCGCCACCGTTTGCCCGTGCGCGGATACGGTGACTTCCGCCCGCAGGCCAGTGCTGTCCGGGGCTGGGCGGACGTCATCCACCAGGACCGTGGCGGTCACGGAGCCCAGATCCGGCACAAGCGCCAGACGTGTGATGCTTACCCGGGGTACGGCTTCCAGCCAGACCGTCTGCCAGATCCCGGACTGCGCGGTGTACCAAATGCCGCCGCGGTCCAGCGTCTGCTTGCCCCGGCTGGCGGATCCGGTGTTGCTCAGGTCCCGCACCCGGACCACGATTTCGTGCTCGGCCCCGGGGGAACCGGGACCGGCGGCCAGTGCGTCGGTGATGTCGAGGGAGAACGGCAGGTAGCCGCCGTCGTGCCTGCCCACCGGGACGCCGTTGACGGTGACCCAGCAGCTGGAGTCCACGGCTCCGAAGTGCAGCAGGACCCGTTCGCCTGCAAAGCCCTCCGGCAAGGTCAGGGTCCGCCGGTACCAGAGCAGCTGCTGCGGCTGCAGGTGCCGGCGAACTCCGGACAGCGGGGCCTCGGGTGAGAACGGCACCAGGATCTCGCCGTCCCACTCGCCGTCGTCCGGTGCCTGCGCCTGTCCGGCGGAAGTGAACGCGTACTGCCAGTAGCCGTTGAGGTTCAGGTAACTGTCCCGGGCGAGTTGCGGCCGGGGGTATTCGGGCAGGACGGATTCGGGGTTCAATGCTTCGCCCCACGGGGTCATCAGTGTCACCGGACCAGCCTATGTGACGTTCAGTCGCCGATCCCGATAGCCGATCCGAACAGGGCAAACCCGACAAACCCGGCAATGTCCACCAGCGCGTGCGCAATCACCAGCGGCATCACGCGGCGGGTCTTGTAGTAGGCGTACCCGAAGAGCAGACCCATCAGGAAGTTGCCGATGCCCGGACCGATCCCCTGGTACAGGTGGTAGCTGGCCCGGATCAGGGCGCTGGTGAGGATAACCGCCGGCGCCCCCCAGCCCAGCTGCCGCAGCCGCAGGAACAGGTACCCCACCACAATCACTTCCTCCAGCACGGCATGCCGCATGGCGGAGAGGATCAGCACGGGCAGCGTCCACCAGTAGGTGTCCAGCGCCGCCGGGATGATGGCGGTGGTGATTCCCAGCGCCCGGCCGGCCGCATACACCCCGAGGGTTCCGACGCCGATCACGGCAGCCAGCCCGACGCCCAGCCCGAAGTCGCGGAGCGGCCGGGCGAACGTAAAGCCGAGACGGCGGAATGCGGATTTTCCGGGTTCGGTCAGCAGGAACAGGACCAGCGCCACCGGCAGCAGCGAAAAGAATATGCCCAGCAACTGGTACACCAGGTCGAAGTAGGGCCGCTCGTCGAGGACCGGATTCAGTGTGGTGGTCTGGTCGCCCAGCGGTGCCTGGGTGGCCTTCTCGATGAGCTCGACGACGGCGTAAACCCCGGACCTGCCGAGCGAAAGTCCCAGCACAATCAGGATTTCGAAGACCAGCATCCGCCGTGCATGCGGATCCAGGGATCCGGCGGGGGCGGAGGGGAAGGCAGCACGCATGGACACCATTGTGCCGGATGCCACCCGGCCGGCACGGCAGGGTCACCGGGGTTCGTAACGGACCTGGACCATACCGTTCTCCTCGAAGCGCCGTTCGCGGACCAGCCGGGTCCGTTCCGTCCAGACATTTTCCAAGGTCCTCCTAAAGACCACTTTCCGCGACCGTTTCCAGAATTCAGCGAAATCCGCCGATACCGGTGACTCCTCCGCCGCGGAGGGACCGGTCTCCCAGATGGCCATCGTTTCGTACATGCGCCGTCCGTACAGATGTGTGGTCACATTGGCCATGTCTTCGGTGATGGCCGCAACCGCTGCTTCCCCGGGAAAGGCCCAGAAATAGTCTCCCCGGGCGTCTGAGTTGTAGCCGTCCAAGGTGGAGGAGAGCGAATAAATGAGTTTTCCCATCCCACAACCCAACCCGGACGCATTGCGGAGAACATGGGTGCGGAGATTCCCGGTTTACCAGCTGCCCATGTGTTTCTCCGCGCTAGGCTATGCGGATGAACGAGGAAGAGCATCCGGAAGGAACCGCCCGCCGACTGACTGCCCGGGTCACCGGAGAGGTCCAGGGTGTGGGGTTCCGGTACCGCACGCTTCGCCAGGCGGTACAGCTGGGCCTGACCGGCGTCGTCTCCAATGCAGCCGACGGGTCGGTCCATGTGGTGGCCGAGGGCAGGGGGCCGGCGCTCGACGGACTGCTGGAATTTCTGCGCGGACCGAAGGCACCGGGAGTCGTGGCCAACGTCGAGGAATCCTTTTCCCCGGCTGCCGGGGAATTTGAGGATTTCCGCGCCGAATGACTGTGCCTGGCTGGGTTGCCCCAAACCGGGTCTGGGCCCCATCAGCCGGTTAAAAGGGAAAACGCCGGCAGACTTGGGTTGGTTGGGGGAAACAACCTAGTCTGCCGGCGTCCGGACCGGTCACTACTCGGTCCATTCATCACTCGCACCCTTATGAGGTACTAACGACAATAAACGTCTCGTCTGGGTGGGCGCTGAAGGCAACCTGATAGCTACCTGAGTATTTCGCCTTCAGGCGGCCACGAGCTGATGCGGACCTGCAGGTCCCAAGCCTGCGGGGCCGCCGGGAAAGCGGCAGGACGGAGCTCCGGCCAGCCGCGGCAGCAGGTCCTGCTGGGCGGTGCGGATGCCGGCTACTGTCATGGACAACCGGCCTGCCCCGGAAGGCCCCTTCGTCCCACTGGCTGTCCCGTTCTTTGAGCCCTTGCCCGCGGATGAGCCTTTGCCCGCCGAACCGGGCTTCTTGCCACCGGTACCCTTTTTCGGCGCCGTGCCGGCCTGGCCACCCGTGCCGCGCGATCCCGCGTTGTTGGCGGGGCGGGACTTACCCGCCTGGGTTTTCTTCGGCTGGGAAGGCTGCTTCGGTGCGGCTTTCTTCTTGGTGGCCGATTTGTTCACGGCAGACTTGTTCACAACTGACTTGCTCGTTGCCGGTTTCCCGCCGGCCACCATCGCCGCGGCGGCGGCTGCGGCCTTGTCCGCGGCAGCCGCGGAGGTCATGACGGCGGTTCGTGCCGCCAGGGCGGCAGCGACGTCCACGGCGTCCACGGATTGGGGCATCCGCACGGATACGGCGGGCCGGCCATGGGGAGCTGCCGGGCGCAGGGCCGCCATGATCTCTTCGGTTGCCGACCTGGTCGTGTCAACGAACACAGCGGCGGCATTGTCTTCGGGAACAGCTTCCGCGCGCTGGACGGCGGCACGGGTGAGGACCCGGTAAAGAGCCGAAATGACGACCAACAGGGCCGCGCCTGTGCCGTAAAGAAGAATCAGCGAAAATGCGAGGGACGTGGTCCCTCCCGAAAAGAACCCGATGCCGATAACAGCGAAAACCAGCCACAGGGTACTAAGAATTGTCAGGATCGAACGTACCCGGATATAAAGCGGACGCTGCTGCACGCCAACAACTTTCGGCGGCAAGAAATCTGGCACTGAGACTAACCTTTCGGGCACTGACTTTTTTGCGAGGCATTGAAGCATTCGCGGACGGGCTTGGTACTAACTCTAGGCATGTCTCGGGAGCCTAATGACCATTCCCGCGCACGTTGGCTGATTCGTTACGCGCCAAAGGATGAGACTTTGGTCACACTCTGGAACGGGCGGGACTCAGTGCTTCGGCGGGGCCGTTTCCGACGGATTCACCGCACAGGATCCCCGCCGCCAGCTCTGCAATCGCGGACGATGTCTGGAACCCGTAACCGCCCTGACCCGCCAGCCAGAAAAACCCTGGAACCGCCGGGTCCCACCCCACCACGGGCAGCCCGTCCGGCGCCTCGGTCCGCAGTCCGGTCCACGCGCGCGAGACCCCGGTAATGCCCATGGTTGTGACGCTGTTGATCAGATCCACCAGTGCCTGCACCTCCGTGTCCCGGTGCCTGGCATCCTCCGCCACGCTCGGCTCCCTTTCGGCGGGAGAGATCAGTACCTGCCCACCCTCGGGCCGGTAGTAGAACCGGTCGGCGGCGTCGGCCACCATGGGTGCCCCGGCTTCCAGCGGCCGTTCAACATCGACGACGGCGGCGGTGCGCCGGTAGGGCGTGAGCGCGAGTGGTTCCGCCCCGAAGATTCCCGCAATGGTGTCCGCCCAGGCACCGGCGGCGTTGACTACCACCCGGGCCTGGAACCGTGTCCCCGCAGACCTGACTTCCCACCGCTGCGCATCCCCCTCCCCCGTCCGGCGGGCCGACTCCACCCGCCGGCCGGTCAGGACCCGTCCGCCGGCGGCTGTGAGGCGTGCCCGGTGATATTCCAGCAGCGCGTCCGTGTTGCAGGCCACCGAGGTTGTGTCTAAACCTGCGGCGGTGAAGGCCTCCGGCCTCAGTTCCGGCGACAGTCCGAGGGCTTCAGCCTGCATGACCGGATGCATATGGGCGCTTGCCCGGTCCCGCACGGTTTCTTCGTCTCCGATCAGCAGGAAGCTCCGCGGCGCCAGGATAGGTTCCGGCAGGCGCGCCTCCGCCGCCCGGATCAAGGCCAGCGTCCGAAGGGTCAGGTCCTGGATGGCCGGAGGGCCGTAGCTGGGAATCAGCTGCCGGGCCGAGCGGGAGGACGTGTGGTAGCCCAGTGTCGGTTCAGCTTCCACGAGGACCACGCGGGCGGCCTCGTTTCCCGATGCCCCCTGCGAGGCGCCCAGCCGTGAGGCCAGTTCGCCGGCCAGGGACAGTCCGGCGATTCCGCCTCCGATCACCAGGACCTCGCATTCAAGGTCCTCGTGCCGGGTTTCAGCCTCTGCCTGGCTCACAGGATGATCCTTTCCACTGCTCAGAACCTCTCCCGGTCACCGGTGAGGATTTCCATCAGGGTTTCCGAGCCCACGAGGTACAGCCCGGGCGCGTCATCGGAGTTCGCCAGGAGGTTCGTAGCCATGCAGACCGCCCAGCCGCGGGCCCGCTCCCACACGTGAGGGTCGCCGTCGTACTGGCTGCCCAGGGCACTGCGGAACTTCTGCCGGCCTTCGGCGTCGAACACCAGCCACGCGGCGGCAAGGTCGGTGGCCGGGTCGCCCGCAGTGAGATCACCGAAGTCGATGACGGCCTGCAGGGTGTTGTCCTTGGCCACAAGGTTCGCCGGGTGGAGGTCTCCGTGCAGCCACAGCGGGGGGCCGGTCCATGCCGGGATGTTCTGTGCCTCGTCCCAGAGTTCCTGTACCCGGGCGGCGTGCGGCACCATCCCGCTGTTCAACCTGCCCTGCACTGCTTCGTCCCTCCCGGACAACGGCCCGCCCCTGACCGCGTTGCGGGGAAAATCCGGTGGCGCCGGGCGGTGGAAGGCGTTGAGGAAAGCGGCCAGCGGCTCGGCCAGGGAAACATTGCGGTCGCGGGGTGACAGGGAAACATCCTGGCCATCGAACCAGGCGGTGATGTTCCACGGCCACGGGTAGAGCTCGCACGGGGTTCCGCAATACAGCGGGGCGGAGGTCTGGACGGGGACACCAGCGGTCAGCTGCGGCAGCCAGCGCTGTTCGTTCGCGGTCAGTCCGGCAGCAGAGCGGCGGCGCGGCAGCCGGACCGCGTACTCGGTTCCGAGGCGGTATATGTAGTTGTCCCACCCACTGGCCACCTGCCGCAGTGCCTGCCCGCCCAGCTCCGGATGCTGTTCCAGCACCAGTTGCCGCACCAGCGCGGGATCAGCGGAGATTTCGGCGGCGGGAAGGTTGGCCATTTCGAAAGCGTACCTGCGAAGTGTGCCCCCGGCCATGAAACAGCAGGACCCCGGCAGGCACGATGCCTGCCGGGGTCCCCCGTCAATCTGTCGGTACGTTAGCCCTGTACGCCGAGGCGTTCCAGGATCAGCTCGCGCACGCGGCCGGCGTCGGCCTGTCCGCGGGTGGCCTTCATTACACCACCGACGATGGCGCCGACGGCCTGGACCTTGCCGCCGCGGATCTTGTCCGCAACATCCGGCTGTGCCGCCAGTGCTGCGTCGATTGCCTCAAGCAGGGGGCCGTCGTCGGACACCACGGCGAGGCCGCGCTTCTCGATGACTTCCTCCGGGGTGCCTTCGCCGGCGAGGACGCCGTCCAGGACCTGGCGGGCCAGCTTGTCGTTGATCTTGCCGGTCTGGACCAGGCGGTCCAGTTCGACGATCAGCTCGGGCGTGACGCCGACGTCCACCGGGTCCACTTCGGCTTCCTTGGCGCGGCGGGCAACTTCGCCCATCCACCACTTGCGGGCAACCTGAGCGGAGGCGCCGGCGGCAATGGTTTCCTCGATGGCTTCCATAACTCCGGCGTTGACGACGTCGCGGAACTCGGCGTCGGAGTAGCCCCAGTCTTCCTTCAGCCGCTTGCGGCGCTCGGCCGGCGGCTCGGGCAGGCGGGAGCGCAGCTCTTCGATCCATTCCGTGGTGGTGACCACGGGCAGCAGGTCCGGTTCCGGGAAGTACCGGTAGTCATCGGCGTCGGACTTCGGCCGTCCCGAGGTGGTGGAACGGGTGTCCTCGTGCCAGTGCCGGGTTTCCTGCACAATTTCGTTGCCGGAGTCCAGGACGGCGGCGTGGCGCTGGATCTCGAAGCGGACGGCGCGTTCGACGGCGCGCAGCGAGTTCACGTTCTTCGTTTCCGAACGCGTGCCGAACTTTTCCTGGCCGTACGGGCGCAGGGAAACGTTGGCGTCGCAGCGGACGTTGCCGCGCTCCATCTTGGCATCGGAGACACCCAGGTTCTTCACGATTTCCCGGATGGCCGCCACGTAGGCCTTGGCCAGCTCGGGAGCACGCGATCCGGCGCCCTCGATCGGCTTGGTGACAATTTCCACCAGCGGCACGCCGGCGCGGTTGTAGTCGACCAGGGAGAAGTCGGCACCCTGGATACGTCCGGCGGCGCCGCCCATGTGCGTGAGCTTGCCGGCGTCTTCTTCCATGTGCGCGCGTTCGATCTCGACGCGGAACATGGTGCCGTCTTCAAGCTCAATGTCCAGGTAGCCGTCGTACGCGATGGGGTCTTCGTACTGGGACGTCTGGAAGTTCTTAGGTGTGTCCGGGTAGAAGTACTGCTTCCGGGCGAAGGTGCAGGATTCAGCGATCTTGCAGTTCAACGCGAGCCCAATGAGGATCGAGTACTCCACGGCCTTCTTGTTCACGACCGGTAGGACGCCGGGCATGCCCAGGTCCACCGGGGTGACGGCCGTGTTGGGCTCGTCGCCGAAGATGTTCGGGGCGTCGGAGAACATCTTGGTTTTGGTGTTCAGCTCCACGTGGACCTCGAACCCCAGTACCGGGTCGTACTTCTCCATGGCCTCTTCGAAGGACAGGGTTTCATCCTGGATGTGGACGGACATTTATTTCACTCCTCCGAGTACGGGTGCCGAGGCCAGCAGCGGGCCGCCCCACTTCTGTTCCAGCATGCGCTCAAGGGCGGCACCGGCACGGTAAAGGCGGACATCTTCGCGGGCCGGGGCCAGGAACTGGATGCCGACAGGCAGGCCGTCGGACAGGCCGCCGGGAATGGAGATACCCGGAACGCCGGCCATGTTGGCCGGGATCGTGGCGACGTCGTTCAGGTACATCGCCAGCGGATCGTCCAGCTTCTCCCCCAGCTTGAAGGCCGTGTTCGGCGAGGTCGGGGAAATAAGCACATCGGCCTGGGCGAACGCGGCGTTGAAGTCGCGCTGGATCAGGGTGCGCACCTTCTGGGCCGAGCCGTAGTAGGCGTCGTAGTAGCCCGCGGAGAGTGCGTAGGTACCCAGGATGATGCGGCGCTTGACCTCGTCGCCGAAGCCGGCGGCGCGGGTGGCACCCATAACGCGTTCGATGGTCAGCGGCGGCTCGGCGGGCAGCTCGCGCATGCCGTACCGGACGCCGTCGTACTTGGCCAGGTTCGAGGAGGCCTCGGACGGCATGATCAGGTAGTAGGCACCGAGTGCGTACTTGAAGTTGGGGCAGGACACCTCAACGATTTCCGCTCCTGCATCCCGCAGCATGTCGAGGGACTCGGTGAAGCGGGCCTGTACGCCGGCTTCGTAGCCTTCGCCCTGCAGTTCCTTGATGACGCCGATGCGCATGCCGGCAACGTTGCCGTTGCGGGCGGCGTCGGCCAGTGCACCCACCGGATCCGTGAGGGAGGTGGAGTCGCGGGGATCGTGGCCGCCGATGAGTTCCTGCAGCAGGGCAGCGTCCAGCACGGTGCGGGAGACCGGGCCGATCTGGTCCAGCGAGGAAGCCATGGCGATGGCACCGTAGCGGGAGACACCGCCGTAGGTGGGCTTCACGCCCACTGAACCGGTGACCGCGGCCGGCTGGCGGATGGATCCGCCGGTGTCGGTGCCCAGCGCCAGCGGTGCTTCGAAGGCGGCGACGGCGGCAGCTGAGCCGCCGCCGGAGCCGCCCGGGATGCGGTCCAGGTCCCACGGGTTGCGGGTGGGGCCGTACGCGGAGTGTTCCGTGGAGGAGCCCATGGCGAACTCGTCCAGGTTGGTCTTGCCGAGCATCGGCATACGGGCGGCACGGATCTTCGAGATCACCGTGGCGTCGTAGGGGCTCATCCAGCCCTCGAGCATCTTGGAGCCTGCCGTGGTGGGCTGGCCCTTGGTGACGATGAGGTCCTTGATGGCGATGGGCACGCCGGCCAGTTCGTGCAGGTCCTCGCCGTTGGCGCGGGCCTTGTCGACGTCGGCGGCAACGGCCAGCGCTTCATCGGTGTTGACGTGCAGGAAGGCGTTGATGGCGCCGTCGACCTCGGCGATGCGGTCCAGGTGGGCCTGCGTAACCTCGACGGCGGATACCTCACCGCTGGCCAGCTTGGCGGCCAGCTGTGCGGCGCTTGATGTAATCAGTTCACTCATGGAAGCTTTTACTCCTCATCCAGGATGGCAGGGACCTTGAAGCGGCCGGCGGCATTGTCCGGGGCGCCGGACAGGGCTTCTTCATTGGTCAGCGTCTGGCCCACAACGTCTTCGCGGAAGACGTTGACCAGCGGGATGGGGTGGGAGGTGGCCGGGATGTCCTCGCCGGCAACTTCGCTTACGGATTTGATCGAATCCACGATGACATCGAGTTCGCCGGCCATCTTGTCCAGCTCGTCGTTGGTCATCTCAATGTGGGCCAGCCGCGCAAGATGCGCCACAGCCTCACGATTGATCTCAGACATGAGTCTCCCATGCGTCTTATAGGAACGTGTTTCGGCTTTCACCGGTATCGGTTCCAGTCTACGGCGTCCGGGGGCACGGCATGGAGGCCGCCGCCACATGCCCGCCGACATGCAAAAGCCGTCCCGCCGCCGTCGGGCGCCGGGACGGCAGGGGCCGTGTGCTGGACGGAGAACTAAACCGCCTTGCGGAAGACCCAGAGAATGTAGTCCTCGCCGGGAACAGTCCAGTCGCGTTCCGGAACCCGTTCAAACCCGCAGGACAGGTAAAGGGCGTGCGCCTTCTTCATGGTGGTCATGCTGGTCAGGCTGACCGCCTCGATGCCTTCCTTGTTCCGGGCGTAGTCGACGATGGCGTTGACCATCGCGCGGCCCACTCCCCCGCGCTGGAGGGCGGGGTCAACGGCGAGCATCCGGAATTCCAGCTCACCCTCAATGGCAATGTCCGTGTAGGGCTGGCCGGTGTAGGTGATGGCGGCGGAGGCGGCCACCTTGCCGTCGAGCTCGGCGACCCAGAGCTCGGTGTGCTTGGCCCGGTCCTCTACGTTTTCCAGTTCCTTGACGTACGGATTGTCGGCTTCGATGTGGTTGCCGTGCAGGTAAGCCTCACGGGTAATCCGGCGGATGTCTTCATAGTCAGCCTCGGTGGCAAGCCGGATGGTGATGCTCATGCGTGGTACGAATCCTTAAGGTCATGGTTGAAGTGCACGTAGATTCTATCCCCGTCCGGGAGGCTCTCCGGACAGTGGTGAGGCGGCGCACATGGTCCCGCGCCATGGGCGGCCGCTGGGCAGTCGCGCTACCGGCGACGGGCGGCCGCGCACTCCACGCAGAAACGGGTTTCTGGACGGATCTCCAGCCTTGCTGCCGGGATGGGGGTCCCGCACCGTTCACAGATTCCGTAAGCGTCTGTGTTCAGGCGTTCGCGTGCCTCCATCAGTTCCAGAAGGGACGTTTCCGCTGCGGCGAGCAGGGCCACCTCGTTGGCCCGTTCCACGGACACGGTGGTTCCTTCGGGATCATGTTCGTCGTCTGCGGGAATATCCTTGGCGGCCAGCGTGACTTCCCGGATGACGGCCGTCAGCGTACTGATCTGCTCTCGGGTGTGCTCCATCCGCTCATCGATCAGGCGGGCGAAGTAGGCGGCGTCCAGGTCCGGTGGAGTCTGCGGCGCGGTCTGCGCTGCGGGAGGCGCGGGCGGCGACTGCGAGGGCAGCCCGGGCCCGGAGGTCCCGTGGATAGTCTTCCGCGGGGCCGGGGGTGCTTTTCGAGGCATGCGTATTCCTCCTGTGAGTCAGTGCTGCACTGGATGCATCGGATAAATTATCCGCCGCTCGAACGCGCAAAACGGCTGCTCCGGACCGCCCTTTCCTCAGGGCTTAATCCCGGTAGGATTCGGGTCAACAGTCCGAAATCCGGGGGAATGATGGTTGACACGTTCTACAACGAGCCGCGGCTGGTGGCGCTCTATGACGAAGACAATGCCGGGCAGTGGGACACCGACTTCTACGCAGGGTTGATCGGCGATAAGCCGCTCCGGATTGCCGACGTCGGATGCGGTACCGGCAGTTTCGCCGTGCGTCTGGCGCAGGCGGGACACACGTTGACCGGCGTCGATCCGGCCTCCGGGATGTTGGAGGTGGCGCGTTCGCGCGACGGCAGCGGGAATGTTACCTGGCTGCAGGGCACCGCGCCGGATCTGCCTCCGGGTCCGTTTGATGCTGCCCTGATGACCGGGCACGCGTTCCAGTGCCTGCTGACAGAGGCCGAGATTCTCGAGACACTGACCGCCGTCCGGTCCCGGCTCGTACCCGGGGGAGCCTTCTATTTCGAGACACGCAATCCAACGGCGAAGGCCTGGCTGGAGTGGGACAGCGGCAGGACCGGACCGGCGATCCAGGATTCCTCAGCGGGAACGCTGGAGCTGGAATGGGAGCTGATCGCGGCTGAAGACCAGCCCGACGGTGTTTTGGTTACCTTCGAGGACCGCACCGTTTTCCGGTCCGACGGCGAACGGTTCGTCAGCCGCAGCACGCTGAAGTTCGTGCGGGCCGAGGTACTGAAGGAGCTGCTGGACCGGGCCGGCTTCACTTCTGTGGACTGGTTCGGGGACTGGGAAGGCGGCCCGTTCCTGGCAGCGGAGAGCCGGGAGATCATTATCGCCGCCCGACGGTAGCGGGCTGCCGGGACATCCCGGCGTCTCCGGGGACGGGGATAGGTCATGATGGTGCCATGACCGCCAATTCCCCCGGCCTCCGCTGGCCCGTCCTCACCCCACGCCTGTCTATCCGCCCCGCCGTAGTCGAAGACCTGCCGCACATGTTTGAGTACCGCCGGACGCCCGAGGTCGCTCAATGGATAACAGCCCGGGCCACGGATATGGATGCCTTCGTGGAGCGGCTTAGCCAGCCGGAGCGTTTGGCCGCCATCCTCGTCGTGGAACAAGCCGGAACCCTGGTCGGTGACCTCTATCTCGCCCGCCAGGACGCCTGGGCCCAGCGGGAAGTAGAGGAACTGGCGCGCGGCACGCAGGCGGAGATCGGCTACACCATAGCTCCGGAATTCGCCGGGCGGGGGTATGCGAGCGAAGCAGTGGCCGAACTTGTGCGCATCTGTTTCGAGGAACTGGGCCTGCGCCGCGTTGTCGCGGAGTGTTTCGCCGACAACACCGCATCCTGGCGGGTGATGGAAAAGGTGGGTATGCGGCGTGAGGGGAGGTCCCGCCAGGGGTCCCTGCACCGCTCGGGCCGTTGGCTCGACGACCTCCGTTACGCGCTCCTGGCCGATGAATGGCGCGCTACTCCGGCAGCACAATCCCGGCAGCCGTGACCGCGTCGAGCCGCTCGGCGTCGTTGGCCGGCTGCGGCGGGCGCTGCACCCGTACGCCCGCTTCCTCGGCAATCAGGGCACCGGCAGCATAGTCGTATTCGTTGAGACCCCGCTCGATGTAGGCGTCCAGGGTCCCGTCCGCGACCATACAAAGGTCCAGGGCGGCAGACCCGAGCCGCCGCACATCGGCAAAGTTCCCCGCCAGATCCGGCAAAGCGGCATACTGCTCCGCACGCACCCCGGCGTCGTAGGAGAACCCGGTCCCCAGCACCTTGCCCACCCGCTGCGGGTCGGGACCGGTCAGCTTCCGCACGTTGCCGTGCGCGGCCAGCCAGGCACCATGCCCCCGCGCCGCCGAATACACCCGCACCAGCGCCGGAGCGTGGACGACGCCGGCCAGCCACTCGCCGTCGTCGTTCACCGCCGCAACGGACGTGCCGTAATAAACGATGTCGCGGATGAAGTTGGTGGTGCCGTCCAGCGGATCGATGGACCAGCGGATGCCGGAGGGATGTACAGGAACCGCAGGCTCCAGCTCCTCCCCCATCACGACGTCGTGCGGGCGGAGGCGGGCCAGGACCTCCCGGACCGCCACCTCGGCGGCGGTGTCGAAATCGGTGACCCAGTCGCCGTCGGCGCTTTTGTTTACCGCGTTCAGGCCGCCGGTGGAACGCTGGGCAAGCACCGCGGCACCGGCTGCCGCGGCTTCGCGGGCCACCTCAAGCAGTTCCAGCGGATCCGCCGCATCGGGCAGCGGCATCATTCGGATTCTCCAGCAGGCTCGGACTCAGCAGCCGGCTCAGCCCCGCCGGGAACAGACCCCTCTGCCAGCAGCGTCCGGAAGCCGTCTTCGTCAATCACGCGGACGCCCAGCTGCTCGGCTTTGTCGAGCTTGGTGCCGGCATTTTCCCCGGCCACCACATAGTCGGTCTTCTTGGAAACCGAACCGGAAGCCTTGCCGCCGCGGGTCAGGATGGCTTCCTTCGCCTCGTCCCGGCTGAAGTTCGGCAGCGTGCCGGTCACGACGACGGTCAGGCCCTCCAGGGTGCGGGGTGTGGCTTCGTCCCGTTCATCGGCCATCCGCACTCCGGCGGCAGCCCAGGCATCCACGATCTCGCGGTGCCAGTCCTCGGCGAACCATTCCTTCAGCGCGGCGGCGATGGTGGGCCCGACACCGTCCACGTGGGCCAGCTGGTCTTCCGTAGCGGCCCGGATGGCCTCCATGGAGCCGAAGGACCCGGCGAGCGCACGGGCAGCCGTCGGGCCCACGTGCCGGATGGACAACGCCACGAGAACCCGCCACAGCGGCTGGGTCTTGGCCTTCTCCAGTTCGGTGAACAGCTTGTGCGTCGTGGCGCTGGGCACGGACGGTTTTTTGGCCGTGCCCTTCGTGTAGAAGTACGGCACCAGTTCGGTGCCGTCCACTACACCCTTGACGCGCTTTGGCCGTTCGATCCGCACCTCGGCCAGGTCCTCGATCTTCAGGTCGAACAGACCCGCCTCGCTGGTCAGCGGAGGGGTTTCCGGTTCGGCCGGCGAGGTAAGGGCAATGGCCGCTTCCCAGCCGAGCGCTTCGATGTCGAACGCACCGCGGCCGGCCAGATGGAACACGCGCTCACGCAGCTGCGAGGGACAGGACTTGGAGTTGGGGCAGCGGATATCCACGTCCCCTTCCTTGGCCGGCTTTAGCTCCGTGCCGCAGGAGGGGCAGTGCGTGGGCATCACGAAGTCGCGTTCGCTGCCGTCCCGGAGCGCGACGACGGGACCCACAATTTCCGGAATCACGTCACCGGCTTTCCGCAGCACCACGGTGTCACCGATCTTCACCCCCTTGGCCTTCACCACGTCCTGGTTGTGCAGCGTGGCCATTTCCACCGTGGACCCCGAAACCAGCACCGGCGTCATCATCCCGTACGGCGTGACCCGCCCGGTGCGGCCGACATTCACGCGGATGTCCAGGAGCTTGGTATTCACTTCCTCCGGCGGGTACTTGTACGCCACGGACCAGCGCGGAACACGGGAAGTGTTACCCAGGGCACGCTGCAGGCCGAAGTCGTCTACCTTGACCACAATGCCGTCGATCTCGTGCGAGAGGTCATGACGGTGTTCGCCGTTGTCGGCAATGTACTTGAGTACTTCTTCGTAGGTGTCCAGCACCTTGTAATAAGGCGACGTCGGCAGTCCCCACTGCTTCAGCAGCTCATAGGTTTCGGACTGGCTGGCCACGTTGAGGCCTTCGCGGGCCCCGATGCCGTGCACGTACATGCTCAGCGGGCGGCGGGCAGTGACTTCCGGATCCTTTTGCCGCAGCGAACCGGCGGCGGCATTGCGCGGGTTCGCGAAGGGGGCCTTGCCCGCTTCGACCATGGTTTCGTTCAGGTGTGCGAATTCCTTCGAGGGAATGAAGACCTCGCCGCGGATTTCCATTTCCGCCGGCAGGTTCTCGCCCTTGAGGGTGCGGGGGATGGAGGTGATGGTGAGCACGTTGTGGGTGATGTCCTCGCCCGTGGTGCCGTCGCCGCGGGTGGCGGCCCGGACCAGTTCACCGTTGCGGTAGAGCAGGTTGACGGCAAGTCCGTCGATCTTCAACTCGGTGAGCCACTTGATCTTCGTGCCGGGAGCAATGTTGGCCACGGAGGCCTCGGCCTTGCGTACCCAGGCGTCGAGTTCATCCAGGGAGAAGACATCTTCGAGGCTGTACATGCGCTGCAGGTGTTCCACCGGCGCGAAGGCGGAAGACACCTCGCCGCCCACTTCCTGAGTGGGTGAATCATTGGTGACCAGCTCGGGGTGCAGCCCCTCCAGCTCTTCGAGGCGGCGGTAGAGCCGGTCAAACTCAGCGTCCGAGACCAGCGGCGCGTCGTCGTTGTAATACGCGAAGCGGTAGCGGCGTACCTGTTCGGCCAGTACCTGGTACTCCTCGCGCAGGTCCCCTGCCGGCGGGGTATCTGTGCTGACCGACTCAACGGCGGCTGCGGTGTCCGTGGTTTCCGGGGATGTCTTGGCTGTGCTCACCTAACCAATCTTGCCCCATCGGGCCTGTTCTGCGGGAGCCGGAAGGCTTCCCCACGGGTTCTGTTGCCGGCCCTGGTTCTGCCCTGCACCCCCGCCCCGGGATCAATGTCCGCACACCCCGCAACGCTTGCGGGCGGTGCGCCGGGGCTGCTAGGCCTGATCATAGGTAAACTACGGGAGAGGCAGAAGCCGCTTCGGTGGCCCTGAAGTTATGCAATGAAGGGAAGTGCGGCGTGGCCAAGAATGAACCCCGCGTAAAAGAAGTAGACGAGAACGAGATACAGGTTAAGGGCCATCCGAAGGAATGGGCGGCGGGAATCCCTGCTGTCTACCACTCCATGAAGCCGGCCATCGAGCACATGGGTCTTTCCCGTGCCCTCGGTACCACCTTCCGCATGAACCAGAAGCACGGGTTTGACTGCCCGAGCTGCGCCTGGCCGGATCCGAAGGACCGCAGCCCGTTCGAATACTGCGAAGAAGGCGTCAAGGCCGTTACGTGGGAAGCCACTCCTGTGGTTATTCCCTCGGAGTTCTGGGCAGAGCACAGCCTCACCGAACTGCGCGAACGCAGCGAATACTGGATGGGTATGCAGGGCCGGCTCACCGAGCCTCTGTACAAGCCTGCGGGCGAAGACCACTACCGTCCCGTTGGCTGGGATGAGGCGCTCGGCATTGTGGCCGACAAGCTCAAGGCTCTGGACTCCCCCGACGAGGCCGCGTTCTACACCAGCGGGCGTACCTCCAACGAGGCCGCTTTCCTCTACCAGCTGTTCATCCGCGCCTACGGTACGAACAACCTGCCGGACTGCTCCAACATGTGCCATGAGTCCTCGGGCTGGGGCATGGGCCAGACCATCGGCATCGGTAAGGCCACGGTGGCTTATGACGACTTCGAAAAAGCCGACCTGATCATCCTGATGGGCCAGAACCCGGGCACCAACCACCCGCGCATGCTGACCGCACTGGAGCACTGCAAGCGCAGCGGCGGCAACATCGTCGCCGTCAACCCGCTCCCCGAAGCAGGGCTGAAGCGCTACAAGAACCCGCAGAAGCCCCGCGGCATCGCTGGCAAGGGCACGGAACTGGCCGACCAGTTCCTGCAGATCCGGCTCGGCGGCGACATGGCCCTGCTCCAGGCCATCTCCAAGCGGGTCTTCGAGGCCGAGGAAAAGAATCCGGGAACGGTCCTTGACCACGACTTCCTGGAAAAGCACTGCGAGGGCCTCGCGGACCTCAAGGAACACATCATGCTGCTCGACGACGCCGAAGTCCTCGAAGCAACCGGGCTGCGCGTCGAGGAAATCGACGAGCTGGCCGACCGCTACCTGCGTGCGGAAAAGGTGATCATCACTTGGGCCATGGGCATCACCCAGCAGAAAAAGGGTGTCGCCACCATCAAGGAGATCATCAACCTGCTGCTGCTGCGTGGCAACATCGGTAAGCCTGGCGCCGGCGCCGCCCCGATCCGCGGGCACAGCAACGTCCAGGGCGACCGCACCATGGGCATCTGGGAGCAGATGCCCCCGGCGTTCCTCGATTCGCTGGGCAAGGAGTTCAACTTCGACCCGCCCCGCGAGCATGGGGCCGACGCCGTCGAAACGTTCCACCGGATGCATGACGGACGCATCAAGTTCTTCATGGCACTGGGCGGAAACCTGATCTCCGCCATTTCGGACACGCAGTTCGCCGAAGCCGCCATGGTGAAGACCGACATGACGGTCCAGATGTCCATCAAGCTGAACCGCTCGCACCTCGTCACCGGCAAGGAAGCACTCATCCTTCCGGTCCTGGGACGCACGGAATTCGACGACCAGGAGTCCGGCCGCCAGTTTGTCTCCGTGGAAGACACCGTCTGCGTGGTGCATGCCTCGCACGGCGGAGTGAAGCCGGTGTCCAAGAACCTGCTCTCCGAGCCAGCCGTCGTGGCGCGCCTCGGCGCCCTGGTGATCGGTGACAAGATCGATGCCGACTGGGCCGGCTACGAGAAGGACTACGACCTGATCCGGGACCACATTTCCCGCGTGGTTGTAGGCTGCGAAAACTACAACGAGCGGATCCGCGAGGACGGCGGGTTCGTGCTCCCCAACGGTCCCCGCGATTCGCGGACCTTCAACACGCCCACGGGCAAGGCCGTCCTGACGGTCAATGACCTCGAAGCCGTTGAGCGTCCGGAAGGCACGCTGCTGCTGCAGAGCCTGCGCTCCCACGATCAGTGGAACACCACTATCTACGGACACAATGACCGGTACCGCGGCATCAAGGGCGGCCGCCACATCCTGTTCATGAACTCCGGGGATATTGAGGAACTCGGTCTGGTGGACGGCCAGCAGATCGATATCCACGGTGTCTACAAGGACGGCGTCGAGCGGGTGGTGCGTAACTTCCGGGTGGTTTCCTACCCCACCCCCAAGGGCTGCGTCGCCGCCTACTACCCCGAGGCCAACGTCCTGGTACCGATGGACCATGTAGCCGAGGGCAGCAACACCCCGGTCTCCAAGGCCGTAGTGGTCCGGGTGGAACCGGCTGCGCAGCCGGACGCCAAGCCCGAGGATAAGATGCGCCACGCGGCAGCCACCGCCTGATCCCGCACACACAACAGGCCAGGACTTCGGTCCTGGCCTGTTGTGTGTCTAACTCTGTGTATCTAACGCGGCTGCTTACTGGGCAGAGCCCTTCCAACCCGGATTATCCGGTCCGTCGATACCGGTCTCGGCCAGCTGGAAAGCAGTATCGGCAGCCTTCTGGACGGCCTCGTCTGCGCCCTTACGGCCGCTGGTGGTGGTAAGTCCGGCTGCATACCCAACGACGAAGGCGCTGATCACGCCTGCGTTGCCGGACACCGTCTGGGCCGACTTCTCCCCGAGTTCCACGAGCATCTTGTGGTCCACTTCAAGATCGAGGATCTGCAGCGCCTGCGTCAGGCGCCTGCTCCAGTCACTAAGGCGGCGCTCTTCCATATCCGGGTCAGTACTCATTGCGGCTCCTTCAGTGTGGTGCGGTTGTTATTCGTCAAGCTTATTAGGCTCAGCGGGGTCCGGCGTTCCCGGCAGCGTGACGGCGGCGGATTCGGAACGGTCGGGACCGCCCACGGCGTCCACCACCAGGACCGTAATGTTGTCCCGTCCGCCCGAACGCAGCGCGGCCTGCACAAGGGCAGCACACGCGTCCTGCGGGTTCTCCGCGGACGCAAGGATCTGTTCGATGTGTTCGTCGGCCACCTCGCCGGTCAGCCCGTCGGAACAGACCACGAGCCGGTCGCCGGCCTCCACCGGAATAAGCCACAGATCCGCCTCGGCGTCATTGCCCGTGCCCAGGGCCCGCGTCACCACATGCCTGCGTGGGTGTACCAGGGCTTCGGCGGCAGTGATCTGCCCCAGGTCCACGAGTTCCTGGACTTCACTGTGGTCCACGGTGACCTGCTCCAGCACCCCGTGGTTTACCCGGTAGGTGCGGGAATCGCCCACATTGAACACCAGCCAGTGGGGCCGTCCCCCTTCCCGGACCAGAACGGCACCGGTCAGCGTGGTTCCGGCACGTCCGCCCGTGGCTGTACGAATGCGTTCGTCGGCCTCCAGGATCAGGGCCTCCAACTGCTGGGGGGAGAACTCGGGCAGGTGCTTCCCCACAATCGGGGAATCGCCCAGGGTCCGCACGCAGATGCTGCTGGCCACTTCCCCGGCCTCGTGGCCGCCCATGCCGTCCGCGACCGCAAAGATCGGATCGGCGGCGATAAGTGAATCCTCATTCAGTTCGCGGCGCAGTCCCCGGTCGGACGCATAACCAAAAACGGCATGCACGTCAGTATCCGGGGATGTCGTTTCGTCGGAGTTCATTCACGCCCTATCCGGAAGGTTCACAAAAGTGATCTGGCTTACGAGGTCTCTTGAATACCCTAGCCGACGCAGGCACCTGCCGCTCCGCCGTGACGGAACCGCGTCGCTAGTCCAGCACCAGCCCCGAACCGGTCCCCCGGGCCAGGGTCACCGGATGGATTTCGCCGAAGCCCCGCACATTGCGCGGCTGGTGCGGGATAAGCACGAACTTGGGATTGTCCTTCAGCGCCGCGGCGGTGGATGCATCGGTAAGGACGGTGCCCGGCTCGGCCAGGGACGTCAGCCGGGACGCGAGGTTTACGGTGGGACCGTAAATATCGCCCAACCGCGAGAGCACCCGTCCCCAGACCAGTGAGACCCGGGCCGAGGGCAGCAGATCATCCTCGGTGAAGGCCTTGGCCAGCGCCAGCGAAATCTCGGCTCCGGCCTCGGGGCTTTCCGCGTTGAAGAGGACTTCGTCGCCGATGGTCTTCACCAGCCGTCCGCCACCCACCGAGATGATCTCCGCGCACATGTGTTCGAAGCGCTGCACCATCTGGGCCAGCGTCTTCTCATTCATCTGCCGGGAAAGGCTGGTGTAGGAAACAAGATCCGCGAAACCCACCGCCCGGGCCAGCGGCAGCGGGGCGTCGTCGGAGGCACCGTCGTCGTGGCTCGCCAGTCCGGCCTCTGCACGAAGGGCTAGGCGCTGAATAGCAGCATTGAGCTGGCGCTTCCAGGCATAAACGAGGGTCTTTTCCAGCGGCTCAATCAGATCGGGCAGGGCTTCGACCAGCCGCTTGCGGGCTTCGGCGTCCGTGATGCCGCGGCGCACCACCATTTCCTCCACCAGCGCTTCAACCTGCCACACAACCATCCGGTCCGTCATCTGCCCGATGGACCGCATGATGGAAATGGCCGCTTCCTCGGTGAGCTGCTCATCGCGCACCAGCTCAATGACGGTGGTCAGTGCCTCGCGGTCCTGTTCCGTGAAGAAGACTGCCTCGTCGTCGAGGTTCGGAAACCCCATGGCCCGCCAGAGCTTGCGGGCCGAGAGCAGGGACACCCCTGCCTCGGCAGCGGCCTCCCGGCGCCGGAGGGTACGCGGGCCGCCCAGCAACTGGGCTTCCAGCCGCCGCACGTCCTCGCGGTCAATCTCGGTGCCCGTACTGGCCAGCGAGTAGTCGGGACGTCGCGTCGGCGTGGCGTCCACCGGCTGCGGTATCGGTTCGGGGTGGTTTGCGGGGCCGAATCCGCCGTGCGCGTCAGTCATCGTCCCTCCCTTCGTAGTCGTATTGCCCGTCACCTTCCATATCTACACCATCGAACATTGCCGTCAGCGGCAGTTGCCCGATGGCAGAGACCACAATGGAGCGGAAACGGTGCACCTCGGGTACCGCGGGGTACTGCATGATCCGCCCGTGTCCCAGATCGAGGATGAGCGTTCCGCTGCGCTGCATCCGGTCCGGCACGGACTGCCGGATTTCCAGCTGGTAAATGGCGGCGAGGGCGATTTCGTGTTCACGGCGCAGGAGCACTCCCTGCCGCTGGATCAGTCTCCGGTCCGTGAGGATGATGCGTCCGGCCAGCCAGCGCAGCACGGGCGGAACACAGTAGCGGGCCAGCACCAGCACGGCCAGGGCGACGGCGGCGACCTGCAGGTAGGGGCTCCACTCGCCCAGCTGTCCGGGCAGCGAGTCCCGCCCCAGCCATCCGATGGCGTATCCGCCCAGGGCACCGGTGATTCCGGCAAGCACCAGCGGTTTCCACAGTGCGCGGGCATGCGGCCGGCCGGCGGCAATAATGTGCTCGCCGGGAGAGAGTTTCAGGCGCACGGCACCCCTCCGCGCAGGCGGTTCAGTGGTGCCCTCACGACGGCTCGGGCCGCAGATGCACGACGTCGGCCGCGCTGACGGTGTGGGTGGCGCCGGCGTCGTCGACAATCACCAGCGCACCGGTCGGTGCCAGGGCCACGGCGCGGCCGGTGAGGACGCCGCCTCCGGGCAGCTGGGCGCTCACGGCGCGGCCGAGGGTGTCCAGGCGTGCGGTGACCTCATCGCGGAGCGACGCACCGGATGCGACGGCTTCCGGGTCGCCGTCGACCGAGCAGAACGTCCGGTACCGGGCGGTGAACGCCAGCAGGTAATCCTGCAGGAGGATGTTGCGGTCGGTGGTGGAGGCGTACTCCATCAGCAGGCTGGTGGCCGTGGGAACAGGCAGGTCGTCATCCGTGAGGCTGACGTTCAGCCCGGCACCGACCACCACGGCCGGCGGGCCGCCGTCGGACGCGGGCACCAGCTGTGCCAGCACACCGGCAAGCTTGCGGCCGTCGACCATGACATCGTTCGGCCATTTCAGGCGCGCCTCGACGCCGGTGCGCGCGGCGACGCTCTCGGCCATGGCCAGGGCGGCAAGCAGGGACAGCCAACCGTAGGACGTAGTGGGCAGCGGGCGCCCGGCGGCATTTACGGGACGCAGCAGCACGCTGACAAATAATGAGGAACGTTCCGGCGCAACCCAGCTGCGGTCCATCCGCCCGCGGCCCGCGGTCTGGAGTTCAGCTGTGAGGACGGTCAGGTCCGCCGCTTCCCAGGGGCGCAGCCGTGCGGCGTCGGCCAGGTCGGCATTGGTGGAGCCGGTCTCCTCCACTACCTCCAGCGCGGCCAGGGGACCATTCGGGGCCACCAGGGCTGCCCTCAGGTGGCCGGCATCCAGTGCCGGTCTTTCCATGCTGGAGTAGTGCAGTTGCATGGTTCCGATCTTACGCGGGCGCCCGGACAATCCCGGGCGCCCGCTTCCGCGGCGAAGGTCAGAGGAAGAAGTCCGGCATCAGCTTGTCCGCCGGGACCCCGGGAGCGTAGCGGCTGAAATCCGTGATGCCTTCCTCCCGCAGCACCTCCTCGTCGGTGTAGAAGTTGCCGGTGGAGGAACTGCTGGGGCGCGTGAGGATGGCGTGGGCGGCATCGGCCATGATGTCCGTGCTGCGGGAGGCCGCAGCCAGCTTTGCTCCCCCGGGCATGTTGCGGATGGCCGCGGTGTCGATGCCGGTCACCGGCCAGAGGGAGTTGACGGCGACGCCGTCGTTCTTCAGTTCCTCGGCCAGGCCGAGGGTGGTGAGGGACATACCGTACTTGGCCATCGTGTAGGCCAGGTAGCCGCCCGCCCACTTGGGATCAAGGTTCAGGGGCGGGGAAAGGGTCAGGATGTGCCCGTTGTCCGAGCGGCGCAGGGCGTCCAGGGAGAACTTGGAAAGCATAAAGGTGCCGCGGGTGTTGATATCGGCCATCAGGTCGTAGCTCTTCATCGTCACGGCGTCGGTGCCGGAGAGATCGATGGCGGAGGCATTGTTCAGGACAATGTCGATACCGCCGAACTGCTCGATGGTGGCTTCGACGGCACGGGCGACATCTTCGTCGCGGCGCACGTCGCCGATGATCGGCAGTGCCTTGCCGCCTGCTGCCTCCAGCTGCTCGGCGGCCGTGTACACGGTCCCTTCCAGCTTTGGATGGGGCTCCGCAGTCTTCGCCAGCATGGCGATATTCGCGCCGTCGGCTGCGGCGCGCAGGGCGATGGCCAGGCCGATGCCGCGGCTGCCGCCGGACATCAGGATGGTGCGTCCGGCCAGAGACCGCGACGCCGTTTCCGGGGTGCTGTTGGGGATGCTCATAGCCACAGGGTAATGCACCCTCCACTGATGTTACTAGTGAGTAACATCAGTGCGCCGCTGTCCGTCCACGAAGCACCCGGACCAACCGGCGGGAGACGAAATTGTAGGTTTTCTACACTCGGTCCCCCTGCATGCGCTCATTAGACTGGGTAAACCGCCACGCATTTTGTGCGGAACCTACTTAACGCCCGCACCGCCTCCCCTGTGGAGGCCGAACGGCGTCTCAACTGAAGCACCCGGAGGCCCCCTTGAGCATCGACCAGGACCTGTCCCTGCATACGACTGCCGGCAAGATTGCCGAGTTCCGGCGCCGCCAGGCCATGGCAGCGGTGCCCTCGGGTGCGGCTGCCGTGGAAAAGCAGCATGCCCGCGGCAAGCACACCGCCCGCGAGCGCATCGACCTGCTGGTGGATGCGGGATCCTTCGTGGAGTTCGATGCCCTGGCCGTACACCGCTCCACCGCCTTCGGCATGGAGAAGAAAAAGCCGCTCGGTGACGGGCTGGTCTCCGGTTACGCCACCGTGGACGGGCGGCCCGTGGCCGTCTACAGCCAGGACTTCAGTGTGTACGGCGGCTCCCTGAGCCAGGTCAACGGCGAGAAAATCGTCAAGGTGCAGGAATTTGCCCTGCGCAACGGCTGCCCGGTGATCGGCATCCTGGACGGCGGCGGCGCCCGCATCCAGGAAGGCGTTGCCTCGCTGGCCATGTTCGCCGATATTTTCCGCAACAATGTCCACGCCTCCGGCGTCGTTCCCCAGATTTCGCTGATCATGGGCCCGTCCGCAGGCGGCGCTGCCTACTCCCCCGCCCTCACTGACTACGTGGTGATGGTGGACAAGACCTCCCACATGTTCATCACCGGCCCCGATGTCATCAAGACCGTCACCGGCGAGGACGTGGACATGGAGACCCTCGGCGGCGCGCGGCAGCACAATGCCAATACGGGAACCTCCGCCTACCTGGCCTCCGATGAAGAGGACGCCATCGAGTTCGTCCGCGAACTGCTCGATTTCCTCCCTTCGAACAACCTCGCCGAAGCGCCGCTGACCGCCTTCGACTCCGATCCCGAGCCCACGGAAGCTGATCTGGCGCTCGATGAGCTGATCCCGGACTCCGCCAACCAGCCCTATGACATCCGGGCCGTCATCGAAAATGTCCTTGATGACGGACACTTCCTGGAAATGCAGGCCCTGTACGCACCCAACGTGATCATCGGCTACGGCCGGGTCGAGGGGCACACCGTGGGCATCGTCGCCAACCAGCCGATGCAGTTTGCCGGCACCCTGGACATCGCCGCCTCCGAAAAGGCCGCCCGGTTCGTCCGCAACTGCGATGCCTTCAACATCCCGATCCTGACCTTCGTGGACGTTCCCGGCTTCCTGCCCGGCAAGGACCAGGAATTCCAGGGCATCATCCGCCGCGGCGCCAAGCTCCTCTATGCCTACGCCGAGGCCACCGTGCCCAAGCTGACGGTCATCACCCGCAAGGCCTACGGCGGCGCGTACATCGTGATGGGCTCCAAGAAGCTCGGTGCCGATATCAACCTCGCGTGGCCCACCGCGCAGATCGGCGTGATGGGTGCCCAGGGCGCCGTGAACATTCTCTACCGCGCCCCGCTCAAGGCAGCGGCCGACGCCGGCGGCGACGTTGAGGACGTGCGGCGCCAATACATCGAACAGTACGAAGACGAGCTGCTCAACCCGTACCAGGCTGCCGAGCTCGGCTACGTGGATGCAGTGATCGCCCCCTCGGAGACGCGCCTGCAGCTCATCCGCGGCCTGCGGGCCCTGCGGGACAAGCGGGCCTCACTGCCCGCCAAGAAGCATGGAAACATGCCGCTGTGAGTTCCGCAGACGCCGTAGGTACCACAGACACTGTCGGTACCGGAGACCTGGAACCGAAGCCGTTGCTTTCGGTCGTCTCCGGCAACCCCACCCCAGAGGAGCTGGCAGCCCTGGCCGCCGTCGTCGCCGGGCTCGGCGCGCAGGCCGCACCGCTTCCCCCTGCCCGGCCGGCACACCGGGCCTGGGTCCGCCGGCGGAACCTGCGCCTGGACCCGAAACCCGGTCCCGGCTCCTGGCGGCGGAGCTTCCGCTAGACACATTGGGACCCCCGGGCGGGTGTGCGGTTAGGCTACGTTTGTGAGCCAAACGACACCATCCTCCCCGCCCGAGTTCCCCTCTGCCGGCAGCGCCCCCGCGCGCCAGCCCACCGCCATCGACGCCGTTGCCGATGCCTTCACCGCCACCTTCCTGCACCTGGATCCATCCTTCGCCACGTCCCTGGGCATCCCGGGGCGGGAGACCGAATACGGTGACTATTCGCCGGCCGGCCTTGAGTCCTACGCCGAAGCCGTCCGGGAGACGCTCAGCCGGCTGGACGGCCTGGAGCCGGCGGACGACGTCGACCGCGTGACCCTCGATGCCATGCGCGAGCGCCTCGGCCTTGACCTGGAGATCCACGCCTCGGGCTGGGACCTGGCCGAACTGAACAACATTGCCTCCCCCGCGCAGGGCATCCGCACCATCTTCGACCTCATGCCCACGGACACTGAGGAACGGTGGCACCATATTGCGGGCCGCCTGAACAACGTAGGGGATGCCGTCGCCGGCTACATCACCAGCCTGCGCAGCGGAATCGAACACGGCCGGGTGGCTGCCCGCCGGCAGGTAAAGATCGTGATGGAGCAGGCCTCCGCATATGCCGAAGACGGCGGATTCTTCGCTGCCCTCGCCGCCAACGCCTCGCTGTCCGACGGCGGCGAACTGTCTGAGGGACTGCTGGCAGAGGTACGGAGCGGAGCTGACTCGGCCCGCCGCGCCTATTCAGGCCTGGCCTCCTTCCTGGAGGAGGAACTCCTTCCCGCTGCACCGGCGGGGGATGCCGTGGGCCGGGAGCGTTACGCGCTGATGTCCCGCCAGTTCCTCGGATCCGCCGTGGATCTGGAGGAGACCTACCAGTGGGGCGTCGAGGAACTGGACCGCATCATCGCGGAGCAGGAAGCCGTGGCCCAGCAGATCCGGCCCGGTGCGACCGTGGCCGAGGCGATGCGGATCCTGGACGCGGATCCGGCACGCCAGCTGCACGGAACGGATGAACTGCAGGCCTGGATGCAGGACCTGGCAGACCGCGCTGTTGCCGACCTCGCCGGGTCCCACTTCGAGATCAGCGGGCCAATGCGCCGGATCGAGTGCATGATTGCCCCCACGCAGGAGGGCGGCATCTACTACACCGGACCCAGCGACGATTTTTCCCGTCCGGGCCGCATGTGGTGGTCCGTGCCGGCCGGTGAGGACACCTTCACCACCTGGCAGGAAACCACCACCGTCTACCACGAGGGCGTTCCGGGCCACCACCTCCAGATTGCGACGGCGACGGCGTCCCGCGGGCTGCTCAACGACTGGCGGCGGAATGTCTGCTGGGTCTCCGGCCACGGCGAGGGCTGGGCGCTCTACGCCGAGCGGCTGATGGAGCAGCTGGGCTACCTCAGCGATCCGGGCGACCGGATGGGCATGCTGGATGCGCAGCGGATGCGGGCAGCGCGCGTGGTCTTTGACATCGGCGTCCATCTGGAACTGGAGATTCCCGAGCGCTGGGGCGAGGGCACCTGGACCGCCGACAAGGGCTACGCGTTCCTGAAGGAAAACATGTCCATCAGCGAGGGGCAGCTGAACTTCGAGTTCACCCGCTACCTGGGCTGGCCGGGCCAGGCGCCCTCCTACAAACTGGGCCAGCGGCTCTGGGAGCAGATCCGCGACGAGGTCCGCACCCGCGAGGGCGACGCGTTCGACCAGAAGGCCTTCCACACCCGTGCCCTGCAGCTGGGTTCCGTGGGCTTGGACACCCTGCGGCGGGCACTGCTGGACGGATAGCGGTTCTGCGATCTTCGTCGCAGTGGCCCGGGGAATGCCCCGGGCCACTGGCGCAGCTGCAGGGACTGGCGGGGATTGCCGAACCGGCGACCCGGCGCTGCCCGCCAAGGCCTGCGTAACATTTCGCAACTTTGAGACAGGTCTGATAAAGAACGGCAGCTAGAGTCTTTCGGGTGACCTCACAGACCTCTTCCCCGAAATCCCCTGCCCGGCGGCTGCCCAAGTGGGCAACGTCCTTCGGCCCGCAGATCATCGCCGCCCTCATTGCGGGCCTCGCGCTGGGCCTGCTGGCCAAGTCCATGGGCACCGTTGACGACGAACCGAACTGGCTTACCACCACGCTGGACACGATCGGCACCAGCTACGTATCGCTGCTGAAGGCCGCCGTCGTCCCGCTGATCTTCACGGCCGTCGTCAGCTCGATCGCCAATCTCCGGGCCGTGTCCAACGCCGCCCGGCTTGCCTGGCAGACACTGCTCTGGTTCGCCATCACGGCGCTGATCAGCGTAACGATCGGCATCCTGCTGGGCGTCCTGATGCAGCCCGGCAGCAATACCGACGTCGAGGGCAGCGAGTTCAGCGGAAGCCAGGGCAGCTGGGTAGGATTCCTGACCGGCCTGGTGCCGGCTAACTTCCTGGGCCTCGGTGCGAGCTCCAAGGTTGCGGAGTCCGGTGACGTCACCACGAGCGTCAGCTTCAATGTGCTGCAGATCCTCGTGATCGCCATCGCCGTCGGCATCGCCGCCCTGAAGGTGGGCAAGCCCGCCGAAGCCTTCCTGGCGCTGAACGCCTCTGCCCTGGCAGTCATCCAGAAGGTCCTGTGGTGGATCATCCGCCTGGCTCCGGTCGGCACCGTCGGCCTCATCGGCACCGCCGTGGCGACGTACGGCTGGGACACCATCGGCTCCCTGGGCATGTTCGCCCTGACCATCTACATCGGCCTGTTCCTGGTGCTGTTTGTCGTTTACCCGGTCCTCATCAAGGCCCACGGCCTTTCCATCCGCCAGTGGTTCTCCGGCGCCTGGCCGGCCATCCAGCTGGCCTTCGTCTCCCGCTCCTCCGTGGGAACACTGCCGCTGACGCAGCGGGTGACCGAACGCAACCTCGGTGTACCCCGGGCCTACGCATCCTTCGCCGTGCCGCTGGGCGCAACCACCAAGATGGACGGCTGCGCCTCCATCTACCCGGCAATCTCCGCGATTTTCGTGGCCCAGTTCTTCGGAATTGACCTGAGTTTCACGCAGTACCTGCTGATCGCCTTGGTCTCCGTGCTGGGTTCCGCTGCAACCGCCGGCACCACGGGCGCCGTCGTGATGCTCACGCTGACCCTGTCCACCCTCGGCCTGCCGCTGGCCGGCGTCGGCCTGCTGCTGGCCATCGATCCGATCCTGGACATGGGCCGCACGGCCGTCAACGTGGCCGGACAGACCGTGGTCCCCACCCTCGTGGCCAAGCGCAACGGACTGCTGGATGCCGGGCTGTACAACGCCCGCCGGCAGGGTGATCCGTTCGTGGATGACTCCGAGGAGATTGAGGTTCCGCTGCTCGTCGAGTCCAAGAGCTGACTCCTCCTGCAGTAAACGCCGGGCCGTCCCCTCGGGGGCGGCCCGGCGTTTTTGGTTTCCGGACCGGTCCGCACCGGCACTAGGCTTGATCCCGTGACCAACCCGAATCTGAGCCTCATCCTGGCCTCCGCGTCCCCCGCCCGCACCAAGCTCCTGACCGATGCCGGCATTGCCCACACCGTCCTCGTCTCCGATGTGGATGAAGATGCCGTCACCGCCCGCTACGGCCTGACGGACCCCCATGACACGGCCCTGCTGCTGGCCCGCGCGAAGGCAGAAGCCGTAGCCTCCCTGCCGGAGGCGGACGGGGCACTGGTGATCGGCTGCGATTCGGTCTTCGAGTTCGAAGGCGAGGCGCATGGGAAGCCGTGGGAGGCCGACGTCGCGCGCGAACGGATCCGCCGGATGAGCGGGTCTTCCGGGGTGCTGCACACCGGGCACTGGCTGGTGGACTGCCGCGATACCGACGAAGACGGCTCCGGGGCGACCCTGGGTGCGGTTTCCTCGGCGGAGGTGCATTTCGCGAAGCTGACCGAGGAAGAGATCGAGGCGTACATCGCCACCGGTGAGCCGCTGCAGGTGGCCGGCTCCTTCACCATCGATTCCCTGGGCGGGGCGTTCATCGAGCGGGTCGACGGCGATCCCCACGCCGTCGTCGGGCTCTCCGTGTCGACGCTCCGCCAGCTTCTGGCCAGCGCCGACGTGCGGATCATCGACCTCTGGAAGTAGTTTCCTTCGCGTGGCGGGCGCCCCTACCCTGCAGCAGATAACGGGCTTATCCGGGGCTGACGATCCATCGGTGTACAGATAACGGGCTTATCCGGGGCACAGAGCCCCATTATCTGTCCTATCAACGCGGATCCCCGCTGCCCTATACGTCCTTGCCGGGACGCCATCCAGCTATTGCCAGACCGCGCCGCACTTTTGCCCGGACGCGGTGCTGCCCCTGGGCGAAGTCAGTTTTGCTGATTTTCACCTGCGTCCATCCCAGCTCGGCGGTTTTGAGATCCCTGTAGTGGTCACGGGCCTGCTGTTCCGGGGTGAGATGGTGCGCGCCGTCGTACTCGAGACATGTTCGGAATTCCCTGCACCCGAGGTCCGTCCATACCTGGGCCTCTCCCCCGGTATTGCAGATGGCAACATTGGGCAGGAATTCGGGCAGCTGTGGGTCCTTCAGCAGCATAAGCCGCAGCAGGGTCTCCGGCGGCGAATCTACGCCCACCCGCAGGCGCTCCAAGGCATTGCGGCACTTTGCGAGATGGGGAACATGTGCCTTACCCGCAATGAATCCCTTAAGCTCTTCCAACGGAACGAGAGCCAATCGCGGCGGGCCGAAGCTCCGGTGATGCTCGCTGATGATTTGGTCCCCCATAGCAATCAGCTCATCAGGCGACAATGCGCCCGCGAGATCCATCCAGGTGCGGGCAATCCCGGTCACGGGCAGGCCCATGACCACATCGGTCTCCGGCTCGGACAGATCGAGCCGGTGTCCCACCACATTTCGTCGTCGCGGCATCCCATACCCGGGACGCCGGCTCAGGTGCAGCAGCGGTTCCTCCGCGAGCCGCCGCGGCAGCACCAAGCCATGCAGCCTGGCAGCCGTCGCGTGACTGATGACCGCGTCCGGCAGCAAGTCGATATATGGTCTGCAGCTCCCCGCCAAATCGCCAGGCATCCCCCGAGGCACGCGGATCGAGCGGCTCGGGACACGCAGATCGGAGGCACGGAGACGTTCCTTTCCGACGCCGTGGACTTTAGCTTCCGCGACAGTAAAGGGTTGGGTGCGGAGCTCATCCGGAAGTGGACTAGGTGGTCTCATACGTTCATCAACTACCCGAGAGCATGTGCACTCCACCCCGTGCAGCACCGACGGTGAAGCGGCCGGCAAACCCAATCGACATGTGGAGGAAAGCTGGGAGGCGCATCGCCTCACACCCGGGCAACCTCCGCTTTGTAGAATCCCCACAACGAATGGACCGTTCCCACGCAGAAACAGCACGTATTATGGCCCGAGACCACAAAACCGCGCTAGGCTCCGAAGAGATCAAAAGGAGCCAGTGCACCAATGAGCCAGAACACCCCCGCGCCTGCTGCGACCCCCGCAAAGGCACTCACCAAGATCCTCATTGCCAACCGCGGCGAGATTGCAGTACGGGTTATCCGGGCCGCGCGAGACGAAGGAATTGCCGCCGTTGCGGTCTACGCCGATCCGGACCGCGACGCCCTTCACGTCCGCCTCGCAGATGAGGCCTACGCGCTGGGCGGCAGCACCGCCGCCGAGTCCTACCTGGATATGGGAAAGATCCTCGACGCCGCAGCCCGCGCAGGCGCCGACGCCATCCACCCGGGCTACGGGTTCCTCTCGGAAAACGCCGAATTTGCCCAGCGCGTCATTGACGCGGGACTGACCTGGATCGGCCCCTCCCCCAGCGCGATTTCCTCCCTGGGTGACAAGGTCCAGGCCCGGCACATCGCCGCCAAGGTCGGCGCCCCGCTGGTTCCGGGCACGCAGGATCCGGTGGAATCCGCCCAGGACGTCCTGGATTTCGCGGACCGGCACGGACTCCCGCTGGCCATCAAGGCTGCATTCGGCGGCGGCGGCCGCGGCATCAAGGTCGCCCGGACCCGCGAGGAAATCCCCGAGATGTTTGATTCCGCCGTCCGTGAGGCCACGGCCGCGTTTGGCCGCGGCGAGTGCTTCATCGAGCGCTTCCTTGACGCACCCCGCCATGTGGAAACCCAGTGCCTGGCCGACGCCTACGGCAACGTCGTCGTCGTCTCCACCCGCGACTGCTCCCTGCAGCGCCGCAACCAGAAGCTGGTCGAGGAAGCACCGGCACCGTTCCTCACCGAGGAACAGAACGCCAGCCTCTACTCGGCGTCGAAGGCCATCCTGAAGGAGGCCGGCTACCAGGGTGCCGGAACCTGCGAATTCCTGGTCGGCAAGGACGGCACCATCTCCTTCCTGGAGGTCAACACCCGGCTCCAGGTGGAACACCCGGTGTCCGAGGAAGTCACGGGGCTGGACCTGGTCCGCGAACAGTTCCGCATCGCCCGCGGCGAAGCACTGGGCTACGGCGATCCCGAAGTGCGCGGACACTCCTTCGAGTTCCGCATCAACGGTGAAGATCCGGGCCGCAATTTCATGCCCGCTCCCGGCACGGTTTCCGATTTCAAGCTGCCCACCGGGCCGGGCGTCCGCGTGGACTCAGGCATCGAAGCCGGTGAAACCGTGGGCGGGAACTTCGATTCCATGCTCGCCAAGCTGATTGTCACCGGCTCCACCCGCCGCCAGGCACTGGAGCGGGCGCGGCGCGCGCTGGCGGAGATCGACGTCGCCGGGCTCCCCACCGTGCTGCCCTTCCACCGCGCCGTCACAGCAGACCCCGCATTCACGGGCGAGGACACGTTCGGCGTGCATACCCGCTGGATCGAGACCGAGTTTGTGAACACCATTCCGGCGTGGAACGGCGAGCCGGGAACAGGCGACGACGACGAGCGCCAGCGCGTCACCGTCGAGGTAGGCGGCAAGCGGCTGGAAGTCGTGCTGCCGGCCGGGCTGGGCGCCCCTGCCAACGGCGCGTCCAACGGCACTCGGGGCAACGGGAAGGCCCGCAAGCGCTCCCGGGGCGGAGCGTCCACCGCTGCCGCTGGCGACGACCTCACCTCCCCCATGCAGGGAACCATCGTCAAGGTTGCCGTCGAGGATGGAGCCGAAGTCAACGAGGGCGACCTCGTCGTGGTGCTGGAAGCCATGAAGATGGAACAGCCGTTGACTGCGCACAAGTCCGGCACCATCACGGGCCTGAGCGCCCTCCCCGGCGCGACAGTCTCCGCCGGTGCCGTCATCGCCTCCATCCAGGACTAATCCCGGACAAACGGGAGACACCAGCAGAAGCACCCAAAATAAAGCAGGCCCGGTTCCCACCAAGGGAACCGGGCCTGCTGCATTGAACCGGCTAGACGACCTTCACGGCCTCACTGGAGTTGTTTTCGTAGTCGACGTCGCGCGTCTCCTTCGTCACGAACAGGGCTACCAGGGTCAGCACCGCCATGGAGGACAGGTAGATGCCCACCAGCCACGGGCTGCCGTCCGCGGCCTGCCACAGGGCGACGGCGATGAACGGTGCCACTGCCGCACCCAGGATCGAGGAGAAGTTGTAGGCAATGGCCGAGCCCGTGTAGCGCACATTGGTCGGGAACAGCTCGGGCAGAAGGGCTCCCATGGGTCCGAAGGTCAGCCCCATCAGGGTGAAGCCGATGATCAGCAGCGCCATCACCCCTACGGTTCCGCCGCCCAGCAGCGGCGAGAACGTGAAGCCGAAGAGGAAGATGCCGGCGGTCACCACCAGCAGTGTCTTGCGGCGCCCGAACTTCTCCGCCAGCGGACCGGCGACGAGCGTGAAGACTCCGAAGAACACCACGCCGATAATCAGCATGATCAGGAAATCGTTGCGGGCGTAGCCCAGGCCGGCGGCGAAGGTCTCGGGGTCGAATACCTTGCCGCTCTTCTCCGCCGCGGCACGGGCGGCTTCCTCGGACTTGGCAGCGGTGCCGTAGGACAGGGTGAAGGTGGTCATCAAGTAGAAGAGCACATACGTTGCCAGCATGATGAAGGTGCCGGCTATCATCTGGCGCCAGCTGTATTTGAAGGCGCGGCTCAGGGGCAGTTTGCTGACCTCGCCCGAATCCACAACCTTCTGGAAGGCCGGCGTCTCAACCAGCTTCAGACGGACGTACAGGCCGATGATCACCATGACGGCGCTGGCCAGGAACGGTACGCGCCAGCCCCAGGAGTCGAACTGTTCGGCATCCAGCTGGAAGCTCAGCAGCAGGAACAGGCCGTTGGCCAGGATAAAGCCGATCGGCGCGCCCAGCTGCGGGAAGGTTCCCCAGACGGCACGCTTGTTGGCCGGCGCGTTCTCTGTGGCGAGCAGCGCGGCTCCGGACCATTCCCCACCCAGGGCCAGGCCCTGGGCAAACCGCAGGACCACCAGCATTGCCGGAGCAAGGATCGTCCAGCCGTTTTCCGCGGTCGGCAGGCAGCCGATCAGGAACGTGGCGATGCCCATGGTCAGCAGAGAGGCCACCAGTGTTCCCTTGCGGCCCACCCTGTCACCGAAGTGCCCGAAGACGATGGAGCCCAGCGGCCGTGCAATAAAGGCCACCCCAAACACGGCGAACGAGCTGAGCAGGGCGGTTACCCCCTCGGCGTTTGGAAAAAACAACCGGGGAAAGACCAGGACCGCGGCCGTAGCGTAGACGTAGAAGTCATAAAACTCGATGGAGGTTCCGACGAGGCTGGCAACAATCACACGGCCCTTGGAATTGGCTTTAGCCGGCGCCGCTGACGCGGAGGGATTCTTTGTAGACATTGGAACTCTTTCGCAAGAGGAATTGAAGTATCCATATCCTAGGAGCCCGAGTCCGTCATGTGAGATTTCTGTCCAAATACTGGACACACATTTCGTCATCCGTCATCGGCCGCTCCGAAAAACCGGGCAATGGGCTTCCCGCAATCCACTAATCGGACATAAAAAATCCCGCGCCCGCGACGGATGATCCGCCGCGGACGCGGGAATGAAAAGAGTAATCCCTACAGATGCACGTGCAGCCGCCGGGCAGCCTCCGAAATAGATCCGGTGAGGGACGGGTACACGGCAAAGGTGTTGGCCAGGTCATCCACATGCAGCTTCTGCGTGACGGCAATGGCGATCGGGAAGATCAGCTCCGAGGCACGCGGCCCCACCACGACGCCGCCAATCACGCTTCCGGAGCCCTTGCGGGCAATGATCTTCACGAAGCCCTCCTTGACGTCCATCATCTTGGCGCGGGCGTTCGTGTGCAGGGAGAGCTTGATGACGTCGCCCTGGTAGCGGCCCTCGGCGACGTCGGCTTCGGTGACACCCACGGATGCAATTTCCGGGGACGTGAAGATGTTCGACGCCACTGTCTTGAGCTTCAGCGGCCTCACGCCGTCGCCCATGAGGTGCGCCACCGCGATGCGGCCCTGCATGGCCGCCACGGACGCCAGGTTGAACACACCGGTGCAGTCCCCTGCGGCGTAGACATTGTCCGCCGTGGTGCGGGAGACGCCGTCGACCCGGATCTGGCCGCGCTCGTCGAGCTGCACGCCGGCCTCTTCCAGACCGATTCCGGCCGTGTTCGGGATGGCGCCGACGGCCACGAGGCAGTGGCTGCCCTCAAGGGTGCGGCCGTCCGCGAGGGTCACCAGCACCCCGTCGCCGGTGTTCTTCACGGAATCCGCACGGCACCGGCTGAGCACCGTCATGCCGCGGGCCTGGAAGACGTCCTCCAGGACGACGGCGGCATCCGCATCCTCGCCCGGCAGCACACGGTCGCGGCTGGAGATCAGTGTGACCTTGCTCCCCAGGCCGTTATACGCGGACGCGAATTCAGCGCCGGTCACGCCGGAGCCGATGACAATCAGGTGCTCCGGAACCTCGGTGAGGTTGTAGATCTGCTTCCAGGTGAAGATCCGTTCGCCGTCCGGCACGGACGTGTCCAGCTCGCGGGGGTTGGCGCCGGTGGCAATCAGCAGCGCCTCGGCCGTGACCGTTTCCACGGTGCCGTCCGGGGCGGTGACCTCAATGGTGGAGTTGTCCAGCAGCCGGCCGTCGCCGATCTTCACCTTCACACCCACCCGTTCGAGGGTGCTGCGGATGTCGTTGGACTGCTCCTTGGCCAGGGCCAGCAGACGGTGGTTGACCACCTTGAGGTCCGCGAAGACCGGTGAGGCGACGTCCCCGAATTCCACGCCGAGGTTCCGGGCAGCGTTCATCCGGGTCATCACGTCGGCGGTGGCGATAAGCGTTTTGGAGGGAACGACGTCGGTGAGCACCGCAGAGCCGCCCAGTCCCTGCCGTTCGACAATGGTTACGTCGGCGCCGAGGGATGCCGCCACGAGGGCAGCCTCGTAGCCGCCGGGGCCCCCTCCGAGAATCGCAAGTTTCCGGGCAGTAAAATCTAGTTGGCTGGTCACAAGGCTCTATTCTGTCCCATCCAGTGACGCTGCTCAAACGGTGGCCTCCGGCGCGGACTCCGGTGGTCCCTGCAGGCTGTAAGTTTGTTAAGTGACTAACGACCCATTTGAACTTGCCCAGCAGGCCGCCGACTACATTGCAGAGCACACCGGCGTGCCCTCCCACGACATTGCCCTCGTACTTGGAAGCGGCTGGGGTGAAGCCGCCGAACTGATCGGCGAGACCACCGCTACGCTTTCCGCCGCCGATATCCCGGGCTTCTCCGCTCCGGCCGTGCAGGGGCACGTCGGCACCATCCGCTCCGTCCTCACCACCGACGGCAAGCGCGCCCTCGTCCTGGGTGCACGCACGCATTACTACGAGGGCAAGGGTGTCCGCGCCGTCGTCCACGGCGTCCGCACGGCAGCAGCCGCCGGCGCCAAGGTCATGGTCCTCACCAACGGCTGCGGCGGGTTGAACCCCGACTGGCAGCCCGGCACTCCGGTGCTCATCAGCGACCACCTCAACCTCACGGCCGCATCCCCGCTCGAAGGCGCCACGTTCGTGGACCTGACGGACCTCTACTCTTCGCGCCTGCGCGATGTAGCCCGCACCGTGGACCCCACCCTCGATGAAGGTGTCTACGCCCAGTTCACGGGTCCGCACTACGAAACCCCCGCCGAGGTCCGTTACGCCAAGACCATCGGCGCCGACCTGGTAGGTATGTCCACGGCCCTCGAAGCCATCGCCGCGCGCCACGCCGGCATGGAGGTCTTCGGGATCTCCCTGGTCACCAACCTGGCAGCAGGCATCAGCCCGGTGGCACTGAGCCACGGCGAGGTCCTGGAAGCCGGACAGGCCGCCGGACCGCGCATTTCCAAGCTGCTCGCCGAGATCATCAACAAGATCTAGCAGCTTCGGCGCCGCTCAGCTATCCGCACCAGCACCACAACAGTAGGTACACAACATGACTCTGATTCCCGCTGAACTCGAAGAACTCACCGCCGTCGCGCAGGAATGGGCCGACAGCGATCCCGATCCTGACACCGTGCGCCAGCTCCGCACCCTCCTGCGCACCATCTCGGACGGTACGGACGCTGCGGCAGCGGCGGCGGCCGAAGAACTGGCGGACCGCTTCGCCGGCACGTTGGAATTCGGGACTGCGGGGCTGCGTGCGGAGCTGGGCGCCGGCCCCAACCGGATGAACCGCGTGGTGGTGCGGCGCACCGCTGCCGGTATCGCGTCCTTCCTCCAGGACACTGCCGGCGACAGCTGGACCCCCAGCGCCGTCATCGGCTACGACGCCCGGTACAAGTCGAAGGACTTCGCCCTGGAAACAGCTGCCGTCTTCGGTGCCGCGGGCATTGAAACGTTCCTGCTGCCCTGCACGCTGCCGACGCCGCTGCTCGCCTACGCGGTGCGTGCACTGGACACGGATGCAGGCGTCATGGTCACCGCCAGCCACAACCCGGCGGCGGACAACGGCTACAAGGTCTACCTCGGTGGACGCACGGTCAAGGGGCCGGGCCGCGGCGCGCAGATCGTCACCCCGTACGACGCCGAGATTGCCGCCCGGATCGACTACACCGTGCCGCTGGAGTCCATTGAGCTGGCACCGGACGGCTACACCGAAGTCTCCGAGTCACTGATTGCCGACTACATCGGCGGCGTGGACGACCTCGCGCACCGCGAAGGCTACCCCGCACGGGACCTGGACATCGTCCTCACGCCCATGCACGGCGTCGGCGGCGAAACCATGTCCGCCGTACTCCGCGGCGCCGGCTTCACCTCGGTCACCCTGGTTCCGGAGCAGGCTCTGCCGGACCCGGACTTCCCCACCGTCGCCTTCCCCAATCCCGAAGAACCCGGTGCACTGGACCTGGCCCTGAAGCTTGCCGTGGACCGGGACGCGGACCTTGTCCTGGCCAACGACCCGGACGCCGACCGCGCCGCCGTCGCCGCCAAAGATCCGGCCACCGGTGAATGGCGCATGCTCCGCGGCGACGAAGTGGGTGCCCTGCTGGGCCGCCACATCGCCCGCCGGATTGCGGACGGCCGCTGGAAGGTCCGGGGCGAGAAGACCCGCGCCGGCGTCGTCTTCGCCAACTCGATTGTTTCCTCCCGCCTGCTGGCACGCATCGCGGATGCTGCAGGTTTTGAGCACCAGGAGACCCTCACCGGCTTCAAGTGGATCTCCCGGGTGCCGAACCTGGTCTACGGGTATGAGGAAGCGCTGGGATACTGCGTTGCACCCGGGCAGGTCCGGGATAAGGACGGCATCTCCGCCGGAGTCCTGATCGCGGAACTTGCGGCCGCACTGAAGGCTGCGGGGCGCACGCTCTTTGACGAACTCGACGAGCTCGCACTGCAGCACGGCCTGCACCAGAGCGACCAGCTCTCCGTCCGGGTGGAAAACCTGGGGCTGCTGACCGAAATGATGCAGCGGCTGCGCGAGCACCCGCCGAAATCCTTCGCCGGCTCGGAAGTGGACACCGCCGTCGACCTCGCGGAGGGCGCCAACGGCCTTCCGCCCACAGACGGGCTGCGCTACATTACCCGGGACAACACCCGGGTCATCATCCGGCCCAGCGGAACCGAACCCAAGCTCAAGTGCTACCTCGAGGTGATTGAGCCCGTCGGTTCGGCCGCGGAGCTGCTGGCGGCGCGTTCGAATGCCCGCGCGACGCTGGACGCCGTGCTGGCGGATGTACGGACGGCCCTGGGACTCTAACCAGGCGGGAGGCCGGCATGGGACGGCTGATCTACACCAGCATCACTTCGCTCGACGGATACGTAGCGGATGAGGCCGGATCCTTTGACTGGAGCATGCCCGATGAAGAGGTGCATAGCTTCGTCAACGGACTCGACCGCAGCATCGGTACGTATCTGCTCGGGCGGCAGCTGTACGAGGTGATGACGTACTGGGATTCAGTGCCGGCCGAAGGCGAGCCCCCTGCCATCCTGGAATACGCCGGGATCTGGCAGGCGGCGGACAAGGTGGTCTTTTCCCGGTCCCTGTCCGAAGTCACCGCGCCGCGCACCCGGCTGGAGCGGGAATTCGCTCCCGCTGCCGTGCGGGCCCTGGTCGAGGCGTCCGACGGCGACGTGTCCGTGGGCGGTGCGAACCTCGCCGGCCAGGCACTGAAAGCGGGACTGGTCGACGAGCTGCAGCAGCTGCTCTCGCCCGTGGTCATTGGCGGCGGGAAGCGGTTCCTTCCGGACGGGCTCCGTCTGGACCTCGAGCTGCTGGAGGAGAGACGGTTTGGCAACGGGGTCGTGTTCCTGCGCTACCGGGTCCTGAAAGGGTCCTGAACCAGGTCCGCCGGAGCGGATCAGGCCAGCAGTTCGGTGGCCAGCGGCAGGCGGCTGCCGCTGGCCAGGAGCGTCCCCACCTGATCAGCGGTCAGGGGCCGGCTGAAGAAGTACCCCTGCCCGCTGGAGCAGCCCATCCGGCGCAGGAGCCCCGCCTGGTTGCGTGTTTCGATGCCTTCGAAAACCGCTTCCATCCCGGCGGCCTGAATCAGCCGATGGACTGCGTCGACAAACTGCAGCTGGCCCTCGTCACGGCTGATATCGGCAATCAGGGCCCGGTCCACCTTGACCGTGTCCACCGGCAGCCGGCGCAGATAACTGATGGATGAATAACCCGTACCGAAGTCGTCGATTTCCAGGCGGACGCCCAGGGCCTTGAGTGACCTCATGGAGTAGGTCTCCACGTCACCGCCGCCGACGAACGCGCTCTCCGTGATCTCGAGGACCAGATCCTGCGGCGCCGCACCCGTGTCCCGCAGGGCAGCCCGGACATAGTCCACCAGGTCCATGTTCTGCAGCTCGGACGGCGAAACATTCACACGGACGTGGAATCCCTCCTGGCTCCGCCCTTCCGCACGCCAGGCGGCCAGCTGCTCCAGTGCGGACCGCAGCACCCAGCGCCCGATACGCAGGATGGCACCGCTTTCCTCGGCCATCGGAATGAAGGCATCCGGCATGGTCAGCCCCTGCGTCGGGTGCTCCCAGCGGAGCAGGACCTCAACGCCCTGCATCCGGCCGGTCACCAGGTCAACCACCGGCTGGTACGCCAGACGGAACTCGTCCCGGTCCACGGCGTTCCGCAGTTCAGAAACCATCTCCCGGCGCAGTTGGCGGGCATAGAGCATCACAGGTTCGAAGGACCTGATCAGTCCCGGGCCTTCCTCCTTCGCCACGTACATTGCCGTATCGGCATACAGCAGCAGGTCTTCCGCGGATTGCCCTGCCTGGGCCACATGGGCACCGATGCTTGCCCGGGGCCAGACATCCAGTTCCTCCACGAGAATCCGGACTCCGAGGGAGGCCTGGATCGCTTCGGCAACGCCATGTGCGGAGGGCCGCCCGACGGCGGGGAGCAGCACGGCGAATTCGTCGCCGCCCAGCCGCGCCACGAGGCTTCCCTCCGGGACGGATGCGAGCATCCGGGAGGCGACTTCCTGCAGCACCAGGTCACCGGCCCGGTGCCCGAAACTGTCATTGATTTCCTTGAAACCGTCCAAATCAATCATCAGGACGCCGGGCGCCGCCGCTCCGCCTGCCATGTCCTCGAGGGCCAGCTCCACCTGCTGCATCAGGGCTATCCGGTTCCCCAGCCCCGTGAGCGGATCCGACAAGGCCATCCGCTCCATTTGCCGGTGTGCTTCCCGCAGTTCCAGCGTCCGGGACTCCACCCGGTGTTCCATGTCCTGGTAGACGTCGTCCAGTTCGGCTGCCAGGAGGTTGATACCGGTGCTGACGGCGTCGATCTGGTCCCGGGTCGGCGAGATGGGGATGCGGGCCGTCAGGTTTCCGGCCGCGATACTGACAATGCCCTCGACGATCCGGTCCAGGCGGGGATCCGACGTTACATCCTGACCGTGCTCCAGTGTCACGCGCTGTACCGCTTCAGCCATCTAAGCGCCGCATCTTCCGAGGAGAAGTACCGTGTGGGACACGGCTGGACCTCTCCCCCGAGCAGGAAATTGGCGATCACCCGATCCACCGGGGAGATCCCCAGCACGGCGACGGCGGTAAGGGACCGCGCGGCGCTGAAGACATCCCGGGCGCTGCGGGAAATAGACTCGACCCCGGAGAGGGTCAGGAGCATTGGCAGGCTGTGCAGGGAAGCCAGGCGGTCGATTTCCTCGGCTGCTTGGGCAGCCATGGACCCGGTAACCACCTCTCCGGGTGGGAGCACCAGCAACAGGTGGCCCTCATCAGCCAGGCTCACCTGGACCGTCCCAAGAGGTGGCGGGCACTGCAGCCCCTGCCCGGGAGCCGTGCGTGCGTTTCCCGGTGTGACGGTGGACGGTTCTGCGCCGCTGCGGTCCGCGGTGTCGTGTCTTGCCATAGCTTCCCCCAAGTCGCCGCGCAGGACCTCAATGCAGCGGATCTGCTTCACCGTACCGAAGGGCCACAGCATGACCGCCCCGGATCGGTACCTAAGTCTGTATTGTGCGCCTTCGATGCTTAAATATCGAGTTCCCCACTCCGAAACTATTTTTCATGGCACATCATGACGTCGGTGCCTCCTGAAGGACTGCAATAAACGCCCGGGACTCGGACGCAAACACGTCGGCACCGACCTCGATGAAGATGCCTTCGCTCTGTCTGGCACTTCTCAAGGCCTCGCCGGTGCGCCCCAGGGCGTGGAAGCAGCGTGCCAATAACAACAGCACCCGCGCTTGAAGGAACGGATAGGGACCAGCAAGCTCCTTGTCCAGTGGACGGAGCAGCTCTTCCGCGGTGGATGGATTCCCGGACGCAAGTTCCCACCAGGCACGTGTGATCCGGACTTCGTACAGATCGATTTCCTTGCCTCCGGCGACAGCAAAAGCCACCTCGGCCCGCTCTACGAACTCTGCCGTTTCCGGGCCGGTAAGCCCTGCCGTCAAGCGCATGTGCGCGGTTGCCTTGTTGAATTGGGCCCAGAGATTGACGTTGTCCAAGCGTGAAAGGTTTTCCATTGCCAGGCTTTGGTACGCCAATCCTTCATCCAGCCGGGAGGACATAAACGCGACGTTCCCGATGGTCCACTGTGCAACTCCGAGATCGTAGTAGCTGGTTTCCCCTTCCAGCATGCCGGCAAGATTCATGGCCTCGGCCCATGCCGCCTCAGTATCGCCATCCTCAGCAAGCGCAGCGACCAACGCGTGCTGAACACTTCGGCGTGCATCCAGCGACAGGTCGTCCGCCGGAATGCGTGTGGCTTCCCTCGCGACTTCGAGCGCATCGTGCATTTGGCCGTCATTGTGGAAAATGCGCGACAAGAGCACCCTGGTGCGGGACTCGAGGTCGGGATACTGCTTTATCGCTTCGGACTCCAGCAGCTTTCGGCAGGTCGCAATGGCATCCTGAATCAGCCCGAGGTCAAGTTGGAGCTGACCCGTTTGAAACTCCATGCGACAAAGCCCTAAAGCGTCTCCGCTTTTCCTTGCGGCTTCTGCTGCGGATTGCGAATGACTTATGGCATCCCGGTAATCCCGTCGCTGCTGAGATTGCATGGCACGGTATTCGTCCAAGATGAATGCTGCATTGCTATCCACGTGTCAGGCACCTTCTCACGGTATTTATCCAGAGGGATTCGGGGTTATGGGAGCTGCAACCGGTTCCTTCCAGCAAACGCCGCATCGGCTCCAAAATCACTGCAAACCTAACACCACCGCAGGTTCCCCGCAGGATTGCCGCACCAGCAACAGAATCAATATTTTCTCAGCTCGACGTGTAGCTATACTCCAAGTGTCTGAATTCCTCAGTCCTACATCTTCCTAGGAGCAGAACATGAAAAAGCTTGGTGCAGCAATGCTGCTGACCGCTGTCATCACCGGGGCCGGTGTGGCGGCACCGGCGTCGGCCGCATCTGTTTCCGCGGCAGCCTCGGAAAAAGTAACCGTGAAAACGAACGTTGTTTCCATTTTCGGAATGTGGCCCCTTCGGACCTAACAGCGTCACCGCAAAGACCCGGCCGAAGAACATAAGGCGGCCGGGTCTTTGCTATGGCACTAACCGCGGTACTTCTCCGGCGCCGGCAGTGATCCCGGCCACGCGCCTCAACTCCGCTATGGCAAGATAGAACCCATGTCTACACCCATTGCCTCGTATATTGATCACACGCTCCTCAAACCCGAGGCCAGCCGCGACGACATCCTCCGGGTCTGCTCCGAAGCCGCTGAATACCAGTTCAAGTCCGTCTGCGTAAACCCGCTCTGGGTCGGCACCGTCCACAATGCCCTGAAGGGCAGCGGAGTGCTCACCTGCTCGGTCATTGGCTTCCCGCTGGGCGCCACCACCACCGAAGTGAAGGTCTTCGAAGCCCAGGGGGCGCTTCAGGACGGTGCGGATGAAATCGACATGGTCATTGACATCGCAGCCGCCCGCCGCGGCGACCGGATTGCCCTGGTCAGGGACATCGCAGCAGTGGCCGACGCCGTCCACGCTGCCGGTGGCATCCTCAAGGTCATCATCGAAACCTCGCTGCTCAATGAAGAGCAGAAGGTTCTGGCCTGCGAAGCCTCCGTCGAAGCCGGCGCTGATTTCGTGAAGACCTCCACCGGATTCAATGGCGGCGGAGCGACGGCCGACGACGTCGCGCTGATGCGCCGTACGGTCGGCCCGGACCTCGGAGTCAAGGCTTCCGGCGGTGTCCGTTCCCTCGAAGACGCACAGGCAATGATCGATGCAGGAGCCACGCGTATCGGAGCGAGCTCGGGAATCGCTATTGTTAATGGAAGCAAAGCCACGTCGGGCTACTGACCGGCATAGCTACTGACACTTTTTGAAACGGAGAACTTCATGGTTGGAACACGGTCAAAGCAGCCTTCACACTCGGGCGAGGGCCATCTGGTCAGCAACGTCCTCATCTTCGCCGTGATGTTCGCCATCTTCCTTGGCGCCATCTACGCGGTTAACTGGCTGACCCTGGACAATGTCTGGCCCATGGCAGTCCTGCTGATTGCTGCGACCGGCATGTACCTCGTGGCATTCAGCATCGGCCGTTCCGACACCACCACGGAGCTCGCCAAGGGTTACTCGCACAACGAGTAGGCCCGGCCGTTCACAGGCCAGTTGCTCTAAACACTGATGCACCCCAGCCTTCGGGCTCGGGTGCATCAGTGTTTAACTGAGTAGTGGCTGCGGACAGGCAGGTGTCTCCTACTCTTAGCGCCTCTGCCGGCCGGTCCCTAGATTCGGCTTCATGACTACCACCATGACCCGTAGGGAATGGCGCCGGGACCGGGCCCGGCAGCAGCGGATTCTCCTCATTGGCTACGCGGTACTCGCCTCGTGTGTCGTGGCTGCCGCAGCTGTCTTCGTTATAGCGGTGACAGGCTAGCCAGCCGCCTTACTCCTTGAACACGGCGTCAAGCACCTGCTTGGCCCAGGCCAGGATTTCGGCGTCCACCAGATCCCGGCCGCCTATCCTGGCTGTCTTCGGCTTGGGCACCAGCACGGCGTTCAATGCGGGCTTCACCAGTGCGCCGGGGTACATGCGCTGCAGCCGCATGGTGCGCGATTCGGGCAGGTCCGCCGGAGCAAACTTGATGAAGTTGCCCTGGAGCGCAACGTCGGTCAGCCCGGCGGCGCGTGCGTCCACCCGGAAACGGGCGACGTCGATCAGGTTCTTCACTTCCTGCGGCGGCTCGCCGTAGCGGTCCACCAGCTCGGCCAGGACTTCGTCGATGGCCTCGTTGGTCAGTGCCGAGGCCAGCTTGCGGTAGGCCTCCAGCCGCAGCCTCTCCCCCGGCACGTATTCGTGCGGCAGATGGGCATTAACCGGCAGCTCGATCTTCATTTCCGCGGCCTTCTCCTCGGCCTCGCCGCGGTAATCCGCCACGGCTTCGCCGACCAGCCGGATGTACAGGTCAAAGCCGACGCCGGCAATGTGGCCGGACTGCTCCCCACCCAGCAGGTTTCCTGCGCCGCGGATTTCCAGGTCCTTCATGGCAAGCTGCATACCCGCACCCAGTTCGTTGTGGGTCGCCACGGCCTTCAGCCGCTCGAGTGCGACCTCGCCCAGCGGTTTCTCCGACGGGTACAGGAAGTAGGCGTAGGCCCGCTCACGGCCACGGCCCACGCGGCCGCGCAGCTGGTGCAGCTGCGACAGGCCGAAGTGGTCCGCCCGGTCGACTATCAAGGTGTTGGCATTGGAGATATCCAGGCCGGTTTCGATGATGGTGGTACACACGAGCACATCGAAACGCTTCTCCCAGAAATCCACGATGATCTGCTCGAGCTTGGACTCACTCAACTGGCCGTGGGCGACGGCGATGCGTGCCTCCGGAACCAACTCACGCAGGTGCGCGGCGGTGCGGTCGATGGACGAAACCCGGTTGTGGACGAAGAACACCTGGCCTTCGCGCATCAGCTCACGGCGGATCGCGGCGGAAGCTTGCTTGTCCGTGTACGGACCCACGTAGGTCAGCACCGGGTGCCGTTCCTCGGGCGGGGTGGCCAGCGTGGAGGTCTCGCGGATCCCGGTCAGGGACATCTCCAGGGTCCGCGGAATTGGGGTGGCACTCATGGCCAGCACGTCCACGTTGGTGCGCATCTTCTTCAGCGCTTCCTTGTGTTCAACACCGAAGCGCTGTTCCTCATCCACGATCACCAGGCCCAGATCCTTGAACTGGACCTCCTGGGACAACAGGCGGTGTGTGCCGATGACGACGTCAACCGAGCCGGCCTTGACGTCCTCAATGGTGGCCTTGGCCTGCTTGGCCGTCTGGAAGCGGGAAAGGGAATCCACGCGGACGGGGAAACCGGAGAAGCGTTCGGCGAAGGTTTCCATATGCTGCTGGGCCAGCAGTGTGGTGGGCACCAGAACCGCCACCTGCTTGCCGTCCTGCACGGCCTTGAATGCAGCCCGTACCGCGATTTCGGTCTTGCCGTAGCCCACGTCGCCCGAAACGAGCCGGTCCATGGGCACTTCCCGTTCCATGTCCGCCTTGACCTCGTTGATGGTGGTCAGCTGGTCCGGGGTCTCGACATAGGGGAAGGCTTCCTCAAGTTCACGCTGCCAGGGGGTGTCCGGGCCGAAGGCATGGCCCTTGGACGCCATCCGTGCGGAATAGAGCCGGATCAGCTCGCCCGCAATTTCCTTGACCGCCTTGCGCGCCCGGCTCTTGGTTTTGGCCCAGTCGGAGCCGCCCATCTTTGACAGCACAGGGGTTTCCCCGCCCACGTACCGGGTGATCTGGTCCAGTTGGTCGGTGGGAACAAACAGCCGGTCCCCCGGCGCACCCCGTTTGGAGGACGCGTATTCGAGCACCATGTACTCGCGCACCGTCTTGTTGGTGCCGGCGCCGGTGGCGCGCTGGATCAGTTCGATGAACTTACCCACGCCGTGCTGCTCGTGCACCACGAAGTCGCCCTCCTGCAGCTGCAGCGGGTCGACGGCGTTGCGCCGTTTCGAGGGCATCTTGCGCATGTCGCGGGTGGAGTAGGTGCTGGCGCGGCCGAGCAGGTCAGCCTCGGTCAGCAGGCCGGTCTTGAGGCTGTCGAAGACATACCCGCGGCCGGCGCTGGCGGTGGTGATGGAGATGACGCCGGGACGCGGTTCCTCGTCCACGGAATCGACCAGGGAGACGGGGATGTCGTTTTCCCGGAACAGTTCGGCCAGGCGGGCGGCCGGGCCGGGGCCTTCAGTCACCACCACCACGCGCCAGGCATCCCGGACGCGGCCGCCGATGAAGTCCATCATTTCCGCGACGTCGCCGCGGTACCCGCGGGGTTCGCGCGCGTTGATGGTCAGGGTGTCGATATCGAGGACGGTTTCGTCATCGGGGTTGAAGGACGTGATGGACCACCAGGCGACGTCGTTGGCGTGCGCAGCCGTGCGGGTGTCCGCCAGGGAGCGGAAGCTGGCGGCGTCGAGGTCCGCTGCGAGCCCGGCCGAAAGATCCAGGGGTGCGGCGCCGCCGTCGGACGCCGTGGCCCACGCCGCTGCCAGGAACTCCTCGTTCGTGGCAGCCAGGTCGTGGGCCCGGGCACGTACTTTTTCCGGCTCGATGACCACGGTGATGGATCCCCGGGGCAGCTCGCCCATCAGCGGAACCATGGAATCCACGAGAACGGGAGCCAGGGATTCCATGCCTTCCACGGCAATCCCGCCAGCGATCTTCTCCAGCATGTCCGCAGCTGCGGGCATCTGGTCCTTGAGCTTGGCGGCACGGCTCATCACCGACGGCGTGATCAGGATTTCCCGGCACGGCGGGGCGTACAGCTCGGAGGGGTGGGTGACGTGCTCCCCGGTGAGGGTCCGCTGGTCAGCGACCGCGAACCAGCGCATGGAATCCACCTCGTCACCGAAGAAATCGATGCGGATGGGGTGGTCCTCGGTGGGCGGGAAAACATCGAGGATGCCGCCGCGGACGGCGAACTCACCGCGGTGGGAAACCATATCCACCCGTGCGTAGGCGGCCTCTGCCAGCGCCTGCACCACGGAGTCGAAAGGCTGTTCCTGGCCGACCTTCAGGGCCACCGGTTTCAGTTCGCCGAGCCCGGCCACCAGGGGCTGGACCACGGCACGCACGGGGGCAACCACTATCTGGACCGGCGCGGTTTCCGGATGAACCAGCCGGCGGAGCACGGACAGGCGCCGTCCCACGGTGTCCGAGCGTGGAGAAAGGCGCTCGTGCGGCAGGGTCTCCCAGCTGGGGAATTCCTCAATACCGGCCAGCGGCAGGTAGCTGCGCAGCGCAGCCGCCAGATCCTCGGCCTCGCGGCCCGTTGCCGTGACGGCCAGCACCACCGGAGGGACGCCGTCGCCGGCCCCGGCCGCCGCGATCCCGTCCACGACTTCCGCCAGCAAGGCAGCGCGCATGCCCTGCGGCGCTCCGATCTGAAGATCTTCACTGCGGCCTGCGGGCGGCCGGGAGGAAAGGGTCCGCACCCTTGCGTACGAGGGGTCCTCAGCGAGGGCGGCACGCAGTCCGTTCAGGCTCATGGGGTGGTTTCTCCTTCATGACGGCAACGCAAATACCCGAAGTCCACAAACGGAACCCCGGGGTTTTCTTCAACATTACCCGCTGCCGGCCCGGTGGTATGGCGCTGCCGCTGAGAGCGGAAACAGGCCACGCGCCTCCGTCCCGGCCAGCTGAACCGCCCAGCCGCCGTGGATCTGGATTTTCGCTGGAGCGCCTGCCACGCTGGAAGGGCACGGGCATAACCGGACAGCGATTCCCCTTTCTTCAGTCTCGCCTTTGACCGACGTAAGGACTGCCCCATGGCTCGCAACGCGACCCTTCTGGCCACCGGATTTGCCGTACTCGCGCTCACCTTTGCCGGCTGCGCCGGCAACCCCGACGGCGACGGCTACAACGATCCCGAAGGTGGTTCCACCTCCACCGGCACGGAGTCCGCTTCCGGCCCGTCGTCCTGCGCCACCATCTCCCCGAACAGCCCCGGCGAAGAAAACTGCCAGGCGGCCGGCATTCCGGGCCGCACCTCCAACCCCGACCGGTGCGGAAGGTTCACCGCCTCCCCCACTCCGGGCGGCATCCTTGAAGGAACGTTTGGGCCGTATTGCGATGACGCCGTCGCGACCACCTACAACACGGCATTGATCCCTGACGAGTCCGTTGCCATCGTGACTGTCGGGGAAACCCCGGAGGACACTACCGTGCAGCTGCAGGCGCAGAGCTTCGCGGCGAATACGACGTTCAGTGCCCGGCTGCACCGGGATGACTGCGGCGAGGACCCGGCCGATGCAGGCCCGGAGTATCAGGGCCCGCAGGGTGGCCTGGTCCTGGACTTCACGACCGACGCCGCCGGCACCGCCACCGCAGGCACGACGGTGCCGTGGACGCTGCCGGACGACGGCGCCGAGTCCCTCCTCATCCTCGACGCAGGACAGGGCGGCGCAGCCGGGAACCCGGTGGGCTGCATCAACCTGGAACCCTAGCCCGTGCATCCGGAGGTCTGGGCAGTTTCGGGGCAGCGAAAGGTCCGGTTTAGGATGAGGGTTGGCCGGTCGGCGGGCTTGCAGTCCCGCGGATTCCGGCTTCCCGCCCACCTTACGGAGGACCCATGGCCCTGAACGCATCAACCATCCTGCCCTACGACGTACGCACCGTGACGGACACATTCGCCGATGAAGGTTTCCTGCGCAGCATCAGCGAGCACGTCGGCGGCTCCCTGGTGTCCGCTTCCGTGGACGGTGACACTGCGGGAGCCTTCGTCCTCACCGCCGTGCGGACCATGCCGACGGACCGGCTGCCGGACATGGTGAAGAAGTTCGTTGGCGCCACCCTGACCGTCACCCAGAAGGAACAGTGGGCCGCCCCTGCCGCAGACGGATCCCGGGAAGCCGACGTGGAACTCTCCGTGGGCGGGGTGCCGCTGAAGGTCAACGCCGTACAGCGCCTTATCAGCACCCCCGAGGGCACCCGCGTCGACGTCGACGGCAAGGTGGCTTCCTCCATCCCGTTCCTTGGCGACAAGATCGCTAAGGCGGCCGAGCCGATGATCGGCAAGGCACTGACCATCCAGGCGGGCCAGGCCGGCAAGTGGATTGAAAGCCGGCAGCACTAACCCATGGACCTCCCTACTCCCCTTGCACTGGTCCTGGTTATCGCCGGCCTCTGGTCCCTCCTCATGTGGCCGCCCTATCTGCGGGACGCCTTGAAGTCCCCGCAGGCACGGGACACCAACGGGGCACCCACCCGCTACATGACGATGAACCTGATGAAGATCAGCACGGCCATGGTCTTCGCACTGGCCACCCTCGTGATCGGGGTCCGCGGCCTCATCGGCTGAGTTCCGTTTGTCACGCGCCCCGGCAGGTTTCCTGCCGGGGCGCTTCACTGCCGGCGCGGCGTGCGTCACGCGCTGGCGCCCTGAGCCGGTTAGACTGGTACACGGTGCGCCGGGAAGTCTGGTCGGCAATAAGTTTGCCGTACCCGAATTCGTTAGGATCCATCCCATGGCCTCAGACCCCTCTTCCCCCAAGCCAACCGGCGCGCGCACCATCCTGGGCAGGCGCAGCTACGGTGAAACGCTCCGCATCGGCGAGATCCTCCGCAAGGAAACCGTAGGCGGGATCCTGTTGCTGATTGCGACCGTCGCCGCATTGATCTGGGCCAACTCCCCGGCAGCAGACACCTACTTTGCCGTACGTGATTTCGAAATCGGCTACGAGCCGTGGCACCTGAAGCTGAGCATCGGCACCTGGGCGGCTGATGGGCTGCTGGCCATCTTCTTCTTCCTGGTCGGTCTGGAGCTGAAAAAGGAATTCATTGCCGGGGACCTAAGAGACCTGAGGCAGGCAATCGTTCCGATTGCTGCCGCCGCGGGCGGCGTCGTCGTCCCCGCCCTGGTCTATGTAGCCGTCAACGTGATTGCCGGTTCGGACGGCCTGCGGGGCTGGGCTATCCCCACCGCCACCGACATCGCATTCGCCCTGGCCGTCCTCGCAGTGATCAGTTCGCACCTGCCCAGCGCGCTGCGGATCTTCCTGCTGACCCTCGCCGTGGTGGATGACCTCATCGCAATCGCCATCATTGCCTTCTTCTACTCCGAAGACGTACACCTGAGCTACCTGTTGTGGATGCTGCTCCCGCTGGCCGCGTTCACGTTCCTGGTCCAGCGCGTCCCCCGGTTCTTCGGCACCCGCGTCTGGCCGGCCTGGGTGATCCTGCTGCCCCTTGGTGTAGCCACGTGGGCACTGATGCATGCCTCCGGTGTCCACGCCACCGTGGCCGGGGTGCTGCTGGGCTTTGCGGTGCCCGTGCTGCGCCGCGGGCCGGACCGGCAGAAACTGCCCGCCGACCCGGAGCGCCCGGGCCTCTCGGAAATATTCGAGCACCGCTTCCGGCCTGTCTCGACCGGCTTCGCCGTGCCTATCTTCGCCTTCTTTTCCGCCGGTGTTGCCCTCGGCGGATGGAGTGGCGTAAGTGCGGCCGTCACAGACCCGGTGGCGGTCGGGATCATCCTGGGCCTGGTGGTAGGCAAACCCATCGGCATCCTGCTCACCACCTGGGCTGTCACTGCAGGGACGCGGGCCAAGCTGGACCCGGACGTCCGCTGGGTGGACCTGGCCGGCATAGGCATCCTCGGCGGTATCGGCTTCACCGTGTCCCTGCTGGTCAACGATTTGAGTTTTGACGTCGGGTCACTGCACAACGACGATGCCAAGGTGGGCATCCTGATGGCTTCGGTCCTCGCCGCCCTGCTGGCCTCGGTGCTGCTGACGGCCCGCAACCGGCGGTACCGTCTCATCGAGGCCCGGGAGCGGGTTGACGCTGACTCGGATGGGATCCCTGACGTGTACGAAGGCCGGGACGACTAGCCGGCGCAGGGATAGTTGCCGGCCCCCGCCACCAGCGACCAGTAGGACATCTGGAGCGTGGACGCTTCCGACGCGGCCAGAATGTCGGAGGCGGCGATGGCCGTGGCTGCCGGAACGGCTTTGTTCACGGTGGCGGTCCGCAGGGTTACGGTCAGCGGCACCATTTTGCTGGTCCCGAGCGCCGATGCCAGGCCGGACAGATATACGGGCTTCACCTCCGTCGTGGTCAGCGGAAGTGCATAGGTCTTGCTGGTCGAACCCATGGCGAAGGTGAGCACGTAGACCACATCAGAATCAACGTCGGCAACGGTCTTCCAGGAAAGCTCATTCGTGCCCCAGGGGTTGCAATGAAGCGGGCCGGGCGTCCGGACCTTCGCCGTCGGGAGGACCGTGATGGTCGCCGTCGTGGACTGGCTCCAGTAGGCGTACGCGGCAGTCCCGCCCAGGCCAAGGAGCACAGTCACGATAAACGCGGCCGCAGCGGTGCGTAACCCCGGCTGGGGACGCAGCCGCGCTGCCGGTCCGGACCGCGTGTCCTGTCCAGCTTCGGCGCTCTCCGCAGCCCCCTGCTGCGATTTCCTGCTCATCGGCTCCTGCTTCGTAGTCGGATTCCCGCGGTGGCGAAGAACGCCACCGAAAGTGCTATCAGGAGCGTACCCGACAGGGAACGGATCACGGGTTCCACCGTGCTCTCGAACGACGCCGGCGATGACTCTTCCAAACGTCCGGCGGCCACCGGCGGAACGTTGGTGTTGAAGGCGGCGTTCCTGTCCTCCTCGCCGGGGGCCGCCGGTGCGGTGGGGAATCCGGCAAGGGCTGCCGCGCCTCCGTCACCGGCTGGTGCCAGGCCCGGCACCGTCCCGGATCCCGGCCGCGGCGCAGGTGCCTGCCGGCCGGTAGTCCGGGCGTCGTTGCCGGGGCCGTTGCCTGCCGCCACTCCGGGGTCCGACGGCGGCACGGAAGCGTCGAGAATCCCCAGTGCTTCGCAGGCGCTGGGACCGGTACCTGCGATGTTCGTGGACTGCAGGTAAAACACGACGTCGAACCGGGCGCTGCGGCCCATGGCTGCGTTCGGAGCGTCCGGCGACAGGCCGGCAGTGAGCTGGATGCGGACGGCGTCCCCGGCCCCCAGCACCCATCCCTGGTAAACGTCGCTGCACATCCCGTTGGAGCCCAGGACTGCCGGCGGCCCGCCCACGGCACCGGCGGATGCGCTCACACTGAGCATGCCCACGAGCTCCGGATCCATCCCGGCGCTGACGGCACCGGCCGAAAGATAAGCCGCATCGGCACCGTCATTGCGGATCCAGACGCTTCCGCCGGTGGATCCACCGGGGACCAACCGGGCGCTTTCGGCGAAGACGGGGCCGTCGAGGGTGGGGCTGTACGTGCTGCCGTCAGGGCTGAAGGTGAGGTAGCTGCCGGCGGCAACGGCCGCAGGGGAACCGGCAAACGTGATGGCTGCGGCGGCAACGCCCACCGCGCCGGCGGTGAGCCACTGCTTCGCCCGTCCAGGGAAGGGCATCAGACAGCGACGGGCTTCCGGCGGCTGTGGATGTGCGGGTGTGCACTGTCATGGTTGCAGTGCTCGCACTCTTCCAGGTGGGGATCGTCATGGCCGAAGGGATCCTGCATGGGGACGCTGGCACGGGGAGCCTGCACCGGGGCCGCGCCGCCGTCGGTGAGGTCATTGCCGGGGTTTCCGTTGTCGGCTTCAGCCGGCCCGGAGTCGCCTTCTCCACGTTTCTTGGCCAGGGCACCGCGGACCATGGTGACGATGCCGTAGCCGAGCAGCGCTACCGCGCCCCACTGGATGGCCTCGCCCCGGTCCGAGTTGCCCAGGGCGTTGGCGGCAAAACCAATGAAGGGGACGGCGTAGAAGAGCTTGCCGCGGACCTGGACCTCGCGTACCGGCTCGGGGTCGACAATGGCATTGTTGTCACCCTTGGTGAACAGGGTCCGTTCCCCGTCCTGGGCGGTGCCGATGGAATTGATCCGGTGGGTGATGACTGCAGAGCTGCCGGACTCGATCTGGTAGGTGATCACGTCGCCGGTGCGCAGTTCCTCGAACGGTGTGGGTTTGACCACCAGGAAGGTGCCCGGAGCGTAGTGCGGTGCCATGGAGCTGGTCAGGACGCTGAAGGTCTGCGAACCGGTCACCAGCGGAATGACTATCAGGACCAGGGCAACCAGAGCCGTGGCACACAGGGCCAGGTAGCTCAACCCGGCTCCGATGAAACGCAGCGGGCTGGCGGGCTTCTCTGCTGTCCTGCGGCCACTCGACATGGTTTTCCTATCCGTCACTTAGCTGCCGGCGCGAGCTGCGCCACGCTGAGGTTTACCGGGATGTTGACCGGCTGTCCGAGCTGGTTCGCCGGGGTATTGCTGTTCAGCGAAACCTTGAAGCAAATGGTCTGGGTGGTTCCCGTAGCCAGGACCGGAAGAACAGGGGCGCCCGCTTTGTAGGCAAGATTTTCGGGGCAGGAGGTCGATCCCGGGAGAACCGTGGTGGCTACCGTCAGGTTCCCGTTCAGCATGCTGGCGGCCGGGGGAAGCGATACCGACGGCTGCAGGACCAACGGGGACTGCGCGGTGACGTTGACCGTGTTGGTCACCCGCACAGCGGTGTAGGCCGCCGTTCCGCGGTTCAATCCGCCGGCGTTAAGCGCCAGGGCCGGAGTGGAGGCCATGTTGGCTTCATTCACCAGGACAGTGAAGTCAGCTGCCTGGACGGTGCCGGCGTTCTGGGGAACCATAACGTTCCACAGTGCGTAGCTCCCCTGGACCGTCATGAGCCCCAGTACGACAGCGGCCAGGATCAACCCGGCTGCTTTCAGTAGGCTCTTCACGGATTCTTCCTCCAGGGGAACAGGTTGTGCGCGGTGCGTAGGCGCCGCGCACAACCAGGGTTAGAACAAGGGGGTGGGGCGGGTGTTACTTGGCGACCTGCGTCAGGATGTAGTTGACCTTCGAGAGGTCCAGGGTCGCGCCCATGTCCTGCTGACCCGTGGTGTTCGGGTTGAAGGTGAAGACGGCCTTCGCGGTGATCTCGCTGGTGGTGGTCAGGAAGTCCTTCGCGGGATCGAACTTCTGGCCGCCCTTCGTGTAGGTCACCACGGGATACGCGCTGCCCTTGAAGCTGTTGGCCGCGACGGGGTCCAGGCTCAGCTGGGCCTTCATCTGGTTACCCTCGAGGGTAACGTCGACGTTCTGGATGAAGGTGAGCTGCTCGCCCGGTACAACCTTGTACGAGGCAATGTCGATCACGCCGGCGGCGTTGGTCCAGACACCCGGCTCGGCTGCGACATCCAGGCTGCCGGCCTGGATGATTCCCGCATCGGCGGTTGCCTTGTCATTCCAGACGGCGAGCGTTCCGCCGCCGCCGAGCAGCATTGCCGAGCCGAGACCGATTGCCAGTGCGCCTTTAGCCATCTTGTTCATCTTGTTCCCCTTGTTCGAAAGTCTTGGGCCAGGAAGTTCTTCCTGCCGTTGGCTTCCACTTTCCCCGGCCGTCCTCAAGAATCGCGGCGCCCTTCACACAGGGTTGGAGAAACATTCCGCAAAACCTCAACTGCTGCGCAAGACAACCGCAATGTCCCCTCAACCGGGTCCCACGAACCGGAGTCAACCAGCGAAACGCACCTCCTGCATGGCCGGAATGCAGTGCCGGAATGCAGTGCCGGGGGCAGTCGACGTCGACGGACCGGTCCTGGTGCGGGCATCCACCGGAGCGTTGGGGAGGGATGCCGCCCGGCGTTCGGCAGAGCCCGCCGGAACGCTTTAAAGGGCGCACTAAACCGCGCACTAAATATTGCCTCGATCTTGAGTGTCGCGGGCACTCCATCCTGAGGTTTTAGTGCCACTGTGGGACGTGTCGCAGGAAGTTTCCCTGCCAGGACAGTTTCACGACCATCGACGAGCCCCACACTCGAAGGAAATTTTTTTGTACCTCTCTTTCCCGCGGGACCAGCGGACCGGGACACCGGTCCAGCCGCTGGCCGTCACCGGTTGCCGGCTCCGGCCCGGCCCGGCCGCCTCCCGCCACCACCATCAGGGAAGTGCCGCATGATGCATCGCGGCGGACAGCCCCGGCTGATTGCCCTGGGCACCCTCCTGGACCTCAGTGAGCAGATGGGCGCACGTACGTGCCGGCAGTACATCGGGAATTACCTCTCCATGTGGGACGGACGGTTCACCCGCCTCGTGCAGGCTGTGGAACACCAGGACTTCGATGCTGCGATGGACGTAGTCCTGAGCATCAAGATTTCCAGCCACATGGCAGGGGCCGAACGCCTGTCTGCCCTGGCCAGCCAGGCGCAGGATCTGGTGGCCGCTTATGACCTGGCCGGACTAAGGAATATGGTCCAGACGATTGACCGCTGCGGCACCGAGACCATGTCTTTTCTCTCGGCTTCCCTGGATGTGGAAGTGTCCCGGTAAGGGACCGTCCTTCCGGCGGGTCCGCACCGGACCGGCACGGTCATTTGACACCTGTACCACCGGTATCGTTAGACCCTGTTGTGCTTACAAGGGGGTCACGCATGTCGCGGTTGTCGCAGTCGACGCTGGGGTTTTTCGGCATAAGCTCGCAATTCCATGAACTGCCGCTGCGTATCCGGACAGCGCTGAGCCAGGCACCGTTGGTCATCGTTGTGGGGGTTATCAGCGCCGTCGCTGCCTGGCAGTTGCCGGAGGTCTTCGAACGGCAGGAATTCGTTGCGGGACTCATCATGCTGGTGCTCGTTACCGCCGCGTGCATCGCTATTCCATGGAACCGCCTCTGGTACCCGTCGTATTGGATCATTCCACTGCTCGACTTCGTCGCCATCGCCATGCTGCACCATGGCAGCACTGGCATCCTTACCGGCCTGAGCCTTCTCCACGTTTTCCCGGTCTTCTGGATGTCGTGGTCCCGGGTCTCCCCCGTAGCCGCCCGGGCACTGAGTCTTTTCTGCCCCTTGCTGTCGGTTTGGCATCCGTTCATCCTGGGCGGTTCCGGTCCCTTCGACGGAGCGGATCTTGCCGCCCCGCTGCTCGTTCCACTGGTGAGCTTCGGCGTCGCGGTCACTGTCTCAGTGCTCCGGGAAGATATCCGCTCCCAGCGCGAAACCCTGGAGAACAAGGACCGGCTCCTTGAAGCTGCGCTGGCGGAGAGCAAGCGGCGGTCCCAGCAGCTCGACGGAGTGCTGAACGCGATCGACGTCGGCGTCCTCCTGGTGGACGAGGACGGTCTGCCCCGGCATATGAACAGCCGTCAACGACTCCTCCAGGAGCGTGCCCTGCCGGCCGGGACGGTGGACCCGCATGAACGCGACCTGCTCCTCTACACCCTGGACCGCACCACTCCGGTTCCCGATGACCAGCGTCCCGTTGCACGCGCCCTGCAAGGCTCGGACTTCCGCGACGTCCAGTTGTGGCTGGGCCCTCCCGGCGCGCAGGTGGCCCTCAACACTTCCGGGGCCGTACTCCGCACCGACGACGGCGGCTTCAATGGCGCGGTCCTCGTTTTTTCCGACGTGACCGCCCTTGTCGGAGCGCTGGCAGCCAAGGACGATTTTGTTGCCAGCGTCTCGCACGAGCTCCGCACCCCATTGACGTCGATCATGGGTTATCTGGAGCTCGCGCTGGACGAAGCCGAGGACAGCCAGCTGCAGGGCGGGATCCCAGGATCCCTGCGGATTGCACTGCGGAACAGCGAGCGGTTGCTTCGCCTGGTGTCGGACCTCCTCACCGCAGCCTCGGGCACAGTCCATTTGGAGACCCGCCCTGTGTGCCTCGCTGAACTCATCCGCAGCAGTCTCGGCACAGCAGAGACAAAGGCGCGGGAGGCCGGCGTCGTACTGGTCGACGACACCCCCGCCGACCTGCCGCTGACCGCGGATCCGCACCGCATCACCCAGGTACTGGACAACCTGCTTTCCAACGCCGTCAAATACTCCCCCGACGGCGGCACGGTTACGGTAAGTGCCTGGCGTGAAGGCGGCAGCGCGGTGTTCCGTGTGGCGGATACCGGTATGGGCATGTCCGCCGACGATGTGGAGGATGTCTTTGAGAAGTTCTTCCGGGCCGGTACGGTGCGGCTGGCGGGTATCCCCGGAGTAGGACTCGGGATGGCGATCACCAAGGATATTGTCGAAGCGCACGGCGGCAGCATCCGGGTGGAAAGCGCCCAGGGACGCGGCACCGCCTTTACCGTCGAACTGCCGGCCGGCGCATAGGCGCCGGGCCGCGTTTAAGCCCGGGCAGCGTGTAGGCCCGGGCACGGGCGGCGGGGTTCCGGGTCAGGGACCCGGAACCGCGCCATCAAACCTGCGGTGCCAGACGGTAGCCGACGCCGCGTACGGTCTCGAGCCAGCGCGGCGACTTCGAATCGTCGCCAAGTTTGCGGCGGAGGTTACCCACATGCACTTCCACAGTCCGCTCATCCGCATCGCTGATGAAGGAGCCCGTGTCATATTCCTCGCCGCGCAGCCGCCGGACCAGGTCCGTCTTGGTCCGTACCAGCCGGCCTCCCTCCAGAAGGGCATGCAGCAGGTCGAATTCGGTGCGGGTCAGTTCCACGCCCTCACCGTTAATCTCGGTGGTCCGGGTGCCCGGGTCCAGGGTCAGGCCGTTGTGGGCGAACGTCCCCGGAGCGGCCGGGACCATCTGCGCGGACACGGGGGCTGATGCCGTGAGGGTTGCCACCGGCGCCCCTTCGGGAGCGGAAGCAGCAGTACCGCCGGAATCGGGGATGTCTGACGCTGCACCGGATTCCCCGCGCGGGCGGCGGAGCATGGCCGAGATCCGTGCGCGGAGCTCCCGCGGCCGGAAAGGCTTGGTGATGTAGTCGTCTGCTCCGGCTTCGAGTCCCATCAGGGTATCGAGCTCCTCGGCGCGGGCGGTGAGCATCACGATGTACGCGTCGCTGAACTGCCGCAGCTGCCGAATCACCTCGAACCCGTCAATGTCGGGGAGGCCCAGATCCAGGGTGACGACCGTGGGATTATGCAGCCGCACGGTTTCGACGCCTTCCGAGCCGTTCGGTGCAGTGAAGACCTTAAAACCGGACTGCTGCAGAACTGCATATAGAAGATCCCGGATATCTGCGTCGTCTTCGATGATGACGGCTACGCGCTGTATTTCCATGCCTGTATTTTTTCCTGTCCCGCGGACGTTCTGATTGTCCGCACCCCTTGCACCGTATCTTACAGGAGCACCCCTATAATCTGAGCTACCACTATAGGAATCCGGGGGTTCCAATTTTATATGTCCAGTCTCCAAGACCGTGCGGCTGCCATGATGGGGATCAAATCGCAGTTTAATGAACTAAGTCTTCGATTGAGACTGTTGATAAGCCAGCTCCCACTCGTGATTTCGGTTGCCGTAGCGCTGCCGATTACTGCCGTCGTCGCCCCCGCCGTTTTCGGCAGCCACAGTTTTCAATTAGGCCTGGTACTTCTTGCCCTCTTGACTGCGGCCTGCGTGGCGGTGCCGTGGGAGCGGTATTCCCCGCTGGCTTATTGGATTATCCCTGTGCTGGATTTCGCTGTGGTGGGCGGCCTTTACCATGACGGCAGAAACTCCGTAATCGGGCTGAGTTTCCTGGCCGTCTTCCCTGTTTTCTGGATGGCCTGGTCCGGTGCGGCACCACGTGCGGCCTGGATACTCAGCTATGTCTGCACCACGCTGGTGCTGTGGGCCCCGATTTTCAGCCAGGGATCACCCGAGCTGGTAGAACTGGCCGCTCCGCTGCTTATTCCGTTCGTCATGATGGGCATCGCCATAGTGGTCTCGACGGTGGAGAACGATACATCCGTTCAACGTGCACGGCTCACCGCGGCCGAGGCGCAGCTGCAGGGCAGCCTGCAGGAAACACGGCTGCGCTCCCAGCTGCTTGATGGAGTGCTGGAGACGGTGGACGTTGGCGTTATGGCCATCGATGCCAAGGGGCAGACCATCCTCATGAACAGCCGGCAACGGGCCAACCATGCCCTCGCCATCGCGGATGGCGTACCCATCCATGGCGAGGACGCCCTCATTTTCGATCTGGACCAGGTCACGCCCCTGGCACCGGCCCAACGCCCGGCCCAGCGGGCACTGCGTGAAGAGTCCTTTTCCGATGTCATCATGTGGGTCGGGCCGGCCAACCACCAGCGCGCGCTGGCCGTCTGTTCCCGGGCGCTGCGGGACAACGGGGAGTTTGCCGGCTCGGTGCTGGCCTACAGCGACGTGACCGACATGGTGAACGCACTCAATGCCAAGGAAGACTTCGTCTCCAGCGTGTCGCACGAGCTCAGGACACCCCTGACGTCGATCATCGGCTACCTCGACCTGGTCCTGGATGACCCGGAGATGGACGGGGTCCCCGGCCACCTCCACAGCGCGCTGCGGGTTGCCCAGCGCAATGCCGAACGCCTGCTGCTGCTGGTTGCCGACCTGCTGACCACCGCTTCAGGGACCATGCACCTGCACCGCCGGAAAACGGACGTCGCCGAACTCGTCCGTGCCAGCCTGGATACCGTGAGGCCCCGGGCTTCGGTCATTGGAGTCACCGTGGACTGTGACTGTGAACCGACGCTGGAAGCAGAGGTTGATCCGGACCGGATCTCCCAGGTGCTCGATAACCTCCTCTCCAACGCCGTCAAATACTCTCCCGACGGCGGCTCGGTCACCGTACGTTCCCGCCGGGAGGGCGGACACGTAGTCCTGGAGGTCCAGGACACCGGCATCGGCATGAGTGAGGAGGACCAGCGGGATGTGTTCACTAAGTTTTTCCGGACAGGCCAGGTAAAGAAGGCCGCCATCCCCGGCGTCGGCCTGGGACTGGTCATTACGAAGTCCATTGTCGAGGCACACGGGGGCCGTATCTCCTTCACCTCAGAGCTCGGTGCCGGAAGCACCTTCCGTGTGGTCCTGCCGGTCGAAGTCCCCTGATGCCGCCTATCCTGCGCGCAGGATAAGGTTGTTGCGGCCCGAAAAACCGTGATGAAACATAGGGGAACAGTGCGTATTTCCGTTATTGGCTGCGGCTATCTGGGGGCCGTCCACGCGGTTTCCATGGCGAAACTGGGGCACGACGTAGTGGGTATCGACGTCGACGCAGCAAGGATCGGAGACCTGGCCGCTGGACGCGCTCCCTTTTTCGAGCCCCGGCTGCCTGAGCTTCTTGCGGAAGCGCTCGGGAGCGGCCGGCTGGCATTCAGCACGGATCCGGCCGATGCAGCCGGCGCTGAGGTTCATTTCCTCTGCGTTGGGACGCCGCAGCGAAAGGGCGAATACGCGGCAGACATGCGCTACGTGGATGCAGCCGTCGCCGGGCTGGCACCCCATCTGGCACCCGGAGACGTCATAGCGGGCAAGTCCACGGTTCCGGTGGGTACCGCCGCGCGGCTGGCCGAGTATCTGGCGCATGAAGCACCCGGAGCCGTCCTGGCCTGGAACCCGGAATTCCTGCGCGAGGGCCACGCCATACAGGACACCCTCTCCCCTGACCGCCTGGTCTACGGACTGCCCGAAGGCCCGTCAGGCGCTGCCGCCACCGCGGTCCTCGACCAGGCATATGCGGCACCGCTGGCCGCAGGCACACCCCGGTTGACCATGGACTACGCGACGGCCGAGCTGGTCAAGACCGCCGCAAACTCCTTCCTCGCCACCAAGATCAGTTTCATCAATGCCATGGCGGAGGTGTGTGACGCGTCCGGAGCCGACGTCACGGCCCTCGCCGATGCCATTGGCATGGACGAACGCATCGGGCGGAGTTTCCTGAATGCGGGCGTCGGGTTCGGCGGAGGCTGCCTGCCCAAGGACATCCGCGCCTTTATGGCCCGTGCCGGCGAACTCGGCGCCGATCAGGCCCTCACCTTCCTCCGGGAGGTGGACGCAATCAATATGCGGCGCCGGTCCAAGGTCGTGGAGATGACGCGGGAGGTCTGCGGTGGATCCCTGTTGGGTAAACGCGTGACTATCCTGGGTGCGGCCTTTAAGCCGGAGAGCGACGACGTCCGCGACTCCCCCGCCCTCAGTGCCGCAGCGCAGCTCCAGCTCCAGGGTGCCACCGTCACAGTGACCGATCCCCAGGCACTGCAGAACGCCAAGGGCCGCTTCCCCGAGTTGAGCTACGAACCGGCCACCGAAAACGCCCTGCTCGGCGCCCACGTGGTGGTGCTCCTCACCGAGTGGAAGGAATACCGGTCTCTTGACCCGGTATCCACCGGGCCACTGGTCGCAGACAAGAACATCATCGACGGCCGCAATGTCCTTGACCCGGCCGCATGGCGGGCTGCAGGCTGGAACTACAAGGGCATGGGCCGGCCCTGAGGACCACCCGGCCGGGAGACAAGGAAAGCTGCATACCCCTCCCGGCCTGCCCTTCACGGCCGACGCTGCGCATGCCCCCGCCAAGCCCGGAGAAACACGTGCAATCGAATTACGTGGTGTGTAAACGCATTTAAAACACAGCATTTCTCGATACCCGAGTAATGCCTACTTGGTCGCCTAAATACGCATTCAGATATTGCAGCCCGACTGCTAGGTTCCCCCTGCCGGTCGGCCTCTGCCGACATTGTTCGGCCTTCCGATATCTAATGACTTTTGGGGACCTAATATGAAGAAAACCACTTCCGCCTTTATGCTTGCGGGCGTTTTGATGCTCGCCGGGACCGGTACTGCACAGGCCGGTGAAACGGATCCGGCCGCTGATGCGGTACCTCCCGCCGATACCCAGGCACCTGACGTACCCGCGGAGCCAGCCGACCCAGCACCCTCTCCCGGCCTGGAGCTACCCGCGGCTCCTGCTGCTCCCGAAGAAACAGCAGGAGAGCCCGACAATGGTGAACCAGATGTTGGGGATATGGGTAAATCCGGCAGTGGCGGGGAAAGGGAGGATAAAGGCGACGGGAAACCGGATAAAGACAAGCCCGGCTACGGCCACGGGAAACCCGATAGGGGTGACGGGAAACCGGATAAAGACAAGCCCGGCTACGGCCACGGGAAACCGGACAAGGGCGACGGGAAACCCGATAAAGACAAGCCCGGCCACGGCCACGGGAAACCGGACAAGGGCGACGGGAAACCGGATAAAGACAAGCCCGGCCACGGCCACGGGAAACCCGACAAGGACAAGCCCGGCCACGGCCACGGGAAACCAGACAAAGACAAGCCCGGCCACGGCCACGGGAAACCGGACAAGGACAAGCCCGGCCACGGCCACGGGAAACCCGACAAGGACAAGCCCGGCCACGGCCACGACGATGACTGCGAGGAAACGGAGACACCGGAGCCTACCGATCCACCGGAGGAGCCGACGGACCCGCCGGTCACCGTTATCGATCCGCCCGCGGACCCCACGGACCCGTCGGACCCTACGGACCCGTCGACTGAGATAGCGCTCCCACCGGCCGACCCAACCGATCCGCAGGTTTTGCTCATCGACCCGCCCAACGATCCGGTTGTTCCACCGGCAGCCGGCATCAACGTGCTTTCCAGCGGTGGAGCAGTCCGGAGCAACCCGGCCACGTTGGCCACGACGGGAGCCGATGGGTCCCTGGCCCTGTGGGGAGCAGCTGGCATCGGCACGCTGTTGGCAGGCGGTGCAGCCGTGATGATCAGCCGACGGCGGACGGACAGCGTGTAGCTGCGGGTTGAAGCGGCTACGACACCGCAGCCGCAGTAGCAATCACGGTCACAGACCCACGGCCCCGGTTCACACCGGGCCGTGGGTCCTTCCTTTGTGGGTCCTGCGCGGGTCCGGTGGGAGCTGCTTTCGGAGCCCTCAGCCGTTTCGAAGCCCTTAGCCTACCGGCGGGTTCGCTGCCAGCAGCGCTTCCTCCAGCGCCACCCAGGCCAGCATGGCGCACTTCACCCGCGCCGGATACCGTGCCACGCCCGCAAACGCCGCGGCGTCCCCGAGCACTTCCTCATCCGGTTCGATGCTGCCGCGGGAGCGCATCAGCGTCCGGAACTCGTCGACAAGTGAGAGAACTGTGTCCCGGTCCGTGCCGGCCGCAAGCTCGGTCAGCACCGACGCCGAGGCCATGGAAATGGAGCAGCCCTGTCCCTCCCAGCTGACGCCCTCCACAGTGGAACCGTCCACGACGGCGCGCAGCGTGATCTCGTCTCCGCACGTGGGGTTCAGCTGATGGGATTCCCCTGAAGCAACCCCGGCCGGAGCATCGAGCAGCCCGTCGCCGCGGCGCCGCTTCGCATGCTCCAAAATGATCTGCTGGTAGAGCTGCTGCAGGTCCGAGCTCATTTACTTCACTCCAAAGAAGGGACGGACTCCGGCAACGGCGGCCAGGAATGCGTCGACGTCGCCGGTGGTGTTGTAGAGGTATGTGCTGGCACGGGTAGTGGAGACCAGCCCCAGCCGGCGGTGCAGCGGCTGTGCGCAGTGGTGGCCTACCCGCACCGCAATCCCCTGGTCATCCAGGAACTGGCCCACGTCGTGGGAGTGGACGCCGTCGACGTCGAACGCCGCGAGGCCGATCCGCTCCACGCCGGCTTTCGGGCCCAGGACACGGATTCCGTCGATCCGCTCCAGGCCTTCCACCAGGCGCTGGCCCAGGGCAGCCTCCCAGGCGTGGATGCGGTCCATCCCGGTTTCGGTGAGGTAATTAGCCGCCGTGCCCAGGGCCATTGCCTGGGAGATGCGCTGCGTTCCTGCCTCGAACCTCTGCGGGGCGGGAAGATACTCCGCTTTGTCCATGGTGACCGTGGTGATCATGGAGCCGCCCGTGAGGAAAACAGGCATTGCGTCGAGCAGTTCGGACTTGCCGTAAAGGGCGCCGATTCCGGTGGGACCGAGCATCTTGTGGCCGGAGAAGACCAGGAAGTCGACGTCGAGGGCCTTCACATCCACCGGCATGTGCGGCACCGACTGGCACGCGTCCAGCACCACCAGGGCGCCGTGGCGGTGGGCCATGGCCACGAGGGTGTCCACCGGGTTGATGGTCCCGAGCACGTTGGAGGCGTGGGAAAAGGCCAGGATCCTGGTGCGCGGACCGATGATGCGTTCGGCTTCTTCCAGCCGCAGCGCGCCGTCGTCGTCCACCGGTACATAGCGCAGCGTGGCCCCGGTGCGGGCCGCCAGTTCCTGCCAGGGGATCAGGTTGGCGTGGTGTTCCATTTCCGTGACGACTATTTCGTCGCCGGGTTTTAGGACAAAGCGCGCCGCCGCCTCTCCCCCACGGCCCAGGGAGGCGTTGGAGAAGGAATAGGCCAGCAGGTTGAGCCCCTCGGTGGCGTTGGAAGTCCACACCAGCTCATTGGGGCGGGCGTTGATGAACGCGGCCACCGTTTCGCGGGCCTGCTCGTAGACATCGGTGGCCGCAACGGCCAGAGTGTGGGCGCCTCGGTGGACGGCCGAATTCCGCTGCTCGTAGAACTCCTGTTCAGCCTCGATGACGCTCAGCGGGTTCTGCGAGGTGGCGCCGGAGTCGAGGTAGACAAGCCGGTGCCCGTTGACTTCCTGGTCGAGGATCGGAAAGTCGTTCCGGATCCGCTCCACCTCGGCATTGTCCATGGAACCGCCGGCACGGTGAAGGCTCGCGGGAGTGGAAACAACCGACACAAAAACTCCTCAATTAGGGACTGCCCGAGGCATTTCGCAAGACAAGTCTGCCCTAATCATTCCATGCAGGGAACACCGGCCGCATGTGAGTGCAGCCTTAGTGGGCGCCCGTGCCGGAGCTACAACAGGGAGCCGCTGCGCGGGCCCGGCTCCAGCGCACGGTACGCCGATTCCAGATCCGCCCGGCGGCTGATGCCCAGCTTTACGTAGATCCGGTACACGTGCCCCTCCACGGTCCGCTGCGACAGGGTGAAGTGCGCAGCGATGTCCTTGGTGGTCGCCCCGGAGAGCAGCAGGTCCACGATTTCGTGCTCCCGCCGGGTCAGGCGGACCAGATGCAGGGACGGGCTCAGATACGACACCGTTACTCCGGCCAGTTCCTCCCGCCGCCGGCGCAGCTGCTGGATGAGCGCGCGTTGCCGGCGCAGGTTGCCGTGGTTCCCGTAGAACCGGATGGCGTGTCCAATGCTCTCCACGGCGACCAGGTACTTCTGGGCGCGGATGGCGTCCTCCGCTGCCGCCACCATGCGGTCCGGATTGCCGGAAGCAACTGCCGCGGCGTAGGCATGCAGTGCCTGTGCTTCCCCTCCTTCGAAGTCCGCCGTCAACTCGGCCAGCCGGGTGACCTGCCCCAGATCGCCCACCGCGAGGCACAGTTCCAGGATGTCCTTTTCAGTGCTGCGGAGTCCCGCCTCCCGCGCCTCGGCGGCAAGGCCGGCAAGCGCGCCGGTGGTGGGCCCCTCGGTGGCCTGCGAAGCTTCAGCCGCCGCCGCGTACGCCTGAGCCGTGAGCCACAAATGCGGCGGACCCGTATACCCGGCGGAGTGCACCTGGGTCCCGAACCCCGCGGCGGGGGTGCCGTCCCCGACCACCGTTGACGCGTAGCCGGCCAGTCCAAGCGCATAGGGAAGCAGCGACTCAGGATCCCTCCCCCGCAGTGCTTCCACTGCCGGCCGGAGCCGCCGCAGCCCTTCATGCAGCCTGCCCCGGTGGATTTCCAGTGCCGCCTCGAAAACGCCGAGCGTTCCACCCAGCAGGGTCAGCAGGTGGCGGGGTCCGTTATGCATCCGGGTGATGAGTTGTTCCAGCTGGGCGAACCGGCCGCCGTGCAGCAGGGCCAGGGCATGGCGTACGAACACGAATCCCGAGTAGCTCCTCAGCTGCCCGGCGCTGGCGTCGAGCAGATTGGTGGCGGCCTGCGCCTGCTGCAGCGCCTGCCCCACCTCGCCGCACGCCGCCAGGACTTCCGCATAGAGCCCGTGGATGAGCAGTGCCCGCTCGGCGTCGCCTATTGTCTGCGGCTCACCCTCTTCCGCGGCGAGCGCAGCCAGCCGGCTGCAGGCTTCGGTATACGCGCCGTCGAGGATCAGCGCGGCGGCGGTAAGCACCCCCGCACCGGCGGACACCCCGGGAGGGGTTTGGGCGGACGCCGCGTCCTTCGGGACCAGCCCTGTCGCCACTTCGATCCATCTGTGTGCCAGGGCGTTCACATCCGTGCTCTGCGCGTTGGTCTGGCGGAGCATCATCGCGGTGGTGAAAGCCCCCCGCTGAAGGCTGCGCTCATCCCAGGGGCCGGCGTCGTCAGCCACGGCCGCCAGGGCTTCCAGGTGCGTGCGGGCCAGGCCGTAGCTGCCCTGCCATACATAGGCAGCGGCAACCTCCACTTCCGCCGCCCTGCGGAGGGGAAGGGAATCCACGGCGGACGCGAAACGCTGGCCCCTTGCAGCGTCCCCCATCCCGTTTGCCGCCCGGGCAGCCGCGAGCAGGTCCTCCGGGGCAAGCCGTTCGCCGCAGTCCATTGCCCACTCGGCGTGGCGGAGCAGGGCGTCCAGGGCTGCCGGCCCGCCGGGATCCTGCAGCGATCCGGGGTGGTAGCGTTCCATGATCCGGGCACGGATTTCGGCGCTGCGGGCCGCCGGGACCAGGCTGCGGATAATGTCTTCATGCAGCGGCTGCACGAGGTGCGCCGATTCGTCCCGGTCCGGCAGGATCTCCAGGATGCCGTCGATCACCAACGAGCGCACGGCTTCTTCGTCGGAGACGGAAGACACGATGGAACGCGGCAGGCGCTCGGCGAGGGCAACGGTCTCGAGGACGTGGCGTTCCGCCGGGCTGCGGGAAGCAAGCATGCCCTTGACCAGATCCACCAGCGAGGTGTCGAGGCTGTCCGGCTCCTCCGTCAGGTACCAGGCCCCGTTCACCTCCATCAACCGCTTCTGCCGCCGGGCGCGCGCCATCAGTTCCTTGACGTAGAGCGGATTGCCGCCGGACATCCGGCTCAGCAGGGTACTGGATGCCTGCAGCACCGGCCCGCCGAGGACGCTCACACAGAACTCATGAACTGCCTGGCGGGGCAACGGACCCAGGTCTATCCGCGCCAGCAGACCATCCCGTGCCAGCGAGAGCAGCTCGTGGATCCTTGGTGCCCGTGCCCGGGAAATAACCATCAGCCGCAGTTCCCCCGACATGGCCAGCTGGCTGAGCAGGTGGGCGCTGGCCTCGTCAATGTGCTGGGCATTGTCCACCACCAGCAGGGTCTGCATCCCACTGGTTTCCGCAAGCCGCTGGAAATGCGCCCGCACCGCTCTCAGCACCGCAAGCGGAGACTCCATTTCAGCGGCTGTGGCGGCACCCAGATAGGTGGAGAGGATGCCGTACTGCATCCGTGACAATACGGGGCTTCCGCACACGTAGTAGGGAGCCATGATGGAGCCCAGCCGTTCCGCTGCCAATTCTGCAAGCGACGACTTGCCGATCCCCTCGGCCCCGAGAAGGACGACGCCGCGCAGCCCCGGTTCCAGCAGGCGGTTAGTGATTTCGGCAAGTTCGCGGTCCCGGCCGAACAGCTGACGGCCCTGCCCCCAATACGTCATTTCTTCGCCCCTGACTGCTCAGCAATAGTGCGTGCGAGCTCCCGCCGGCTGCCGACATGGAGTTTGGAGTAGACCTGATAGAGATGCCCTTCGACGGTTCGCACCGATATGCCCAGGTCCTCGGCGATCTGCTTATTGCTCGTGCCGGCCACTGCCTTCCGTGCAATGGAGCGCTCCCGGGCAGTCAGCGCGCCAAGGAACTCGTCGGCGGCTTCGGGCGGTGCATCGGTGGCTGCCACCCGGCGGCTGCGGTGGATAAAACGTACGGTCGCCCGGTCACCTGCCCCGGAGGCGATCCCCAAGGCATGCTCGGAGATTTCCCGGGCCAACAGTACGTGTCCAATCCCGGCGGCAACCTCCGATGCCCGCAGCAGGACCTGGGCGTCCCCGTTGCCCAGGCCTTTGGCGTACAGCTCGCACAGCGCGGCGAAGTCCCCCTGCTGGTTCGCCGCCACGGAGAGGACATCATCCAGGCTCTCCTCATCCCCCAGCCGCATGGCGGTAAACCGGGCCAGGAGTTCGTACGCGTAGGCCCCCCGCCGGTGGTCCTGCGCGGCGAGGGATGAGAAGCGTCCGCTGCCGGTCTCCGATCCCAGCGCTGCTTCGCTGAGGGCCGCGAAATGCCGGGCACCGCGCCGGACCGCCCAGGGGCCGCCGTCGGCCGCCGAACGCTGTACCTGCAGGTAGCGGCGGGCTTCCTCGCTCCGCCCCTCGGCCGCGTGGCAGTGCGCCGCCGCCGCCGCGGCCAGCGGAAGGAATGCGGCAGGTCCGCTGGCCATCAACTGGCTGACGGCGGGAGTCAGGGCGGCGAGCGCGGCCTCGGGCCTGCCGGCGAAGGCATGCAGCAACCCCTCGGCCAACTCGGTGTACGTTCCCTCCATGCCGTCCGCAGCCGACCGTGCCAGCAGCCGTTCGCAGGCCGGAAGCGCTCCCGCCAGCGCGTACGTATGCAGCAGCCTGCTGACTACCCGGATACGTGTTCCGGTGCTGAGCCCGGCGCCCTGAAGCTGGCGTTCCACCCGTGCAGCCTGTTCAACGGCGTCGTCCTGGCGGTTGGTCATGCTCCAGGCCTCGCATAGCCAGGCGGCCCGCAGGATCCGGAAGTCCGTATCGGCGATCTCGAGATCGGCAAGGTAGGAGGCATTCGCCTGGAACCGGCCGTGGGCGGAGTGGCATTCGGCGCGGGCCAGGACCAGTTCCCGCACCAGATCAGCGGTATCCGCCCCGTCCGCTGTGGCGAGCGCACCGATTTCCCGTTCCGCCTGTTCGAAGAGGTCCGTGTGCCGCATCCTGGCCGGTTCCGTGGGAGCCTCCGTGGAGCGGGGGTCGCGCAGCCCTGTTGCCTGGATGCACAGCACCCGTCCTTCGGCGAGCTGCAGCCGGATCCGGTCCTCGGCCGAGGGAACCGAGTCGCTGCCGCGGAAGCGGGCAAGCACTCCCAGGGCTGCCCCGTATTCCCCTTGTGCCGTGCGCGCCCGCGCCAGCTCGACGGCGGCCCCGGCAGTCCCCTCCCCGTCGAAGGCTGCTGACAGCAACCCGACGGCGGCCTCCGGCTGTCCCGAGTCGGTGGCCTGGCGCGCCGCCCGCAGCACCAGCTCCGGGGCAGGCAGTTCGCCGATTCCGTTCAGCCAGCGGGCCAGGACGAGTGGATCCAGGACCAGCCCCTCGTTCAATGCCGGCGCGAGTTCTTCGAAAAGCTGGCGCTGCCGTGCACGGCTCAGTCCAGCACGGACAGACCGTGCCGTTACCGGGCTCGTAATCAGCACATCCGGAACCGGACGTGCATCGAGGGTGACTATTCCCTGTTCCTGCAATGCATCCAGGTCCGGGCTGTCCAGCCTCGAAAGGACAACAGGAAGCGGAAGCGACTCCGCCATGGACAGCAGCTGCAGCAAACGTGTCTGTGCGGGCGTCAGGCCGGCAAGACTGCCCATGACTGCTGAGGCCACCCGTCCGCCGTGCAGCTCCTGGCCTGGTGCAAGGATCCAGCAGCCGTTATGCTGCCGGAGCCGTCCTGCGTCCTGGAAGTCCGTCCGTGCCAGGGAGAGCAGGTGCGGGTTGCCACCGGCGTAGCCATGGACAGCGGCCGCAGCTGCCCGCGAGACCGTACCTCCCAGCAGCGAACCGAGATACGCGGCGGTTTCCGACACGCTCAAAGGTTCAAGATCCACCCGGGCGAGAATGCCGTCACGCCACAGCCCGGCGAATTCCGCCGGAGCTGAACTGAAGTCGCGGAACGCCACGAGCATCCCCGCACTGCGGTTGAGTACCATCTGGGTAAGTACCATGGCGGAGAACTCGTCAAGCTCCTCGGCGTTGTCCACGGCCAGGAGGACGGGCCGCCCGCCGGAACGTTCCGCAACCAGCCTGGTCAGTCCGCGCAGGATCATCACCGGATGGGTGGAAAGCTCCGGGTCCAGGTCCGAGAGCAGGAACGTCAGCGCACCGAAGGGCGTACGCCCCGCGAACTCCGAGCCACGCACCTGCACAATGTAGGTATCTTCCTGCAGGTTTCGAAGTACGTGCTGCATCACGGCGGTCTTGCCGATGCCCGCCTCCCCCACCAGGAGGCAGCCGGACCCCCGGGCGGCCCCCGACAGGTGCCGCAGGATTTCCTCCAGCAGCTCTGTCCTGCCCACGACGGCGGACTGTGCCCCCTGCCGGGCCGCGGCGTTCACTGCAGCATTCACTGCAGCGGCCGGCAGGTCGGCAGTGGATAGATGGTTGAAGGACGGCTGATCATCATGAGGCTGCACTTTGAGACCCGGTTTCTGTCGGTTCAGGTTTTTCGGTTCACGTACAAGCGGTTCTGGAACAGGTTCCTGGGATGGATCCGCAGCACGGCACCACCGCCATGCGGGTGCCGCTGCGGACCCGCCGCTGCTGCTGGGCACCAGAGTAGGAAGGGCCCCCGGGTGCTACACGAGTAGCGCTCCCTAGTCGCAATACGCGGTTACTTGGAAATCGAGGGTTCACCCAGTGCCCCTCTACGTAATTCATGGGTCCAAACCACTTGCAACCCTGTGCCCGCACGCAATCGGCGGCAGCAATTCAGAGCTGCGTGCGCTCCGGCTCGAGACACTCGCGCAGTTCCGCACGGCCCGTCACCCGCAGCTTCTGGAAGATGCGGCCCAGGTGCCAGTCGATGGTCCGGGGTGACAGGTGCAGGCTGGCAGCCAGCTGAGAACTGCTTTTACCGCCGGCCGCCTCCAGGGCCAGTCCCCGTTCAAAGTCCGACAGTTCCGGCAGCCTGTCGGCCACCGAATGTGCTGCACTGAGCATCCGGTAACTGACGTTCTCGATCCGTCGCGCGGCGCGGAGCAGGGAACGCGCTGACTGCTCGCGGGCCAGCCGGGAGGCTCCCCGGGCCGCCTCATACGCCATCCGGTATTGCCCCAGACCATGCGCTCTCTCCGCGGCGTGGAGCATGCTGGCGGGACGGGACGCGGCAAGTCCCTCAGCCAGTTCCGCGTACAAATCCGCTGCATCCCCGCTGCAGGCGGCCGCCGCTTCCCCAAGTTCGACGGCGGCATCCGCACAGCCCTGCAGCGCCGCCGTTGCCAGTGCGAGCATGGCGCCGGAAAGGTCTTCCCCGGCTCCGCCGGAACCCACGTCCACCGGCCTCTCTGTTTCGCCGTGGAAAGCCGCGCCGCGCGCAGCGCACAGCCAGGCAAAGCGCCGGGCAAGTCCTCCCCCCGGCTGGGAGACCCCTGCATCGGCCAGTCCGGATGCCTGGTCCGCCGCCGCAAGATAACCCCGGGCAGCATCGCCGTCGTTAAGCAGGAGGCATGCATAGGCTGCCGCCGTTTCCGCGAGGGGAAGCAGGTCTGCGGGGCCTTCCTCCTCGAGCTGGGCGAGTGCCCGCTGCAGGTAGTCCAGCGCACGGTCCGCCCGCCCACCGAGGACCTGCACAATGCCCTCGCACAGATCGTTGCCGCCATGGAGTTCAACGGCGGCCTCATCCGTCTGTGCCAGAAGGGCGGCGGCCTGCCGCAAGTCGCCACAGCGCACGTACACGCAAAACAGTTCCGACAACAGCTCCCGGCTCCAGCTTCCGGCCCCGGCGGATTTTTCCATCAATTCCCGGCAGACCTGTGCGGCTGCTGCGGCTTCTGCCCATCGCCCGCGCAGGGACAGATCCCTGGCGTTCAGTGCGGCTGTCCGTGCCGCTGCAGCAGTTTGCGGTTCGTTTCCGGCTCCGGAGGCATACAGCTCCCGCACTGTCTCCAGCCGGGACCGGATTTCCGCGGCACGGGTCGGCGCGACCAGTGCCGCCGCGGCCTCGGCAAGCAGCGGATCCTTAAGCTGAACCGTCCGGACCGGACCGGAGGCAATCAGGAGATCCTGTTCCAGGCGTTCCACAGCCGGCGGGTCGGCGAGCTCCAGAAGCTGGAGCAACGGAAGGGAGCCGCTGACGGCCAGTACGTCCGCAGCGTACCGTTCCTCCGCGGACAGTCCACCGGTCTCTGCCTCCACCCGTTCCGCCAGTACCCCGGAATATGACACCGCTCCCGTCCATACCCAGGTCCCCCGCCTGCGCAGGACCGTCCCGGCGTCCATTTGTTCGCGGAGGAACAATGCCGAGAGCAGCGGATTACCCCGGCTTCTCGCCTGCACCTGCGCCACTAGCCGGCTCGAAACCGCTCCTCCTGCCAACCCCTCCAGCAAGGCGCGGGTTCCACTGGGACGCAGCGCCTCGAGACTCTCCTTATGCACCCCGTCTTCGGCCCACCACCGGACGAATTCCCCGGTGCAGGCGGACAGGTCCCGGACGGTGCACAGGATGAGCGCCGAACCCGCCCTGCACAGTTGAAGGAGGACGGCAGTGGTTGCCCCATCCAGATCCTCTATGTTCTCCACGGCAAGAACCAGCGTGCGACCGGTCGCCCTTTCCCGGAACACGCTCCGGACGTATTGGAGGACATAGACCGGATCCGAGAGGGACTCGGGCGGAAGCTCGCTCAACAGCCAGAGCAGTCCGTCGAACGGCCTGCCGGACCACGATGCTGCTCCGCGAAGCTGCAGCACCGAATAACCACTGCCCAGGCCGGCCAGGACGCCGGCCATAACAGTGGATTTACCTGTTCCCGGTGCCCCCGTGACCACAACACTCTTGCCTTCCGAGAGTGCTTCAATTGCACGGGCCGCGGCATACTTCATCTGGGCCAGCACAGGGACGCCCGGACGGAAACCGGCTTCGTTACCGGGGTTCCGGCTGTCTTCGGGGCGGCTGTCTTCACGGTGCAGTGGGCGTCCGGCAACTTCCATCGAACGGCTCCTCCGCCGGCGTCACCCGCCGCTGTTGCGTCACGGTCTTGTAGTGGGTCAGCGTTGTGGGTCAGCCGGCGCCAAATCGGCCAGCGTCCATTGGGCAGCGCCATGGAATGTTCCGGGAAGGAGCCGGCGGCGGCTGGGGGGACGCCCCGGTCTCAGAGGGCATCGACGCCGCCGGCTCCGTATATGGGACCCGAGGTACCGGTGCAGTGGGCCGCCCGTTGAGCTCTGGATAATGCCAGATGTGCCCTGGATGTGCCCGCTGCGGTCCGGTTGGACCTTGAGTTGCGCTTCTAACGCTACGAACCCTCCAACAGCGGCACCCGAGTAAAAGCTACTGGTGTTTGTGCAGCAAATTACTCGGCCGGCAACGGTCGGCTCCAGCCGCCGGAGGGGTGGTCCAGCAGGGGGAACCGGGCTTTCAGTTCATCCCGGCGGCTGATCCCGAGCTTTTCGTAGATCCGGTAGATGTGGCCTTCCACGGTCCGGACGGAGAGTTTCAATGCCTTGGCAATGTCGGCGTTGCGCTGTCCGGCCGCTACCAGCGCCGCGACGTCGCGTTCCCGCCGGGTCAGCTGGGGAAGCGCACCGCGGCTGCCGCCGCCGTTCCGCCCCAGCAGCCGTTGTATCCGGTTCAGCAGTACACGGTCATCATTCCTGCGGGCAAGGCGCTGGGCTTCAAGCAGGCACTGGCGTGCCAGCTGCGGGTCCAGTTCCGGGTCCGGGTCCGAGGCCAGCGCCACCAGCGCCGCACTGTCCTGGTCGACGACGGCGCGCGCCACCCGGTTCAACGCGGGCGCCTGCGGACCTTCGAATCCTTCTGTTACCTTCAACAGCCGCCCGGCATCGGAGAAATCACCCATGCGCATCGCGAAATGGCGCAGGGTGAATTCCGTGGCGGTGAATGACCGCTCCTGCGCGGCGGCGGCCGCGTTCCGCAGTTCGTGCAGGGCAGCATCGTCTGAATTCCGGGCGAGCCTTCCACCGGCCAGGATGCCTTCGGCCAGCAGCTGGTAATGCTCGGCTCCCCGCGGGGCTGTCCGCTCTGCGGTTTCAAGCAGCCGCGAAGCGAGGTCCCGGTGGCCCAGGCTGCCTGCGGCAAAGGAGCCAAGTGCCAGGGACAGCGGGAGAATACCTTCAGGATCATTGATCGCAGCTGCTTCGGCCGCTGCACAAAAGTCCTTTACGGCATCTTCCAGGGACCCGGCGCGCAGGTGGCCAATCCCCACGGAGAAGTCTGCGAAGCCGCCGGAATGCAACAGCGTGCGTTGGTCGGGGGAATCCGCAGAGGCGACGCACTGCTGCAGCTGCTCCCATTCCCCCAGCCACGTCAGGACCGTGAGGTGCCGGTGCAGGACAAACGGACCAAAGAGCCGGGACCCGGAAGTACCTTCCCGCAGCAGTTCCATGGCGGCCGTACTATGTCCGAGCGCTGATTGGGCGCGACCGGTTGCCACCAGGACTTCGGCCATCATGGCCTCGGCCATGACGACCGCCTCTGTGTGGCCACCCGCACGGGCACTGCGGAGGAGCTCCGCGAGTTCCAGTTCGGTGTGGGCATACTCGCCTTTCCTGATCCGGCCGAGCAGATCGAGCATCTGCGCGCCGCCCCGGGCACGTTCCTCGGAGTCGGAGGATTCGCGTCCGGAAAGGCGGTCAATTTCCCGGTTCCACCGCTGTGCCAGGGGAACCGCCCACCCGGATGCCGCCGCCGACTGCAACGCCAGCTGGATATGAACCATCATTGCCTGTTTCACGGTGCGCAGATCCGGCGCCTGCTCAAGCACCCCCTCCAGGGCTTCCGCTGCGGCGGCAGTCTCACCCAGCAGCAGCAACGCGCGGGACTCCTGTACCCGTGCGCAGATCCGCAGTTCGCCGCTCCCCACTGCGGCAGCGGCCCGGAGGGCCAGCCGCGGATCCGAGCGGTTGTTTGCGCTTTCGGCCGCGCGCAGCAGCTCTCGCCCGGGGACCGGCGCCCCCAGTGCCAGCGACCAGGAAACCCGGCGGAGCACCCCCTCCTCCCCCAGGCCCATCCCTGCCGGAACGCTTTCCAGTTCTTTCAGGAGACGCGCGCTCCGCGCTGCCGGGACCATCCACCGGACCACTTCCCCATAGATGGGATGCAGGGGCCGCAGCGTTTGTCCGCCGTCGTGGTCTCCTGAAACCACCACAAGGAGGGCCTCCGTGAGACGGTCCACCGAGGCGTGCAGGCCGAGCCGGAAAGCCGACCGCAGGGGCAGCGGTTCGGCAAGGCAGATTGTCTCCATCGCTGTGCGGTCTGCGGGGCCGAGGCTCCTTACCTGCGCCTTGACGAGGTCTCCGACCCTCCCGCCCACCGGAGGCTCGCTCTCGGTCGTTACCCAGACTCCGTGCCGCTGAACCAGGAAGCCGCTGCGGACCGACTCGTCAATCAGCGCGAGCAGGTACATCGGGTTCCCCCCGGTCAGGCGGGTCAACTCGACGGCGGCTGTAGTGCTGACCTGCCCCTGAAGCTCCTGCTCGCACAGCTGCAGGACTTCCGGTTCGGCCAGGGCCCGCAGCCGGTGGCGGGTCAGCTGCCCGTCCCACATGTGCGGAAGGATGCCGGAAATGTCCGCGAACGCCTGGGTGAGGACAAGAAGCCTGATGTACCGGGCATCAAGGAGCTGGGCGAGGAGGTCGAGGCTATACCCGTCGATGTCGTGCGCGTCGTCGACGACGACCAGGGGTTCCCGGCCCGGCTGGAAAGCGGGTGCTCCCCCTGGCGGCGACGTCGGAAAGAACCGCGCCATGAGCGCCCGCATCACTGCCAGCGAAGACCCGGTCTGCCCCGGAGCGAGGTCTGGCAGGAGTGCTGCGAGCGCACCGTACGGTACGGACTTCAGTGCCGGGCTTGAGTAGACCCAGTACACGGGGCCCTGCAGTTCCTGCACGGCAGCCGTAGCCACCGCAGTCTTGCCCATCCCGGCTTCCGCAGCGATGACGGCCCCGTGCCCGGGTGGCCGGCGGAGGCTCTCGAGCACGGCGACAAGCATGGTGTCCCTGCCTGCCAGCGACCTCGGGTTCAACCCGTACATCCCTTCCCCTGCCCTTCTGTTCCTAGGCCAGGATCTCGGCAAGTTCGGAACGCCCGGAGACGTGGAGCTTCGCAAAGATCTTTCCCAGGTGCCACTCGATGGTTCGGGGCGATAGGTTCAACTCCCCGGCGATCTGCGTGGTGGTGGCCAGCGTGACGGCCCGGTGCGCAAGATCCGCCTCGAATGCGCTCAATCCGGCCAGAGTTTCCGCCCGTCCGCCGACGTGCTGCATTGACCGCAGACTGGCGTTTGCCAGGGCGCGGGCAGACCTCGCCAGTGCCCTGCGCTCCCCCGGACTGCCGTGCACCGCGCTTTCCTCCGCCGCGTGGGCGGCGCTACGGCACAACAGGTGCTGTCCAAGGTTCCGGAAACCCTGTGCGGCGTTTACGAGCAGGGAAGGATCATCGTGGAGGACGCCGGCGGCGAAGTCCGACACCAGGGAACCGAACCTTCCGCCGGCGTCGTCCGCTGCCGCGAGGAGGTCCGCGGCCGCCTGCCGGTCCCCCGACTGGACGGCTGCCGCCAGGAAATGGAGCGCCGGCGCCGCGTAACCTGCAGCCTGGGCGGACCCGGCTTCCTCGCGGAGCCGCCTGCAGCGGAGCCCGGCATCGTTGTTCCCGGCCTGGAGAGCGAAATAGCGGATCAGGAATCCCCGGAAGTAGCCGGAGTTTTGCTTCGCGTTGTGTGCCTGGTTCAGGCTTTCGCCGGATTCAGCGTGCCGCTCCCGGTTGAGGTAGGCAGACAGGGTGCGGGCAAGTGGGAGCATATCGTGCGGATCGTGGACCCTGAGCTGCCCCATGCCGCCGGTAAGTGCTTCCCGGGCGGCACCGTCCTGCCCCTGCCAGGCGGCCAGGACCGCCACCGCCAGTTCACCGGCGCTGCCCGCATAGGAAGGCCGGATTCCGGTCTTGTCGAAGGCTTTGACGAAATCCGCTGCCCGGTCGAGCTCGCCCGAAAGGACATAGGTATCGAAGATGCGGGTGCAGACTTCCGTGGCGTTCCCGGGACCGAGGGCATAATCCTTGGGCGCCCCCAGCTGCGCGAGAATATCCAGCGCTTCGCTTGTCCGCCCGGACAGGGCCAGGATATTCGCCGACAGCGCGGCGGCATGTATCCGGGTGGAGGGTTTCAGCTCCGCTTTCCCGGACAGGCCGAAGAGTTCGTCCGGAACCTCCCGGACACGGCCCCCGTCAGCGGCGAGCCTGCTGTGCGCCAGGATCAGGGCCGCAGCCAGCTCCGGCTGGTCCCCTTCCGCCGGGCGGGATCCCTCCACTGCCAGCAGCGGCTCCAAAGGGTCACCGGCTCCCGGCACACGGGCAAGCGTCTGGCTGTGCAGCAGCTGCAGGGGCACGTAGCCCGCCCGCTCCTGAGGGGACAGCCGCGGTTCGATCTGTTTGAAGGCGGCGAGTGCTTCCGCCAGCTTCCCGGCGCCGTGCAGGGCACGGACCTCTTCACAGACCAGCTCCTGGCTGCGCGTCCCGACGGGCACCGCGCGGACAAACCGGAGGGCGGCGGCCCCATCCGCCCGTTCGTTGGCCGCACGCGCCGCGCGGAGGGCCACGGACGGGCCGGGCTCCTCACCGCAGCACAGGGCCCAGCCCACGTAGGCGGTGAGTTCCTCTGCTTCCAGCCCGGCGGGGTCCATCCGGGGCGACATGTCCTCCCACAGTTCCCTCCTCCGTCCCGGTGCCATGCTCGCCGCTATGACTGACCCCGGGGTTCCGCCGCTTAGCCGGACCCGCGGCGGGTTGCCGGCCACGGAGATCACCTGCTGCTCCTCGAGGGCATCAAGGGCCGCGGCCGGGACCAGTTCCAGGGCCCGGGGCAGGGGAAGGGTGATGCACAGCGCCAGGACTTCCACCAGCTGCCGTTCAGGGGCGTCCAGCCGGGCCAGAACTGTGTCCACGACTTCACTGACCTCACCGGTGCGGGTGAAGGGGGCCGTGCGGACCCAGGTGGATTCCCTGCGGACCAACGTTCCGGAGTGGACCTGGACGTTGGTCATGAGCCGGATTAACCGCGGGCTGCCCTCGGTTTCCTGCCACATAGTGGCCGCCGCAAGCCCGGAGACCGCCGCGCCCAGTATCTGCTGCATCAGCTGGCGGGTCTGCCGCTCGGTGAGGAGCGCGAGATCAACCCTCGCCAGCAGCCCTTCGCTCCACAGGCGCACCAGTTCGGGGTCGGCTTCCCAATGGACGGAAGCAGCCGCCACCACGGCGACGGTCCCGCGCCGCAGCAACTGGGACAAGGCCATGATGGTGAACCGGTCCAGCCGGTCCGCGTTGTCCACCGCCACCAGGACACGCTTTCCCCCGGCCCGCGCCACGAAGGAGCGGCTAAGGTCCTGCAGCAGCTTCACAGGATTGTGTGCCGCGTCTTCAGGCAGTCCGCTGATCAGGTAGGCCAAGGCTCCATAAGGTGTCTCGGCGGCAATGGCGGTGCCCCGCACCGGGACGATGTGAAAGTCGGCCTGGAGGCGGCCCGCCACGGCGTTGAGCACCGCGGTCTTGCCCACTCCGGAACGTCCGAGGATCACTGCGCCTGCGCCGCCGCCGGCGAGTGCGGAGCAGAGCTCATCAATGATTTCTGCACGCCCTACAAGCTCAGCTACGCTCAACGCACTTTTCATCAGCCAGCCCACGCCCCCCACAACGCCCGCACCGGATCCGGGTTCCGGACACCGGCTGCTTTTGGTAGCAACTGCTCGGTGGACTGGAGCATACGCCCGGCCCGGGGCAGCGTCTAGATGCAGGAGGGAGCGGCTGGTCGCGGGAACAGAATAAGGGACCGACGCCGGGATGGGGGTGGCCCAGTCTCGGAGGCCTCCCGACGTCGGCCCCGCTTTGGGAGCCCTTCAGGCTGGCTCCATTTTAGGCCGGGTAACGGAACCGAAACAATGCTTCCCCGCTATTCGGGACGCTGGAAAACTACTCCATTCTGCCCCGCTGATACCTAGGCCAAAGAGTCAGGACCCGGCGCCGTGGAATTTCTGCTGGGCGGCCGTCAACCCCTCCGTCAGGAGGAGTTCGACAGCGTCCGCAGCATCGCCGACGAGGAACGGAAGTTCCTTCGCCTCGGTCCCCGAGAAGTCCTTGAGTACGTAGTCGGCCGTGTCCATACGTCCCGGGGGACGGCCGACGCCCACCCGGACCCGCAGGTAATCCTTGGTACCCAGGGCTTTGCTGATGTCCCGGAGACCGTTGTGGCCACCCTCTCCGCCGCCGCGCTTGAGCCGGACGGTGTTGAAGGGGATATCGATCTCGTCGTGGACCGCCACCACCTGCTCCGGGTCAATATCGAAGAAGCGGGCCAGAGAGGATACGGGGCCCCCGGACAGGTTCATATAGGTCAGCGGCTTCGCTAGCACCACGCGTGGACCGCCGATGCCGAGGCGTCCTTCGACAATGGACGCGTGCGAGCGGTGGACCTTGAATTTTCCGCCCATGCGGAGGGCCAGTTCGTCCAAAACCATTTGGCCGACATTGTGCCGGTTACGGCTGTAGCCGGGCCCGGGGTTTCCGAGCCCGGCTACAAGCCAGGTGTTACTGTTCACTGCGGGTACTGCTCCTTCGATGAGAACCGGACGGCTCCGCTGCGGGGAGCAGACCCCGGAAGTGAATTACGCTTCAGCGCCAACTTCAGCAGCTGCAACAGCAACCTGCTCGTCGGACGGAGCGCCAAGGTCCTGCACGGTGGGCTCGGAGATGTTGATGATCATGGTTTCGGGATCCAGCAGGAGCTCGACGCCGGCAGGCAGTACGAGGTCCGAGGCGTAGATGTGCTCGCCGGCCTTGCGGCCTTCGATGCTGACCACGATGGTTTCCGGCAGGTTGGTGGCGTCGGCAGCAACCAGGACCGTGTTGGCTTCCTGGTTGTAGACCGAGTCGCCTGCAGCCAGTTCGCCCTCAACGTGGATGTTGACCTCGACCTCGACCTTTTCGCCCTTACGGACGGTCAGGAGGTCGATGTGCTCGATGATCTGCTTGATCGGATCGCGCTGGATGTCGCGGGCCAGGGCCAGGTGGGACTCGCCGTCGACGTCGATTTCCAGCAGGGCGTTGGAGGTGCGGACAGCCAGCGTGGTGGCCTTGGCCGGCAGCAGGATGTGCATAACATCGGCGCCGTGGCCGTAGATGACTGCCGGGATCTGGCCGGCGGCGCGGGCCTTGCGGGCTGCTCCCTTGCCGAACTCGGTGCGGGCGGTTCCTGCGAGCTTCTGCTCAGACATTGCTACTCCTGTAAGTGGTGTTCCGTGGTTGCCTCAGGCGCCGGTTTCGGAACACTCCACCGTACGGACCGGAGGGTCCCTGTGTACGGCCAGAAGTTGCCAGCCACCGTCGATAACGGAGTTCGGCCGGAATTCTCCGGGCCGCTCCCTCGCCTAGGCATCGGTCTCAATGCTACCAGCACAAGTCCGCCCGCCCGAACGCCGGTTACTCCGGGTCCGGGCGGGCGGTGGATCAAACGGACAGTGCCTAGGCCTTGCCGTCGAAGAGGCTCGTGACGGACCCGTCTTCGAAGACCTCTTTGATGGCCCGGGCGATCAGCGGTGCGATCGACAGCACCGTCAGCTGGTCGAAGCGCTTGGCGGCCGGGATCGGCAGGGTGTTGGTGACCACTACTTCGCGGGCACCGGACTCGGCCAGGGTACGGGCTGCCGGATCCGAGAACACGGCGTGGGTGGCCGCGATGATGACATCCTTGGCACCGGCTTCCTTGAGGACGCGCACGGCGCCGGCGATGGTGCCGCCGGTGTCGATCATGTCGTCGATCAGCACGCAGGTACGCCCCTCGACCTGTCCCACGACCTGCTTGGATACAGCCTGGTTCGGGACGGTCAGGTCGCGGCTCTTGTGCACGAACGCCAGCGGCGAGCCGCCGAGGCGTTCCGCCCACTGCTCGGCAACACGGACGCGCCCGGTGTCCGGGGAGACCACCGTGACGTTGGAGACATCCACGCGGGTGCGGATGTAGTCTGCCAGCAGCGGGATGGCCATCAGGTGGTCCACGGGGCCGTCGAAGAAGCCCTGGATCTGCGAGGTGTGCAGGTCAACGCTCATGATGCGGTCCGCGCCGGCGGTCTTGTACAGGTCGGCAATCAGGCGGGCGGAAATCGGCTCGCGGCCGCGTCCCTTCTTGTCCTGCCGGGCGTACGGGTAGAACGGGGAAACCACGGTGATGCGCTTGGCGGAGGCCCGCTTCAGTGCGTCAACGGTGATCAGCTGTTCCATCAGCCAGTTGTTCATCGGTGCCGGGTGCGCCTGGATGACGAAGGCATCGGTGCCGCGGACACTCTCGCCGGGACGGACATAGATCTCGCCGTTGGCGAAGTCGTAGGAGGCCAGCGGCAGCAGCTCCGTGTCAAGGCAGCGGGCGATCTCCTCGGCCAGTTCCGGGTGTGCCCGGCCAGTGGCAAGGACAAGCTTCTTTTCACCTTGTGCGGTGATCTCGCTGCTCATTAATGATCGCTTTCTCGCGTGGGGGAATCAGTATCGGCGGAAGAGGTTGTGGAATCAGTGGCCGTAGCGGAAGCGTTGGCCGCGGCCGCCGCGTCGGCTGCCGCGGTGCCCGGACGGTTGGTCAGCACCCAGCCGTCGAGGTTGCGCTGGGGCGCCACGTTGATGGCCAGGGAGCCGGCCGGGACGTCCTTGCGGACCACCGTTCCAGCTCCACTGTACGCGCCGTCGCCTACCGTGACGGGGGCTACATACATGTTGTCGCTGCCCATGCGTACGTGGGACCCGATGGTCGTATGGTGCTTGTTCACGCCGTCGTAGTTCACGAAGACGGACGCGGCACCGATGTTGGACTGCTCGCCGATTGTGGCATCCCCCACATAGGAAAGGTGGGGAACCTTGGACCCGGCGCCGATGTTGGCGTTCTTGGTTTCCACGAAGGTGCCGATTTTTCCGTCCGCACCCAGTACGGTTCCCGGACGCAGGTAGGCGAAGGGCCCCACGCTGCTGCCGGCGCCAAGGACGGCATTGCTGCCGTGGGTCCGGACCACGCTTGCCCCCTCCCCTACGGACACGTCCGTCAACGTGGTGTCCGGTCCGACGACGGCGTCCCGGGCGATGGTCGTGGCGCCATGCAGCTGGGTGCCGGGCAGGATGGTGACGTCTTCGGCCAGGGTCACGGTCGAGTCGATCCAGGTCGTGGCCGGATCCACAACGGTCACGCCGGCCCGCATCCATTTATCCAGATTGCGGCGGTTGTGTTCGGCATTGAGGGCGGCGAGCTGGACGCGGTCGTTAGCGCCTTCCACCTGCCATGTGTCGTCAGTGGCAACGGCGCTGATGCGGCCGCCGGCTGAGCGGGCGATGCCCAGGACATCGGTCAGGTACATCTCTCCCTGCGAGTTGGAGGTGGTCACCGATGCCAGCGCGCTGCGCAGGACTGCGGCGTCGAAGGCGTAGATGCCGGAGTTGATTTCGCGAACGGCGCGCTGCTCGTCGGTGGCGTCCTTGTGCTCGACGATGCCGGTGACCGTGCCGTCTTCCGCCCTCAGCACGCGTCCGTAGCCGGTGGGATCCGCCAGCCGGGCGGTGAGGACCGTTACGGCGTTGCCGTCCGTTTCATGCACCGCGACCAGGTTGCGCAGTGTCTGGGCTTCGAGGAGCGGGGCGTCCCCGTAGGTCACTACGACGGTGCCTTCCAGCCCGGCGGCGGCGTCCAGCTGCGAGAGCGCCACCTGGACCGCGCGGCCCGTGCCGGGGATCTCGTCCTGGTCAACGATGACGGCGGCCGGCGCATGTGCGGCGGCGTGTGCCGCCACCATGTCGCGTTCGTGCCGCACGACAACCGCCAGGAAGCGGGGGTGCAGCTCCTGTGCCGCGGCGAGGGCATGGCCGAGCATCGAAATGCCGCCCACGGGGTGCAGGATTTTCGGGGTCCGGGACTTCATTCGTGTACCGGCCCCGGCGGCAAGGACGATCACCGCCGACAAACTGCCCGGAGGGTTTCCGCTGGATCGGGCATCGTTGGTGGTCACGAAATGGCGCTCCTTAGTGGTCCGGCCGGGGTATATCTGCTGCGCGGCAGCCTTTCACAGGCACACTGCATAGCGTTCCGCCCATAGGATTCGAACCTATACTCCACGGCTCCAAAGGCCGGGGTGCTGCCATTACACCAGGGCGGATCATGTGCCTGGCGAGCCACGCACACAAGAGTTTAGTCTGCCACGGGAGCCGATGCGGACGCGAGTTGGGCTGCGGCTGCGCGGGGCAGGATGCGGGGCGGGCGGTGCAGCATGCAGCATGCAGCAGGACAGGATGCAGAGCCAGGGCACGGCCGGCGCGGGACAGGGGGCGGGACGGGGCGCACGGCCGGCGCGGCGGCATCGACGGCCCTCCACGGGACACGTGGGTAGACTGGTCCGGTGGTAAAGACTCCCGCCGGCGGAACGCGCCTGCGCATGACCGGCGTCCAGCGGCGCGCCCAGCTGATCGAAGTGGCACGCGGGCTCTTTGCCCTGCGCGGACTGGACGGCGCCACCATCGAGGACATTGCGGCCGCGGCAGGCGTCTCCAAACCGGTGGTCTACGAACACTTCGGTTCCAAAGAGGGCCTGTACACCGAGGTGGTGGACATTGAGTTCCGCCGCCTGCTGGACGTGATGACCGAGTCCCTCAGCGCCGACGCCGGTCCCCGGGTCCTGCTGGAACGTGCGGCCTACGCCCTGCTGGACTACATCGAAAAACACACCGACGGTTTCCGGATCCTCACCCGGGACGCGCCGCCGTCGCAGCCGGAGGGAACATTCTCCACCCTGCTGTCCACGATCACCCGGCACGTGGAACACATCCTGTCCAAGGAGTTCGGCAGCCGCGGCCTGAGCGCCGAGGTGGGTGGCATGTACGCGCAGATGCTGGTGGGCATGGTTGCCATGACCGGCCAGTGGTGGCTGGATACCCGCTCCCCGGACAAGGCCGCCGTGGCTGCGCATCTGGTGAACCTGTCCTGGAACGGCCTCGCGGGCCTGCAAAAGGATCCCCGGCTTTCCCATATGCCGCCTGACCTGGACGGCGCCCGCGCCGGCGGTGACGGCACCGCCGTCCTTCGGCTTTCGGCGGTCCTGGTCAGGGACGACGCCGGCCGCATCCTGCTGGTGCGCAAACGCGGAACCTCGCGCTTTATGCAGCCTGGCGGAAAACTGGAGCCCGGGGAGACCTTCGTGCAGGCCGCCGTCCGGGAGGTACGCGAAGAACTTGGACTGGCGGTTGCCGCAGAGGATCTTGAAGACCTGGGCAGCTGGTACGGACCGGCCGCGAACGAGGAAAACACCTCCATAGACGCGGGCCTGTTTGGCTGGACCCTGCCCGCAGGCAGCGCTCCCCCGGCCGCGGCTGCGGAGATCGAGGAAATCCTCTGGGCCGCACCTGCGGACGCGGCGGAACGCACCGACCTGTCCCCGCTGCTTAGCGAGTACCTCCTGCCGCGCCTGCTGGGCTAGCTGCCGCTTTCTCCCGCCGCTTCGGGATTCTGCTGCCGGTTTAACCCGGCAGCAGAACAGCAAAACGGCAGCAGAACCGCACGCTGCGCCCTATTCGAGGATCTCCGACGCCTCCAGCCACTGCATTTCGAGGCCCTCCTGCTCGGCCGCGACGGCCTGCAGCTTGGCGTTGAGCTCGCCGATCAGTTCAAAGTCGGCGCCGCCGGACTTCTGCGTCGCCTCATTCATCTGGGCGTTGATCTTCTCGGCCTGCGCGGTGAGCTTGCTCAGCTGGCGTTCGATCCGGGTCAGGTCCTTCTTCGCGGCCCGCTTCTCGGCTTCCGAAGCACCCGAACCGGCCAGCGCCGTCGCCGTTCCGCCGCCGGAGGGTGCAGTGAAGGCGGAGGAACCGCCGGGACGGGAGGACCCTGCCGCAGCCGCACGGGCCGCCTGCGAGGAGCCCCGCGCTGCAGTCGACGCGGAAGAGTTGGCGGCCAGCGCTTCGTTACGCAGTTCCAGGTACTGGTCCACGCCGCCGGGCAGGCCGCGCAGCTTGCCGTCGCCGAGCAGTGCCATCTGGTGGTCGGTGACGCGCTCGAGCAGGTACCGGTCGTGCGAGACCACCACGAGGGTTCCGGGCCAGCCGTCCAGCACGTCCTCGACCGCGGCAAGGGTGTCCGTGTCCAGGTCATTGGTGGGCTCATCGAGCATCAGCACGTTGGGTTCGCCCACGAGCAGGCGCAGCAGCTGCAGCCGGCGGCGCTCACCGCCGGAGAGCTCACGGACCGGAGTCCACTGGCGCTGCTGGTTGAAGCCCAGCTGCTCCACGAGCTGCCCGGCTGAAACCTCCTTGCCGCCGACGCTGAAGACGCGCTTCTCGTTTTCGATGACCTCGATGACGCGCAGGTCCGCGACCTCGTCGAGCTCCTTGACCTCCTGGGTGAGCACGGCGGTCTGCACGGTCGTGCCGCGCTTCAGCCGACCCTTGGTGGGCTCGATTTCGCCGTTGAGCAGGCGCAGCAGGGTGGTCTTGCCGGCACCGTTGACGCCGACCAGGCCGAGCCGCTCACCGGGTGCCAGGCGCAGGGTGATGTTCTTGAAGAGTTCGGTGTCGCCCAGGGTCAGCGACACTTCCTCGAGGTCAAGCACATCTTTGCCCAGGCGCGCAGTGGCCATCTTGTTCAGTGAGAGGGTGTCGCGCGGTTCGGGTACGTCGGCAATCAGGTTGTTCGCGGCCTCGATGCGGAACTTGGGCTTCGCGGTGCGGGCCGGGGCACCGCGGCGCAGCCAGGCCAGTTCCTTCTTCACGAGCTGCTGGCGCTTGCCCTCGATGACGCCGGCCATGCGGTCGCGCTCGGCGCGGGCCAGCACGTACGCTGCGTAGCCGCCGTCGAACGGGTCAATCACCGCGTCGTGGACTTCCCACGTGCGGGTGCAGATTTCGTCCAGGAACCACCGGTCGTGGGTAACCACGAGCAGGCCGCCGGCATCTGAGCGCCAGCGGGTCTTCAGGTGCTTGGCGAGCCACGCAACGCCTTCCACGTCCAGGTGGTTGGTGGGCTCGTCCAACATGACGACGTCGTCGTCGCCGGTCAGGAGCTTGGCCAGTGCCACACGGCGCTTCTGCCCGCCGGAGAGCGAGGAAACCCGGGCGTTCCAGTCCACTTCCTGGATCAGCCCGCTCATCACGTCGCGGATCCGGGCGTTGGAAGCCCACTCGTAGTCTGCGGCGTCACCGACGATCGCTTCGCCGACGGTGAGGTCGCCGTCGAGCACGTCGGACTGGTCCAGATAGCCAACGGTGACGTCGCGGCGGCGGGTGACCCGGCCCTCATCGGGCGTCTGCCGTTCGGCCAGCAGGCGCATCAGGGTGGACTTGCCGTCGCCGTTGCGGCCGACGACGCCAATGCGGTCCCCCTCTTCCAGGCCCAGGGAAACCCCGTCGAGGATGGTGCGCGTGCCAAAGGAAATGCTGAGGTTTTCAGCACCAAGCAGGTGTGCCAATCGGTACTACTTTCTGTACGTCTGAGGTGCGGTGGTGTCGGCAGCCGCAACGGCACCCTCGGCGGGTCCGTAAACGGCCAGTGCAGCGTGGCCCTCCGCGCGCAGGGCCGCGGCCAGGACGGACGCTGCGGTTTCATCGGTTGCCAGGAAGGCCAGGGTGGGGCCGGATCCGGAGACCATGCCCGCCAGGGCGCCGAGCCGGGTTCCCGCTTCCAGCACGGATGCGAGTTGGGGGGCGAGCTCCAGTGCTGCCGGCTGCAGGTCATTGACTAGAACGCCTGCCAGCGCGGCGGTGTTCCCGTCGGCCAGGGCGGCGAGGATCACCGGGTCCACTTCGTCCGGCTCGGGGACATCTGTCCCGGCGCGGAGGCGGTCGACGGCGGAATAGACCTCCGGGGTGGAGAGCCCGTACGGCGCCGGAACCAGAACCCAGTGCAGCGGCTGCGGTGCCGGTACCGGGGTCAGCCGGTCCCCCACGCCCAGCCCGGCGGCGGCTCCCCCGAGCAGGGCGAACGGCACGTCGGCTCCGAGTCCGGCCGCCAGCTCCGCCAGTTCGACCGGGTCCAGGCCCGTGTTCCACAGTTCGTTGCAGGCCACCAGTGCGGCTGCGGCATCGGCTGAGCCGCCGCCCATTCCGCCCGCCACCGGCACCCGCTTAGTGATGTGCAGATGGACGCCCGCATGCTTCCGGCCGGCGCGGGAGGCGACGGCCCGGGCAGCCCGGGCAGCCAGGTTGTCCCCGTCCAGCGGGATGCCGCCGTCCGGGAGGCGGTGGTCGGGATCGCTGAGTGTCAGCCGGATCTCGTCCCCTGCCAGCGCCGTAGCGGTGACCTCCTCGAAGAGGGACACGGCCAGGTACACGCTGGCCACGCTGTGGTAGCCGTCCGCACGGGGCGGACCCACCCGGAGGGAGACGTTGATCTTGCCGGGGGTCCGGACACTAACGGAGCGCGTTTGCGGCATTGCTTCGGTTCCCTTGTCCTCAGGCAACGAGCGGCTTCCGGGCCTCGGCAATGCGGGCGAACGCGGCGATGTCCAGGACCTCACCGCGGGCACTGGGATCCACCCCAGCAGCGCGCAGCGCCTTTTCCGCTTCGGCGGGGCTGCCCGCCCAGCCCGCGAGGGCGGCACGCAGGGTCTTGCGGCGCTGGGCAAAGGCGGCATCGATGACGGCAAATACCTCTTCCCTGGTGGCACGCGTCTGCGGCGGCTCGTGCCGGACGAACCCCACCAACCCGGAGGCAATCTTCGGGGCGGGCCAGAACACGTTCATGCCGATGACTCCGGCCTTGCGCATCTGCGCATACCAGGCTGCTTTCACGGACGGCACGCCGTAGGTCTTGGACCCTGGTTTGGCGGCCATCCGGTCCGCCACTTCGTCCTGGACCATAACCAGGCCGTGCCGCAGGGACGGGAAGTGCTCCAGCAGGTGCAGCACCACCGGGACCGCTACGTTGTACGGCAGGTTCGCCACCAGTGCGGTGGGCTCCTTGGGCAGTTCCTTAATCCGCATACCGTCGCCGAGCACAACGTGCAGCCGGCCGGCCGCTTCCGGACGCCGTTCAGCCACGGTGGACGGCAGCTTCCCGGCAAGGACGGGATCGATCTCCACGGCCACCACTGACTCGGCTGCGTCGAGGAGTCCGAGGGTCAGCGACCCGAGCCCGGGCCCAACTTCCAGCACGGTTTCATCGGGAGCGATATCAGCCGCAGCCACAATCCGGCGGATGGTGTTTCCATCGATCACGAAGTTCTGGCCGAGGGTCTTGGTGGGGCGGACCCCGAGCTCCTCCGCCAGCGACCGGATGTCCGTGGCACCAAGGAGTGCGGGGACAGATGTTCGGGGGGCGGGTTCGGATTCACTCACCCAGTAATACTAGCCGAGCGGGCACCGCAGCCGGCTCCGGTCGTCCGGTAGCTGCAGGCCGCCGGCACAGTCCGCGGAACCTGATTCCCGGCGCCCGCCGGGGTTTCCCCAGGCTTTCCCGGGGACGCAAAATGTAGTTCCCTGTTTTGCCTGCGATTAGGCGCTGCTCCTCTGCCCGCAGCCGGACCCGGCCGGTAGCATCGAATGCATTGCCGGCACCGGTGACAGTGTGCCGCATCCGGGATCGGCGGAATCTGCCATGGGTAAATCATTCGGTGACAAGCTTCGTTCAGAGCGGTTGAAGCGGGGCATAACGCAGGCTCAACTTGGAAATGGAACCTTCCGGCCGCGGGAGATTTCCCTGCTGGAGACCGGACGGAGGGAGCCCGTTTCCGGTGCCGTCCGGATCCTCTCCCAACGCCTCGCGTCCCACGGCACAGTGGACGGGCACCGGGCAGTAGCGGCGACGCCCCTGTTCCTGGAACTTTCGGCCCGCCAGGCCGAGGATGAGCGCGACTACGCTGCGGCTTGTGGGCTGGCAGGAACAGCAGCGGAAGCAGCGCTGGCTGCCGGAGATCCCCCTACCTGGTGGGGCATGACCTTTTTGGCCGCCCGTTGCCTCTGCACCCTGCATGCGTACCGGGAATGCATCGGAAAAGCGTCGCTGCTTTCCTGCCATCCGCTCACGGCGGATCCCGTTCTCCGCGCCCAGGCCGAGACGCTGCTCGCCACGGCCTACCAGGGCACCGGAGAGCTGGGCCGGGCCATTGCCCATGCGCGCACTGCCGTAGAGGGAGTGCCGGCAACCGGCGGAGCCGTTTTCCTGGAAGCCTGCGGGGCACTGGTGTCCGCGTTGGCCGAAGCGGGCCGGCTGGACGAAGCCTGGAGCTATTGCCGCACCTTCGTACTTCCGCTGCTGGAGACCGGGGTGGACCGCCAGACCAAGGGCAAAGCACTGTGGGCCGCAGGCAATGTGGCTTTCCGCCGCGGGGACGTCTACACCGGACTTCTGCACCACCGGGCTGCAGCCGCCCTGCTGCAGCCAGGTACCGACGTCGAACTGTGGGCCCGTTTCAACAGTGCCACGGCGGCCATGCGGCTTGCCGCGGGGATCCACGACGATGAGACGCTTGCCTGCATAGAGCACGCCGAGGCGGCCATGTCGGTGGTCGGCCTGTATGGACCAGAACGGCTGGAGCCAGCGCATAGCCGTGGACTCTGGCTGGACCTGAATGGCGAGCATCTGAGGGCGGTGGGCATGCTTTTGGATGTGTATGCCCACCGGGACGAGCTTTCTCCGCAGGACTCGGGCGAGCTGGCACTCCACCTTGGCCTGGCCCTGGCGCATACCGGCCGGCCCGACGCCGGATCGGCCTGCCTGGTGGACAGCGAACAGTCCTTCCGCTCCGCCGGGGCCCGGGACCGCGCCGCACATGCGGCGGCGCTGGCCCACGAGCTGGCAGCCGGCTGAGCTAGCGCAACCCCAGCTTCGAGGAGCAGGAAGGCCAGTGACCCCATCCACCGTTGGCGCGCAGCCGCTCAGCCACAGCGATCTGCTGCTCCGGGGTGGCATCGCTGGCAACCGGCGCGTACGCTCCACCGCCGGCGCCGAGCCAGCTGGACTGGCTGAACTGCAGGCCGCCGTAATAGCCGTTGCCACTGTTGATGTGCCAGTTTCCACCGGATTCACACTGGGCAAGGGAAGCCCACGTTCCGGACGTCGGTGCTTCTCCGCCGCCGCCGCCGGCAGCAGGGGTGGCCGGCTTAGCCTCAGGGCGCTTCTTGGTGCCCTTGGCAACCGCCTCGGCCACCGGTTCCTTGGTAACGCTGTCCTTCAGGAGGGAGCGGGAAACTTCCTTGCCGTCCACGAGGGTCACGGAGAAGACGCGGGAACGCTCACCGTTCACGCCGGCAGTGGTGACCTTCTTCTCCCCCTCCAGCAGGTCCGCGTTGGGGACCTCGGAGCTGGTGAAGGGGACCGGCTCGGTCACGGTCTGCTCAACACCGGCGGCAATACGCGTGACCTTCAGACCCATGCCATTCACCAGTGCCGCGCTCCTCGGCGCCGACACCCGGTCGGCCGCCGCGAGGCTGACGCCGGATTCCTTCAGCAGGTCCCTCACGGTCGCCGCCGTGGTGTTTCGCTCGTGGGTCTGCCCGTCCACCGTGACGAACACTGTCTTGGGAGTGGAGATTGAAATGCTTCCGTCCAACCCGGCCAGCGAGGTATCCAGCGGGGCGGACACAGCGGAGCGGGCCGAGACCCGGAGCTCCGAGACCAGGTCGGCGACTGTCTCGCCCGTGGTGTGGACAGTGGTTCCGTTGCCGTCCACCATGACGTCGACGGCGCGTGCACGCTGGACTTCGATGGTGGCCCCGTCCTCCAACGCGGCTGTGGGTTCCGGCGTTACCCGGTCCGCGGTCCGCACGGAAACGTCTGCCTTGGCCAGTACATCGGCAACGGTGCCGTCGAAGGTCTGCACCTCCTGGCTTTCGCCGTCGACCGTCAACACCACCGATTTGGTGGCACCCACATAGGCAACGAGCCCGAGCAGGAGGCACACCATGACGGTTGCCTGTCCGAGAAGCTTTACCCCACGCCTTGCGAGTGAACTGGCCACGAAATTCCAAACGCTCAGAGAATCCGGGCACGGGGACTTAGAGCGCCGTCATATTCCGGGCTTCCCGCCGGAGGGCGGAAAACGGACACGGTCAGGCACAGGCATAGCGGACCCCGTGTCTGCAGCCGGTGACTGCTGCGGACAGAGAGGTACTGCTTATAAAGGTAATAGTCCGGATGCCTTCCCCGACCCCGGCTAATTGCTCCCTACCGTAACCGAACCGTGATCTGAGGGCAACCGGGGCTTTCGGCCGGTGCCGGAGGCGGTCCGCAGGGCAGCACGGGCGCGGCGGGCCGGTGCCGCCCGATCCCTAGGCCCAGGAACCGTAGGCCCGGACGGTATTGGCCGCCAGTCCGGCGCCCAGCTCGGACAGATCGGCATCCAGGCGGCTGGCCATGGAGCGCACCGTGTAAGGCACCATGTAGCTGGCGTTTGGCCGTCCGCGGTGCGGGTGCGGAGTAAGGAACGGTGCGTCGGTTTCCACGAGGAGCAGGCTGCGGTCCGCGGCCGTGAGCGCCTCGTGGAGGTTGTGCGAATTCTTGAAGGTGACGGTGCCTGAGAAGGACAGGTACCAGCCGTTCTCGTTGCAGATACGTGCCAGTTCGCCGTCCCCGGAGAAACAGTGGAACACCACCGTCTCCGGGGCGCCCTCCTCCTTCAGCAGGCGCACGACGTCGTCGTGGGCGTCACGGTCGTGGATCTGCAGGGCCAGTCCAAGGCGCTTGGCAATGTCGATATGCCGGCGAAACGAATAATGCTGCTGTTCCCGGCCGTCCTCCCCCGTCCGGAAGTAGTCGAGTCCGGTCTCGCCGATGGCCCGGATCCGCGGGTGGGCCGCGAGTGCCTCAATTTCGGCGAGCGCCTGCTCCAGCGTCCCCTGGGCCGCCAGCACGGGCGCGTCGTTGGGATGGATGGCCACCGCACCGAGGAGGCGTGGATCTGCATCAACGGCGGCAGCGGTGAAGCGGGAGGACTCAAGGTCGGTGCCCACCTGGATGGCGCCCTGGACGCCTACGGCCTCGGCCGCATCAAGCGCATCGGCGAGCGCAACCGCGAAGTCGCCGGTGGCGCCGTCGGCTGGGAAATCGAAGTGCGTGTGGTTATCCATCACGGGCACGGGCAGCGGCTCGGGGGCCGGAGGATAGCCTTTGCCCTTGTGCCGGAGGGGTCCGGCACCTTCAACTGGCGGCAGGTAGGCCGGCGGTGTGCTGCCCGGGACAAATCCACTTCGATTATTCATGTTCTTAAGCCTAGGTGAGCTAGTAGCCTGAACAGACAAACTGCCGTTGAAGCTGACGTTGGAGTTTTCGCTGCTCCGACTCCGCCGCCGTACCGGTGCGGCTGGTGATGCTGCAGCTGCAACCGCCGAATATGGAAGGTGTCCATGGACGCTCCGATCCCCTCTGCCTCAGCAGCGTCCCTGAACGGCTTCCCCTCTCCCCGTGCGGCCACAGTCCTCCATTCCTCTTCCGCGTCCTCCTCCGCTTCTCCCACGGTCGACGCGGGATCCTTCCAGACGGCCGCCGAGGGAATCCTTGCCGCCGTCAACACGGTGATCGACGGCAAGGAGGAGGCCGCGCGGCTGGTACTCACGGTCCTGCTGGCCGAGGGGCACGTGTTGCTTGAAGACGTTCCCGGTGTCGGCAAAACGATGCTTGCGAAGACCCTGGCCCGCACCATTGACTGCACCGTCAGCCGCATCCAGTTCACTCCGGATCTGCTTCCGTCCGACGTCACCGGGGTCTCCATTTACAACCAGGACAGCCACCTGTTCGAGTTCCGACAGGGCCCGGTCTTCGCGAACGTGGTGATCGCGGACGAAATCAACCGGGCCTCGGCCAAGACGCAGTCCGCCCTGCTGGAGTGCATGGAAGAGCACCAGGTCACCGTCGACGGCGGCACGCACCGGTTGTCCGCACCCTTCATGGTCGTGGCAACGCAGAACCCGATCGAGATGGAGGGGACCTATCCTCTGCCCGAAGCCCAGCGGGACCGGTTCATGGCCCGGCTGTCCCTGGGTTACCCGGATGCCCGGTCCGAAGCCGAGATGCTGGAAAACCATCAGGCCGGCTCACCGTTGGAGAGCATCACCCCTGTGGTCGGGGTAGGTGAAGCCTCGGCCATGATCGCCCGGGTCCGGAACGTCTACGTGTCGGACGCCGTCAAGGACTACACCGTTGCGCTGGGCCGGGCCACCCGCGAACATCCCGATCTGCGGCTCGGTGCCAGTCCCCGCGCACTCCTGCAGCTCCTGCGTGCGGCCAAGGCTTATGCGGCACTGGAGGGCCGCGATTTTGTCCTGCCCGACGACGTCGCGGGGCTCGCCGATCCTGTCCTCGGCCACCGGCTCCTGCTGCAGCGCAGGGCTGCCGGAGCCGGTGAAAGCGCAGCCGGCGTTATAGCTTCCATCATTGCGTCCGTCCCGGTGCCCCGCACGGCCGCTGCGCCGGAGCGTCTGCACCGCTAGCTGCACCCGACAGTTCCTGCCGCACCTTCGAGCGAAAGGCCACCATGGAACCCGCCTCCGTCACGAGGTTTTTCACCCCGCGGGGCTGGGGCCTGCTGGCCGCCGGGGCCGCAGCGTTCCTCGGAGCTGCGGCGCTGGGGCGCAGGGACCTGTTGGCGCTGTCCATCCTGCTTATCGGGCTTCCGCTCCTGGCCGCCGCCCTGCTGCGGCTGGTCAAGCCCGGCTTCGACGTCGAACGGACCTTCACTCCGCCGTTGGTGGAGACAGGCACGGCGGCTACCGTCGCACTGCGCGTGCGGAGCCGCGGCGCCTCGGCGTCGGCTGCAGTCATGCGGGAGGGACTGCCGTTCCGCTTCGGACCCAGCCCGGTGTTCCGGTTTCCGTCTGGCTACGCTGTAGGGGATGGACTCAGCACCTATGAATACCGGCTGAGGTCCAGCCGCCGCGGACTCTACGACATCGGCCCGGTAACCGCGGACTTTACCGATCCCCTGGGCCTGGCCAGGACCGTGCATACCTTGGGCGGAACGGACCAGCTGGCGGTGGCCCCGGCACCGCTTGAACTCCCGGCGTCGTCGTTGTTCGGGGCTCCGGGGACTGACGGCACCACGCCGAGCAGGCGCCGCGGAACGGCAAGCGAAGATGACGTCTCGACCCGGGAGTACCGGCACGGGGACCCCATGCGCCGGGTGCACTGGGCTGCAACGGCCCGGCACGGCGAGCTGATGGTCCGGCAGGAGGAACCGGTCACCGCTCCCACCGCATCCATCCTGCTTGACCAGCGGTTCCTCTCCTATGCTGACGGATCCGTACCGCCGTCCGATACCGGGGAACTGGTGACTTCGGAAACGTTCGAGTGGGCGGTTTCCGCCGTCATCTCCTGTGCCGTCTTCTTCACCGAATCCGGTTACAGCGTGCGCTTTACCGATGAGCTTTCCCGTCCCGGGCTGGCCCGTTCTCCGTCCGCGCTGGACGGCGGAGCCGCCGGATTCCGCGGTACGGACGGGGTGCAGAACCTTGCCGAGGGGCTGGCCGCCCTGGGACTGGAGCCACCGCCTTCGCCGGCAGCCCAACCCCCGGGCACCGACCCTGCGCCGTTTTTGGCCCTGGACGGTTCGGGCCACGCACCCGGACCCCTGCTGGTTATCGCGGGGCGGATCAGCACAGCGGAAGCCGCCACTCTGGCACCGGCATCCCGCTACGCCCGCCAACCGCTGGTACTGCTGGTCACCGAACGGCCGGCAGGGCTGCGTCCTGTCTTAAAAATCCTGCGGGAGGCAGGCTGGATTGCCGCGGCGGTAACGCCGGCAACTTCGGTGCCGGCAGCGTGGTCCCTCCTTGACCAGGACCGGCCTGGCCTGCACGCAGCCGGGGAACTCGTATGAGCGCTGTGCTGACGCGGCCTGGGGCAGCTCCGCAGGAGGGCCGGCTTCCTGATCAGGCCTCCCCGCCCCAGGATGGCCGCGGTGCTGCCAATCTGGGGGTCGGGGCGGCTGCCGCCGCGGCTGTGATGCTGTGTTCGCTCAGCGTGCATGGGGTGATCGCCGGATGGTCCTGGCTGGTGCCGCTGCTGCTGACGGTGCTGCTTCCGCTGGCGGCCACTGCAGGCGCCCGGCGGCTGAGGGTACCCCAGCCGTTCGTTCCGGTGGCCGGCATGGCTGTCCTGGCCTGTACGCTCACCTGGCTGTTCGCTGCCCAGGAGTCGTTCCTGGGGTTCCTGCCCGGGCCGGGTACCCTCGCCCGGGCCGATGCGCTGCTGGCGGAGGCGCGCACCGTGGTGATCACAGAGGTCACCCCCGTGCAGCCGCTGCCGGGCATCCTGTTCCTGTGCTGCGCGGGAATCGGCCTGGTGGCGGTCCTGACGGATACCCTGGCGGCAACGCTGCGGATGCCGGCCACAGCCGGCCTGGGCCTTTTCGCGGTCCTGATGATCCCCGCGGTGTTGAAACCCGAGAGCCTGGGAACCTGGTACTTCCTCCTCGCAGCCGCCGGATACCTGCTGCTGCTTGCTGCCGGGGCCCGGCGGGAGCAGCACCGCGCCGGAACCCGTGTTCCGCGGACCTGGCTGGCCAGGGGAACCGCAGTTTCGGCGTCGGCCCTCGCATTGGCCCTGGTGCTGCCGGCGGTCCTGCCGGGATTCACCGGCGGCGCGTTCCCGGAAGGCACCAGATTCAACTTCTGGTCCGGCAGCACCGGCTTGAACCCGGTTGTCACGCTGGGTAACGACCTTCGCCAGCCCCAATCCGCGGGGCGGATCACTTATGCCACCTCCTCAGACGAGCCGGTGTACCTGCGCTCCACCACGTTGGAGGATTTTTCCGGTGACCGGTGGGCTCCTGACGTTCGTGCGGACGAGCGCCGGGAGGGCGTGCCCCAGATTGCGCAGGGTACCGGGCAGGCTCCCGGGTCCCGGGGCGCTCCGGTGGTGACAAGGATCAGCTCCGAGACGTATTCAAGTCCCTGGCTGCTGGCCCCCTACTTCCCGCTGGGGTTCACCGGCGCCGAAGGGAACTGGTCCTGGGACCCCAAGACGATGACCGTGCTCGACGACGAATCAGACGGTGCGGCCATGCAGGACTACCAGGTCCTGAGTGTTTCCGCGGAGTTGACCCCCGAGCAGTTGGCGGCACTTCCGGAGGCCGACCGTGGAAGCGTCGATTCCGTGTTCACGGACCTGCCAGAGGATCTTCCCGCGAACATCCGGGAAGCCTCCGACGACGCGGTCGGGGATGCTTCCACCCCTTACGCCAAGGCCATGGCGATCCAGGGGTACCTGCGCGGTCCGGAGTTCTCCTATTCGCTGGAGGCTCCAGTGGACGGCGGTTACGACGGGAACGGCATGGGGGTCCTGTCCGAATTCCTGGAGCACAAGGCCGGCTACTGCATCCATTTCGCTGCCGCCATGACCGTTATGGCGAGGAACGAAGGCATTCCGAGCAGGATGGCACTGGGATATGCCCCGGGGCGCAGCACCGGGCAAACTCCGGTCGGGACCGGACCCAACGGGGAAGCGCTGCGCGAATTCGAGGTTGATTCAACTGACGCGCACGCCTGGCCCGAGCTGTACTTCGAGGGTGCCGGCTGGGTCCGTTTTGAGCCCACACCGTCCCGGGGATCGGTCCCGGCGTATGCCCTGCAGCAGCGCACGCCTTCCGATGCCACTATCCACGACGACGACGATCCCCGGGCCCTTGACGCGCTTCCGTCCGCACCGGCCGCCCCGCAGGAGGGGCCGCTGGCACCCGAAACCGTGCTGGAACCGGGCACCGCCGGCGGGACCGCCTGGTTGGGCGCGCTGCTGGGAGTGCTGGCTGCCGCCGGTGCCGTCCTGACTCCCTGGGCGATGCGGCGGCGCCGCCGCACGGTCCGGCAGCGGCACGCAGCCGCCGGGCCGGACGGTCCCCGCACGGGGCCGGTCTGGGATGAACTCGCGGATCTGGGAACCGACTACGGATATCCCGGCAGGAGGTCCGACACACCCCGGACATATGCCCTCCGGCTGGCCGGAGAAGCCGGCCTCTCCCCGCGGGCCGAGGAAGCGCTGACCCGGATCCGCCGCTCGTTCGAGGAAGAAGCCTATGCAGGTGCCGGCCGCGACGGACGGGCACCCGCTCCCACCTGGGCGGACCTGCAGACCGTGCGGGAGGAACTGGACCGGGGTGCGGGCCTGCCGGCCCGGCTCCACGCCCGGTTCCTCCCGCCGTCGCTCGCCCTGCGCTTCCGGCGCGAGTGACCGCGCGGCCCGGTGGGCGCAGGAGCTATCCGGCGTAGGGGTCGGCGATGCCGATGTACTGGGTGTACAGGTATTCCTCGATGCCTTCGGCGCCGCCTTCACGGCCCAGGCCGGATTGCTTCACGCCGCCGAAAGGGGCTGCCGCGTTGGAGACCACTCCGGCGTTGAGTCCGAGCATGCCGGACTCCAGCTTTTCGCCGATCCGCAGCCCGCGGTTCAGGTCGCGGGTGAAGACGTAGGAAACCAGACCGTATTCGGTGTTGTTGGCCAGTGCCACTGCTTCGTCTTCGGTGGAGAAGGTGACGATCGGGGCCACCGGCCCGAAGATTTCCTCCTTCAGGATCCGGGCCTCCGGGGCCACGTTCTTCAGGACCGTGGGCCGGTAGAAGTACCCCGGACCGTCCACCGGTGACCCGCCCACCAGGGCCACGGCGCCGCCGTCGACCGCTTCGCTGACCAGGGCGTGCACCTTCTCCCGTGACTTACCGTCAATCAGCGGCCCGATTTTGGTGTCTTCCTCAGTTCCACGGCCGGTAGTCATGGCACCCACCCGCGCCGCGAACTTTTCCGCGAACTCTTCCGCCACCGTGTCCTGGACGATGAAACGGTTGGCTGCGGTGCAGGCCTCGCCCATGTTCCGCAGCTTCGCGGTCACGGCACCGTCCACGGCCTTGTCCAGGTCTGCGTCTTCGAACACGAGGAACGGTGCGTTGCCGCCCAGTTCCATCGACGTACGCAGGACGTTTTCGGCCGCATCGCGGATCAGGCCCTGGCCCACCGGGGTGGACCCGGTGAAGGAGACCTTCCGCAGGCGGGAATCCTTGAGTATGGGTCCGGTGACGTCGCCAGCCGAGGTGGTGGGGACCACGTTCAGTACACCGGCCGGCAGCCCTGCTTCGAGCATTACCGCGGCGAAAAGCTGGGAGGTCAGGGGGGTGAGCTTGGCAGGTTTGAGCACCATGGTGCAGCCGGCCGCCACGGCGGGGGCGATCTTGCGGGTGGCCATGGCCAGCGGGAAATTCCACGGGGTGATCAGCAGGCAGGGCCCTACGGGCTTCTTGTTCACCAGCAGGCGGGACTTCCCATCCGGGGAGGTGCTGTAGCGGCCGGAGATCCGGACGGCTTCCTCGGAGAACCAGCGCAGGAACTCGGCGCCGTAGGCCACCTCTCCGCGGGATTCGGCCAGCGGCTTGCCCATTTCCAGCGTCATCAGGAGGGCGAAGTCCTCAGTGCGTTCCGTGACCAGCTCGAAGGCACGGCGCAGGATTTCGCCCCGCTCCCGGGGGGCGGTCCGGGCCCAGTCGTCCTGCGCGGCAGCGGCGGCGTCCATGGCGAGCGCACCGTCTTCGGTGGACGCATCGGCAATGCTGAGCAGCACCTTGCCGGTGGCGGGATCTTCGACGTCGAACGTACGGCCGCCCGACGCGTCCCGCCACTGCCCGTCAATCAACAGGCCGGTGGGGACCTGTGCCAGCAGTTCGGCTTCACGGTCTGCGGGAATACCCATGGGGAATGCCTCCAAAGTTCATCGGATCCATCACGGGCAGCCTGCCCGCTGTTTCCTTCACCGTAGGCTTCCGGGGTGATGTCTGTAAATGCGGCCGTCACGGCCGCCGCCGGGTCAGCTGCGCGCTTCCAGCACCGCGGAATAGAGTTCGCGTTTGCTGATCCGTGCGTCCTCGGCCACTGCTGCGACGGCATCCTTCAACCGGATGCCCTGCTCCACCAGGGAATTCACGGCACCCACATGGTCCGCTGCCTGTTCAGGTGCAGCGTCCGGGGCGCCTTCCACCACCACCGCAATTTCGCCGCGGACATCCCCTGCCTCGGCCCATTCCAGCAGCTCCCGCAGGGGTCCGCGCAGCACCTGTTCGTGCAGCTTGGTCAGCTCGCGGGCGACGGCGGCACGCCGGTCACCCCCGAACGCCGCATCCAGGGCGCGCAGCATCGGTTCGAGGCGGTGCGGGGCTTCGAAGAACACCATGGTCCGTTGTTCACCCGCCAGCTTCGCCAGCCGGCCGCTGCGTTCGCCCGGTTTCCGCGGCAGGAAACCTTCGAAGCAGAACCGGTCGGTGGGCAGGCCGGAAAGCGCGAGGGCGGTCAGTACTGCGGACGGCCCGGGCGCGGCAGTGACAGTGAGGCCTTCGGCCGCCGCAGCCTCCACCAGGCGGAAACCGGGATCCGATACTGCGGGCATCCCGGCGTCGGTCACCATGAGGAGGGTGGAGCCTCCGCGGACCATTTCCAGCAGATCTGCGGTACGTGTTGCCTCGTTGTGTTCGTGGTAGCTGATGATCCTGCCACGGGTGGTAATGCCCAGGGCAGTCACCAGCCGGTGCAGCCGCCGGGTGTCCTCAGCGGCGATGATATCGGCACTTTCCAGCAGGCCGATCAGCCGGTTGGTGGCATCCCCCATGTTGCCGATGGGTGTTGCCGCCAGGACAATCTGTCCGGGACCTGCGCCGCCGTCCTTTGCGGTGCCTGATGTGCTGCCTGCGGTGCTGCCTGTCATGCTGCTTGTCATACTGCCGGTTTCCTTGCTCGAGTCCACCCTCTAACCCTACGCGACAGGCTATAGAGTGGGGCGCGTGAGTCTCTCCGGTACCTCGACGACCCGCCGCGGGGCGCAGGCCCGGGTTGAGTCCCCGCAGCATGCCTTCACCTACGAAGCCCTGCGGAACCGGCTGCTGGGAAGTGCCCTGGTGCCGCTGGGACCGGCAGGCTGGATCCTGCCGCTGGTGATGGCCGTGCTGGGCGGTGTGCTGCGGTTCACCCGCCTGGGTGAACCGGGCGAGCTGGTTTTTGACGAGACCTATTACGTCAAGGACGCCTACTCGCTGCTGCAGTCCGGCTATGAACGAGCCTGGCCCGAAGACGCCAATGAATCCTTTGCCGCGGGACGGCCGGAGATCCTGCTGGATGAGCCCGAATACGTCGTGCATCCGCCGGTGGGCAAATGGATGATCGCCCTTGGCATGGCACTCTTTGGCTCGGACAACTCTTTCGGCTGGCGCTTCGGTGCAGCCCTGACGGGCACCCTCACGGTCCTGCTTCTGGCTCTCATCGCCAGCCGGTTGTTCTCCTCGGCCCTCCTGGGCGCGTTGGCCGGGTTGTTCCTCGCCGTGGACGGACATCATCTGGTCCACTCCCGCACCTCCCTGCTCGACGTCTTCCTGACCTTCTGGATCGTGGCAGCGTTCGGCGCCCTGCTTCTGGACCGCCGCGACGGCCGGCTGCGGCTGGCCCGCGCACTCGCCGGACGGGCGGGCCGGGCCGGGCCGGACTCCGCCCGGCCCCCGGGCGGACCGCGGCTGGACGCGCCATGGCTGCTGTATGGGCCGTGGCTGCTCTGGCGCCCCTGGCGGATTGCCGCGGGCGTCTGCCTCGGCCTGGCGGTTGGCACCAAATGGTCCGCTCTTGCGTTCGTGGCCGTCTTTGGAGTGATGACCGTGCTCTGGGACGTCAGCGCCAGGCGGGTTGCCGGCGTCCTGCAGTGGGAGTCAGCCCTGCTCCGGGACGGGGTGCCGGCCTTCCTGACCCTCATTCCCACCGCTCTGATTACCTACCTGGCCAGCTGGACCGGGTGGCTGCGGTCGGAGGACGGATACAACCGGCAATGGGCCGAGCAGAACCCGGAAAGCGGGTGGAGCTGGCTGCCCGCCCCGCTGCGGTCCCTGGCTGAATACCACCGCAGCGCCTACGCCTTCCACAACGGGCTCAGTTCCGAGCACAGCTACTCATCGTCCGCCTGGACCTGGCTGTTTATGGGCCGGCCCACCTCGTTCTACTACGAGTCCGCTGCGGGGGGCGAGTCCGGGTGCGCCGTGGACACCTGCTCCACGGCCGTCACTTCCGTGGGCAATCCCCTGGTCTGGTGGGGTGCAGCCCTGGCCCTGCTGGTGGTGCTGTTCTATTGGGCGGGCCGGCGGGATTGGCGGGCCGGTGCATTGCTGGCCGGAGTGGCGGCTGGCTACCTGCCGTGGTTCGCCTATCCTGAACGGACCACTTTCTTCTTCTACGCGGTGTCCTTTGAACCGTTCCTAGTGCTCGCCCTGGTGTATGTGCTTGGCCTGATACGGGGCCGCCGCACCGACAGTGCGCGGCGTCGGCGGATAGGGCTGCTGGTGATTTGCTGCTTTGCCGCAGGGGTCCTGGCACTCTCGGCATATTTCCTGCCGGTCTGGACGGCGGAAACCATCCCGTATTCTGGCTGGCGGCTGCGTATGTGGATGCCCAGCTGGATTTAGTCTCATTACCCATGTGCTTAGGCACAGAAAGAGAGGGTCATAAGTGCGCGAGTCCGCCACTGACCTCCTGGTTAGCCTTCCCGAAGATTCGAATGTTACGGATCTCCTGCTCCAGATGCATCAAAAAGATCCCGGCCGCGTCCTGTACGCAGTCAAGAACGGCAGCAGCTGGGAAGACGTCACCGCCGCTCAGTTCCTCGCGGAGGTCACCCGGCTGGCCAAGGGCCTGATCGGCTCCGGCGTCCGCCCCGGCGACAGCGTCGCCGTGATGTCGAGGACCTCCTATGAGTGGACCGTGGCGGATATGGCCAACTGGTTCGCCGGTGCCGTCACCATCCCGATTTATGAAACCTCCTCCCCGTCCCAGGTCGAATGGATCCTCAAGGATTCCGGTGCCCGGCACGTGTTCGTGGAGGACGAGCGCAAGGCCGCCGTCGTGCTGGCCGCCGCTTCCGCCCTTGAAGGGGAATTTTCCATCTGGCTGATGAACAACGGCGACGGCGCCGACACGTTCACTGCCCTCACCGCCGCCGGAAGCAGTGTCAGCGACGACACGCTGGAGGCAGCCCGCAGCACCGCCACCCTCGCCGACACCGCATCCATGGTCTACACCTCGGGTACCACGGGCCGGCCCAAGGGCTGCGAGATCACGCACGGCAACTTCGCCCTCTTCGGCGTCAACGTCCTCGAAGTCCTGCCGGAAATGCTGAAGGTTCCGAACCCCACCACCCTGATGTTCCTGCCGCTGGCGCATGTGCTGGCCCGTGCAGTCCAGGTGGGCTGCCTGCACGCCGGTGTGAAGGTGGGCCACTCCCGCAGCGCCTCGGACCTGATGTCGGACCTGAAGTCCTTCTCCCCCACCTTCCTCCTGGCCGTACCGCGGATCTTCGAGAAGATCTACAGCGGCGCCCAGGCATCCGCCGAGCAGGCCGGCAAGGGCAAGGCCTTTACCGCCGCTGCGGCCGTCGCCGTCGCGTACTCGGAGGCGCAGGATTCCGCTGCCCGCGGCGGACGCGGCCCCTCGGCGGCACTGACCGTAAAGCACAAGCTGTTCGAGCGGCTCTTCTACCCAAAGGTTCGCGCTGTCCTTGGGGGCAACGCTGCCTTCGCCATCTCGGGCGCCAGCGCGCTGAGCCCGATGCTGGCCCACTTTTTCCGCGGCTGCGGCGTCACCGTCCTGGAGGGTTACGGCCTGACGGAGACCACCGCGCCGGCAACCGTGAACCAGGTGTCGCGCACACGCGTTGGTTCCGTCGGTCTGCCGATGCCGGGCACCACGGTCCGGATTGCCGACGACGGCGAGGTGCTGGTGCGCGGCGCCGTCGTGTTCAAGGGCTACCACCGCAATCCGGAAGCCACAGCCGAAGCCTTTGAAGGGGACTGGTTCAAGACCGGCGATGTGGGCGTCCTCGATGACGACGGTTTCCTGCGCATCACCGGCCGTAAGAAGGACCTGCTGGTCACCGCGGGCGGCAAGAATGTTGCCCCCGGCCCACTGGAGGAAAAGATCCGGGAAAACCGCCTGGTGTCCCAGGCCATCGTGGTGGGTGAAGGACGCCCGTTCGTTTCGGCGCTGATCACCCTCGACGACGAAGCCCTTGCCGCCTGGAGCCGGGAAAACGGGGCACCGGATGGAGTCCCCGCCGACGATCCCCGGGTGCAGCAGCTTCTGCAGGAATCCATCGACGCCGCCAACGCCACGGTTTCCCGCGCCGAGCAGATCCGCAAATTCTCCGTGCTGGCCAAGGACTTCACCCTGGAATCGGGACATCTCACGGCCACCTTGAAACTGCGCCGCAACGCTGTCATTGCGGACTACTCCGACGAGGTCGAGAAGCTCTACGCCAAGTAGGCATCAGGCAGTAAAAAATCCCCCGCACCTGTTCCGGTGCGGGGGATTTTTTACTGCCTGGCCCTGGCCCCAGGGGTGGGCTGCCTAAAGGGCATCGAGCGATTCGTCGTAGCGGCGGCGTGCATCAGCACGTTCCTGCTGCACACGTTCCCGGCGCGCCCGGGTGGGCCAGCAGCAGACAAGCACCACGGTGCAGGTGAGCAGCACCAGCGCAGCAATGGCTATCCCGGCGTCCATCCAAAACTGGGCCGGGAAGAGCCGGATCAGCGTGTCATCCATCCGGAACGTCCAATTGCCGTTGGCGAAGAAAATCGAATGCACCTGGGTAAAGAACATCTCCCAGCCCATGACAGCCAGGACCACCATCACGGCCACCAACACCAGTGTGAGCACTGCGCCGGAGAAGAGCGACCGGCGGATGCCGCCCGGGCTGCGCCGCCACAGATACAGTGCGGCCAAAAGGCTCAGGACCGCCATCACAGTCGCGGCCACGAAGGCAACCGTCAGCACCGTCTTGACGTCGGCCATATGGCTGACCTCGGTGTCCAGGTACAGCGGCTCCCCGCCGTCCCCGACCAGGTCCCCCAGGTACCGGGAACCGCTCCAGTTCAGCAGGTAGTCCACGGCATAGGATCCGTAGGTCATGCGGTCGTCGGTGGAGAAGCCGAAGCTGTCTGCCGGGAAGCCGGGACGGTGGTACTCCACCCAGAGGAACAACGGCGTCGCAACGGCACGGATGGCTGCTGCCAGCACCATGACCGGGAAGAACACGGCAATCATCACCTGCAGGACACGGGCGAGGACGGGTTTTCCGGCCGCGGCCTTTTCGCGTTCCTGCGCCCGCCGCTGCACTTCGGCGGCTGAGAGTGAAGGGTCCACGTCGTCAGTTGCAGCCGCGGGTGCATCGGCCGCGTCGTCAGTTGCAGCCGCGTCGTTGGTTCCGGCAGCGGTGCTTATGCCGGCGGTGCCGACGGTGCCGACGGTTCCGGCGGCGTAGGCCCCAGCCGCGCCGTCAACGGCACTGCCCTGGGCTGCCCGGCCCTGGGCTACACCGGCGTCGTCACCGTCGTCGCCGGCGCCGTCGTCGTTGGCCTCTTTCGACGCCGCGAACACTCCTTCATCCGCCGGGGCGGGCGCAGCTTCATGGGAACCGGACCTGCCGGACGCGTGCTGGCCCGCTTCGTGGGACCCGGAAGGCACAGCCTGCGGCCGTTCCTCCTCGGTCCCTTCCGCCGGGAGGTCCGCTGCGTCGGTGAGTGCATCGCTGTCCGCGCCGTCGGGGGCATAGCCGCTCAAATCGGGCAGGGTGCTGGCACGGCGCATCGGCAGCTGGCTGCGCTGGGCGACCTTCGGATGTCCGCCCGGAACCGTTCCGCCGGCAACCGCAGTGCCGGGGCTGCCGGACTCGGCCTGCTCTGCGGCCAGGACGTCGGCCTCAACAGCGTGGGCCTCAACGGTGTCAGGTTCAACAGCGTCAGGTTCAACGGTGTCTGATTCAACAGCGTCTGATTCAGCGGTGTCAGGCTCGGCAGCGTGGGATTCAGCAGCGTGGAACTCAGAATCAGCGGAAGTGTCCGTCGCGGCGCGGTCAGCCGGCGCGTTGTCAGCCGGAACGATGTCCGGCTCAGGCTCAGCAGCTGCTTCAGGCTCAGCAGCCTCCGCTTCCCTGGCTGCTTCCGCTTCTGCCCGCTCGGTTCCGGTGAGGCTGTCGAACTCCGCATCCCAATCGGCATGTTCACCGGCCCCGGACAGTCCCGGGGAGGTCACTGCGGAGGAACCGGCACCGGACTCTGCTTCACCGGGCGACTGCACCGGAGCTCCGTCTGAGGGCTCCCCTCCCGCCGTCGATCGATGCGTGGGGGTTTCGTCGTGGCTGGCCACTGCTTCCTCTTTCACTTCCAAAAACTGTACTCCGCTGGTCTTAACTTCGACCCTACCGGGAGACTCCGGGTGGAGGCGCGCGCCACCCCGCCCATTCGCGAGGCGGTGATCAGCGGCACTCCGGGGCCCGGCGCCGGGAGTCCGGCCCTCAGTAGCGGTACTGGTCGGATTTGTAGGGTCCGGCGACGTCGACTCCAAGGTAATCCGCCTGGCTCTTGGTCAGTTCCGTCAGCTCGACGCCGAGTGCCCCCAGATGCAGGCGGGCCACCTTCTCGTCAAGCACCTTCGGCAGCACATAGACCTGGCGGCCGTAGACCGGGTTGCCGTCGGCGTCGGCCTGCCCGTGCCGGGTAAAGAGTTCAATCTGGGCAATGGTCTGGTTCGCGAAGGAGTTACTCATCACGAAGGACGGATGGCCGGTGGCGTTGCCCAGGTTCAGCAGGCGGCCCTCGGACAGCACGATGATGCTGCGCTGCGTGCCGGTGCCTTCGTCGAAGACCCATTCGTGGACCTGCGGCTTGATCTCGACCTTGCGGATGCCCGGGATCCGGGCCAGCCCGGCCATGTCGATTTCATTATCGAAGTGGCCGACATTTCCGACGATGGCCTGGTGCTTCATCGCGGCCATATGCCGGGCCATGATGATGTCCTTGTTGCCGGTGGTGGTAATGAAGATGTCGCCCTGCGCCAGCACGGATTCCAGCCTGGCCACCTGGTAGCCGTCCATGGCGGCCTGCAACGCGCAGATGGGATCGATTTCCGTCACGATGACACGTGCCCCCTGCCCGCGCAGCGCCTCCGCGGCTCCCTTTCCGACGTCGCCGTAGCCGCAGACAACGGCTACTTTGCCGCCGATGAGGGTGTCGGTGGCACGGTTAAGGCCGTCCGGCAGGGAGTGCCGGATGCCGTACTTGTTGTCGAACTTGGACTTGGTGACGGAGTCGTTGACATTAATGGCCGGGAAGAGCAGCCTGCCTTCCGCCGCCAGCTGGTACAGGCGCAGGACGCCGGTGGTGGTTTCCTCGGTGACGCCGCGGATGCCCCCGGCGATTGCGGTCCATTTCCCCGGGGTGTGTGCCAGGCTGCGGCGCAGCCGGTCCAGGATAACGGTGAATTCGAACGAGTAGTCCTCATCCCCGTCCTGCGGGTTTTCCGGGACGAACCCGGCGGCCTCATATTCCACACCTTTATGCAGCAGCAGGGTGGCGTCGCCGCCGTCGTCCAGGATCATGTTCGGTCCCCCGGAGCCCTGGGGCCAGGTCAGGATCTGCTCGGCCGTCCACCAGTAGTCCTCGAGTGACTCATTCTTCCAGGCGAAGACGGGAACTCCGGCAGGTTCGTCCATGGTTCCGTTGCCCACCACCACGGCCGCAGCGGCTTCATCCTGGGTGGAGAAAATGTTGCAGGACGCCCAACGGACTTCGGCTCCCAACGCCGTCAGCGTCTCAATGAGCACAGCCGTCTGCACGGTCATGTGCAGGGATCCGGCAATGCGGGCACCCGCCAGCGGCTGGCTGGGGCCGTACTCACGGCGCAGGGCCATCAGGCCGGGCATTTCGTGTTCGGCCAGGCGGATCTGGTGGCGTCCGGCTTCGGCGAGGGAAAGGTCGGCTACTTTGAACTCAATGCTCACGCTGGAATCCTCAGGGTTGAGGCGGGACCGGGCGGCTAGCCCTCCTGCCTGGGGGCGGCGGCCTTCAACAGGACGGGAATTCCCTCCTCCAAGCGGTACCGGACTGCCGTGCCTGCCGGGCCGGGAACGGTGGAGATAAGTTCGTCACCGTCCTGGACAAGCGGGGATCCGGTGGTGGGGCAACGCAGGACGGAGAGAAGTCCGGCTGTCAGTCTGGCCATTGGTACAGCACTTCCTTGAAATCAGGTGCCGCGGTTGGCGGCGCATCACAGCCAAGCGTAGCGCGTGGCGGAGAGCGGCAAGGAGGTGCTTAGTTTTGTTCGCGCAGCACCCGCAGGTGCGCCCTGCGGGTTCCCGGGGTCTCGGCAGGTGCTTCCAGTGCATGCTTGCCGCCGGTCCTGGGCTCGGCATCCGCTTCCGGAGCTTCCTCAGCCTGTTCCCGGACGGCATCCACAAGGGCGGAGAGCTCATCGGGGCTCGGGGTCCGGGGCTGGCCGTCCAGGTTCAAGCGGACCAGTTCCCATCCCAGGGGTGCGGTCAGCCGGGCGGAGTGGCCGGCGCACAAATCGTAACAATGCGGCTCGGCGTAGGTGGCCAACGGACCCAGCACTGCGGTGGAATCCGCATAAACATAGGTCAGCGTGGCTACCGCCGGCTGGCGGCAGGCTGAACGGGAGCACTGACGTAAGGATTCCACGGAGGATCACTTTACCTGTTCCCCGGGCGGCGGACGCACAGGCGCGCCGGACCAGCGCCCGCGGGCCCGGGCGCGGGTGCGCAGCGAGGGCGCGCGCACCTCCGAGGAACGCAGCGTTGCAGGAAAGGGGTCCACGGGCCGGGGGACAACGGTTAGAGTTCTTACATGTTCACGGGATCTTCGTTCCGGGTGCGCCTTGATGATGAGTCGAGTGCTGCGGCCGCTTCCTCCCCCGGCGCTCCTGCCCGGTCCTTCCGGCAGCGGCGGCGTAACCGCCACGGGCGGGGCCTGCGGGGAGACGTGATTCCCCCGCACCTGGCCGGCGCCCGCACGCGGGCCGAACGCTTTGACGAGTGGGTACTTGAATCCGCACAGCGGCTGGAACGGTTGTGGGGCGAAAAGATACAGGCCTACCAGTTCGTCGTGGAGGAAATCCCGCCCGGCCTCGAGGAGCTGGCACGCTCCGGCGGGCCCATCCCGCTGGGCGCCGGTACGGCGCCCGCGCCGAACCGGCCTCCTGTCATCACCATCTACCGGCATGCAGTCGAAACAGCAGCCCGTGGACTGGTGCCGGCCAGCGAGCTGGTGCATGACGTCATCGTTGAGCAGCTGGCGGTGCTGATGGGAATGGACCCCGAGAACGTTGATCCAGCGTATGGCCGTTTCCGGCCCCTCTAGCTAAAGGCTAGTAACCCACGCCGACCTGTACCCGGCTGCCGCCGACGTTTCCCCGCGGCAAGGCCAGCACACTGATCCCGGTATCACCGCTGGTCACTACCTGCGCTCCGTAGACCGGTGCGCCGGAAGCACTGATCAGGACCGCTGCTGCGGACTCGCCCAGATCACCCGGCTGCACGGACACAGTGGAAGCAGCTGACAGCTGGACCGTTTTCTCGGCCAGGAGGGCACCTTCCGCGGTCACTGCCGCCAGGCGGACTTCGGCAGCGCCCGCCGGCGCCGTGAAGGAGAGGGTCGCGTCGCCTGCGGGCAGCACGGCCAGATTTTCGCTGCCCAGCCGTTCGACGGCAGGAGCAACTGCCAGGTCGGTGCCTACCTTGGCATCGGAACCCCGGCTGAACACGGCAGTAGCGGCAACGGCGACGTCGGAGGAAATATCCAGCGTGTACGTGCCCTCCGGCAGCGTATCCAGCGGAAGCCGGGTCACTGTGCCGGCAGCGGCGTTGTAGCTTCCACCACCTTCCAGGACCACTTCGCCCTGGCTGCCGAAGACACGGACGTTCACTACCGCGTCATTCGCCCCCGGAACGGCGATCTGGAGCGAAGGCCCCACCGATGCGTATCCGTCTTCCTTCGCGAGGTTGCGGGTGGCGGTGGGATCCTGGATCCGCACGCCGCCGACCACCTGGGCCGGTCCGGGCGCGGCCGTGGGCTGGATCAGCTCAACACCCCCGGGCGTGAGACCGCGCAGCAGGTTCTGCGCGATCACCGCACCCACCGGGCCGCCCGAACTCCGCACCCGTACGGCCAGGGTCTCCTGGTTGGCGGCCAGCCCTGCAAGGACTACGGACTTTGTTTCGCCGGCACCCACGGCGATGCCCCTGGTGCCGGGTCCGGAAATCGGCCCGGCAGATCCATAAAGCTCCAGGTCGACGTCGGCGGCGGTCTGGGAGGGATTGGTCAACTGCAGCACGGCGGTGGCACCGACAGTGGTCCGGGCGCCGACCAGCCACAGGTCGTTGGCCGGAGCCTGGCAGTTGGCGGCGGTAAGCCCGGCAAGGTCGCCGTCGGTGGCCGTGTAGGCCAGGGCGGCACCGGCGGTGACCTGCTGGGCACCTTCCGGCTCCGCGCTCAAAAGCGCCGCCGCGGAAACCGGCTGGCTGCGGACGACGCCGGCGGTCCGGACGCCCGCAAGCGGGAGGTCGGTGCCGCCGCCCATGCTCTTCAGCACCGAGCCGTCCTTCACCGTTGTCAGCTCGGCTGCGGGCACCGGAGTGCCCGCAGCCGCGAGCACGACGGAGGTCACCGTGGACTTGGCATCCTTGGACTCAGCACTGAATTCCGCGTCGGTGCCCGCAACATTGCCGGCGAGCAGGCGCGGCGGCTCCGGGCACACGCCTGTCAGCGGGCCGGCCGGTACCTCCGCATACGGGACCTCGACAGCGCCGTCCGACGTTCCGATGCCGACGAGCGATGTCCCGGCTATGAGCGCTCCGGTTGATGCCAGGAGCAGGACTCCCCCGGCCCAGCGTCCGGCGGTCTTGGCGCCGTTCGTCCTGCGGCCGGTTGTTTTGGGGCTGCTTACTTGAGGGTCACCGGCGGCTGCGGGCTCCCCGGCCGGCTGGCCCGGCTGTGCGGACTCGCTGCCCATGTTTTTACTGCTCATTACTGGCGTCCTTCCGGGGCCCGGTTTTCCCGGTGCGGGCCGGCGCCGGAAGGCACCGGTGTTTCTGCTGTCTCCGGATGCCCCGCAGGACCGGAACCGCCGTCTGGTAGGTCCCCGGAGGGAAGATCGGCAGCGGAATGCAGGTCCGCAGCAGGAGCCTCCGCGGCGGAGGATTCACGTTTTCCGGGGAGGCGGATGGTGCGGCCGCTCGGCGTTGGGAGCGCCAGGAGCAGGGTCAGCCCGATGATCAGGACCTGCAGTGCCTCGAGCCACGGTGAGGCGGCGCTGACGTAGTCCACGTTCAGCTCCCCGCCCTCGGCCGGCAGTTCGAAAGCCTGCGCCCATTCCTGTTCCGCGGCAGTCAGCGGCTGGCCGTTCAGCGTGGCCCGCCAACCGGCATCGGCACGCTCAGCCAGCACCAGCAGGCGTCCGTCGTCACCGGCCGGGATGGAGGTGGAAACGCCTTCGTTCCCGGAGGGAACTTCGGCCGCCGTACTGCCATCCGCGTTATGGATGCGTACCCTGGCCCCGGCCCCGGACTGCGTTTCCGTACCGGCCGAGCTCAACGGCTCGCTCACGCGCCAGAGCCATCCGGAACCGGTCTGTCCCACGGCGGACAGCCCGGGAACGGAATCCATCCTTCCGGCCAGCAGTTCTGCAGCGGTGTCGGATTCCTGGAGCACCACGAAGGCGACGCCGAGCCGGGCCAGGTCCTCACGCGGATCCACACCGGTTCCGGCGGTGATCACAGCAACCGCCTGGCGCAGGTCCGCCGTCGCCTGGTCGCCGTCAGACAGCTGTTCCCCGCCCATGCTGCCCTGGATATCGCGGGCGGCGTAGATGGTGGAGTGCTGTTCGAGGGTTGTTCCGCCCCCGCGCATCAGCGCGGCGGAGACGTTGCCGTCAGCGTCGACATGGAGCACCAGGCTCCGCGACTGGGCGTCACCGCGGCCGGCATCGGCGGCGGTAGCGGGCAGGGTGCGGTCCTCCGCACCCTGGATGCCGGTGGTCAAGCCGGGCAGGACACCCGCGTCAGCGGCGGCGTGGTCCTGGGTACCCGGGAAGCCACTGCCCGTGAACTGCGGGATGACCCACAATCCCAGGCTGGCAGCAGGGCCTACCGCCAGCACCGTTCCCAGCACGGCGGCCAGGAGGCGTCTGTTGCGCGCAGCCCCCGGGCGAGGCACACGGATGTCACCGGCGGCGGCCAGGGCCGGGCAGAGCAGGAGCACAACGGATGCGGAGACCAGCGGACCGGTGAACGCTGTTACCACGGCGTCCGGGGCAGCAGCGGTTCCGATGTAGGAGGCAGCAGCACTGAGCGCAAGTGCCGCCAGGGCCAGCAGCCAGCTCAGCCGGGCGAGCGGTGCGGACGCGGGCCGGAAGAGGGCCAGCGCAGCCAGGAGCACAACCGGGCCACCGACCACAAGGGCAAGAACCAGGTTCCAGGGACCGCCCGGGAGCAGGCCCCCCAATGTGCCGTTCACCTCGAAGGCCAGCGGATAACCCAGCAGCTGCTGCCAGGCCTCTGCCCGGACAAAAGCGAGCGGTACTCCGGGATCCGCCAGGACCGCGCGGAGGTTCGGAGCTGCCGACAAGACCTGCGGGAGGAGGAGCGCGGCAGCCGGCAGCAGCGACCACCACAGGGTCCGCGCGCGGCGCCGGAGACCCAGGGTCAGGAGCAGCACTGCCACGGCAGCCAGCACGAAGAGCAGCGGCGCTGAAGCACTGACAGCCGCCAGCAGCAACCCGGCGGCAGCCGCGGCCGTCCAGGACGGCGCTCCTGCCGGTATGTCGGCGGCCCGGGGAGTCCCTGCACCGACGGCACGGGCCATGGCCAGCACCGCCAGGGGAAGCAGGATGTGGACAATCAACGCACCGAGCCGGCCGCTGCCAAGGGCTACCTGGAACGCCGGAACCGCCGCCCAGAAGATAGCCGCCCAGAACCGCAGCCCGCGGTGCCCGGTAAACGCCCCGGCAGCAAACCAGGCGCTCAGCCCGGCCAACGGAAGCGCAAGCAGCAGCAGGATGAGCACGGCGGCATTGCCGTTACCGAACCCGGCCACGGCCAAAAGGGAGAGGACATAGTTGAACGGGTCGCCGTGGGCGGGGGCTCCGGAGCCCACCTGCGCCCACCAGCCGGTGGCTGCGGCCCACATGTCTCCTACGCCCTGGCCCAGCGGCACGAGTGCTCCGCCGGCAACTGCCGGGGAACCGAAGAGACGATGCAGGCCGGCCAGCGAGATTCCGGTCAGCAGCAGTGCGGCCATCAGGGCGCCGAGCCCCACCCAGGCCCGGCCCGGGCCCGCCAGGGCGGCAAAGTCGTTATTCGTATCCCCGCTGGGGACGTATTCCTCGCTGCCCGTTTCCCTGCCGTCCGGGGCCGCAGCCCGGTACTCGGTCAGGGACCGTCGGTGCTCGCGCACTTCCCGGTTTCCGCTGCGGAGGGCATTGACGGCGCTGCGCGGGCGCTTCCGCGTTGCCGCGGCTTGCCGCCGGGACCGGTACAGGTCCACCGGACGCAGGACGGCGGCGGTGCTGGTGATCAGCGAGGAGATTGCATAGCCGGGATCCTTGGCGACCATCCCCAGGAAAAAGCGGCCGATGCCGCCCAGGACCGCGCCTACGGCCAGGAAGGGAACCTGCCACAGGGGTGCGTGCTTGAGCCGGAGGTAGATTTCCGCCTTGCGGGCCGCGGGGGCCGAGGCTGCAGGACCGGGACGGTTGCCCGCGTGGCGCATCCGCGCGGACGGCACCACCACCACACGGTTTCCGGCCAGCCGGTTCCGCCAGCAGAGGTCAATGTCGTCGCCGCTTCCGGGCAGCGCCGGGTCGAATCCGCCGAGCGCATCCCACACATCGCGGCGGACCAGCATACCCGCGGAGTTCACCGCGAAGATGTCGCTGCGGAAGTCGTACTGGCCCTGGTCCAGTTCGTCGGCGTCGATCAGCGTGAGCCGTTCCGCCCACCGGTTGATGCTGACGCCTACGTCCACCAGGCGGCGGTCATTGACCCATTCCACCTGCTTGGCGCCGGCGATCGTCACGGACGGCGCACGCTCCACCGCCAGGAGCAGTTCTTCAAGGGCTCCGGGGTCCGGAGCCGAGTCATCGTGCAGCAGCCAGATCCATTCCTGCACGGCATCAGCGCCGCCCCCGCCACCGTGCGGGGTGCGGGCGGACCCGGGGAGTTCGGCCAGGCCCGCCTTCACGGCGGCACCGAAGCCGCCCCGCGCCGGTCCGGCAATGACGGGGCTCCCCACCGGAAGCCCCAGCTGCAGCAGGGAGGCGCTGGCATCAGTGGAACCGGCGTCGACGCCGATGTAAAAATCCGCAGGGCGGGTCTGTGATGTCAGGGCTGAAAGGGTCTCGGGCAGGTAAGCGGCACCGTTATGGGCTACAACAACGGCACAGACGTGGACGTGCGAATGAATTAGACTGCCTGCTTCCGAAGCCGGCGGCGTTCGCGCTCGGAAAGGCCGCCCCAGATACCGAACCGCTCGTCATTGGCCAGCGCATATTCCAGGCACTGCGACCGGACGTTGCACGCGGCGCAGACCTTTTTAGCGTCCCGCGTGGAGCCGCCCTTTTCCGGGAAGAATGCTTCGGGGTCGGTCTGGGCGCAGAGGGCGTCCGCCTGCCACCCCAGTTCGCCTTCGTCGGCGTAATCCTGGCCCAGGCCCGGCAGGCCAATCCAGACGGGCCGGTTTTCGGACTCGGCGGGACTCGGGAACAGCGAGACGGGCGGGTCAAGGACGAGGTCTTCCGGGACATCGGCCAGCGCTTCATGCGCTGCAAGGAAAGCAGTGGCCTGGTCTTCGAGGGTGCCGACCGTTTCCCGGCGGTACCGCTCGGCGGCAGCCGGATCCGCGGGATCCACGTACCAGTCGACGGGAACACCCCTCGAGCCGTAGCTGGCCGAAGCCTGCTCGGCTATGACGGTACGGTCCTGCTTTTCTTCTGCTTGCCCCATGGAGTCCTCCCGGTGTTACTGCTCCAGCGGCGGCTGTGTGGCTGCACCGGCAGGACCGGGGCCCCGCGGGTCCGTCCATTTGGCTGGAACAAATCCGATACCTAATTACACGCGTGTAATACGACTCCGTCAAGCTGTTCCGGCATCATATAGAGTTCAATCGTCGGATGCGGGGAACGCCACGCCCGGGATTCCGCTCCACTACCCGGCGCGTCGCACACTACACGCGTTCCCGGGCAGCCGGAATCGAAAAATTCTACGCATCCATCCGCTCGTATGACGACGCCGGCGCATGCAGCGTTCACCGGCAGGAACCAAATGAAAGAGGCCCATTCCCATGTCTATGTCTGCAGCCAGCACCTTGTTGTCGGGGCTGCGCACCCACCAAGCCACCTCCCCCGCCCTGATCTGGTACGGCGACGGCGGCGAGCGGATCGAACTCTCCGGCAAGGTGCTGGACAACTGGGTGGCCAAGACCTCCAATTTCCTGGTCGATGAACTCGACGCCGAGCCGGGCCTGCGCGTCCAGCTGGATCTCCCGGTCCATTGGAAGACGCTGGTGTGGGTGTTGGCCGCCTGGCAGACCGGATGCACGGTGCTCCTCGGTTCCCCGGAGGAAGCGCGTTCCAGGGACGTCACCGTGACGGCTTCACCGGACAGCGGTGCCGCGGGGACAGTGGTTGCGGTGGCGCTTGGGGCGCTTGACCTGGCGTTTCCTGCGGAACTGCCGGCCGGCGTCGTCGACTATGCAGCCGAGGTGCGCTCGTACGCGGACACCTATATGGAGGCCGCCCTGCCCGACGCCGGACAGCCGGCACTCGAGGTCGCCGGCCCGACCGCGGCCCGGGACCTTACCGGCACGGTGTCCTACGGATCGCTCGGCGCCCTGCTGGAGAGCACCGGTGCGGCCGCGGAAGTACTTCTGGCCTCAGGGCCGGACCTGCCGCTCGTCCTGGCCGGGGCAGTGCGCACCTGGGCGTCGGGAGGCGCCGTCGTGCTGACGGCAGCCGGCGTGGAACCGGATGAACGGGTGCTGGCGTCGGAACGGGTTACGAAGCGCTTGGAGGCTTAACCGCGTTATTGACGGCGCTGTTATTGACGGCACTGCCGGGCTGGACCACGGGCTCCGCGAGGAGCGCGCGGTCCTGCTCGAATCCGGGTTCCTGGTCCAGCTCGGCGTTGAACACCCAGAAACGGTAGGCGAAGAAACGCAGCACCGTGGCCACGGCGATGCCCAGCACGCCCGCCAGGAAGAGCATGTTCTTGTCTTCAATGCCCATCGGGTAGCGCGCCACCCAGGTGAATCCGGTGGAGATAAGGATGCCCACACCATTGATGAGGAGGAACAACCCGAGTTCGCGGCCGACGTTGTCAACGCTGCGGCGGCGTCGGAATGTCCAGTACCGGTTGGCGACCCAGGAGAACATGGTGGCGACGACGGCGCCCACGAAACGTGCCTTGACCTCACTGCCGGACATTGGCCCGTGCATCAGGTACAGGGTAAGTCCGTTGTCGACAATGAAGGCCAGTGCGCCCACCGTTCCGAACTTGGCAACCTCGCGCCAAAAAAGGGACACGAGGCCCCGCATCCGAGCTGACAGCGATGTAAACATGACCCTCCGTGGCCGATCAACGGCAGCACTCCCTGAGGATCGATGGCTGCCAAAACCCGACGCGCGGGCGCGCGGCGGTCAACTCCCGATAATACCGGTCCTTTATGGGAGTTTCCCGGGGACCGCGGGAACGGCGGGGTCGCACCGCTGGAACTACTGCCCTTATAGGTACCCTTAAGACGTGGATTTCCCAATTATCGGCGTGATAGGCGGCGGCCAGCTCGCCCGGATGATGGCCCCGGCGGCCACAGCCCTCGGATTCGAGCTGCGTGTGCTCGCCGAGGGCCTCGATGTGTCGGCGGTACCGGCCGTGGCGAATGCCACAGTAGGCGATTACCGGGATCTGCAGGTCCTTGCCGATTTCGCCGCCGGAGTGGACGTGGTCACGTTTGACCATGAGCACGTCCCCGGGGAGCATCTGCTGGCCCTGGTCGAGAAGGGCACCAACGTCCGGCCCGGTCCCGCTGCGCTGATCCATGCACAGGACAAGCTCGTTATGCGTGCTGCCGTGGAACGCCTGGGCCTGCCCAATCCCCGCTGGGCGGAGGTGACCACGGTCGAGGAGCTGGTGGCCTTCGGCAACTCAGCTGGCTGGCCCGTGGTCCTGAAGACACCGCGCGGCGGTTACGACGGCAAGGGCGTGCGGGTTGTCGACGACGCCGGTTCCGCCAGGGACAGCGCCGACTGGTTCGGCAACGGGCCGCTGCTGGCCGAGGAAAAAGTCCCCTTCAGCCGCGAGTTGTCGGCCCTCGTCGCCCGCACACCAAGCGGGGAAACGGCGGCCTGGCCCGTCGTTGAGTCCATCCAGGTTCGCGGGGTCTGCGACGAGGTCATTGCGCCCGCGCCGGATCTTGATCCTGCTGTCGCGGAAGCTGCTGCCGCCGCCGCCCTGCGCCTGGCCGCTGAACTGGGCGTGACCGGTGTGATGGCTGCCGAACTTTTCGAGACTCCCGGCCGCGGCCCCGGATTTCTGGTCAATGAACTTGCGATGCGCCCGCACAACTCCGGGCACTGGACCATGGACGGCTCCGTCACCGGCCAGTTCGAACAGCACCTGCGGGCGGTCCTGGACCTCCCCCTCGGGTCAACGGACCTGACCGGCGGGGCGGCCGTGATGAAAAACATCCTCGGCGGGGAAAACAGCGACCTGTTTGCCTCCTATCCCCTGGCCCTGGCGGCCGAACCCGCCGCCAAGGTCCATACCTACGGCAAATCGGTGCGTACGGGACGTAAGATCGGCCACGTTAATGCCGTCGGTTCCGCCGACGGCGTCCCCGCCCTCCGCCGCAGTGCCGGCCGGGCGGCGGCCATCATCCGTGACGGCCGCGACCCCCTGAAGGAGAACTGAAAGCATGCCCCACCGTGCTACCACACCGCTGGTAGGCCTCGTTATGGGTTCGGACTCCGATTGGCCGGTCATGGACGCCGCAGCTGCCGCGCTGGCCGAATTCGACATTCCCTACGAAGCCGACGTCGTCTCCGCCCACCGGATGCCGGCGGACATGCTGGAGTACGGACAGAATGCCCACCGGCGCGGCCTGCGGGTCATCATTGCCGGAGCCGGCGGTGCGGCCCATCTGCCCGGCATGCTTGCCTCCGTGACTCCGCTTCCCGTCATCGGTGTTCCCGTGCCGCTGAAGTACCTGGACGGCATGGATTCCCTGCTGTCCATCGTCCAGATGCCTGCCGGCGTGCCGGTTGCTGCGGTCTCCATTGGCGGTGCCCGGAACGCCGGACTGCTGGCGGTGCGGATGCTGGCCGCAGGTACCGATCCCCTGGCAGCCCGCCTGCAGCAGCAGCTCATCGATTTTGCCGGGGGACTGCGCCAGTCCGCCATGGCGAAGGGCGCTGCCCTGCGCACCGCCCTGGCCGGAACGGACTAGGACAGCAATGAACCAGCAATACAACGCAGGGAGCGGCTACACCGATCCCGTGCGCTACCCCCAGGCCGCCGCCCCGGGCGTGCGGACAAAACGTGCCTTTATCCTCCTGCTGCTGACCTTGGTGATTCCGGGAGCTGCACAGGTGGTCGCCGGCGACCGGCGGCTCGGCCGGCGCGCCCTCAAAGTCACCTTCACAGCCTGGGCCGTCGCCATCGCGGCAGTGGTGCTCGCCCTGACAAACCGCGCCCTGGTCATCGATATCCTTACCCATGGGTGGGCCTCGTTCCTGGTCATGATTATCTTGGCCGTCCTAGCCGTCGCATGGGCCCTGCTGTTCCTGAACACCCTGCGCATCATCCGACCTCCGCTGCTGGAGCGCGGCGTACGCCCCCTCGTCTCCATCTGTCTGGCACTGCTGATGATCGCAACCAGCGGCAGCCTCGCCTACGGGGCCTACCTGCTCAACGTCAGCCGCCAGACCTTCGGCTCGATCTTCGCCTCCGGACCTTCGCTTGATCCCGTGGACGGCCGCTACAACTTCCTCCTGATGGGCGGCGACGCCGGCGAGGACCGGACAGGCCTGCGTCCGGACAGCATTTCGATGATCAGCGTGGATGCCAAGACCGGCCAGCCGGTGACCTTCAGCATCCCCCGCAACTTCCAGAACGCCCAGTTCCCCGCCGATTCCCCGCTCAACGATGTGTACCCCACCGGCTACGACTGCGGTGACGAGTGCATCATCAACAGCCTCTACCAGACCGTCACGGAGAACTACGCGGATCTCTACCCCGGTTCCGACGATCCCGGTGCCGAAGCCATGATGGACGCCGTGAGCGGCACCCTCGGCCTCGAGGTGCAGGGCTACGTGATTGTGGACATGGAAGGTTTCTCGCACCTGATTGACGCCATGGGCGGAATCAAGATCAATTCCGGCGGCTGGGTGCCCATCACTGCCGGTGAGATTCCCGGCACCAACCGGCACTATCCCCCGGACGGCTGGATTCCCCCGGGCGTCCAGACACTCGACGGCTACCACGCCCTTTGGTATGCGCGGTCGCGCGAGTTCGTGACCGATTACCACCGGATCTCCCGGCAGCAGTGCGTCCAGCAGGCCATGATTGCCCAAATGGACCCGGCCACCCTCCTCACCCGCTTCCAGGCCATCGCCACAGCAGGTGAAGAGATTGTGGAAACGGATCTGCCCCAGGACCAGCTGGGCAGCTTCGTGGACCTGGCCCTCAAGGCAAAGGGCCTCACGATGCAGCGGATGACCATCGGTCCTCCGGACTTCGGCTCAGCAGCGGAAAACTTCGTGACGTATCCGGACTTCAACCTGATCCACGCCCGGGTGCAGGATTTCCTGGCCGGCACCGAATCGTCGCCTGTTGAACCCGATCCCGCACCGGCCCCGGCCGAAGAAGCCGCCCCGGAAGAAGCGGCCCCTGCGGAAGCCGCGCCGGATGCCGGTACTGACGGCGAAGCTGCCGACGGAACCCCGCTGACCGAGGTGCCGCAGGAGGAGGAAGCGGAAATCACGGTGGAATACCTGCAGTATCTGGCGGAAATCGGCGACGATGTCACCCTCGGCTCGATCCTGAACAACAACGGTGAGTGCAGCCCGGGATAGACCCGGACCTCCGCCGCTCTGCTTCCCCGCACGCCGTCCGCCCAGCAACCGAAAAGAGGCCCGTGTACCTGCTCCGGAACACCCTTCGCCCCTACGCCTGGGGATCGACCACGGCGATGGCCGAGCTATTCGGCCGCGAACCCTCAGGCGAACCCGAGGCCGAGCTGTGGATCGGCGCGCACTCCGGGGCGCCTTCGGTGCTGGTACCCCCCGTAGCGGGCAGCGACACGCTCGATGAGTTGATTGCCACCGACCCCGAGCGGATGCTCGGTGCCGATGCCGTGGCCCGCTTCGGCCCGGAGCTGCCGTTCCTGGCGAAGATCCTGGCGGCCGGCGCTCCCCTGTCGCTGCAGGTCCATCCCACGCCCGAGCAGGCCCGCGCCGGTTATGCCGCCGAGGAGGAGGCCGGCATTGACCGCGGCGCCCGCGACCGCAATTACAAGGACGAGCACCATAAGCCGGAGATGATCTTCGCGTTGACGCCGTTCGAAGCGCTCTGCGGATTCCGCAGCCCGGACGAGGCTGCGGGGCTTTTCCGCGCCCTCACTGCTGCCGTTTCCGCTTCCGGCCGGGACGTGCCCGAGCTGCTGGAATGGATCGTGGCGGAGCTGTCCTCCGGCCATCCCGCACCCGAAAGACTGCAGTCCGTGTTCCGCGCACTGATCAACGACGGGGAAGCCGTGCGCGCGGCCGTCGAGTTGAGCGCAGCTGCGGCGGAGTCCGCCAGGGGCACGTACGGGCGGGAAATGGCCACCCTAGCCGAGTTGAACGGTTACTACCCGGGCGATCCCGGCGTCCTGCTCTCCCTGCTGCTCAACCGCGTCTCGCTGCAGCCCGGCGACGCCGTATACCTGCCGGCCGGGAACGTCCACGCGTATCTCAGCGGCCTGGGCGTGGAAGTCATGGCAGCGTCCGACAATGTCCTGCGCGGCGGTCTGACACCCAAGCACGTCGACGTGCCCGAACTGCTGAAGACCGTCGATTTCCGCCCCCTGGGCGTCCCCTACCTGTCCGCCGACACCACCGGTCCCGGACAGCAGGTGTTCCGGCCGCCGTTCGAGGAGTTCGCGCTCCAGCGCCTCGAACTGGCACAGGGACCCGCGGGCAGTGCCGGGGATTCCCTCCCCACCGAACTGCCGGTGCTGCAGAACGGGCCAGCCGTTGTTATCGCTGTGCGGGGCACCATCGTCCTGGCTTCCCCCACCGGCAGCCTCACGCTGGAGGCCGGGCAGAGCGCCTTCGTTCCGGCGGCCGAGGCCCCGGTCACGGCGCGTCTCGCCGCCGACTCCGCCCAGCACGACGACGGCGCCCTCGCCTTTGCGGTGACCGTCGGAACGGCGCCGGACCGGGAGCCGGATGCTCCCCGACTGGATTTGGGGGCCTAGGCCCTACCGGCCGAGCCGGCTCTTCACGGCGGTAAGCACCCCGCGGGCCTTCCGCATCCCCGTCTTGGCCACGGGCAGTGCGGTGGAAAAGACCGGGTACAGCGGCGACAGGGGCTTGTCCCAGGTGCCGGCCAGTTGGTCTTCGTGTTTCGCCCAGCCCATCTTGAACTTCGAGACCCCGTCATTGAGCAGGCCGTTGAAGTCATACCGGGTGATTCCACGCTCCTTCATGTCGGAGATGGCGTGCCACTTCAGGGCGTAGTTGGCCCGCAGCCGTTCGCCTTCCTCCGTCATTCCCCCGTAGAGCTCGAATGCGGTGTAGCCGCTCGTGGAAAGCCAGAGGAAGGCGACCACGTCCTCGCCCTTGAAGGCTGCGTAGACGGGTGAATCCTCACCCAGGTTGTCGAAGATATCCAGGTAATAGGCGTCTTCGTGGATGCCGAAGTCCGCCCGCTGGGCGGTGAGCTTGTACACCGCCAGGCACTTGGCGATTTCCGCGCGCGTCACGCGCCGGTAGGTCAGGTCTTCGCGTCCGGACTTCCGGATGTACTGGCGGTGTTTTTTGCTCATGTCGCCGGAAAGGTCCTCGAGGCTGCGCTGCAGGTCCAGGATCAGCGTCCGGCCGATGAGGATGGTGTTCTCGCTGCGGCGGAAGCCGAGTCCGGGCAGTCCCGCCACGAGCTTCCCGTCAGCGTCCCAGTCCGGTTCGATGGACAGGGCCACCGCGGAATGCGTGCTCTTTACATAGCTGCCTACGGCGTCCAGGACGTCCAGTTCACGCCCGGGTTCCCCCTGGGGTCCGCGGGGAATGTAGGCCAGGGCACGGAACGGGAAGGGCAGGGCCCGCAGCAGGACCTGTGCGGAGCCGAGGACGGTGCCTGAGTCGTCACTCACCAGCACACGGTCAACGCTCCACCCGTGCTGGGCTTTGGTCTGGCCCCAGCCCCACAACTGCTGCGGATGTCCGCGGAAGCGGTTAACGGTTTCGTTCCAGGAGGCGGCATCGGAGCAGGGGGTAACGCGCAGAGTCATGCCTTCCAGCCTACTTGGCTCCCCCGCCGCACCCGAAAAAGGCGCGTGACAGGGAAACAGGCGGCCGGATATCCGGCCGCCTGTTTCCCTTACTGGGTTTTCCTGGAGAGCCGCTGCCCCTTACATCGAGCGGGCGTAGGACTCCCACTTGTGCGCCTGGTGTTCGCCGTCCACCACGCGGATGGTGCCGGACTTGGAGCGCATCACGATCGACTGGGTCAGCACACGGTCCTTCTTGTAACGCACGCCGCGCAGCAGGTCGCCGTCGGTGATGCCCGTGGCGGCGAAGTAGCAGTTGTCGCTCCAGACCAGGTCATTGGTGGACATCACGCGGTCCAGGTCGTGGCCGGCGTCGATCGCCTTCTGCTTCTCGTCGTCCGACGTCGGCCACAAGCGGCCCTGGATGACGCCGCCGAGTGTCTTGACGGCACAGGCGGTAATGATGCCCTCCGGGGTTCCACCGATGCCCATCAACGCATCGACGTCGGTGCCTTCACGTGCCGCCGCGATGCCGCCGGCGACGTCGCCGTCCATCAGCATCCGGGTGCGTGCGCCGGCATCGCGGATTTCCTGGACGAGGGGCTTGTGGCGGTCGCGTTCCAGGACCATCACGTTGAGCTGGTTGATCTTCTTGCCCTTGGCCTTGGCGATCAGGTGCAGGTTCTGCTTCACCGGCAGGCGGAGGTCCACCATGTCGGCGGCTTCGGGACCTGTGACCAGCTTCTCCATGTAGAACACGGCCGAGGGGTCAAACATCGTGCCGCGCTCCGCCACCGCAAGAACGGCGAGGGCATTGTTGATGCCGAGCGCGGTCAGGCGGGTTCCGTCGATCGGGTCCACGGCGACGTCGCACAGTGCTCCGGTGCCGTCACCCACGTGTTCGCCGTTGTAGAGCATCGGCGCTTCGTCTTTTTCGCCTTCGCCGATGACGACGACGCCGTTGAAGTGGACAGTGGAAATGAGTGAACGCATCGCGTCCACGGCGGCGCCGTCGGCGGCGTTCTTGTCGCCGAAGCCCACCCAGTGGCCGCCGGCGATGGCTGCTGCCTCGGTGACCCGGACGAGCTCAAGGGCCAGGTTCCGGTCCGGCTCGGAATCCCCGACTGCCAATGCGGGGGAAAGTGTGGAGTACTGGGCACCTTTGGACACGTCAAACCTCATCTTCGAAATTTCGATGTAAACGGACACCCGCCAGGGAGCGGATGTCCTTTTGTCCGATCATAGTCTGAGTGCCTCCCGTCACCACCCTGCGCGGGGATTTCACTGACAGTGGCTGTACCGAGTAGGACATCGCGCCCGCATAAGAGATTATGGAGGGGTGAGCGAAACGCACCCCGACCCCCAGCAGACCGATGACGCCGTAACGCCGGTATTGACCGCCAAGCAGGCAAAGCGGGCCAATGCCACGGTGATGGGCATGCTGATCGCCACTGGCCTCACACTGGCACTGTGCCTGGTGCCGGTGCTGCTCAACCCAGCCCCCAAGATGCAGGCGCGCGACGTCGATGTCGCTGCGGCCGCCAACCAGGCCGCCGGTGATGCCGGATACGTCCCGCTGGCCCTGGAGCTGCCGGACGGCTGGACCGCGAACTACGCCCGCTGGAACGCGGGGACCAATGACGGCGTCCCGAACTGGGAGGTGGGATATCTCACCCCGGAGACGGAATTCATCTCACTGACGCAGACCAACGCCGCGAATCCCACCTGGATCTTCCAGCACACCGGTGACTCGACCGTCTCCGGGGAACGCCAGTCCGGCGGAGTGACGTGGGAGCTGCGTGATTCCTCCAACGGCGAGGCAACGCTGGTCACCGAGATCGAGGGGCAGACCCTCCTGCTGTCCGGCTCCGCCGATCTGGCTGAATTCGATGTCCTGGCCGAACACGCGGTCCAGGACCTGCGCGGCAACTGACCTTCCGCCCGCATCCGGCCGCACCACAGGAGTAACCTCGGTAGCGTGGAAACAGAGACTGAAACGACCATCACTCCCGCCCAGGCCTGGCATCGGCTGCGTAAAGGCAACGAACGCTTCGTTGCCGGCACAGCGAGCCACCCCAATCAGGACGCGCCGCGGCGCAGCTCCCTGGTGGAAGGACAGAACCCGTTCGCCGTCATCTTCGGCTGCTCGGATTCCCGTCTTGCCGCTGAGATCATTTTTGACCTCGGCCTCGGCGACGCATTCGTCGTCCGCACCGCGGGCCAGGTGATCGACGATGCCGTCCTTGGTTCGCTGGAATACAGCGTGGACACACTGGGTGTACCCCTGATTGCGGTGCTGGGACATGACAACTGCGGCGCCGTCACTGCCGCGAAGGAAACCGTCGACACCGGCGAGATGCCCAGCGGGTATGTCCGCTCCCTGGTCGAACGGATCACCCCTTCCGTGCTCGCGGCACAGCGCAAGGACCTGCACGAGGTCAATGACATGGTGGTGGAGCATACGAAGCAGACCGCCGAACGTCTGGTGGACAGCTCCAGGCTCATCGCGGCCGCCGTCGACGAGGGACGGGTTGCCGTGATTGGGCTGTCCTACCGGCTGGCGGAAGGCAGCGCCGAACTCGTCTCCGGTTTCGGCGCCCTGGAACACCCCGCCGTCCTGCGTACGACACTGCCCAAGTAGCGGTTATCACTGCGGCGCGTTCGGAGATTAGGCTGGGGAGCATGACTTCCGACACCCCCGAATACCGCATCGAACACGACACCATGGGTGAGGTCCGCGTTCCGGCCTCCGCACTCTACCGCGCCCAGACACAGCGCGCGGTCGAGAACTTCCCCATTTCCGGCACCACGCTGGAACCCTCGCACATCGAAGCGCTCGCCCGGATCAAGAAGGCCGCAGCGACCGCCAACGCCGAACTGGGGGTGCTCGACGAAGAGCGCGCCCGGGCCATTGAAAAAGCGGCCGATGCCGTGGCCGGCGGCACGTACAACGACCAGTTCCCGATCGATATTTTCCAGACCGGTTCCGGCACCTCCTCGAATATGAACACCAACGAGGTCCTGGCCGAGCTGGCCACCCGGGCACTGAAGGACGCCGGCAGCGAGACAACTGTCCACCCCAACGACCACGTCAACGCTTCGCAGTCCTCCAATGATGTCTTTCCGACGTCGGTTCACGTTGCAGCCACGTCCGCACTGATCAACAAGCTGATCCCCGCCCTGGAACACCTTGCCGGGTCCCTGGAGCGCAAGGCCGAGGAGTTCAAGGACGTCGTCAAGTCCGGCCGTACCCATCTGATGGATGCCACCCCGGTCACGCTCGGCCAGGAATTCGGCGGCTACGCTGCCCAGGTCCGCTACGGCATCGAGCGGGTCAACGCCTCGCTCCCCCGCGTGGCAGAGGTTCCGCTGGGCGGCACCGCCGTCGGCACCGGCATCAACACCCCTGCAGGCTTCCCGCAGCGCGTGATCGAGCTGCTGGCGGCCGACACCGGGCTGCCGCTGACCGAGGCCCGCGACCACTTCGAGGCCCAGGCCAACCGCGATGCGCTGGTCGAGGTTTCCGGCATGCTCCGCACCATCGCCGTCTCCTTCTCCAAGATCGCCAATGACCTGCGTTGGATGGGCTCCGGCCCCAACACGGGCCTGGGCGAGATTGCCATCCCCGATCTGCAGCCGGGCTCCTCGATCATGCCGGGCAAGGTCAACCCCGTCATCTCCGAGGCCGTCCTCCAGGTTGCCGCCCAGGTGGTGGGTAACGACGCCGCCGTGGCCTGGGCCGGAACCTTCGGCTACTTCGAACTCAACGTGGGTATCCCGGTGATCGCCGCGAACCTGCTGGAGTCCATCCGCCTCCTGGCCAATTCCTCCGTCGTGATGGCGGACAAGATGATCGACGGCATCGAGGCCAATGTGGAGCGCGCCCGCTACCTGGCCGAAGCCTCCCCGTCCATCGTGACTCCGCTGAACAAGTTCATCGGCTACGAAAACGCGGCGAAGATCGCCAAGTACTCGGTCAAGGAAGGCAAAACCATCCGCCAGGCCGTCGAGGATCTCGGCTATCTGGAACGCGGTGAGCTGACCGTGGAGCAGCTGGACAAGGCACTGGACGTCCTGTCGATGACGAAGCCGCCGCAGGCCTAGTACCCCGGCCCCGGCGGGTATCAGCCACAGCCGGGGCGGTTCATTTCAGCCAAAGGAGCGTCCGGACATCCGGGCGCTCCTTTGCTCTGCCCCGTGCGTCCGGCGCGCCCGACACATCCCCGGGCACAATTTGCACTCTGATGTACCAGAGTGCAAAACTTTGCTCCGTGATAAACAGTGCACCAGGGGACGAATGCGGCCTGCGGGAACGCAAGCGCACCGCGACACGGGCGGCGATTACGGCCCATGCCCGGACCCTGACCGCGGCCCACGGCGTCAACGGTTTCACCGTTGAACAACTGTGCGAGCGGGTCGGCATTTCCCGCCGCACGTTCTTCAATTACTTTCCCGCGAAGGAAGACGCCATCCTGGGTTCACCGGCTGACGATCTTCCCGAGGACCTGGTCCAGCGCTTCATAGCCGGTGGTCCCGGGGCCGCTGGGAACGGGCTCTCCCCCACCCTGGTTGCGGACTTCGTGGATCTGGCCGTCGGCATGACTGAACGCATGGCCATGTCGCGAACGGAGATGGCCCAGTTGAAGAAAGCCGTCGGCGCCGAGCCCCGGCTCATCCACAAGGCCATGCACGGCTCGCAGGAGGCAGAGGAAACCTTTGCCCGGATCGTGGCCACCCGCGAATCCCTCCCTGTCGATGATGCGCGGGTCCGGGCCGTAGTCACAGTCTTCGGAGCCATGGTCCAGCGCGCTGGACTCCGCTTCTTCGATCCGGCAAATACCGATTCCTACCGCCGCACGCTCGTCACTGAGGTCAATGCCGCGATCGAAGTGTTTTCGCCTGCGTCACTGCTCCCCATCGAACCGGCGGATCCCCGCCCAGCATCCACTTCCCCTGCCACTACCGGCTCTGTCGATACCGCCAAGGACACCGAATGACCACCACCGCTGAACCTGTTTCCGGGCCGCTTCTGCTGACCCAGAAACGCATCTGGATCATCTTTTCCGCCCTGATCGCCGGAATGCTGCTTTCGAGCCTCGACCAGACCATTGTCTCGACGGCGATGCCCACCATCGTCGGGGAACTCGGCGGCGTCGAGCACCAGACCTGGATCACCACCGCCTACCTGCTCGCAACCACCATCGTGATGCCCATCTACGGCAAATTCGGCGATGTGCTGGGGCGCCGCAACCTGTTCCTGTTCGCGATTGCCCTCTTCACGGCGGCATCCGTGGGCTGCGCCTTCGCCACCGACTTCTGGGCATTCGTGGTCTTCCGCGCCATCCAGGGCCTGGGCGGCGGCGGCCTGATGATCCTCTCGCAGGCCATCATCGCCGACATTGTGCCGGCCAACCAGCGCGGCAAATACCTCGGCCCGCTGGGCGGCATCTTCGGTCTGTCCGCCGTGGCCGGCCCCCTGCTGGGCGGTTTCTTCGTGGACCACATGACCTGGCAGTGGGCGTTCTACATCAACATCCCCATCGGCATCATCGCCTTCCTCATTGCCTTCTTCACCCTGACCCTGCCGACCAAGAAGGCACAGAAGCGAATCGATATCGGCGGCGTGGTGTTCCTGTCCATCGCCACCACCTGCCTGATCTTCTTCACCGACTTCGGCGGACGCGACGACTACGGCTGGACCGACCCGATGACGCTCGCATTCGGTGCGGGAATGCTTGCGGCGGCCCTCATCTTCGTGATGATCGAGCGCCGCGTCGAGGATCCGATCATTCCGCTGAGCCTGTTCCGGAATCCGATCTTCGTCAACAGCACGGCCATCGGGTTCACCCTGGGCATGGGGATGTTCGCCGCATTGGCATTCGTCCCCACCTTCCTGCAGATGTCCACCGGTACCTCCGCAGCCGTCTCCGGCCTGCTGATGCTGCCGATGATGGTCGGCATGATGGGCACCTCGATCTACTCCGGCCTCGCCATCACCAAGCACGGGACCTACAAGAAGTACCCGATTATGGGTGCCGCGCTGGTGATACTCGCCATGCTGTGGATGACCACCCTCTCCGCCGACACTCCGGTCTGGGTCATCTGCGCACAGCTGTTCGTGTTCGGCGCCGGCCTGGGCTACATCATGCAGGTGGTGGTGCTCGTGGTGCAGAACTCGGTGCCCGTGGACCAGATCGGCACGGCCACCTCCAGCAACAACTACTTCCGTGAGGTTGGCGCTTCCCTGGGTGTCGCCATCTTCGGTGCGATGTTCACGTCCCGGCTCTCGGACAACCTGGAGGCGACCTTCGCAGGGGCCGGGCTCGACGCCGGTGCGGCAGGCGAGGCGACTGCCACCCTGCAGCCGTCGGTGCTCGACACCCTGCCCGAGCCGCTGCGGGAGGGCATCGTCACGGCCTACGCCGATTCGCTTGCCCCGGTCTTCTGGTACCTGATCCCGTTCCTCGTCATCGCATTGGTCCTTGCGTTCTTCCTGAAGGAAATCCCGCTGTCCGATGTGGCCGGCATGGTGGCCCGGGGCGAAGCAGTGGGCGGCCCCGAGGCGGACCGGCTGGAAGCAGAACGTCTCGCCGCGCTGAAGGGGACCGGCCGGGAGGCTACCTCCCCGTCAGGCACTCCTGCGGAAGGCGGCCGTGCGGAAGCTCCAGAGGCTCCGCTGCAGGCTCCGGAGAACCCCTACCGGGAGAAGTAACGGATTCGTTTTGCATTAACCGGCGAAAGGGCCGTCCCGCTGCTGCGGGGCGGCCCTTTCCTGTTTGGGTTGTCAGTGGCTCAGCGCTCGAAGACGGGAACACCGGTCGCCGTGCGGGCCAGGTCAATCAGCATGCGGTGCCGGTCGCTCAGCGGCGGCAGGTCATCCAGGGCGTACCAGCCCACCTTGGTGGATTCGTCGTCGTTCACCCGCGCGGAACCGGAGAGATACCGGCAGCTGAAGGCGAGGTTCAGGAAGGAGCACACGTCGCCGTTCGGAAAGGTCACCGGACCGTGGGCGCCCACATGGATGAGGTGTTCAAGCTCCGCGTGGACGCCGGTTTCTTCTTCCACTTCACGCAGGGCACCCGGCCCGGCTTCTTCCCCGGGTTCGAGCATGCCGGTGATCAGCGCCCACCGTCCGTTATCCGCCCGCCGGCCCAGCAGGACCTGCTCCGCGGCGTTAAACACCACGGCCGTGACGCCGGGCAGCCAGAGCGGATCGTGCCCTATCCGTTCGCGCAGGGACAGGACAAAATCTGGGGTAGGCATCCTCCTACTGTAGGGCAGGGACCATCATGGCCACGGCGGATCCCAGGAGCAGGAACGGGCCAAAGGCCACCGTCGACGACGCCGTGCCGCGGCCGGTGAGGATCAGCACCACCCCGCCGATGCCGCCGAAAACAAACGCCGCCACCATCCCGGCCAGGACGTGGCCGGCGCCGAGAAAACCCAGATAGAGGCCCAGCAGTCCGGCAAGCTTCACGTCCCCGAAGCCCAGGCCCGCAGGATTCGCCAGCCTCAGCGCGAAGAACCCGGCCCACAGCCCTGCCGCACCCAGCAGCATGGCGGCAATCCGGTCCGGTTCCCCGGCGGCGAGCGCGGCACCGGCCAGCAGCACCCCCGCAACCGGGTAGGAGGGCAGGACCAGCCCGTTGGGCAGCCGCCGGGTGCGGATATCGATCACGGCCAGCCGGAGGCCCACAGCCGCGAACCAGGCAAGGGCCGCACCCAGCAGGACCGCGGCGACGGAAGCACCCGCCGTTCCGGCCGCACCCGCACCGTAGTAACCCGCCAGGATCTCCACCATGGGGCCCACCGTACCGACCCCGGGAGTCCTCCGCGGAACACCGGCCAGGTGCTGTGGACAAGCTAGCCGATCTGTCCTTCCTCCAGGAGTTCCGTCACGAGTGCCGCGATGGGCGAACGCTCGGAGCGGGTCAGCGTCACGTGCCCGAACAACGGATGGCCCTTGAGCGTCTCGACCACGGCAGCAACGCCGTCGTGCCGGCCCACCCGCAGGTTGTCGCGTTGGGCGACGTCGTGGGTCAGGACCACCTTGGAATTCTGTCCAATCCGGGACAGGACGGTGAGCAGGACGTTTTTCTCCAGCGACTGCGCCTCGTCCACGATCACGAACGCGTCGTGGAGGGAGCGCCCCCTGATGTGAGTCAGGGGCAGCACCTCGAGCATGCCGCGGTCCAGGACCTCTTCCACCACCTCCGGTGAGACGAGCGCCTCCAGGGTGTCGAAGACCGCCTGCCCCCAGGGCCCCATTTTTTCGGCCTCGGTGCCGGGGAGGTAGCCGAGTTCCTGCCCGCCCACGGCGTAAAGCGGCCGGAACACCATGACCTTGCGGTGTTCCCGGCGTTCGAGTACCGCTTCCAGCCCGGCACACAGTGCCAGCGCGGACTTTCCGGTACCGGCCCGTCCGCCCAGCGAGACTATCCCCACCTCGCGGTCCATCAGCAGGTCGATGGCCAGCCGCTGTTCGGCCGAGCGTCCGTGCAGCCCAAAGACGTCCCGGTCCCCGCGCACCAGCCGCAGCCGCTTATCGGCGCCCACCCGGCCGAGGGCGGAAGCACGCCCGGCCATCAGTACCGCACCCGTGTTGACGGGAAGTTCCGCGGCTTCGGGGATCAACAGCGCCTGGTGGTCGTAGAGCAGCGCCATGTCCGCGTCGGAGATGTCCAGTTCGGCCACTCCGGTCCAGCCCGAATCCCGGACCAGTTCGTTGCGGTATTCATCCGCGGCCAGCCCCATCGCCGAGGCCTTCACCCGCATGGGCAGGTCCTTGGACACCACGGTGACGTTCCGGCCGCCGTCGGCCAGGCTCTTGGCGACGGCCAGGATCCGGCTGTCATTGTCGCTTCCCCGGATACCGGCGGGCAGGACGTCCGTGGAGATGTGGTTCAGCTCCACCCGCAGTGTGCCGCCGTTGTCCCCCAGGGGAATGGCCGCTCCGAGGCCGCCGTGCTGAACGCGCAGGTCATCCAACAGGCGTAGGGCATTCCGCGCGAAATAGCCCAGCTCGGGATCCTGCCGCTTGCGCTCTAGTTCGGTAATCACCACCAGGGGAAGAATCACCTCGTGTTCGGCAAACCGGAGTATCGCCCGGGGATCGGACAAAAGCACCGAAGTGTCCAGCACAAAGCTGGACCTCCCGGATTCCGCTGCATTTTCCTGCTGTTCAGCTGCCATGTGGAACTCCCGTCAGGGGCGCCCCAAGGCCCCGGTCGCTGGATGAAACACAGTTCGGCCGGCACCTAAGCTGACCGATAGCACCAAAGTACGCCCGCGGCCCGCTGTTCCGCAGCAGGACACGGCCGTCGGCGGCCGCACAGGGAAGGCGGTTCAGGAACCGAAGCGCCGCTGCCTGTTGGCGTAGTCACGCAGGGCCCGCAGGAAGTCCACCCGCCGGAAATCCGGCCACAGTGCTTCGCAGAAATAGAACTCGCTGTAGGCGCTCTGCCACATCAGGAAGCCGGAGAGACGCTGCTCGCCGGAGGTCCTGATGACCAGTTCCGGGTCCGGCTGGCCGCGGGTGTAAAGGTATTCGGAAATTTTGGTGTCGGAGATTTCCTCGGTTACTTCCGCGATTGACTTGTCCTCGGCGTCAGCGTCCCGCAGGAGTTCCTTGACGGCGTCGACAATTTCCCGCCGCCCGCCGTAGCCGATGGCCACGTTTACATGCAGCCCGTCGGCGTCGCCGGTGCTGTCGCCGAGCTCAGTGAGCTGCTTGGCCAGCCGTGACGGAAGGATCTCCAGGGCCCCCACCGGCTGGACCCGCAGGTTGCCCTCTTCGCCCAGGCGGTCCAGGGTGTTGCCGATAATGTCCAGCAGCGGTTCCAGCTCGTCCGCGTCACGGTTCAGGTTGTCGGTGGAGAGCATGTAGAGGGTCACCATCCGCACACCGAGTTCCTGGCACCAGCCCAGGAACTCCAGGATCTTGTCCGCTCCGGCCTGGTGCCCGTCGCTGGTGGGCGCACCGGCGAGTTTGGCCCACCGCCGGTTTCCATCCACCATTACCCCGATGTGTTCGGGGATGCGGTCTCCAATCAGGGACCGCCGCAGCTTACGCTCGTAGTAGGCGTAGACAACACCGGGGAATTTCATTGTTTGCCTCACGTGCCTGGGGTCCGGGACAGACGCAACTGAACGTTCCGCAGGCTCCGGCTCTGCCCAAAGTAGAAAAATCTTCTCCTAGGCTACCGCTAGCCCGGCTTGCCGGTGCGCCGACCGGCGGGGGCAACGACCCGCCTCGCGCTAAGTTACCCGATCGTAAGTTAGAATTCCGTTATGGATTCGTCACCATTTTCCGCCCGCCCAACAGGTGTTCCCGCCCAGCATGATCCGGAGTCCCGGACCGCGCCCGGCCCCCTTGAAAACGCCGTTGAAGCCATTGCCGAAGAACTCGAAGTCAAGCCGCGCCTGCGTGGCTGGCTGCATGCCGGCGCCACTCCCCTGGCCCTCGCGGCCGGGATCATCCTCGTGTCCGTGGCCCCGACCACCGGCACCCGGATTGCCTCGGCCATCTACGCCTTCACCGGTGTGCTGTTGTTCGGCACCAGCGCCGTCTACCACCGCGGCAACTGGTCCCCCAAGGTCAAACGGGTACTTAAGCGCCTGGACCACACCAACATCATGCTGGTGATCGCCGGCTCCTATACCCCGCTTGCCTGGTCCCTGCTCCCCCGGGAGAGCGCCTCGACGCTGCTGTGGATCATCTGGTCCGGCGCCCTCGTCGGGGTCGCCTTCCGGCTGCTCTGGCTGAACGCGCCCCGCTGGCTCTACACCCCCGTCTATATCGCCCTGGGCTGCGCTTCCCTGTTCTACATTCCGGATTTCTACGGCACCAACCCCACGGCGGCAATCCTTATCTGCGTGGGCGGCGTGGCGTACATCGCCGGCGCCGTGATGTACGCCATGAAGAAACCCAATCCGTCCGTGGACTGGTTCGGTTTCCATGAGATCTTCCATGCCCTGACGCTGGCCGGATTCGCCGCGCACTACGCGGCGATCATGCTGGCTGTCCGCTCAGTGGCCGGCTAGGAACGCAGTCCGCGGAACTGCTCCACCAGCTCCTGGGGATCCGCGGCCGGGCGGCTGCAGACCATGCCCCGGCACAGGTAGGCCAGGGCGCCGCCGTCCGGGGCGGTCCGGCCACGCAGCAGCGGAACCTGCGTCTGCGTGCCCGGTCCGCGGGCGACGACGACGCCGGGCCCGCCCGCGCTCCTGCCGGCCCGCAGCAGCTGCTCCACCAAGACGGGATCGCTGCCGGTCACGGCCAGTTCCAGCGGACCTTCCAATGCCTGCGTCAGGACGGACATGGCCCAGCCGCCGGCCCGGGGCGCACGTGCCGCCACCAGCTGCACATGGGACAGCAGCGCTTCGGCGAGGGCACGGTGCCGGGAGGAACCCGAATACGCCGCGTAGGTGACCAGCACCCCGGCAAACAAGGCGGTTCCGCTGGGTGTGGGGCCGTCCATGGGATCGGCGGCGGAAAGTGATCCCTGCGCAGCGGCCAGCTGGTCAGTGCGCACGGCGGTGTCCTGGAGGGTCCCTTCGGAAATGAACCGCTGCTCTGCAGCCAGGACCAGCTCCTCGGCGGCCAGGTACCACTTTTCCTCGCCCGTGGCCGCGAAAAGCGCAAACAGGCCCTCCGCAGTGCCCGCATAATCTTCCAGCAGGCCCTCGATGCCCGAGGCCCTGCCGTTGTGGGACACCCGGGCCAGAATGCCGTCCCGGTAATGGACGCGGAGCAGGTAGGCCGCGGCCTCCCGCGCCAGGTCCAGCAGCCCGGCAGCCTGAACGGAGCCTGCGTCCGCCAGGGCCACGGCAGCATCGGCCAGGCCCGCTATGGCCAGCCCGTTCCAACCCGCGACGACCTTGTCATCCCGGTCCGGCTGGGGCCGCCGGTCCCGGGCCGCCAGCAGGTCGGGCCGGTAACGCTGCCACAGCTGGTCCTCCTCCGGCGCGAGGCTGCGCCCAAAGTGCAGGGTTGAGGCGCCGTCCTCCATCCGCCCGGTGTCAAGGTCAAGCAGGGCCAGGACGGCATCTGTATCCGGACCGGCGCCGGCCAGCACGGAGCGCAGCTCATCAGAGGTCCACACATAGGTGGCACCCTCCCGCCGCTGCCCGTCCACGAGGGTGTCGGCATCGAGCGAGGAGGCGAACCCTCCCCCGTCCACGCGCAGCCGTTTGGCAAGCCAGGCCGCAGTATCTGTACTGACCTGCAGTGCCAGGTTCCGCTGATCTCCGGTGGGTGCCGAGCGGCTCCAGTGGGCGTAGAGGCGCAGCAGCTGGGCGTTGTCGTAAAGCATTTTTTCGAAGTGCGGAACAGCCCAGGCGCGGTCCACCGTGTACCGGGCGAAGCCCCCTTCGAGCTGGTCGTACAGCCCGCTGCGGGCCATGGTTTCCATGGTGCGGTCGGCGACGGCGGCAGCGGTGCCGGCTGCGGGCCGCCCGGTGGAACCGTACTCGAGGAGGAACCGCAGCAGGGGCGACGGCGGGAACTTCGGAGCACCTCCGAGTCCGCCGAAACGGGGATCTTCCTGCTCGGCGACGGTCTCCACCGCTGTGGCAAGCACCTCACCGGAGAGCGGGCCAGACCCGCCGGGGGCAAGCTCCAGGGTACCGACCAGCCGGCGGTTGCCGGCCTGGGCCGAGGCCAGGTGCGCGGCGATCTGGGCCGCGCTGGCCTCTACTTCCTCCGGGCGGTCCCGCCAGGCGGAGGAAACCGCCTCCAGCACCTGCCGGAAGGACGGCATGCCCTGCAGCTGCCGGGGCGGGAAATACGTGCCGGCGTAGAAGGTGCGCCCATCAGGGAGGGTGAACACGCTCATCGGCCAGCCGCCCTGGCCGGTGAGTGCCTGGGTGGCTGCCATATACACGGCGTCGACGTCCGGGCGTTCCTCGCGGTCCACCTTCACCGAGACGAAGAACTCGTTCAGGTACTGCGCTGTGGCGGCATCCTCGAAGGATTCGTGGGCCATCACATGGCACCAGTGACAGGCCGCGTAGCCCACGGAAATAAAGACTGGGACATTTCGGCGGCGGGCTTCGGCGAAGGCTTCTTCGCCGAAGGGCCACCAGTCAACCGGGTTGTCCGCATGCTGGCGGAGGTAGGCCGATGCCTGCTTCCTCAGTCTTTCAGCCATGGTGTGCCTGCTACTTCAGGTGGTCCCAGGTGGTGTCCCGGTCCTCAGGAGCACTGGGGGTGCTCTTGGCGGGCACGGGTCCGGCGGCGTCGGGGGCGGCGGCAGCTTCGCGTTCCAGCTTCTCGGTGACCAGCTGCTCGCGGTAACGCACCCGGCGGATGCGCTTGGTCATATCGCGGATCAGGAAAATGATCGCGATCACCATAAAGAGGGTGAAGAGGAACCCGAGCGTGCCGGGTGTGACATCGCTGGGGTCGACCCCAGGCGCAAGGGTCTCCTCGGGTGCCGGGGTAACGGCCGTAGCCAGGCTGTACAGGAAGTTCACGGTATATCTCTCTTTTAGCCAATACTGCGGCGGAACCTACGTTCCCGAGGTCTATCGTATGCCAGCGAACAGATCAGTTTCAGGCAGTTCGGTTTCCACGCGGGACTCGATCAGGGAGTAGTCCTCCCAGGGCCAGACCTTGCGCTGCATCTCCGGGCTCACGGCGAAGAAGAATCCTTCGGGATCCACCTGGGTGCGGTGGCTGCGCAGTGCCTCGTCACGGACCTCGAAGAAGTCTCCGCACTCGATCTGTGTAGTGGTGGCATGCGTGGGAGCCGGCGGCTGGTGGCCCTCCGTGTCGGTTTCCTGCCAGGCCGCGATGCGCTCGGCGTACGGGGACTGCAGGCCCGCTTCCTCGAGGGCAAAGTGCAGGGCGCGGAACCGTTCGGGGTTGAAGGCACGGTCATAGTAGAGCTTCAGCGGCTCCCACGCCGCTCCGGTCCCCGGGTAGCGTGCGGGGTCCCCGGCGGCAGTGAAGGCCTCCACGGCAACCTTGTGCGCCATGATGTGGTCCGGGTGCGGGTAGCCGCCGTTTTCGTCGTAGCTGATGATGACGTGCGGCCGGAACTCCCGGACCAGCTTCACCAGCGGCGCGGCGGCACGTTCCAGCGGCTGCAGGGCGAAGCAGCCGAAGGGCAGGTCCGGCAGCGGATCGCCTTCGGGCAGCCCGGAATCGGCAAAGCCCAGCCAGCGGTGCTGAATACCCAGGGCGGCCTGCGCGCCAGCCATTTCCCGGCGGCGCAGTCCGGCCAGGTCCCGTTTGCCGGCGGGATCGCCTTCGGCGCCGGGGTTCAGGATGGAACCGCGTTCCCCGCCGGTGCAGGTGGCCACCATCACGTCGACGCCCGTGGCGGCGTAGGAGGCCATCATGGCCGCACCCTTGCTGGCCTCGTCATCGGGGTGGGCGTGTACTGCGAGCAGGCGCAGTGGAGCGGTGGGCCGGATTTCGGCGCTTTCACGGGCAGACAAGGCAACTCCTGAGCTAAGCGGAATATGGCGTGGAAATCGACCAGCTAAAATGGGGCTGTGAGTACTTCGGAAGGTCAGCCCGAGACGTCGGCACCCCAGCAGCCGGACGTTTCCACGTCCGAGTCCAGATTAGCCAATCGCTACGGCGCCCCAAAGCGGCGCCTCACCCGGCGCACCCGCATCATTGCAGCGGCCGCCGCGGTCATTGCCGCGGTAGGGGCCGCAGCGTGGATGAACGTCCCCTCTTCCACCGGAACGGTAACCTCCAAGGACGTGGGCTTCAGCTTCCCTGCCGAGGACCGGGTCATTGTTGATTTCAAGGTCGACAAGTCCGCCGGCAGCACTGCTGCCTGCGCGGTGCAGGCACTCAACGAAAGTTACGCCGTCGTCGGCTGGAAGACGGTGGTACTGGGACCGGACGCCCCGGACAGCAGCAGCCAGCACCTTGAACTCCGCACCGATTCCCCGGCGGTCACCGGCGGCGTCTACAGCTGCTGGGTGGTGGACGGGGACTAGGCGCCGTGACGTCTGGGCGCGCCATATTGGGTTAAGCCCGCACGCAAACTAGTATGGTTAGCACGACATGCCCCGCCCAGGTGTCCGGCTGGTCTTTGGTACACATCCCAAAGCCGAACGGCTCCGCCCGGCGGGGTCTTTGCTTGTCAGGCCGATCCGGCCGGCGGCATTCAGCCATGCCGGACCATCCGATGGCCCGGACGTTTATCTAAGGAGATACCCGTGTCAACCAACAGCGCATCTGTCGCCTGGCTCACGCAGGAGTCTTACGACCGCCTGAAGGCGGAACTCGAGCACCTGTCCGGTCCCGGCCGGACGGAAATTGTTGCCCGTATCGAGCAGGCACGGTCCGAGGGCGACCTCAAGGAAAACGGCGGCTACCACGCAGCCAAAGAGGAACAGGGCAAGGCTGAGGCCCGGATCCGGCAGCTGACGCAGCTTCTTGAGACCGCACATGTTGGTGAATCTCCGGCGGACGACGGCGTCGTGGAGCCGGGCATGCTGGTGGAAGCCCGCGTTGCAGGCGACGTGGAAACCTTCCTGCTGGGCAGCCGGGAGATTGCAGGCGACGGCGACATCGTGGTCTACAGCGAGAAGTCTCCGCTGGGTGCGTCCATCCAGGGCCTCAAGGCCGGGGACAGCACCACGTACACCGCGCCGAACGGCAAGAGCATCTCCGTGGAAATCATCTCCGCCAAGCCGTACGTCGGCTAGGTTCTTCCGCTGAACCGCCGGAGGCGGGCTTTCCTACGGGAGGGCCCGCCTTTGTGTTGCCGTCCGGCGCCCGCGCCGCAGTACGACGGCGGCCAGCACCCCGCCTGCCGCCCCGAACAGGTGCGCCTGCCAGGAGACGCCCAGCGTGGTGGGGAAAAGTCCCCACAGGATTGATCCGTAGATCAGGAACAGCACTCCGCTGACCAGGATCTGGAAAATATCGCGGTTATAGAATCCCCGGACCATCAGGTAGGCAAACAAGCCGAAGACGACGCCGGAGACGCCCACCGTGAGCCCGCTGCCGAACAGCCACACTCCGATGCCGGAGCACAGCCAGGAAATCGCCAGTACCGACACGAACCGCCGGACGCCCTCCAGCAGGGTGAGGAACGAAAAGACGATCAGGGGCAGCGTGTTGCCGATCAGATGGGCTGCCCCGGCGTGCAGCAGCGGGGCGAAGACCACGCCGTCGAGCCCCTCCATCTGCCGCGGAAGAATTCCCAGCAGCGGAAAGAGGACCGGCGAGAAGGCTGGCGTGAATAGGTAGACCGCCCACAGGACGGCCGCGAACAGGAGCGACCCGGTAAGGGCGGTGCGGGCACGGTTGGCGAACATGCGCTTAACCCGGCAGCACGACGGGCTGGAAACCTTCGGCCCGCAGGTTCTTCAGCACCAGTTCGCAGTGTTCGTGGCCCTTGGTTTCCATGTTGATGCTGATAGCAACGTCTCCCATGCTGATGGATCCTCCAACCCTGGTGTGGTCCACGCCCGTGACGTTAGCATCCGATTCCGCAATGATCCGCGAGATGGTCGCCAGTGATCCGGGCCGGTCATCGAGGAGGATACGGACCACCAGGTAGCGGCCCGCGGCGGCCAGTCCCCGCTGGATCACCTTCAGCATCAGCATCGGATCGATGTTGCCGCCGGAGAGGATCACTGCGGTCGTCCCGGGACTTTCAATCTTCCCGTCCATCAGGGCGGCCACTCCCACGGCGCCTGCCGGTTCCACGACCATTTTGGCGCGCTCCAGAAGGAATATGAGTGCCCGGGCCAGGGAGTCCTCGCTGACGGTCACCACATCGTCCACAAGCTCCCGGATGATGGAGAACGGCAGCTGCCCCGGCCGCCCGACGGCGATGCCGTCCGCGATGGTGGTGACCCGCGTCAGCGGCACCAGGGCATCAGCAGCGAGCGACGGCGGGTAGGACGCCGCATTTTCGGCCTGGACGCCGATGATCCGGATGTCCCGGCCAAGTTCCCGGGCGCGGGACTTCAGTGCAACGGCGACGCCGGCCAGCAGTCCGCCGCCGCCCACTCCCATCAGCACGGTGTCCAGGTCGGGGATCTGGTCCAGCAGCTCCAGTCCGACGGTCCCCTGCCCGGCCACGACGTCCACGTTGTCGAATGGATGCACAAACACCGCGCCCGTCTGGTCGGCGTATGCCTGGGCTTCGGCCAGGGCGTCATCGACGCTGTGGCCGTGCAGGATGACCTCCGCTCCGTGGCCCCTGGTGGCGGCCAGCTTGGGCAGCGCAACGCCCAGCGGCATGTAGATCCGGGCGGCAATGCCCAGCCGTGCCGCCGCCACGGCCACGCCCTGGGCGTGGTTCCCGGCGGAGGCCGCCACTACTCCGCGGGCCTTGTCTGCGGGCGACAGCTTGGCCATGCGGACATAGGCTCCGCGGACCTTGAAGGAACCGGCCCGCTGCAGATTTTCACACTTCAGATAGACCGGGGACCCGGTCTCGCGGGCCAGCGCCCGGGACATCTCGATGGGGGTGTGGGCTATGACGCCGTCGAGGAGTTTCGCGGCCGCCCGGATATCGTCCAGGGTGACAGGCAGGTTGGCCAGATCGGTCATGGGCGCTTCCCTTCCCCTGCCGCCGGCGATTCCTCCGCGCCGGGACTGTCGTCGGTCCCGGCGTCGTCCTCATCCCCGTTCCCGTCCTCGTCCATGGCCGGATCGTCTTCCCAGCCGCGGGCGGCAATGTAGCGGACCATCGTGTTGAGGATCGCCAGCAGCGGGACGGAGAACAGGGCTCCGGCAATGCCGGCGGCGAGAGTGCCGCCGGTGACGGCCAGAATAACGGCGAGCGGGTGGAGGGACACTGCCCTGCCCATGACCAGCGGCTGGAGGATATGGGATTCCAGCTGCTGCACCAGCAGGACGATGCCCAGCATGATCAGCGCATTGACCGCACCGTTAGCCACCAGCGCCAGCAGGACGGCCACGAAGCCGGTGACAAAGGCACCTACGAGGGGAACGAAGGACCCCAGGAAAACCAGGACGCCCAGGGGCAGCGCCAGCGGCACACCGATGAGGGCTGCTCCGCCGCCGATGCCGATGGCGTCGATGAGCGCGACCACCACCTGTACCCGCACATAGTTGACCATGGACTCCCAGCCGTGGATGCCGGCACCATAAGCGGCCGGACGTGCCCGGCGCGGCAGCAGGCCGGAGGTGAACTCCCAGATCCGCCGGCCGTCCAGCAGGAAGAAGACCAGGGCGAACAGGGTCAGCAGGATCCCGGCCGCAAAGTGGCCGGCGCTGCTGCCCACGCTCAAGGCACCGGACAGGATATTGGCCGAGTTGTCCTGCAGAGTGGTGGTGGCTTCATTCAGCAGGGAGTCAAGGTCGCCGGCCGTGACGTTCAGGGGGCCGGAGGAGAGCCACCCCTGGACCTGGCGGACCCCTTGCAGTGTCTCTCCCCAAAGATCCTGGAACCCGAGGGCAAGCTGCCGTCCCACCAGGGTCAGGGCTGCGGCGATGACGCCGAGGAAGGTCACGATGGTGACTGCCACCGAGAGGCCGCGGGGCAGCCGGTTCCGCCGCAGCCAGTTCGCCACAGGTGACAGCAGGCCCGCCAGCAGGGCCGCAATCATCAGCGGAATGATCAGCAGCGAGAAGTGGCTGAGTATCCAGATGAGCCCGGCGCCAACGATCAGGACAACACCGAGGCGCCAGGCCCAGGCGGCGCTTACCCGGAGGGCGAAGGGGACCTCGTCATTGTTCCGGCTGGAGTTCGCCGCGGCCGCCTGCAACGCACGGGGCGCCGCGGTGCGGCGTACGTGGGGTTTCATGGGGCCATCTTTCCACACCGGGCCGGTCCCGGACCCGTCTTTACGTGCCTATCCCCTGCTGTTACCGCTGACCGGGTCCAGCTCCGCCCGGATGCCCCATCGGGCGGAAAAATCCTGTCCCGGCTGCAGCCAGGCCAGTCCCTCCCCCGAGTTCAGGGCATTGGCCGGGGCGGTCATCGGTTCCAGCGCCACGGCGCACGCCTGGCCGGGGAATTTGTCCGTCACGAAGACGTGGACGTAGCCGCATTCAGGTCCCGTCCAGAGACTGACCGTGCGGCCGTCCGGAGCTGTGAGGGTATGCCGGTACGTGCCCGGCTCAGCAGCACTGAAGGCCAGGTCCGTATACGCGCTGTTGAGGTCCAGTCCGCCCACCCGCACTCCCGCACGAAGGTCTGCGGAACCGGTTGGCTCCTGCCTGCCGTTCGGAATAAGGCGGTCGTCAGCAGTGAGTACGGTATCCGCCGCCACCGTCAGAACCAGGTCCCCGGTCGGCACCTCGCCAAGGCGCAGGAACGGATGGGCGCCGAGGGCAACGGGAGCGGCCGCGGTCCCTAAGTTGGTCAGGCTTTGGTGCACGCGCAACCCGCCGGCGTCGTCCAGGGTGTACCGGGCGCGGTGCAGAAGGTGGAATGGATACCCGTGCTGCGGGAAGATTTCCGCGCTCAGTTCCACCGCAGACGGAACCTGCTCCCGGAGGGTGTAGCCGGTGTTGCGCAGCAGCCCGTGGCTGGCATGCCCGCGGGAGGGTTCGGTGATGTCCAGCTGCTGGGTTTCTCCGTCCAGGATCCAGCGCCCATCCTCCGTCCGGTTGGGCCAGGGTGCCAGCAGCATCCCGTTGGCCAAAGGCGGTATGGCACTGTCCGGGTAGGTCTGCACCAGGTCCACCCCGTCCAGGGTGTAGCGCCGCAGCGCGCCGGCCAGGGTCCCGATTACGGCGCGGGCGCCGCCGTTGCTGATTTCATACTGCGTGCCGGTGGCCGGAGGGGCTGGTTCGCTGCCGGTGAGGTTCATGTCCACTTATGTTACCCGTGTGCTTCCCGTCGGCCGCCGTGTGTCACTCATCGAAATGGGTGCTTACCCGGTCGCTGACGGATGCCACGACTCCGGCTGCGACGTTCCGGATCTTGATGTTGCGGCTGTTTGAAACGCTGCGGAGGATGTCGACCGCTGCCTGCTGGCTGCAGCCGTTCTGCCCCATGATGATGCCTGCCGCCAGGTCCACTACGGTCCGGGATTCCAACGCTGCCTGGAGGTTCGCGGCACGGTTGGCCTGGGTATCGATCAGCAGGGCCACCCGCACGGCCTTGGCGAGTGCTGCCGCGACGGCACGGACTTCGTCGGCGCCCGGCGCGAACGCGTGGACCCGTGCCGAATAGCAGCTGAGGACTCCCCGGCCCCCCGCCAGCGGGAGGGCAACGGCCGCAAGGGACCGGATTCCGTTGCCGGCTCCCCCGGTCATGTTGGTCCAACGCCGGTCCGCAGCAAGGTCCGGCACCACGACGTCGGGACCGCCGCCCAGCACCGTGCCGCCCGGGCTTCCCGGCCCGTACTCCGCCTCGCCCAGCGTGGCGGGAAGTCCCGGGGTCCGGACCGTCAGGCGCGGCCGGCGGCTGCGGTCAACGGCGATCGAACAGCCTGCGGGAGCGGCGAGGCCGAGCCGTCCGGCCGCGATGCCGGCAGCTTCCGCAAGGAAGACGGCCGGTTCCGTTCCGGCCAGCAGGACATCAATGAGCTCCTCGACTACAGACTGCCGATGGGCCACGAAAACTCCTTCCAGGCGGCACCTGCCGCCATGCTACGTCGCCGGGCGGAAGGTGCACAGAGTGCGCGGCCGTATGAGGATTCACCGCAGCCCAAACAGCGGAAGGACCGCAGGCGGTGTGCCTGCGGTCCTTCCCAGAAGTACTGCTGCGGAGTCGTTAAGTCACCGCTGCGGAGTTCTCGCCGATTAGTCGTTGCCCCGGAGGATCGAGAGGAGACGGATAATCTCCACGTACAGCCACACCAGGGTGACGGTCAGACCGAAGGCTGCGGTCCAGGAGTAGCGCTCCGGGGTGCCCGCCTTGACGCCCTGTTCGATGGACGTGAAGTCCATGATCAGCGAGAACGCTGCCAGGCCGATGGCCAGGACCCCGATGAATACGCCCAGCGGGATGCCGAAGATTTCCACGCTTCCGCGCAGGCCCCACGGATCCTGCACGCCGCCGAAGATCATCAGGCCCACGTTCAGCAGCGAGAACACGGCGTAGCCGATGATGGCGATCATAAAGAAGCGGATGGCCTTGGGGGTGGCGCGCACCTTGCCGCTGCGGAACAGCACGAGGGTGACGCCGAAGACTGCCAGGGTGCCCAGCACTGCCTGCAGGCCGACGCCCGGGTACGCGTTGTCCAGGACAGCGGTGAGACCGCCGAGGAACATGCCTTCAAGGAAGGCGTAAGCCAGGATCAGTGCAGGAACCGGCTCACGCTTGAAGGAGTTCACCAGGCCCAGGACGAAGCCGCCCAGGGCGCCCAGGATCATCAGCCCGCCACCCATGCCCGGAAGGATGAAGGTGGGGACCGCGGCACCCACCAGAACCATGGCCAGGCAGAAGACGGTCTTCATGATGACGTCGTCGTAAGTCATGCGGCCCATGTCCGAGGGCTTGGCCGACGGCGCCGAGTAAAGATCCTGCAGCTGCTGCGGGGTCATGTAGCTGTTGTCTGTTGCCAGTGAACCCGTGGCGGTGCCGCCGCGGGTCTGGGAACGGAAGTTCTTTCCGTTGAAAACCGGATTTCCGCCAAGTGCCATTGAATCTGTCCTCCATCTGGGGGGCTGTTTCAGCCCAGCCTACCAAGTACAACGACGACGGCGGGCTGCGGATTCCCGGAAATCCGCGCCCGTGGGTCACGGTTCGGTACACGAGCGTCCTCCACAGGGCCCGCCGCCTTGCGGTCCCGGCAACAAAGTCGTTACGCGATCGCGACATGCGTGCCGGGACAAACGTCACTGCCTGAAACATTCAGTAGGTAGCATGTTCCCCAATCGGTGACCCGTGTCACATCTGCCCGCCTGCGCGCCGCATCTTCGGTTTCGCAGCCCTGCGTGGAGGTTTCAAAACTTGGTAAGAACATCGGCGCTGACCCGGTATCTGGGGATGCTGGCGGCCGTGGCGGCAATGTTTGCCGCCCTGCTGCTCGCAGCCCCTGCCGCTTCCGCAACCACAGCCACACCGGACGCCACCTCGTCCGCCACCAGCCCCGGCCCCACGGACGGGTCGGAATACCGCGACCGGATCAGCGGCGTCGTCAAGAACGAGGGCACACCCCTTGAAGGGGTCAAAATCACCGCCACCGGCAACGGATATGAAGGTGAGGCGGAGACCGGAGCCAACGGATCCTGGTCCATCGGCGTTCCCGAACAGGGCGCCTACGAAGTGGAGCTGGACGAATCCACGCTGCCGGACGACGTCGCCCTGGCGGAGGGACAGCAGAATCCCCGCACCGTGACCTTCGCCGGCACCTCCAACATCACCACGCTCTTCCTGCTTGGCGAAGGAATCGTCGTACAGCAGGAGAGCCTGGCCTCCGCCATCACGGAGCGGGCGGTGGCCGGACTGAGTTTCGGCCTGCTGCTTGCCCTGAGCGCGGTGGGCCTGTCCCTGATCTTCGGCACCACCGGCCTGACGAACTTTGCGCACGGCGAGATGGTCACCATGGGCGCCGTCCTGACCTTTGGTTTTGCCGCATTGGGGATGCCCACCTGGGTGGCCATCCCGCTGGCCGTCGTCGGCGGCGCGGCCTTCGGCTACGTCCAGGACGCCGGGCTGTGGAAGCCGCTGCGGCGGCGCGGCACCGGCCTGATCCCGATGATGATCATCAGCATCGGCCTCGCCGTCTCCGTCCGGTACACCGTGCTGTTCTTCCTGGGCGGCGGCACCCAGCAGCTGCCCGGGGCACAGAGTCCCACCCTGGAACTCGGGCCGGTCTCCATTCCGCAGAACACCCTGATCTCGCTCGTGGTCAGCCTGGCCGTCATCCTCGTCGTGGCCCTCCTCCTGCTGCGCACCCGGATCGGCAAGGCCACCCGGGCCGTTTCCGACAACCCGGCGCTGGCCGCCGCTTCCGGCATCGACGTGGACCGGGTCATCCGGCTCGTCTGGGTGGTCGGCGGCGCACTCGCGGCCCTGGGCGGCATCCTCTGGGCGTACTACCGCCCCGGTGTGTCCTTCAACATGGGCCAGCAGATCCTGCTCCTCATCTTTGCCGGCGTCACCCTCGGCGGTCTCGGCACCGTCTTCGGCGCCCTGATCGGTTCCGTGATTGTGGGGCTCTTTGTGGAAATCTCCACTCTCTGGCTGGAGGCGGACCTGAAATACGTGGGCGCGCTGGTCATCATGATTCTTGTCCTGCTTGTCCGTCCCCAGGGGATCCTGGGCCGCCGCGAGCGCATTGGTTAGGGGCCCCTCATGGATTTCTCGAACATTCTTCTCGGCGCACTCAACGAGATCATCAGCCCCACCACGGCGGCGTACGCACTGGCGGCCCTGGGGCTTGCCGTCCACTTCGGCTATACCGGACTGCTGAACTTCGGCCAGGCCGGCTTCATGGCCGTGGGCGCGTACGGCTTCGCCATTCCGATCCTGTCCTTCAATGCACCCCTGCCCCTGGCTCTGCTGATAGCGCTGCTCGGTTCAGTGGTGTTCGCCGTCATCCTCGGCATCCCGACGCTGCGCCTACGCGCCGATTATCTGGCCATCGTGACCATCGCCGCGGCCGAAATCATCAGGTACGTGGTGACCACCAACAGCATGACGCCGATCACCGGTTCCGCCAACGGCCTCGCAGCCTTCACCGGCAGCTTCTACGACCTGAACCCGATTCCCTCCGGCAGTTACGACCTGGGTCCGTTTGCCATGAACGAACGCGACGTCTGGGTCCGGCTCGTCGCCTGGGCACTGGTCATCGGCGCCTGCTTCCTGGTCTGGCTGCTGGTGCGCAGCCCGTGGGGCCGGGTCGTGAAGGGCATCCGGGAGGATGAAAACGCCGTCCGCGCCCTTGGCAAAAACGTCTACGCGTACAAGATGCAGGCGCTGGTCATCGGCGGTGTCCTCGGCTCCCTCGCGGGCATCGTCTTCACTCTCCCCCGAGGGGCAGTACAGCCGGCCAACTACGGTACGGAACTGACCTTCTACCTCTACACCGCCCTGCTTCTGGGCGGCATGTCCACGGTGCTCGGGCCGGTACTCGGTTCCATGATTTTCTGGGTGCTGCTCTCCGTGACCCAGGGCGTGCTGTACGGCGCCATCGAAGCCGGGTACATCACTTTCATTTCCACTTCGCAGGCAGGACAGATCCGCTACATCCTGGTGGGTGTGGCACTGATGCTGCTAATGATCTTCAGGCCCCAGGGCATCCTGGGCAATAAGAAGGAGCTGGCGTTCGCATGAGTTCCCAGTCAGACCAGCCGCGGGCGAGGGTCCGCGCCGGCGGGGCACACGCCGCCGAACCTGCCACCACAGCCACAACTGTCGCTCCCGAACCCGGCGACGGCAGCAACGAGTTCATGACCGACACCCGGCCCATTGCGGCGGGCGACGTCGGCCCCGGCTGTCGGAAGCGGGATCCCATCCTGGTGGCCAAGAACGTCACCAGGACCTACGGCGGCATCAACGCCGTCGACGTCGCCCACGTGGAAATCCCGCGGCACAAGATCACCGCCCTCATCGGACCCAACGGTGCCGGCAAGACCACGTTGTTCAACCTGCTCACCGGATTCGATACCCCGCAGTCCGGCGAATGGCAGTTCGAGGGCCACGACCTGGCAGGAATGTCCGCCTACAAGGTGGCACGCCTGGGCATGGTCCGTACCTTCCAGCTGACGAAGGTCATGGGCAAGCTCACGGTCATCGAGAACATGCGGCTGGGGGCTGCCTCCCAGCCCGGTGAATCCCTGTGGCGGGCCTTCCTGCCTCCCCTGTGGCGCGCACGGGAGCGGGAGATCACCGAGCAGGCGGACGTCCTGCTGGCCAAGTTCAAGCTGGACACCAAGCGCAGCGACTACGCCGCCTCCCTTTCGGGTGGCCAGCGCAAGCTGCTGGAGATGGCCCGCGCACTGATGGTCCGTCCCAAGCTGGTGATGCTCGATGAGCCCATGGCCGGCGTGAATCCAGCGTTGACGCAGTCGCTGCTGGACCACATCAAGAACCTCAAGGCCGAAGGCATGACCGTCTTGTTCGTGGAGCACGACATGCACATGGTCCGGCACATCGCCGACTGGGTCGTGGTGATGGCCGAAGGCAAGGTCGTCGCCGAAGGCCCGCCCAGCGAGGTCATGAAGGACCAGGCCGTCATCGACGCCTACCTGGGTGCGCACCATGATGTGGACCTGGGTGACTCTGCGGGCTTCGAAAAGCTGGAAGCGGAGTTGGAGCACGACGCCGAATCCTCGGTGGGTACGGAACCTGACGGCGTGGTCGGCGGGCGGATCAACGAGCGGAAGGACCAGGCATGACTGCCGATGCATTCGAAGGCGACTCAGTCGTCAAGGTGACCGACCTCGTGGCGGGCTACATCCCCGGGGTCAACATTCTCAACGGGTGCAGCATCGAGGCCCGCCGCGGAGAGCTGATCGGCATCATTGGACCCAACGGCGCAGGCAAGTCGACGCTGCTCAAGGCCATGTTCGGGCTGGTGAAGGTGCACTCGGGAACCGTGGTGGTCCGCGGACAGGACCTCACCGGACTGAAGGCCAACAAGCTGGTCAGCCGCGGCGTGGGATTCGTGCCGCAGAACAACAATGTCTTTGCGTCCCTCACCATTGAAGAGAACCTGCAGATGGGCCTGTACCAGGCGCCTAAACGGTTCAAGGAACGGTTCGAGTTCGTGGCCGATCTGTTCCCCGAGCTGCACAAGCGGCGGGCACAGCGGGCCGGTTCGCTGTCCGGCGGTGAGCGCCAGATGGTGGCGATGGGCCGGGCACTGATGATGGAACCTGCCGTGCTGCTGCTGGACGAGCCTTCGGCCGGCCTCTCCCCCGTCAAACAGGATGAGGCGTTCCTCCGCGTCCACGAGATCAACCGGGCCGGGGTTTCGGTGATTATGGTCGAACAGAACGCGCGGCGCTGCCTGCAGATCTGCGACCGCGCCTACGTGCTTGACCAGGGCCGCGACGCCTACACGGGGACGGGGCGCGAGCTGATGAAGGACCCGAAGGTCATCCAGCTCTACCTCGGCACACTGGCGGACGCCTAGCACGCCTGCGCTCCGCAGGCCTGGCACAACCCGCGCCTCCCCCGCAGCAGGAGAACAGAACAGCCCCCGCCGGTACCGGCGGGGGCTGTTCTGTTGGCGCTCCGTGCGAGCGCCGGTTGTACGGGACGGTTAGAGCTTGCCCTCTTCGGAGCGGCTCGGCACCGGCTTGTTCTCGGCGTCGTACTGGTAGATGCCGATGAACGCTTCCGTCGGGTCGCCGTTCTCATCGAACGTCACCGGCCCGGAATAGCCGTCGTAATCAATGTCGCCGCCGTTGCGCAGGATGGTCACACAGCCGGCGAAGTCGAAGCACTTCTCGCCTTCTGCGGAAACACCCTGCAGCTGTGCGGCCATTGCCTGGCCGTCGGTGGAACCGGCGGCCTCAGCAGCCAGTGCCAGCATGGTGACTGCGTCATAGCTTTCACCGGCGTAGGACCAGTCCTTCAGCGCGGGGTCGATCTCCAGCAGGGACTCCTTGAAGTTGTCCGAGGCGAACGGGCCGGGGATGGTGCCCTGGGCACCTTCAAGCGTTCCGGCTTCCAGGTCCTTGCTGTAGTCCGAGGTATTGCCGTCCACGAAGAACAGCTGCGAGGCGTCCACGCCCTTTGCGGTCAGCAGCGGCACGATGCTCTTGGCCTGCGCGAAGCTGATGACCACAATGGCGTCCGGATCCGCGGCAGCCACGGCGTCGACCTGGCTGCTGAACTGGGAATCGCCTTCGTTGAACATTTCGGAGATGACAACCTGCCCGCCGGCTGCCTCAACACTGCTCGTAACGTTGCTCTGCAGGCCGGTGCCGTAGGCATCGTTGAGGACGATCATGCCGACGGTCTGGGCGCCGCAGCTCATGATGTAGTTGCCCAGGGTACGGCCCTGGAGCACATCGGACGGAGCGGTGCGCCAGAAGAGTCCGTTGTCATCCCAGTCGGTGAAGTCCGGCGAGGTGTTGGCCGGGGAGAACTGGATGACGCCGGCTCCGGTGATCTGCCCGATGACGGTCTTGGAAACGCCGGAGGATGCCGCACCGACAATGGCGCTCACATCCTGGCTGAGCAGGTCCGTGACCGACTGGGTGGCAATGTCCGTGGTGGTGTCGCCCGAGTCGCGGTGAATGACCTCCACGGGCTTCCCCAGGACGCCGCCTGCCTCGTTCACCTGCTCGATGGCGTAGTTGACGCCTGCAATTTCGGGCGGGCCGAGGAAGGCAAGTTCGCCGGTGGTCGGCAGCAGGGACCCGATCTTCAGGGGAACGTCAGTGGTTCCCGTGGAAGCGGGAACAGCCGCGACGTCCCCCTTGGCACCCGGATCCTCACCCTTGCCGCCTTCGTTCTCGGGGCAGGACAGTCCGGATGCTGCGGTTTCGGTCTCCCCGGCTCCCGAGGTGTCTTCGGCGGACGAATCCCCGCCGCCGCTGCAGCCGCTGGCAAACAGTGCCAGCCCCAGTCCTAGAGCGGCGATTTTGGCGGTACGGGCGTATGCCGTGCCCTGGCCCAGTCCGCCGGCAGTGCGTAGTGCAGTCATAAAAGTTATCTCCCCGATCGAAAGGCGGGTGCCTTTGATGCAATTACCAGGTGTTCCTGATTAGAAGAAAAGCTAGTGGAACATTGTGACGAATATAAGAGCCTGCGGTTACAGCCTTGTAACGCTCGTCACATTTCGATGTTTGTGCCCTTGCCGGGAAGTCGACCTACGGCCTATACGATGGCGGTAGAACACTTATTTGGGGGAAAACAATGCACGCATTACGGCTATCCGCTGCCGCTTCCGCACTGCCGCTCGCAGGCCTGCTCCTGCTGGGGAACGCTGGCAGCGCACAGGCGCTGGAGTGCGGACCGGGCTTTATTCCCGCCGTCTCCTACGGGGTGGAGGTCTGCGTTGAAGGCTACAACCCGGGTGAAAGCCATTACGATCCTGCCACCGGCCACTATTCGGAAGCGGTTCCGGCCGTCCCGGTGCCGGTTCCGGTGCCGCCGGCCAATCCGGATCCCGCTCCGACCCCGACAGCTGACCCGGCGCCGTCCACTGCCCCGGCAACGCCCGGCACCGCGGGAAACACCGGCGAAAGCAGGTCAACCCCTGCCAACACGCCGTCACAGAGCCCAAGCCGCACGGCCAGCCCCTCACCGTCCTCCACAGCCACACCGGACGAAGAACGGGCCGGCTCGGACATGGTGCTTCCCGCTGCTGCCGCAATTGTCATCCTGGGCCTGCTGGCCGGGGGGCTGCTGCTGCGGCACCGCAACCGCCGTTCGGCACGCGGCTAATACGCACTGCTGATACACGCTGCTGAAACACGGCTAAACCGGCAGGAACCACCGGTTTCTTTTGGTACCCCAGGTCGGACTCGAACCGACAACACACCGATTTTAAGTCGGTTGCCTCTGCCAATTGGGCTACTGGGGCTCTGTAAGTGCCTTCCAAGCCTACTGGAAACACCTTGATGCACACGAAGACGGCGGCCCTCCTGCAGGAGGACCGCCGTCGTCGTTTACGAACCTGGGGCGAAGACTAGGCCTTCACGGCCGGCTTCTTGGCCGGCGCTGCGGCTTCCTCGAAGCCGCGGCGCGGGTCTTCCAGGTTGCGCAGGGACGTCAGGTCGCGGCCGTAGCTGACATTCAGGAGCCAGCCCGCGATGACGCGGAACTTGCGCTCGAACATCGGCATGGCCATGCCGTGGTAGCCACGGTGTGCCAGCCAGGCCGGGAAGCCCTTCAGGCCGAAGCCCATGATGTTGGCAACACCCTTGTACTGGCCCAGGCCGGCAACAGCGCCGAGGCTCTTGTGGTTGTACTCTTCAACGCTGCCAACGCCGTAGCGGGCGGCCATGATGTTCTTGGCCAGCAGCTTGGCCTGGCGGACAGCGTGCTGTGCGTTCGGGACGCAGAAGCCGCCTACGCCGCCGCCGGAAAGATCCGGAACAGCGGAGACGTCGCCGGCGGCCCAGGCACCCTCGAGGGGGCCGTCGTCGCCGGTGATGCGCAGTTCGGCGTTGGCGCGGACGCGGCCGCGGTCGTCGATCGGGAAGTCGGTGGCACGGACCATCGGGTTGGCCTGCACACCGGCAGTCCAGATCAGGGTGTCCGCACCGAACTCGCCGGCCGGGGACTTGTCAGCCATGTTGATCAGCTTCAGGACGCCGTCTTCGGCGGACGCCAGCGAGGTGTTCAGCAGAACCTCGATGCCGCGCTCACGCATGCTGGAGACAACCCACTCGGCCTGGTCCGGCTTGACCTCGGGCATTACCCGGCCCATGGCTTCGATCAGGACGAAGCGGAGGTCTTCGCGGCGCAGCCGGTCATTGATGCGGACGGCGTCGCGGGCCATGTCCTCAAGCTCGGTCAGGGTTTCGATGCCGGCAAAGCCGCCGCCGACGACGACGAACGTCAGAGCGCGTTCACGTTCCGGGCCAGCGGGCATGAGCGATGCGGTTTCAATGCGCTCAAGCACGTGGTTGCGGGTGGCCATTGCTTCTTCGATGCTCTTCATACCGATGCCGGCCTCGGCGAGTCCGGGGATCGGGAAGGTGCGGGTGATTGAGCCGGCCGCCAGGACAACGTCCTGGTAGGGCAGCTCAAACGGCTCGCTGCCGTCGCCCGGCTCGATCGTCGCGGTACGCGCGGCATGGTTGATGGACGTGACCTTGCCGGTGATCAGCTCGGTGTTCTTGAGGTGCATGCGGTGGGACACTACGGCGTCGCGGGCTTCAATGGTGCCTGCGGCAACCTCGGGGAGGAAAGGCTGGTAGGTCATGTACGGCAGCGGATCCACTACCGTAACGATGCCGCCCTGTTCCCTTACCTTCTTCTGGAGGTCTTTGGCCACGTACAGACCGACGTAACCACCGCCGACCACCAGAACGCGGGGACGATCAGAAAACTGCTTGTTCGATGCCATGACCCAATCCTACCTGAGTTTGTGAAAGTCTTCACGAACCATTTGACAAACAGCTCAGCCGGCGGTTTGCTACCGGACCCCGGCTTCGTCCAGGGATCCGGTGGTGGTGTTTTCGGGATCTCCTGCAGCTGTCCCGCGGCGCCTTACCCGGCTGACATGGACGGTGCCGCCCACCAGCACGAGCACCAGGAGCGCACTGAAACCGAGCACGACGACGGCGGGCAGGTTGTCCTTCTCCGCGGCCGGCTCCTGCGCCACCGGGACGGCCGGCTCCGGCAGGTCCGGAACAGTGGGGGCCGGAATGTCGGCCGCACCTGGCGATACGTCCGTCACGCGCCGGTGCACCCGGATCCACTCCGCAATGGTGCCCAGCGGGTTGCTGGTGACGGAAGGAACATCGGCATTAACTGCCGCGTTGGCGTCCAGGATTCCGTAGCCGTAAATGGTGTCCACACCCGGGGCCCCGGCGTCGCGGGCAGTGCGGACGATCCGGTTGACCACCTCCGCCGCACTCATTTCCGGGTGCGCCGACCGGATCAGCGCGGCGACTCCGGAGACGAGCGGTGCGGCACCGGAAGTGCCTTCCCACCCGGCATACCGGCTGGTCCCCTCGGGCAGCCCGCCGACCAGCTTTTCGGACGGAGCGGCCACGCCGATGCTGATGCCTTCCGAGGACGAGTCCCAGCTGGCCTCACCCTGCCGGTTCAGGCCCGCCACGGTCAGGACTCCGGGGATGGTGGCGGGTGCGCCCACCTGGACCATGCCTCCTTCGCGGTTGCCGGCAGCCGCGACAATCACCACGTCATTCTGCTCGGCGTAGAGGAACGCGTCGTCCCAGCTCTCCGGCCAGGCGGTGGAGGTGCTGCCCAGGGACATGTTGATGACCTTGGCGCCGTTGTTTACGGCCCAGCGGACGGCGTTGGGGATTTGTTGGTCGATCGGTACACCGCCGGGATTGGTCCCGCCGATCCAGGTCGACACAGCGAGGATTTCGGCCTCCGGGGCAACCCCGATGATGCCGTCGGGACGGTCGGCGGGTTTGTCTTCCGCGGGCTTGTCCTCCTTGGCACCCTTATCGCCCTTATCGCCCTTATCGTCGTTGGGCTTCTCGTGCCCCCGTCCGGCAAGCAGCGTGGCCACGAGTGTGCCGTGCTCCGGCGTGCTGCCCAGGCCCTTGGCGCCCTTGGGATCTCCTGCTCCGGACACGTCCACGCCGCCGGTGACCACACCGGCAAGATCGGGGTGGCTGGCGTCCACACCGGTATCGATGACGGCTACCTTCACCCCCGCACCCTTGGTGGTTTTCCAGGCATCAATGACCCCGTAATCGGCCAGCCAGTACTGCTTGTCCCGCCATTCATCGGCGTAGGCGGGGACGGGTGCCAGAAGCGGCAGCGCCACGGCGGCACAGAGCGCGGCTGCGGCGGTTCGAAGGCGTGCTGCGCCGCCCCGGCGTCGGCCGGGGCCGGTTCCCATCGGGCTCATGCGCTCAGCGCAATGCCGTCAAGGATGTCGTGTTCGCTGGCGAAGGCCGTGACTACACGGCCGTCCGTCAGTTCGTCCACGCGGTCCACGATGGTGCGCCAGATCAGGGCGCCGGCACCGATCACGTCCACCCGGCCCGGATGCATGTACGGCAGGGCCGCCCGCGCGGCACGGTTCCGGCGCAGCAGCGCGTCGGCTGCGTCGTCAATCTGCTCCCTGCTCAGTTCGGTGCCGTGGATCGCGTCGGGCGAGTACTCGCTCAGGCCCAGCGCGGCGGCCGTGACGGTGGTAATCGTTCCGGCCACACCCACCAGCCGGTCGGCCCGGGCCAGCGGCACGGTGGCGAGGGCGGAGGCGATCATGTCCAGGATGTCCGCCCGTGCCGCCGCAATTTCCGCCTCGGTGGGCGGATCGGAGAGCAGGTACCGTTCGGTAAAGCGCACGCAGCCCATGTTGGTGCTTTTGGCCGCAAGGACGCCGCTGCCGTCACCGAGCACAAACTCGGTGCTGCCGCCGCCAAGATCCACTACGAGTGTCTTGGCGCCGTTTCCGCCTGCGAAGACGCTGGCTGCACCGGCGAAGGACAGCGCGGCTTCCTCGTCCCCGCTGATGACCTCGGGTTCGACCCCGAGCCGGGCGCGGATGCCGTCCACGAATTCCTGCCGGTTTTCCGCGTCGCGGCTGGCGGAGGTGGCTACGAACCGGACCCGGGACGCGCCGTGCCGGCGGATCAGGTCCGCGTACTCGTCAGCGGCGGCAAAGGTGCGTTCCAGCGCTTCCGGGGCCAGCCTTCCGGTGGCGTCCACGCCCTGTCCCAGCCGGTTCACGCGCATAAGGCGGACGACGTCGGTCAGCTGCGCCACGCCCTGTCCGTCCCGGCTCACGTCCGCAATGAGCAGACGGATGGAGTTGGTGCCGCAGTCGATGGCTGCAACCCGCATGCTCTCAGCGCGGCTGTCTTCCTGGCCTGTCACAGTTCCCCCTCGTTGGTCGCAGTCTGTTCCGCTGCTTCGCTGCCCTGCCGGCGGGCAGCCTTCTTGCTTTCAAGTTCTTCCGGGCTCAGGCCCTGTGTCCTGGTGTGGCGGCTGAGGTCCCGCTCCGGGGCGGGAGCGGCTGTATCCCAAGCACCTTCGCAGTAGCAGCGGTCGGTTGTCCACCATTGCTCGATGGCGGCCAGCGCTTCGTCGCCCAGCGGATTGACGCCGGGACCTGCGGCCAGGGAGTGGCCGACCAGCACGTGCAGGCACTTTACCCGGGTAGGCATTCCGCCGGCGGAGACACCGTCGATTTCCGGAACGGGCCCGGTTCCGGTGCGCTCTCCGATTTCATTGCGGACCTGGAGGTAATGTTCGTGGGCAGTGCGGTAGCGCTGCGCCAGGTCCGGGTCCTCCTCCAGCCGCCGGGTCATGTCGGTCATCAGTCCGGCTGCTTCCAGCCGGGAGACGGCCGCGGTGATGACCGGATGCGTCAGGTAGTACGTGGTGGGAAACGGGATCCCGTTGCTCAGGCGGGGAGCGGTGGTGGCCACCAGGGGGTTGCCGCAGACACAGCGGGCGCCGATTTCAACGACGTCGCGCACCGGGCGGCCAAGCTGCCTGCTCAGGGTTTCCAGGTCTTCCTGGGTGGGGGCAAGCTGGTCCTGGGTCATGCAGGAGGTTCCTTCCGTGGGGACCGTTGAGGCCCCGGGCTGCTACTTCTATCAGCCTCCAGATTACTGTGCCGTGGCGGATTTCTTGACCGAGTCCCAGAGCGAATCAACCCACTGCAGGTCCTCCGGCTCTTCTTCGGCTGCCAGCTGCTCTGCTTCTTCCAGGCCGTTTTCGCCCTTGACCAGGTACCGCTTCTCCCCCGGCATCACCAGGAAAATACGGTCACGGGCCTGCTGCTTGACGTAGGCCGGATCTTCCCATCGGCCCAGCTGGACCTCCAGTTCGGCCTGGGTGGCGCGGGCCTCGGCGATTTCCGACTTGGTCACCGCAATGTCCGAGCGCTGCTGGAGGTAGGTCCGCACCGACGGAGCCAGAAGGACCGTGATAGCGACCATCACCATGGCGAGCACCAGCAGCCTGCCGGAGAACGCCTTGGCAGGTACCGGCAGCAGCTCGTCCTGGGTTTCCGGCTCCGGGGTGGAATTTTCCGGTGCCGGGTCGGCCTGACGCCGGATGCCGCCGGAGAGCTGGGACCGCACGGCGGCACGGGCGTCCGACGCCGACAGTTTCCGGGAACGCTCGCCCGCCCCGGCAGACTTAGGCGCGGCAGACTTAGGCGCGGCAGACTTGAACGCCGTGGCCTTGGGAACGGCAGCCTTCGGCGCAGCAGCCTTGGGAGCGGCACTCTTGGGAGCAGCAGCCTTCGCTGACGACGGCCTCACGGCAGCCGGCTTTGACGCGGCAGGTTTGGTCCCGCCTGCTTTCGCCCCACTTGCTTTCGGCCCACTCGCTTTCGGCCCCGCCGGGTTTACGGGGGCCGGATTTACGGGGGCCGCGGGCCTGGGCACCTTGGGGCGTCGGGTTGACATGCCGTTCCTGTCTTGATTGGTGCTGTTTTTTATCAGTGCTGTTTTTTGTCAGTGCTGAACTACGTGCTGCAGAACTCGGTGCCGGCGGCAGGGCAGCCGTCGAAAACGCGGGGTAAACCCGTCCCGGAACCACCGCGGGCGGGTCCCCTCCTATGAGGTTACCCACCCGTGGTGTTCCGCAGCCGTTCCGCAACGCCTACACACCCGGATTCACCGGGTGTGTAGGCGTTGGGGTTACGACGGCACAGTTACAGCGGTCCGGCTACTGGCCGGGGTTGAAACGCGGGAAGGCGCTGCGCCCGGCGTAGCGTGCGGCGTCGTCCAGTTCCTCTTCGATGCGCAGCAGCTGGTTGTACTTGGCTACGCGCTCCGAGCGGGCCGGCGCACCGGTCTTGATCTGGCCGGCGTTGGTGGCAACGCAGATGTCCGCGATGGTGGTGTCTTCGGTCTCACCCGAGCGGTGGGACGTGATGGTGGTGTAGCCGGCACGCTGGGCCATGGTGATGGCGTCCAGGGTCTCGGTCAGGGTGCCGATCTGGTTGACCTTCACCAGCAGGGAGTTGGCGGCGTTGTTCTTGATGCCGGTCTCCAGGCGGGTGGGGTTGGTGACGAAGAGGTCGTCACCGACGATCTGCACCTTGTCGCCGATGGACGCCGTCAGGGTCTTCCAGCCGTCCCAGTCCTCCTCATCCAGCGGATCCTCGATGGATACCAGCGGGTAGTCGCGGACCAGTTCCTCGTAGTACGCGGACATCTCCGCAGCGGTCCGGTTCTGCCCCTCGAAGAGGTACGCCCCGTCCTTGAAGAACTCCGACGCTGCCACGTCCAGTGCCAGGGCAATGTCGTTGCCCGGTACGTAGCCGGCGCGCTCGATGGCTTCGATGATCAGGTCCAGGGCTGCACGGTTGGAGGGCAGGTTCGGTGCGAAGCCGCCTTCGTCGCCCAGGCCGGTGGAAAGGTTCTTTTCCTTCAGTACGGACTTGAGGTTGTGGTAGACCTCAACGCCCCAGCGGAGGCCCTCGGAGTAGGTCTGCGCGCCCAGGGGAACGATCATGAATTCCTGGATATCAACGTCGGAGTCCGCGTGGGACCCGCCGTTGAGGATGTTCATCAGCGGCACGGGCAGGATGTGCGCGTTAGGGCCGCCAAGGTAGCGGTACAGCGGCAGGGCGGCGGACTCGGCAGCGGCACGGGCGACGGCGAGGGAGACACCGAGGATCGCGTTGGCACCCAGGCTGGACTTGTTCTCGGTGCCGTCCAGATCCATCATGGCCTGGTCGATGGCCCGCTGGTCCGCGGCATCGTAGCCCAGCAGGGCCGGCTGGATCTGGTCGATTACGGCTTCAACGGCCTGCAGCACACCCTTCCCCTGGTAGCGGTTCTTCTCGCCGTCGCGGCGTTCGTTGGCTTCGAAGGCACCCGTGGAGGCACCGGAGGGAACAGCTGCGCGGCCGAACGTGTCGTCGTCGAGCAGCACCTCCACCTCAACGGTCGGGTTGCCGCGGGAGTCGAGGATCTCGCGGGCGTGGATGGCATCGATGATGGCCATTGAATTGCTCCTGTTCATTGGAACGAATGGGCAGAAAACCGCAGTCCTGCTGGGACAGCAGGTTCCTGTGTCTGCTTCTTAGCCTAATAGAATCGCGGCCGCGGGGAACGTCCGGCAGGTGAATCGGGTGGATCGGACCGGTCAGTTACCGCACGGAAGGGGCGAGGAAATCAGCTTTGTGCGTCTTTGCCGGTGTACCGGCGGACCGCCGCGCGAAGTGCCGCCTCGGCGTCGAGCCCCTGCTCGGAGGCGCGGCGGACCAAGGAGAACAGCACATCCCCGAGCTCGGTTTCATCCGCGAAACCCGTTCCGGCCACATCTCCACCGACAGTCTGCGGCGGCATCGGACGGCCTGCGCGTTGGGCGCGGGACAGGGTCTTGGCGGCCAGCAGCAGCGCCGGCAACCCGGCCGGAATCCCTTCGAAAGCGGAGACCCGGGCCGGGGATTCCGCCTTTTTGGCGTCGTCCCAGGCCTGTTCGATCGCCGCGATATCCGATTCCTCCCCCTCTTCCCGGAGGGTCCCGTCAGGGCGGAAGACGTGGGGATTGCGGCGGATCATCTTGGCGGTCAGCTCATCGACTACGTCCGCCACGGAAAAGCTTCCGGCTTCCTGCTGCAGCCGGGCATGGAGCAGCACCTGCAGCAGCACATCCCCGAGTTCGCCGCGCAGTTCGGCGGCGCGTTCCGGGCCGGCCGTGCCGCCTTCCACCACTTCGATGAGCTCGTAGGTTTCCTCCACGAGGTACTCGAGCAGGGATTCGTGGGTCAGGGCCCGGGTCCACGGGCAACGCTCACGGAGGGCACCGATGACCTCGGCGAGGCGGGTGAACCGCCCGCCGAGATCATCAGGGAGGGCCAGATCAGACACGGGCGCGGTTGAATCCCTCGGTGACGAATGCGGACAGCGCGGCACGCTCGTCCAGCGGGAGGAAGGCTGCGTTGACGGCGTTCATTGTCAGTTCCAGGACATCGTCGAGGTCGTAGTCGAAGGTGTCCATCAGCAGTTCAAATTCCCCGGTGAGCGTTACGTTACTCATCAGCCGGTTGTCGGTGTTGACCGTAACGGCGAAGCCGGTCTGGTAGAGCAGGTCGATCGGGTGCGTTTCGATGTCCTCACCGAAGGAGGCGACGGCGCCGGTCTGCAGGTTCGAGGACGGGCAGACCTCAAGGGCGATGCCGCGGTCCCGGACCCAGCCAGCAACCCGGCCCATGCTGACAATGCCCACTTCGGCATCCGCCATGGCGTCGTCTTCGAATTCAACGTCAATGTCTTCGGCGATCCGCACGCCGTGTCCCAGCCGCAGCGCCCGGCCATGTACCAGGGCGTCCACGATGCTCTCGATCCCTGCTGCTTCGCCGGCATGCACCGTCGCCGGGAACTGGTTTTCGGCCAGGTAGGTGAAGGCATCCTTGAACCGTGCGGGCGGGAAACCGTCTTCCGGCCCGGCAATATCAAAACCGACGGCCCCGGAGTCGCGGTGCCGGACAGCCAGTTCGGCAATCTCCATGGCCCGGTCGGCATGCCGCATAGCGGTGATCAGCTGGCCCACCTGGATGAAGCTGCCCGCCGCTTCCGCGTTCGCCACGCCCTCTTCAATGCCTGCCTGAACCGCTTCCACGGCTTCGTCCAGGCTCAGTCCTGCCTGCACATGCTGTTCGGGTGCCCAGCGGATCTCCGCGTAGACCACACCGTCGGCTGCAAGATCCTCGACGAATTCACGGGCTACGCGGATCAGGCCCTCACGGGTCTGCATAACGGCGATGGTGTGGTCGAAGGTTTCGAGGTAGCGCGGCAGCGAACCCGAATCCGCCGATTGACGGAACCACTCCCCCAGCGCCGCCGGGTCCGTGGCCGGCAGGGAATGACCGACGGCGGCAGCCAGCTCAATGATGGTGGCCGGACGGAGGCCACCGTCAAGGTGGTCATGCAGCGATACCTTCGGCAGGCTGCGTACGTCGAAGGAACGGTTCGAGGGGAGGTTTGTAGGCTCAGTCACACGGCAACTCTACGGGGTTTCAGGCGGCCTTCTGCGAGCTCTCGCCGTCGTCGGCCTTCGGCATGTCGTCCGGAACCTGGTGCTGGGTCTCCGGCACCGTTCCCCGGACCATGGTGATGAGCCGGTCGACTATCAGGCCCAGGACCAGCGCGCCGCTGACGCCAACGACGACGCCGAGCAGGTGGTGTTCGTTGAACCAGGCCCCGGCAATGGAGCCGATGGCCACACTGTAGGCCGCCCAGACAATCCCGGAGATGCCGGTGAGCGCAATGAAGCGGCGCTGCGGGAAGCCGGTGGCACCGGCGGTCACGTTGACCACCACCCGGCCCACCGGGATGAACCGCGCCACAAGGATGAGGGACACCGAGCGCTTGTCGAGCTCGTGGCGGGCCCAGGCGATGGAGCGCTGCAGCTTGGGCCTGCGCATCCAGGCAAACCGTTCGATGCCGATCCCCCGGCCCATCAGGTAGGCGAGGTTATCGCCCACGAAGGCACCCAGTGCGGCGGCCGGAATAATCAACCACACGTTCACCCCTGCGCCGCTGAGGGCCAGCGACGCCAGCGCCACCACCAGTGACTCACTGGGCACCGGGGGGAAGAATCCGTCGATCAGGCAACAGGCAAAGAGCCCGATGTAGACCCACGGCGAGCCTGCCGAAGCGAGGATGAAGTTGTTAATGCCGTCCACAGTGGCACTGAAAACATCCAACTGGTGCCGCTCCTTGAGTTAGCTGTCCAAGTCCATTTACAAGCATGCCACGGACACTGCAGTCCCCCGGCGGCGAACCGCTGCAGGGGCACTTTCGGGTCTACCCCGGCCGGGCCTGGGCCCGCGGGCGACACCGCCGCTGCCGGACCCGTAGGGCCCCGGAGGCCCCGCCGCTGCCGGACCCGTAGGGTCCCGGAGGCACCGGCCGCTGCCGGACCCGTAGGGTCCCGGAGGAAGGCGGCTTTAATATTCCTGCGAGCTCTGCGAGCAAGGAATTTCGTTGCCGCCGTTCCGGGACCCGCAGGGCCCGGCACCCCGGCACCCCCGGGCCCCCGGGCACCGGAAAGAGGCCCCGAAGCCCTAGCTGATCCGGTCGATGATCAGCTTCCGTGCCGGCCGCGATCCCTCGGGAGCGACGACGACGGCGTTCTCGAGTGCCTCACGGGCACGGTCGAACTTCTCCGGGGTGTCGGTCAGCAGCGTCATCAGCGGCTCTCCGGCCCGGACCACGGCTCCCGGTTTGGCGTGCATAACCACGCCGGCACCGGCCTGGACGGCGTCTTCCTTGCGCGCACGGCCGGCACCAAGGCGCCAGGCCGCAACACCCACGGAGAGGGCATCCAGTTCCACCAGCACGCCGTCGGCAGGCGCGTAGATGGTTTCGGATTCCCGGGCCACGGGCAGCTTTGCGTCCGGATCCCCGCCCTGCGCGGAGATCATGCGGCGCCACACGTCCATTGCCCGGCCGTCCTTCAGCGCCGCTTCCGGGTCGGCGTCGGGCCGCCCGGCGGCCGTGAGCATTTCGCGGGCCAGGGCCAGCGTGAGCTCGACGACGTCTTCCGGGCCGCCGCCGGCCAGGACGTCCACGGACTCCTGAACTTCGATGGCGTTGCCTGCGGTCAGGCCCAGCGGAGTGGACATGTCGGTCAGCAGGGCCACCGTGTTGACGCCGGCGTCCTTACCCAGGGCAACCATGGTCTCGGCCAGTTCGCGGGCACGGGCCTCGTCCTTCATGAAGGCACCGCTGCCCACCTTCACGTCGAGCACCAGCGAGCCGGTGCCTTCGGCGATCTTCTTGCTCATGATCGAAGACGCGATCAGCGGAATCGCTTCCACCGTTCCCGTCACGTCACGCAGCGAGTACAGCTTCTTGTCGGCAGGAGCCAGGCCTGCGCCGGCGGCACAGATGACCGCGCCGACGTCGCGCAGCTGGGCCATCAGGGCGTCGTTGCTCAGGGACGCCTGCCAGCCGGGGATGGCTTCAAGCTTGTCCAAGGTGCCGCCGGTGTGGCCCAGTCCGCGGCCCGAGAGCTGCGGGACGGCGATGCCGAACACCGCCACCAGGGGGGCCAGCGGCAGGGTGATCTTGTCCCCCACGCCGCCGGTGGAGTGCTTGTCCGAGGTCGGCTTGCCCAGGGAGGAGAAGTCCATCCGCTCCCCGGAATTGATCATGGCGTTGGTCCAGCGGGAGATTTCATCCCGGCTCATGCCGTTGAGCAGGATGGCCATGTTCAGCGCCGCCATCTGCTCATCCGCAATGGCGCCGCGGGTGTACGCGTCGATCGTCCAGTCAATCTGTTCCGGGCTCAGCGTGCCCCGGTCCCGCTTGATGCCGATGATGTCTACGGCGTCGAACTTTTCAGCGCTCATTGGTTGTCCTGCCCTTCAAGGTGCTGCGGTCCAAAGGCATCCGGCAGGACTTCGTCCATGCTCCGGATGCCGCTTACGGTCATCAACTGCATCCCGGGTGCCCGGAATTCGTACAGCAGCTGCCGGCAGCGGCCGCACGGCATCAGGACATTGCCCGATCCATCCACGCAGGCAAAGGCGGCAAGGCTGCCGCCTCCGGTCATGCGCAGCTGGCTGATCATGGAGCACTCGGCACACAGTGTCAGCCCGTAGGAGGCGTTTTCGATGTTGCAGCCGGAAACTATCCGGCCGTCGTCGGTAAGCGCCGCGGCGCCTACCGGATACTTCGAGTAGGGCACGTAGGCGTGGGCCAGGGCCGCCCGGGCGGTTTCCAGGAGCAGCTCCCAGTCCACCGCCTGCGGCTGGTCCGGGTGGGGGGTAGTTGTCATTCTTAGTCCTAGCTGGTGCATTTCTAGCGGGTGCGTAGCGTTTCTAGCCCTTGATGTAAGGCACACCGCTGGCCGCAGGTGCCCGGGACTTGCCGACCACACCGGCGACGGCGAAGATCGTCACCACGTACGGCAGCATGGCCAGGAACTGGTTGGGAACAGCGGTTCCCAACAGGCTCAGCACGTACTGCAGGTTGGTGGCGAAGCCGAACAGCAGTGCCGCCAGCAGGGCGCCGAGCGGATTCCAGCGGCCCAGGATCAGCGCTGCCAGGGCAATGTAGCCCTGTCCGCCGGTCATGTCGCGGTTGAACGCGGACACCGAAACGAGGGTGAAGAAGGCGCCGCCGATACCGGCCACCACACCGGCGAGCAGGACGTTGATGAACCGGGTGCGGTTCACGTTCACGCCCAGGGTGTCAGCAGCCTTGGGGTGCTCGCCCACTGCGCGGGTGCGCAGGCCCCACTTGGAGTGGAACAGTCCGAAGTAGACCGCCGCAAGGGCGATGTACATGAGGTAGCCCACGATCGACTGGTTGAAGAGGATCGGCCCGAGGACCGGGATATCCGCCAGCAGCGGGATCCGGATCGGCGGCAGCGACGGCGGGGAGTTCCACTTCGCAGCGTCCGAGGACAGCAGCGTGGAGAACAGGAAGCCGGTGAGGCCGGAGACCAGCACGTTCAGCACAACGCCGACAATCACCTGGTTGACGATGTACTTGATGCTGAACACGGCCAGCACCAGGGAGACCAGCGCACCGGCGACGGCGGCGGCAAACAGCCCGACGAACGCGTTGCCGGAGAGCGAACCTGCCACGGCGGCGGCGAAGGCGCCGAAGAGCAGCTGTCCTTCGATGGCGATGTTGACCACGCCGGAACGCTCGCACAGCACACCCGAGAGTGAACCGAAGATCAGCGGGATGGCCAGGGCGAAGGATCCGGAAAGCAGTCCGTAGAGGGCCACGTTGGGGGTGTTGGCGCTGCCCACGACCCAGGTTAGGAAGCCCAGGACGAAGAGCACGCCGAAGACGGCGATCAGCCAGACGGGTACCCGGCGGCCGCTGCGCGTCAGCATCAGGGCCCAGGCTGCGGCGGCCACCATCAGCACAGCGGTCAGCCAGCCGACCATGGGGGCGGAAACCACCAGTTCGGGCAGGACAATCGCCTCTCCGGGATCGGAGAGCCGGAAGGTCACGTCGTTGGACGGGGCCCCCAGGGCGAAGACAAACAGTCCCAGCAGGGACAGGACAATCAGGATGATCGGGGTCTTCCAGCTGCGGACACCGCTGAGGGTGGCCGCCTTGGGAGCCGGAAGCGTTGTTGCGGTGCTCATGCTGCGCCTCCGGCGGCTTCAGTGTTCTTGGACAGACGCTTGCCGGAGGTCTTCAACGCTCCGGGCGGCGGAATACGGAACAGCGACCGCACCAGGGGCGGGGCTGCGATAAATAGGACGATCAGCGACTGCACCACCAGGACAATGTCGATGCTGGTTCCCGTGTTGGTCTGCATGGTCACGCCGCCGGCACGGAAAGCGCCGAACAGCAGGCCTGCCGCGAAGGTGCCCCACGGGCTCGACCGGCCCAGCAGGGCGACGGTGATCGCGTCGAAGCCGAAGCTGGCGGCCACACCGGAGGTCAGCACCTTTTCGGTGCCGGCCACCTGCGCCACACCGGCAAGCCCGGAGAGGGCACCGGCGATCAGCATCACGACGACGTATCCCTTGGTGATGCTGATGCCTGCATTGCGGGCAGCGGACGGGTTGGCGCCCACGGCCTTGAGTTCGAAACCGATCGTGGAGCGGTTCATCAGCCACCAGATGAAGACGGTGGCAAGCACGGCCAGGACAAAGCCCCAGTGCAGGCGGAAACCGCTGCCGAGCAGGGGCGGGAACATGGCATTGGCGTCAAGCTGGGGGCTGATCGGGTTCGAGGATCCCGGCCGCTGGAAAGCCGGCGTGCTGAGCAGGAAGAGCACCAGGTTGATGGCCACGTAGTTGAGCATGATCGTGACGATGACTTCGTGTGCACCGGTTTTTGCCTTCAGGAGGCCGGCGATACCGGCCCAGATGGCGCCGCCGAGCATGCCCGCGAGAATCACGAGGAGCAGGTGCAGGCCCACCGGAAGGTGGACGGCGAAACCCACCCAGGCTGCCATGGCAGCACCGATGATGATCTGCCCCTGCGCACCGATGTTGAACAGGCCGGTCCGGAAAGCGACGGCGACGCCGAGGCCTGCCAGGATCAGCGGCGTTGCCACCGTGAGGGTCTGGGTCAGCGGGTAGAAGAACCGTGCCGCTGTTTCGGCCTCGAAGTTGAAGAACGCACCCTGGAACAGGGCAATGTAGGCGCCGGCTGCGGCGGACCAGGCAGCGGACAGCATGTCAGTGGGCCGGGAGAAGAAGTACGACGCCGCTTCGCCCACTTCCTCGTCGGTGGCGGCAATGAGGATGCCGCCCACCACGAGGGCGAGCAGGACGGACAGGATCGAAACCATGGCGTTCGAAGAGAGGATCCGCCGCACCGTGGACTGCTGCTGCGGTTCACCGCCCAATGCGCCGCTTTGGTGCGCTGCGGGCACCGCGGGCGGAGCTACAGTACCGCCGGCGGTTTCCGCCGCGGCCTCGAGCCGGGTGGCTTCCGCAGCTGCAATGCTGCGCTCCCCCGGCGGGTCTTGCTTGGTGGAATCCTCCGGGCTCACTTGGCCCCTCCCTTGAAATCTGTATTCTGCGTCATAGCTTCGTCCGCGGGCATGCCTGCCATCATCTGGCCCAGCACGTCGCGGGAGGTGTTTGCGGGCACAATGCCCATCAGGCGGCCGCCGTAAAGAACGGCAATCCGGTCCGCCAGTTCAAGAACTTCATCGAGTTCGGTGGACACGATCATTACCGGTGTGCCGACGTCGCGCTCCGAGATAATCCGGCGGTGCAGGAATTCGATGGATCCCACATCCACGCCGCGGGTGGGCTGGGAGGCGATGAAGAGCTGCAGCGGGCGCGACAGCTCCCGCGCCATCACAACCTTCTGCTGGTTGCCACCGGACAGCGTGCCTGCTGCGGTGGCAGCGGACTGGGTACGGATGTCGAACTCGGCAATCTTTTCCGCCGCATTGGCTTCAATCACCGCCGGGAGCAGGGAGACGCCCCGGGCAAACGGTGCCTGGTCGTAGCGGTTCAGTACCAGGTTCTCCGCTACGGAGAAGGTTCCCACCAGGCCGTCCACGTTGCGGTCTTCGGGCACAAAGCCCACGCCGCCGTTGATGATGTCGCGGGTCCTGCGGCCCACCAGCTCCTCGCCGTTGAGGCGGATGGAACCGGAGACGTGGTCCTGCAGGCCCAGAATCGCCTCGGTCAGTTCGGTCTGGCCGTTGCCCTGGACGCCGGCGACGGCCAGGATTTCTCCCCGCCGGATCCCGAAGCTGACCCCGTCAAGGACAGCCGGACCGGACGCGGAGGCAACAGTGAGGTTTTCGACGACGAACGTCTCCTCGCCGGGCTTCGCGGGCTCCTTGTTAAGGTTCAGGCTGACCGACCGGCCGACCATCAGGGACGCCAGTTCCGTGGTGGAGGCACTCGGTTCGGCGGAGCCAACCACCTTGCCGCGGCGGATCACGGTAATAACATCCGAGACAGCCTTCACTTCGCGCAGTTTGTGCGAGATGAAGACCACCGATTTTCCGTCTTCGGTGAGCTGGCGCATGATGCCCAGCAGTTCGTCGGTTTCGCGGGGTGTGAGGACGGCGGTGGGTTCGTCAAGGATGAGGACTTCAGCGTCACGGATCAGTGCCTTAATGATTTCCACCCGCTGCTGGACCCCCACGGGAAGATCCTCGACCACGGCGTCGGGATCGACGTCGAACCCGTACTGGTCGGAAATTTCGCGGATGCGGCTCCGGGTCTGGTCCAGGTTCAGCATTCCCGCAAACTTGGTCTTCTCGTTTCCGAGCGCCACGTTTTCGGCAACTGTGAAGACAGGGACGAGCATGAAATGCTGGTGCACCATGCCGATGCCCGCAGCCATGGCGTCGCTCGGACCGTTGAAAGCCACCGGCTGGTCATCCACCAGGATTTCGCCCTCGGTGGGTTCGTAGAGCCCGTAGAGCACGTTCATGAGCGTTGATTTGCCCGCGCCGTTTTCGCCGAGCAGGCTGTGGACCTGCCCCGGCTCGACCACCAGGTCGATGTGGTCATTGGCCACCAGGGTGCCGAAGCGTTTGGTGATGCCCTTGAGTTCGAGTTTCAAAACCCCAACCTATCTTTTTCGAGATAAGAAAACAGAGAACAATTGCGACGCAAAACAACCGCCGTCTTCCCGGCTGCTCAAGGCTGCCGGGAAGACGGCGGTCACTTTTAGTGCATGCGGTGCTTACTGTAGCCCGGCTATTTCCCGGGCCACAGATGTTACGTGGAGGTGCTACTTCGGGCTGGAAGCAGATTCAACCTTGATGTCACCGGAAATGATCTTGGCCTTGATGTCCTCAACGGCCTTCTTCACGTCCTCGGGAACGTTGGCTTCCTGGTCGTGGAACGGAGCCAGCGCAACGCCGCCGTTCTCCAGGGTGCCGACGTACGGGCTGTTGTCGAATTCGCCTTCGACGTCGGTGTTCACGACGTCCTCAACGGCTTCGCCCATCAGCTTCATGACGGAGGTGAGGATAACTTCCTTGCCCGTGGTCACGGTCTCGTAGCCATCGGAGTCAACCCAGATAACCTTGGCGTCCTTGCCGGCGGCGTTAGCAGCCAGCACGGCGTCGATGGTGCCTGCGCCTACGGGGCCGGCAACGGGCATGATGACGTCAGCGCCTTCGTTGAGGAAGTTCTGCGTGGTGGTCTTGCCTGCGGAGACATCGTCGAAGCCGCCGGTGAAGGAATCCATGCCGAGAACCTGGACGTCGCCGCCGTTCTCCTCGTTGAAGTACTCCACACCCTGCTGGAAGCCTTCCATGAAGATGGTGACCGTGGGGATGTCCAGGCCGCCGTACGTGGCAACCTTTCCGGTCTGGGAGGTACCGGCCGCAACATAGCCGGCCAGGAAGGCAGCCTGGGCCGTGTCGTAGATGATCGGCTTGACGTTGTCAGCCTCGATGGACTGGTCATCAACGATCACGAAGTGGCTGTCCGGGTTGGCCTCGGCCGCGTCCCGGGTGGTGTCGGCGAGCAGGAACCCGACGGTAACCGTCAGGTCGCAGCCGGCCTGGACCATGCTGTCCACGTTCGGCGCGAAATCGGTCTCGGACTGGGACTCAGCGGTCTTGACCTCGATGCCGAGCTCCTCTTCCGCCTTCATCATGCCGTTGTGCGTGGACTCGTTGAACGAGTTGTCATCGAATCCACCGGAGTCGGAAACCATGCAGCCCAGGAAATCGGTGGCGCCTTCAGCAGAGCCGCCCTCTTCTTCGGGGGCCGCGCCGCAGCCGGAAAGCAGGAGCGCCGAAACGCCGAGCATAGCGGCGGAAACGCCTGCGTTGCGCTTAAAGCTGCGCGGGTAATTCTTCAATGTTCCTCCAGAAAAGAAAATGGGATTCGCCCTACGGTGCCCTGTGATGTGCAGCGTTAGGCGCAGCGCTCCGTCCGTCGTTGGACCGCAGCAACATAACCATAGTGTGTCGGAGGCAACACTAATTCCAAATCCGGGGTGAGCCGGACATTGTTTACATGTTGTTATCAAAGCAGCGCATTGGACCGGAGCGCGGCTGATATTGTCCTGCCCCGCCTGGCTGGCCGGTGGTTTTCCCGCGTCAAATGTCGGAAAGTTACGCGGGTCCGGTCCTGTGGTGGACAGCGCCGCCTAGTGCCGCAGGCCCTTGGCGGCACGCAGGGCGGCCGCCGCCATCACGCTGACCCCGCAGCTGATGGCCTGTTCGTCAGGGTTGTAGTCGCCCCGGTGCAGGTCGAAGGTTTCTCCGCCCGGTGAACGCGTTCCCAGCCGCATCAGTGCCCCGGGCACTGCCTGCGTCATCCAGGCAAAGTCCTCCCCGCCCATGGACTGCGGGGCCAGCACGACGGCGTCTTCCCCCAGTTCCGCGCGGGCTGCCGCTTCGATCAGGCTGATCTCCGCGTCGGCATTGATGACCGGCGGAACACCGCGGGTGTGCTCAAGGTGCACGTCAACGCCAAACGGCGCGGCGATTTCCCGGACCACTGTGTCCAGCAGCTCGCCGGCGGCATGCCAGGCTTCGGCGTCGAGGCACCGCATGGTGCCGGCCATGAATCCATGCCCAGGAATGGCATTCGGAGCCGACCCCGCATGCATCTGTCCCCAGACCACCGAGACGCCGCTGCGCACGTCGATCCGGCGGGAGAGCACTGCCGGGACGCTGACGGCGATCTCGGCCAGTGCGAACACCAGGTCTTCGGTCAGGTGCGGCCTGGACGTGTGCCCGCCGCGGCCGCTGAGTTCTATCCGGATGGTGTCCGAGGCGGAGGTGATGGCTCCAATGCGTGTACCCACCTGGCCCACATCCACCCGGGGGTCGCAGTGCAGCGCCAGCACACGCGGGACGCCGTCGAGGGCGCCCTGTTCGATCACCGAGAGCGCGCCTCCCGGCATTACTTCTTCAGCCGGTTGGAAAATCACCCGCACGCGCCCGCCCAGGCCGCCAGCGGCGTCGAGCTTTGCGAGCACCATGGCTACGCCCAGCATCACCGTGGTGTGGATATCGTGGCCGCAGGCATGGGCTATGCCGGTGTGCTCCGAAGAATACGGAAGGCCGGTCTCCTCCAGGACAGGAAGGGCGTCGATGTCCGCACGCACGGCGAGACGGATGGGGCCGTCGCCGATGTCCACCACGACGCCGGTGTTCTCCAGCCGCTTGGGCGCCAGTCCCGCGTGCTCGAGTGCCTCGACAATGCGGTCGGTGGTACGGAATTCCTTGTGCGAGAGTTCTGGGTGCGCATGCAGGTCGCGCCGGAACGCAATCAATCCACCCAGAAGCGGCGCCACGCTCCCCCGTATTGAGGGGATGGGCGAATTGCTCACTGGAATAGTCTGCACAACCTCAAGGTTAGCCAATTTCAGGACTAAAACGGGAATGTGCAGCCTGGGAAACGACTCCCCGTGACGGGACTTGCGGAGGCTAGAGGACGTCCGTGTCGCCGCTGGCTTTCAGATGCTCCACTGCCTTCTTGACTTCCTGCGCGTGTTCCTTGGTGGTCACGAGCAGGGCGTCCGGGGTGTCGACGATAACGACGTCCTCGATGCCAATCAGTGCGATCACGCGCTTGGTGTCGGAGACGACGATTCCGGAGGCATTCTCGGAGTAGACCCGGGCACCCTCGCCCATCACTGTCAGTTCGCTGTTCTCCGCAGCCGGATTCAGGCGGCCGATCGCGGCAAAGTCACCCACGTCGTCCCAGCTGAAGGCTCCCGGGATCATCGCTACGTCCCCAGCCGCCGCTGCCGGTTCCGCCACCGCATAGTCAATGGCGATCTTGGGCAGGGTGGGCCAGATCCGGCGGACCACTTCCCGGCGCCGGGTGGTGTCCCAGGCCTCCGCTATTTCCATCAGGCCGGAGTAGAGCACCGGTTCGTTGGCTTCGAGGTGCTTGAGCATAAGATCCACCGGCGCAACGAACATACCGGCGTTCCAGCTGTAGCTGCCGCTGTCCAGATAGGTCTGTGCGACATCCGCCGAGGGCTTCTCCACGAACTCGACCACGGAGCGGGCGGTGGGAGCGCCGGCGACCTGCAGCTGCTCGCCTGCCCGGATGTAGCCGAATCCGGTGGACGCATGGGTCGGTTGGATACCGATGGTGACAATGTAGCCCTGCGCCGCAGTATGTACTGCCTCCCGGACGGCCGCCTGGAAAACCTCCACCGGAGCAATCACCTGGTCTGCCGCAAACGATCCCATGATGATCTGGGGATCGCGCTTGTAGAGGATCGCCGCGGCCAGGCCGATGGCTGCGGCCGAATCCTTGGGTTCAAGTTCCAGAACCAGGTTTTTGTTGGAGATCTCCGGGAGCTGCTGCCGCACGGCCTGCCGGTGCACGGCACCGGTCACCACCATGACGCGGTCTCCGCTGAGCGGGCTCAGGCGCTCATAGGTGGCCCGGATGAGGGTGGACCCGGAACCGGTGAGGTCGTGGAGGAACTTGGGCGCGGCCGCCCGCGAAAGGGGCCAGAGACGCGTCCCGACGCCACCCGCCGGGATGACGCCGTAGAAACGGTCAAGGGCAGCGGACGGAAGGTGGGCTTGCGGCTTTTCGTTACTCATCACAGCCAAGATTAGCCCAGCTGCCTGAGAAGGCGAGGAAACGGACTACCTACATGGCTGCTTACATGGTCGACAGGCGGGGATAAATGTAATCAGGGTCACACCATAGGGCAACCTAAATTGAAACGCCGGTCACTCGAGCCTAGATTATGGTAGAGCTTATATCGCTGTCGCACCGGCGTCTTCACTGCGTGGAACACGCGCTAACACCGCTGCGATGCAGGGAGGAAAATTCAGTGTCGAAGTTACCAGCAGGCACTCTCTACCGTGGCCGCGAGGGCCAATGGTCGTGGGTTGTGCACCGTATCACCGGCGTGGCGATCTTCTTCTTCCTTTTGGTCCATGTTCTGGATACCTCTTTGGTGCGGGTTTCGCCTGAGGCCTACAACGTGGTGATCGAGTCCTACAAGAACCCGATTATGGGCCTCGGCGAGCTTGGACTCGTCGCCGCCATCGTGTTCCACGCCTTCAACGGCCTGCGCGTAGTCCTGATCGACTTCTGGAAGAAGGGGCCGAAATACCAGCGCCAGATGCTCTGGGGCGTCGTCGCCCTTTGGGCCGTAACGGTTATCGGCTTCTCCATCCGCCACCTGCCCAACGTCTTCGGGGGTTAATAACCATGACCACATCAACTAACGAAGCGCATGCCCTCGAAGCACCCCGGTCAGGACGCATCGCCCCCAGATACACCCGTAACGCGTCCGGCCGCGGCAACTTTGAAATGCTTGCCTGGCTGTTCATGCGTGTCTCGGGCGTCATCCTGGTGGTCCTGATCTTCACCCACCTGTTTATGAACCTGGTTCTCGGCGACGGCATCCACGCCGTCGACTTCGGGTTCGTTGCCGGCAAGTGGGCGAGTCCGCTCTGGCAGGTCTGGGACCTGGTCATGCTTTGGCTGGCCATGCTCCACGGCACCAACGGCGTCCGCGTCATCATCAACGACTACGCAGACAAGAAGGCCACCCGCATGTGGCTCAAGACGGTCCTGTACGTCGCCACCTTCGTGATCATCGTGCTCGGCACCCTGGTCATCTTCACCTTTGACCCCTGCCTCGCCGGCGCCTCGGCCGAGACGCTCCAGGAGTTCTGCGGAGCCAGCTAGCTCCCGCCGAAACGAGCACGGGTACGCCCAGGAATTTCTAGTGGTTTCAACAGAAAGAGCATCTGCTATGCAGGTCCATAAGTACGACGTCGTCATTGTCGGCGCCGGCGGCGCCGGTATGCGTGCCGCCATCGAATCAGGTCAGCGCGCGCGTACGGCGGTACTGACGAAGCTCTACCCCACCCGCTCCCACACGGGCGCGGCCCAGGGCGGCATGTGCGCAGCACTGGCCAACGTCGAAGAAGACAACTGGGAGTGGCACACCTTCGACACCGTCAAGGGCGGTGACTACCTGGTGGACCAGGATGCAGCCGAGGTCATGGCCAAGGAAGCCATTGACGCCGTGCTGGACCTGGAGAAGATGGGGCTGCCGTTCAACCGCACGCCCGAGGGACGCATCGACCAGCGCCGTTTCGGTGGCCACACCCGTGACCACGGCAAGGCACCGGTCCGCCGTGCCTGCTACGCCGCCGACCGCACCGGCCACATGATCCTGCAGACGCTCTACCAAAACTGCGTCAAGCACAACGTGGAGTTCTACAACGAGTACTACGTCCTGGACCTCATCACCGTCGTCGACCTCGACGGCCAGAAGCGGGTTGCCGGCGTTATCTCCTATGACCTCGCCACCGGTGAGCTGCATATCTTCCAGGCCAAGTCCGTGGTGTTCGCTTCCGGCGGCGCCGGCAAGGTCTACAAGACCACGTCCAACGCACACACCCTGACCGGCGACGGCATGGGCATCGCATTCCGCCGGGGCATCCCCCTGGAGGACATGGAGTTCATCCAGTTCCACCCGACCGGCCTGGCCGGGCTGGGCATCCTCCTCTCGGAAGCTGCCCGCGGCGAAGGCGCCATCCTCCGCAACTCCGAGGGCGAACGCTTCATGGAGCGCTACGCCCCCACCATCAAGGACCTGGCACCCCGTGACATCGTGGCCCGTTCCATGGCCAACGAGGTGCGTGAAGGACGCGGCTGCGGGCCGAACAAGGACTACGTCCTGCTCGACCTGACCCACCTGGAACCGGCGCACATTGATGCGAAGCTTCCGGACATCACCGAGTTCGCCCGTACCTACCTTGGCGTGGAGCCCTACACCGAGCCGGTACCGGTATTCCCCACGGCGCACTACGTGATGGGTGGCATCCCCACCAACATCAAGGCCGAGGTGCTCCAGGACAACGACACCGTGATCCCCGGACTGTACGCGGCCGGCGAAGTGGCCTGCGTGTCCGTGCACGGTTCCAACCGGCTGGGCACCAACTCCCTGCTGGACATCAACGTCTTCGGCAAGCGGGCCGGCATCTACGCTGCCGAGTACGCCCTGACGGCCGATTTCGTCGACCTGCCGGAGAACTCCGAAATGGACACGGTCAACCTGCTGGACCACGTCCGCAATTCCGAAGGCACCGAGCGTGTCTCCGAAATCCGCCGCGACCTGCAGAACACCATGGACCTGAACATGCAGGTGTTCCGGACCGCGGAGACCATCCAGAAGGTCCTGACGGATATCGCTTCCTTCGAGGAGCGCTACCAGAAGATCAGCGTCCAGGATAAGGGCAAGCGCTTCAACCTCGACCTCCTCGAGGCCGTGGAACTGGGCTTCCTCCTGGAACTGGCAAAGGTCATGAGCGTTGCCGCCCTGCACCGCACCGAATCCCGCGGCGGACACTTCCGCGAGGACTTCCCGGAGCGCGATGACGAGAACTTCATGAAGCATTCGATGGCCTACAAGGTCGACGAAGCCGAGAATACCGAGCACACCGCCGGCATTCGGCTGGACACCAAGCCGGTCATTTTCACGCGCTACGAGCCGATGGTGAGGAAGTACTAATGACAACCGAAATCGCCGAGCCGGCCTCGAAGGTCGAACTCCCCGAATCGATCGGCGGAGAGATCCCCTCGTTCGAGATCACCCTGAAGGTCCGCCGCTACAACCCCGAGGTTTCCGACGAAGCCTACTGGGATGAGTGGAAGCTGACGATGTACGGCACCGACCGTGTGCTGGACGCACTCCACAAGGTCAAGTGGGAACACGACGGCTCGGTTTCCTTCCGCCGTTCCTGCGCCCACGGCGTCTGCGGCTCCGATGCCATGCGCATCAACGGCCGCAACCGCCTCGCCTGCAAGACCCTGCTGAAGGACCTGGACACCTCCAAGCCCATCCTCGTCGAGCCCATCAAGGGCCTGCCGGTGGAAAAGGACCTGATCGTGGACATGGAACCGTTCTTCCAGTCCTACCGCGAAATCATGCCGTTCCTGGTGACCAAGGGCCACGAGCCCACGAAGGAACGCCTGCAGTCCGCCGAAGACCGTGAGCGTTTCGACGACACCACCAAGTGCATCCTGTGCGCCGCGTGCACGTCCTCCTGCCCCGTCTTCTGGACCGACGGCCAGTACTTCGGTCCTGCGGCCATCGTCAACGCCCACCGCTTCATCTTCGACTCGCGTGACGACGCCGGGGACATGCGCCTGGAGATCCTGAACGACAAGGAAGGCGTGTGGCGCTGCCGCACCACCTTCAACTGCTCGGAAGCCTGCCCCCGCGGCATCCAGGTCACCAAGGCCATTTCAGAGGTCAAGCAGGCCATCCTGGCCCGCTCGCTCTAACCGGTCCTGCGCTGCGAAGGCGCCGGCCAGCGGTTTTCACCGCTGGCCGGCGCCTTTTGCGTTCTGGATAGAGTAGGTCCATGCCTTCGTTTGAATCCGTCTCTTTTCCCGGCGTCAACGGGACCACGCTCGCAGGGACCCTCGACATTCCCGACGGCGGCGCCCGCGCCTGGGCCGTCTTCTGCCACGGCTTCACACTGGGAAAGAACAGTGCTGCCGCCTCGCGGATCTCCAAGGCCCTCGCCGGCCACGGCATCGGGGTGCTGCGCTATGACGCTGCCGGGCTGGGCAGTTCCACCGGCAACTGGGAGGACGGCAGTTTCAGCACCAAAGTGGCGGATGTCCTCAGTGCAGCCCGGTTCATGGCGGATAGCGGCCGGCAGGTGTCCCTGCTGATCGGCCACTCCCTGGGCGGTGCCGCCGTGCTGGCGGCCGCATCCCGGGTCGACGGCCTGGAGGCGGTGGCGACCATCGCCGCACCCTTCCGGCCATCCCACGTCGTCCACCTGTTTGAGTCGGAGCTGGACCGGATTGCCGAACACGGCTCAGCCTCCGTCGATCTCGGCGGCGGCGAACGGGAGATCCGCCGGCACTTGATCGAGGACCTGCACAGCCATGACCTCACGGACAGTATCCGGGACCTGCACCTGCCCCTGCTGGTGATGCACTCCCCCACCGACAACACCGTTGGAATCGAGAACGCGAGCGAGATCTTCCGGACCGCCCGCCATCCCCGGAATTTCATTTCCCTGGAAGGCAGCGACCATCTGATGGTCGAACGCCCGCAGACCACCCGGGCGGCGTCGATCATCGCCGCATGGGCGGGCACCTACCTGGATCTGGGAGCGGACTCCTAGTCCCGGGGCTCCCCTGCGCTGCCGAGGCGGACATGCTCGTGCAGTTTCCACATTCCGGTGGCGTCGTGTTCGTAGAGGCCTACGGTCTCCACCGTAAAGCCGGCGGAGTAGCCCTCCAGGCAGCGGACGGCTTCGTCCATGCTCGCCTCGCTGACGTCGTGTGCCACCGTGACGTGGGGGTGGAACGGGAAGGCCAGGTCCCGGTCCAGCGGTCCGCTCTGGAATTCCTTGTGCAGCGCGGTGCACTCATCAAAGCCTGCGTCCACCTTCAGGAAAACCACCGGCGAAACGGGGCGGAAGGACCCCGTCCCTTCCAAGGTGACCCGGAACGGCTCCTGCGCCGCAGCGACGCTGCGCACGTGGCGCAGTGTCGCCTCCCAATCCGTGGTTTCCGTAGTGGTGACCAGGGTGATGTGCGCAGGGATGACAGCGGCCATGGGGTCGCCGAAGGATGCGCGGGCCGCCCGCAGCTCGGTGGCCATCGGCTCCGGGACCGCAATCACGATCCCCACGCAGCGGGCATCACAGTCGAGGGCGTGGCAGTTGTTGACGGTGCCCGGCGCCATGGCCTGGTCGAGGGATTCGGTGATTTTCATGGCACTATGCGGTGACGCTGCCCAGGGGCAGGAAGCCGACCTTGTTGTACACATCGGCCAACGTCACCGACGCGGCCTCCCGCGCCTTGGCGGCACCCACGGCCAGCAGGCGGTCCAGTTCGGCGGGATCGTCCAGCAGATGCAGGGCACGTTCCCGGATGGGCCGGACGTGTTCCGTGACCACCTCGGCAAGGTCCACCTTCAAGTGTCCGTACATCCGGCCCTCGTACTCCTTTTCCAGGGTTTCCACGCTTCGGCCGCTGATCAGGGAGTAGATCGACAGCAGGTTGGAGATCCCGGGCTTGGCCTCCCGGTCAAAACGGATCTCGCTGCCGTCGTCGGTCACGGCCGACTTGATCCGCTTGGCTATCACCTTGTCCTCATCGAGGAGGTTGATCAGCCCTGCGGGTGAGGCGGCGGACTTGGACATTTTCGCCGCCGGGTTCTGCAGGTCGTAGATCTTGGCTGCTTCTTTTTGGATAAACACCTCGGGCACCACGAAGGTGTCGCCGAAACGCGTGTTGAACCGCTTGGCGAGGTCCCGGCTCAGTTCGACGTGCTGGCGCTGGTCTTCGCCCACGGGCACGCCGTGCGGCTGGTAGAGCAGGATGTCCGCGACCTGCAGGATCGGGTACGTGAACAGACCAACGCTGGCCGAGTCCGAGCCGAACCGCTGCTGCTTGTCCTTGAACTGCGTCATGCGGGACGCTTCGCCGAATCCGGTGAGGCAGTTGAGCACCCAGGCCAGCTGGGCATGCTCAGGCACCTGGGACTGCACGAACAGGGTGGCCTTGTCGACGTCGACTCCGCCGGCGATGTACTGGGCGGCGGTGACGCGGGTCCGCTTCCGCAGGTCGGCAGGATCCTGGGGCACCGTGATGGCGTGCAGGTCGGGGATGAAGAAGTAGGCGTCGTACTCGTTCTGAAGCCGCACCCAGTTCACCAGGGCGCCGAGGTAGTTGCCCAGGTGCAGGGAATCAGCGGACGGCTGCATCCCGGAGAGGATGCGCCGACGGCTGCTGGAAGACTCGGATGTCATGGAAGGAGGCCCTTAGAACTGGTAGTCAATCACTACTGGAGCGTGGTCTGAGAAGCGGGAGTCGTAGGTAGGTGCACGGTCCACGACGGCGTTGACGGCCCGCGCCGCCAGGTCCGGGGTGGCCATGTGGTAGTCGATCCGCCAACCGGAATCGTTGTCGAACGCCTGTCCGCGCCAGGACCACCAGGTGTAGGGTCCGTTGACCTCGCCGGCCAGGGACCGGTGGACATCCGTGTAGCCGATTTCCTCGCCGAAGAAGCGGTCAAAGTAGGCCCGTTCCTCGGGCAGGAAGCCGGCACGCTTGACGTTGCCCTTCCAGTTCTTGATGTCCAGGGGCGTGTGGCCCACGTTCAGGTCCCCCACCACCAGGACAAAGTCGCTCTCCTGGGCCAGGGCAGGCAGCCGGACGGCCATCGTGTCGAGGAAACGGTACTTGTCCACCTGCTTGGGTGTATCCACTTCGCCGGAATGGACGTAGGCGCTGACCACGGTCAGGAGCTTTTCTTCGCCGGCGACGGACACCTTGTAGTCGGCTTCCACCCAGCGGCCCGAACGCGCGAAGTATTCGTCGCCGATATGTTCGCGGACCGCGACAGGTGCGGTGCGGGAGGCAATGGCGACGCCGGCGCGGCCCTTGGCGTCGAGGCATTCGGCGTGCTGGACGTGCCACGTATCACCGAGGAGGTCCTTCAGGATGGCGTCGGGGGCGCGTACCTCCTGCAGGCACAGGATGTCGACATCGCGTGCTGCCAGCCACTCGGCCATGCCCCGCTTGTAGGCGGCGCGGATGCCGTTGACGTTCACGGACGCAATGCGCAGTGTTTCCCCGGAACTGTCCATAGTCCCTGCTGATGCCGAACTCACGCGAATAACCTTACTCCTCAGTAGCTGTTCATCCCGAAACGGCCGCCCCGGCACGCCGCTGAGCTGCGGCGGTACACGGAACAGCGGGCGGGAACTAGTCGACTACGGTGCCTTCGACGGTTCCACCGTCGTCCTTCTTGATCATGCCACGACCGTTGTGGGCGGTGATCCCGATGGTATCGAGGGCCCGGTCCACCATCCCGCGGTCCGTGTCCAGGTTGTCGGCGATGACCTTTGCCTGGACCTCGATGATCTTGAAGCTGTGGTCCAGTTTCCGGTCGCGGACCACGGTGTCTTCGTCGAGGACCTGCACTCCTGCGCGGGGAGCAAGGTCGGCGGTGGCTTCGGCAATCTTCGCGGTGGCCTTGCGCGTTGCACTCCGGACGGAGAACACCACGAACGTTGCGAGGAACAGCCAGCCCAGGGAGACAATCACCACCAGCCACCCGATGACGTCATTCTGGTTAGCCGCGAAAACAACTGCCACGAGGAAGACTATGAGCATCACGACGATGCCCGTGGAGCCCATCCGGCGGCTAATGCCGTGGCCGGGCGTGGACGGGGACGACGGCGTCTTGCCGTTTCGGATCGACTGCATGGTTTTATTCTCTCAAACTCCCGCGGGTGCCCGTGCCGTGTTCGCTCTGCGCGCTGGCACCTGCTTCTCCGGGGTGGGAAACTGGCTCGATGCAGATCACCATCACCACCGGAGACATCACGAAGCGGGACACCGACGTCATTGTTAATGCTGCAAATTCGTCCCTGCTCGGCGGCGGCGGCGTGGACGGCGCGATTCACCGGGCGGCGGGCCCGCAGCTGCTGGCGGCCTGCCGGGAGCTGCGGAACACGTCGTTGCCCAAGGGGCTTCCCACCGGTTTGTCCGTGGCCACGGATGCCTTCGACCTGCCCGCACGCTGGGTGGTGCATACCGTGGGCCCGAATGCGGGGGCGGGGGAAACCGACCCCGAACTGCTGAGGTCCTGTTTCCGCACCGCCCTGGCGGCAGCCGAGGAGCTCGGCGCCGAAAGCATCTCCTTCCCGGCCGTGAGTGCGGGCATTTACGGCTGGGACCCGGAGACCGTTGCCGGGATCGGGCTGCAGGAGCTCCTGGACCATACCCCGCGGACGTTGAAGCGTGCAGAGTTCGTCCTGTTCAACGACCGCCTCGCGGGGATCTTCGCCCGCAGGTATGGGCAGTTGACGGGCTGAGCCTACTTGAGGAACAGCGCCCGGAGCCGGTTAGTGGTCAGGGTCAGGCCCAGCACAATCATCACCACGAAGTACAGCAGGTGCCCTGCCGTTCCCCAGCTGAAGATCCCTACACTGATCTGCCGGAGCAGTTCGACTCCGTGCCACAGCGGCAGAGCCTGGATCACCGACTGCACCGCTTCGGGGTACACGCTCAGCGGATAGAAGGTGGCTGAGAGCAGGAACATCGGCAGCATGATCATGTTGACCCAGTCCAGCTGCTGGAAGGTCTTCATATAGCTGGTCACGGCCATCCCGAAGGAGGCGAAGCCAAAGGCGATCACCACGGCGGCCGGGATCATCAGCAGCGCCCAGGGCGAGGTGATCAGCCCCATTGCGCCCATCACGGCAGTGAAGCCTGTGGCGTACATGGCGCCCCGCAGGAGGGCCAGGAAGATCTCCCCCATCGCGACGTCCAGCGGCCCCAGCGGCGTGGAAAGCATGCCTTCGTAGAGGCGGGCATAGTTGAGCTTGAAGAACACGTTCATGGTGGAGTCGTACACCGCGCCGTTCATCGCCGACACAGCCAGCAGCGCGGGCGCGATGAAGTTGGCATACTCCATTTCCTGCCCGCCGGGGCCCACAACGGTGCCCACCAGGGCGCCAAGGCCAATACCCATGGCCACGAGGTAGAGCACCGGTTCCACGAAACCGCTCACCATGATGCTCCAGTTGGTGCCCCACGTGGCCTTGAGTCCGCGGGCAATCACCGCCCGGATGTTCCGTCCATACAGGGAGCCGAGGAACCTGTCCTGCGGTACCAGCGCAGTTGGCGCCGTGCGGTTTTCAACGCTCATCCGTCGAGCCTCCTCGTGAAGTTCCGCCGGGCCAGTACCAGGCCGCCAACGGCCAGGACCAGCAGGTACACCACGTGGACGGCAGTCATGACTGCCGGTTCGGGGTGCCCGTAGCTGAGCACCCGGCCCAGTTCGGTGGAATGCCAGAGCGGGGAAACCCAGCCGATCCAGCGGACGGCCAGCGGCAGGGAATCCAGCGGAAAGAACGTGCCGGAGAACAGGAACAACGGCATCACAATGAAGCGCTGGACCATGGCGAACTGGCCCTTGTCCTCCTTCAGCGTGGCGCTGAAGGCCATCAGCGGCATACCGAAGGCCAGCCCGGCCAGCAGCGCCGTGAAAACCATCAGCCATCCGGTGGCCGGCTGCTCCACGGCGCCAAAGGCGAGCAGGAAGAGGTAGTAGATGACCGTGGTAAACAGGATGCGGACGGTGAGCCCCATGACGTGGCCGAGGGCAATCTGTCCACTGGAGAGCGGAGAAGCATTGGGTCCGTAGTAGGTGCGGTGCCATTTGAAACCGCCCATGATGGTGTAGGTGTTTTCCTCGCTGGAGACCATCAGCGCCGCCGTGGCCACGAGGGCCGGTCCCAGGAACACCAGGTAGGAGACGGTGGACCCTCCGGCACCCGGGAACCCCGCATTGGTATTGCCGTCGATCAGCACCGCCAGCCCCGTGCCCATGCCCAGCAGGTACACCAGCGGGGTACCCACGGCGGTCATCAGCACGGTCCACTGATAGCCGCGCATCCGCCGGATCCACATGTCGGCATAGTAGAAGGAACCGAAACGCCGGGCCTTGGCGGCGGTTTCCAGGGGTGTCAGCGGCGACCGCAGCCCAAGCACCTCGTGGCTCCGCACCGCAGTGCCGGTGGGCTCAGGGCTAGTCAACGAGGCTCCTACCGGTCAGGCGCAGGAACACGTCTTCCAGCGAGGAGCGGCGCACCAGCGACGTGATGGGCCGCAGCCCGCGGCTGGTCACGGCTTCGAGGGCGGCTTCGCCGTCGTTGGCGTAGATCAGCACCCGGTCCGGCAGGGTCTCCAGCCGTTCGCCGATCCCCTCAAGCTCCGCAGCCACGGTGGTGTTCCGTTCCGACCCGAAACGCAGTTCCACCACCTCCCGGGTGGAATGCTCACGGATCAGGGCGGCAGGCGAACCTTCGGCCATGATCGTGCCTTTGTCCACCACGATCAGGCGGTCGCACAACTGCTCGGCCTCGTCCATGTAGTGGGTGGTGAGGATCAGGGTGACACCGGCTTCCTTGAGCCGGAACAGCCGGTCCCAGAGGATGTGCCGGGCCTGCGGGTCCAAGCCGGTGGTCGGTTCGTCCAGCAGCAGGATTTTCGGATCATTGATGAGGGACCGTGCGATGGTCAGCCGGCGTTTCATGCCGCCGGAGAGCGAGTCGACGCGTGCCTTGGCCTTGTCCGTCAGCTGGGCGAATTCGAGCAGTTCGTCCGCCTTGGACTGCAGGTAGCTCTTGGGCAGCCCAAAATAGCGTCCGTAGGCCAGCAGGTTGTCCCGGACGCGCAGGTCCTCATCCAGGTTGTCCTGCTGCGGCACCACACCCAGGTGCGCACGGACTTCCGGGCCGTAGGTGTTGGGGTCCAGCCCCATGATGCTGAGGTCGCCGGCAGTGCGTTGGGAAACGCCGCCGATCATCTTCATGGTGGTGGACTTTCCCGCACCGTTGGGGCCGAGCAGCCCAAAGGACTCCCCCGGCGGAACGTCGAAGGAGATGCCGTTCACTGCGGTGAAATCCCCGTAGGACTTGGTCAGGTCCCGTGCGGAAATAACAAAATCGGAGCGGGTTTCAGGGGCGGTTCTACTTGATGTGATCTGCGACACTCACGACAGTGTAGTGGACACGGAACGGGCCGGCGCACACTGGGGCGCCCCGGCCCGTTCCATGACGGCAAAACCGTCCTAGCCCAGGATCCCGGCCTGCCGTTCGGCCGCTTCCACCACGTTCGCCAGCAGCATGGCCCGGGTCATCGGGCCGACTCCGCCGGGGTTGGGCGAGATCCAGGAGGCGACGTCGGCCGCTGCCGGCTCGACGTCGCCGGTCAGCGTGGTTTCCCCGGTGTCCGGATCAGTGACCCGGGTGACGCCGACGTCCAGGACGATCGCACCGGGCTTGAGTTCCTCGGCCCGGATCATTTCCGGGAATCCCGCAGCGGCAACCACCACGTCGGCTGACTGCAGGTGCTCGAACAGGTCCGCGGTCCCGGTGTGCGCCAGGGTGACTGTGGCGTTGATCGGCCGGCGGGTCAGGAGCAGGCCAAGCGGCCGCCCGACGGTGACGCCGCGTCCAACCACCAGGACCTTCTTTCCGTTCAGCGAAATCCCGTTGCGGACCAGCAGCTGCACAATCCCGTGCGGGGTGCAGGGCAGCGGCGACGTCATCGGTTCGCTGACGTTGAGCACTAGGCGACCCAGGTTGACCGGGTGCAGCCCGTCCGCATCCTTTTCCGGATCGATCCGCTCCAGGATGGCATTCGCATCGATGTGTGCCGGCAGGGGCAGCTGGACAATGTAGCCGGTGGTGGCCGGATCCCCGTTCAGCTCATCAATGACCTTTTCCAGGTCTTCCTGGCTGATGTCGCCGGGAAGGTCCCTGCGGATGGAGTTAATTCCCACCTGTTTGCAGTCCTTGTGTTTACCGCCCACGTAGGAGTGGCTGGCGGGATCATCGCCCACCAGTACGGTGCCCAGGCCCGGGGTGATGCCGTGCTCTTCCTTCAGCACCCGGACCCGTTCGGCCAGGTCGTCCTTGATCTCCCGGGCGGCGGCGCGTCCATCGAGGATCTTCGCCGCCACCGGAGTGCCGAAGTCGGTCTTTTCCTTAGCGTCCCAGCCAAGGTTGACGCTGGCGGCCTCGTCGGTCGCGGTGCCCTCCATATTGGTTCCTTTCTCCACGGTTACCATTCCTCCTGTCCGGGGTAGAGCGGGAAGTTCTCAGCCAGCGCAGCCACGCGGGCACGGAGTGCCTCGACGTCGGGGGCCGGTTTCAGTGCGGCGGCGATGATCTCGGCCACCTCGGTGAATTCCACTGCGCCGAAGCCGCGGGTTGCGAGGGCCGGGGTGCCGATCCGCAGGCCCGAGGTGACCATCGGCGGCCGCGGATCGAACGGCACGGAGTTGCGGTTCACCGTAATTCCCACGGCCTCCAGAAGGTCCTCGGCCTGCTTGCCGTCCAGGGCGGAGTGCCGCAGGTCCACCAGGATCAGGTGCACGTCGGTACCGCCGGTAAGCACGGACACTCCATGTTCAGCGACGTCGGGCGCATTCAGGCGATCAGCGATGATCCGCGCACCTTCGAGCACGCGTTCCTGCCGTTCGCGGAATTCCTCGGTGCCTGCGATCTTAAAGGCCACGGCCTTGGCCGCTATCACGTGCATCAAGGGGCCGCCCTGTTGACCGGGGAAGACGGCGGAGTTCAGTTTTTTCGCATACTCCTCCTTGGCCAGGATCATGCCCGAGCGGGGGCCGGCGAGGGTTTTGTGCACGGTGGAGGTAACGACGTCGGACACCGGCACCGGGTTCGGGTGCAGCCCCGCCGCCACCAGTCCGGCAAAGTGCGCCATATCCGTCCAGAGGTAGGCGCCAGCTTCGTCGGCAATGGAACGGAACGCGTCAAAATCCAGCTGCCGCGGATAGGCGGACCAGCCGGCGACAATGACCTGCGGGCGCTCGGCCAGGGCCTGTTCCCGGACCCGGTCCATGTCTACGCGGTAGGTCTGTTCGTCCACCCCGTAGGCGGCCACTTCGTAGAGCTTGCCGGAGAAGTTCAGCTTCATGCCGTGGGTCAGGTGCCCGCCGTGGGCGAGGTTCAGGCCCATCAGTTTCTCGCCGGGCTTCATCAGGGCTGCGAGCGCCGCGGCGTTGGCCTGCGCGCCGGAGTGCGGCTGCACGTTGGCGAACTCGGCACCAAACAGCGCCTTGACCCGGTCAATGGCCAGGTTCTCCGCGACATCGACATATTCGCAGCCGCCGTAGTAGCGGCGGCCGGGATAACCCTCGGCATACTTGTTGGTGAGGACGGACCCGGAGGTTTCCAGGACGGCCCGCGGGGCGAAGTTCTCGGATGCGATCATCTCGAGGGTGCTGCGCTGGCGGGACAGTTCATCCTTCAGGACGGCGGCTATTTCGGGATCAACATCGATTAGCGGCGCGTTGGTGACGGGCTGGGTGGATACTCTCACATGGATCTCCTGGGAAGGGGTTCTCTATAGGTCAGGCTACCCGTCCGTGCACAGCAGGGGTCCGCGGAACAGACTCTGCGGGCATGGCAGACAGTTTCGAGCGTGACCCGCGGCCCAGGCGTGCGATCCGTGGTCGTGAAGACACCCTGAGGGGGTGCCGTGCCGCTTCCTGGTGGTAATCCACCTGACGCCAGTCGCGGCGTTTTCCATCCTAGCCTCCCCTGTCCCCCGGGGGCAGGGCCTGCCCCCCGGGGGCAGGGCCTGCCGGAATAGGGCCTCCGCCGGGATGGTTAGGATTCGACGAAAGGGAGGTACGGATGGAGACGGATGTACTGGTGATCGGGGCCGGGCAGGCCGGGCTCAGCGCCGCCTACCATCTGCGCCGCCGCGGCCTGGAACCCGGCGCCGGTTTTACCGTGCTGGACGCAAATCCCGGCCCGGGCGGGGCCTGGCGGCACCGCTGGGATTCCCTTACCTTCGGGGCCGCGCATGCCCTGCACGACCTGCCGGGCATGCCGCTCGGCGCACCCGATCCCAGCGAACCCGCGTCCGCCGTCGTCACCCGCTATTACGGGGAGTATGAGCGCACGTTTGGCTTCGACGTCGTCCGTCCGGTTGCCGTGGCTGCTGTGGCGGAGGGCGACGGCGGCCGGCTGGCTGTCCGGGCGGCGGACGGGCGCGGCTGGCAGGCCCGGACCGTCATCAACGCCACCGGAACCTGGGACCGCCCGTACTGGCCCTACTACCCCGGACGGGAGACCTTCCAGGGCCGGCAGCTGCATACCCGTGATTTCCGTTCGGTGGACGAATTCGCCGGGCAGAGGGTCCTGGTGGTCGGTGGCGGGACCTCGGCGGTCCAGTTCCTGCTGCAGCTGCACCGGGCGGGCGTTGCCACCGTCTGGTCCACCCGCCGGCCGCCGGAGTTCACGCTCCGCCCGTTCGACGCCGAGTGGGGACGGGCGGTGGAGGCGAAAGTCGGCGCGCGGACCCGTGCCGGCCTGCCGCCGCTGAGCGTGGTTTCGGCCACCGGCCTGCCGCTGACCGAGGAATACCGCCGGGGCATCGAGGACGGGATCCTGGTTTCCCGCGGACCCATCCGCCGCCTCAACGAAGGCGGCGTGGTCTTCGCCGACGGGTCCGCGGAGCCGGTCGACTCCGTGCTGTGGGCCACCGGTTTCCGGGCCGCCCTGGACCATCTGGCACCCCTCCACCTGCGCGAGCCCGGCGGCGGCATCCGGATGGACGGGGTGCGGGTGGTGCGCGAACCCCGGTTGCTGCTGGTGGGCTACGGTGAATCTTCCTCGACGCTCGGGGCCACCCGCGCCGGCCGGGCCGCGGCTTTGGCCGCTGTGAGGCAGCTGGCTACTGAAGCTCTTCCCACTCAAAAGCAGTAACCGTGCCCTGCTCCCAGTCCCGGCGGAGGATGGCGTAAACCACCGTTGCCACTCTCCGCCCGTCCTCCAGCGGCCAGTCCTCCCGGTGGTGGGCTTCCTTCAGGAACCCCGACCGCAGCAGGGTCTTCCGCATGGCAATGTTGTCCTCCCGCATCCGGCCCGCGAACCGGTTCGAATCGGGGTAAGCGGTGAACACCATTCCCGTCAGCGCTTTCGTCACCGGTACCCCGTTTCCCCGTCCCCGGAATTTCTCCACCAGCCGCAGATCCAGCATCGGAGTGTTTGTCCCCAGGTCCTCGAGGATGACCAGGCCCATGCGCTGGTTGTCGCCGAACACCCAGAAGGTACGGACGCCGTCGCTGTCGAAGCGTCCTTCGATCATGAGGCGCCGCACCAGGCCTTCGGACGGTGCCTTGATCCGGTGGTACGGAAAGCTGTTGGTGGTGAGAAAACGGACCAGCTCTCCCTCGTCCTTGTCCGAAAAAGGCAGGAACATCACATCCATGTGCCCACAGTAGGCCAGGGCGCCCAAACCGGTAACCTTGCAAGGGTGACAGACATGATTCCGCCTCCCGGCACGCCCGCGTCCCCCAATGCCTACACCCTGACGCTGTCCTGCCCCGACCGCCCGGGAATTGTCCATGCCGTCAGCGCGTCACTCGTGGCGGCCGAGGGCAACATCACCGAGTCCGCGCAGTACGGCAGCCCCGAAACCGGTTCGTTCTTCATGCGGGTGGATTTCACCTCCCCCCGCTCCTACGAACAGGTCCAGGCGGAACTCGCTGCAACGGCGTCCACGTTCGGCATGGACTGGGAGCTCCACCGCGCCGGCCGCCGGACCCGCACCCTGATCATGGCGTCGAAGTCCGGCCACTGCCTCAATGACCTGCTGTTCCAGCAGCGTGCCGGAACGCTGCCCATCGACATCCCGGCCATCGTCTCCAACCACCGCGATCTGGAGTCCCTTGCGGACTTTTACGGCGTGCCGTTCCACCACATTCCCGTCACCGCGGATACCAAAGGCGAGGCCGAGGACCGGCTGCGTTCCCTGATGGCAGAGCTGGACATTGAACTGGTGGTCCTGGCCCGCTACATGCAGATCCTGAGCAACGACCTCTGCCGGGAGCTTTCCGGCAGAGCGATCAACATCCATCACTCCTTCCTCCCATCCTTCAAGGGCGCCAGGCCGTACCACCAGGCCCATGCCCGCGGGGTGAAGCTCATCGGCGCCACCGCCCACTACGTCACCTCGGACCTGGACGAGGGTCCCATCATTGAGCAGGAAGTCATCCGCGTGGACCACGCCCGTTCGGCCGCCCAGCTGGCCGCGCTGGGCAGCGACGTCGAGGGCCGCGCGCTCTCCAAGGCGGTGCAGTGGCATGCCGAGCACCGGGTGCTGCTGGACGGCCGGCGCACGATCGTCTTCAACTAAGGCCCGTACCGGCAGCGCTACGCTGGGTGGCATGGCACACATTATTGAATTCCGGGGCAAGGCCCCGTCCATTGATCCGAGCGTTTTCCTCGCCCCCACCGCCTCGCTGATCGGCGACGTCAGCATGGCCGCCGGGTCGAGCGCCTTCTACGGCGTCTGCGTACGCGCCGATTCCAACAGCATCACTGTGGGCGCCGGCAGCAACCTCCAGGACAATGTGGTCCTGCACGCGGACCCCGGCTTTCCGACGTCGGTGGGTGAACGGGTGAGTATCGGGCACAACGCCGTGGTGCACGGCTGCACGGTCGAGGATGACTGCCTCATCGGGATGAGCGCGACCATCATGAATGGAGCCGTGATCGGGGCAGGTTCCCTGGTGGCCGCCGGGGCCCTGGTCCTGGAAGGCACCGTGGTACCGCCGCGGTCCCTGGTGGCGGGGATGCCGGCCAAGGTACGCCGTCCCCTCACGGACGAGGAATTCGCCGGCGTGCAGGCGAACGCGGAGAACTACCGGCAGACGGCGGCGGACCACCGTGCCGCGGTCGCGGCTCAGTCCTAGGCTTGCGTTCACTTCTTGACTGCAAGAGTGTGATGTAGCACTCTTAATTGATGCCAGCCGATCCATCCTCGCCGTTGAGGACCGCCCGAACGCCCGGAACCAACACCCCTCGACCGGGTTCCCAGAGCGCCCTCCGCGAACGCAACCGGCAGCGCATCATTGATGCGCTGCTGGAATCCGGACCACAGACCCAGGCTGAACTTTCCCGCCAGACCGGCCTTTCCGGCGCCACCGTCTCCAACATCGTGCGGGTGATGAACGAACACCGGCTGGTGGTCACCGAGCCGACCACCAGTTCCGGACGCCGCGCGTTATCCGTCCGGCTCAACGATTCAGGGGCCGTCGCTGCCGGCATCGACATCGGCCGGCGGCACGTCCGGGTGGTCCTCGCCTCCCTCGGCCGCAGGATCCTCCAGGAGGAGTCCGTCCCGCTGCCGCTGGGCCACACCGCGGCCGAAGGCATGGACACCGCAGCAGCCCTGCTGGCCAGCCTCCTGCGCCGCCAGGGCGTGGACCGCAGCGCGGTCCTGGGGGCCGGCGTCGGCATCCCCGGCCCCATCGACCGGCGGACCGGCACTGTGGTCCAGGGCGCGATCCTGCCCGAGTGGGTCGGAATCAACATGCGCGAGGACCTCGCCGACCGGCTGGGCGTACCCGTTTTCGTCGACAACGACGCCAACCTGGGGGCGTTGGCCGAGGTGACCTGGGGACCGCACGGCTGTACGGAAAACCTGATCTTCGTCAAGGTTGCCTCAGGCATCGGTGCGGGATTGGTGATCAACGGGTCGCTGTATTACGGCAATGTCGGCGTCACCGGCGAAATCGGCCACGCCACCATCTTCGACCACGGATTAATCTGCCGCTGTGGCAACCGCGGCTGCCTGGAAACCATCGCCTCCACGTCCATCATGATCGAGCTGCTCAGCCGCGCCGCCAACCGGGTTGTCACCACCACGGACATCATTTCGCAGGCCGCCGAAAAGGACCCGGCCACCCTGCGCGTCATTGAGGACGCCGGCGCAGCGGTGGGCCGGGCAGCCGCCAACCTCGCCAACACCCTGAATCCGGAGCTCATCATCATCGGCGGGTCTCTGACCGGGCTGGGCGACACCTTCCTGGACCCAATCCGCCGCGGACTGCTCCGGCACACCGTCCCCCTCGTGGGTGAAACGTCGACGGTGCTTATGTCCTCCCTCGGAGACCGGGCGGAGGCGCTGGGCGCAGCGGCGCTCGTCCTGCAGGAGCAGGGCGCCGCCGCCGCATAGCCTGCCGCGCGGCCGTGGGGCACCCTCCCCCGGACTTCAAAAACTTACCGTCAATCCGGGGGAATGCGTTCAAGACTTGACGGCAGTGCCTGTGACCATGTTAACTTCCTTATCGGCCCACCCTGTGGGCCATATCACGACAAAGAGGTCACACGGAGGCACTCATGCGAGCAGCAGAAGCAGCTCCGGCAGTAGGCGCGCGACGCGCCCCCTGCCACCACGGCAGGGGCAATGCGCATGTCGGGTAGTCCATTCATTCTTGAAATGCACTCCATCACCAAGGAATTCCCTGGAGTCAAAGCCCTCGCAGACGTTTCACTTAACGTCCGTGCCGGTGAAATCCACGCTATCTGCGGTGAAAACGGTGCCGGTAAATCCACCCTGATGAAGGTCCTTTCCGGCGTTTATCCCCACGGCACATACACCGGAGAGATTGTTTTCCAGGGCGAGCCCGTACAGTTCCGGGATATCCGCTCCAGTGAGGCAGCCGGAATTGCCATCATCCACCAGGAACTCGCGCTCATCCCCGAGCTCTCCATTGCGGAGAATATTTTCCTGGGCAATGAACCCACCCGGTTCGGCGTCATCGACTGGGACAAGGTCAACTTCGACACCCTCGACCTGATGGAACGGGTGGGACTGAAGGAAGACCCCACCACCCCCATCAAGGACCTGGGCGTCGGCAAGCAGCAGCTGGTCGAGATCGCCAAGGCCCTGAACAAGAGCGTGCGGCTGCTGATCCTCGACGAGCCCACGGCCGCCCTCAACGAGACGGATTCCCAGCACCTGCTGGGCCTGATGTCCGGACTGCGGGACAAGGGCATCTCCTGCATCATGATCTCGCACAAGCTCAATGAGATTGAGCAGATCGCGGACTCGATCACCATCATCCGCGACGGCCGGTCGGTGGAAACCATCGACGTCGCTGCCGAGGGTGCCGACGAAGACCGCATTATCCGCGGCATGGTTGGACGCTCCCTGGAATCCCGGTTCCCCGACCACACCCCGCAGATCGGTGAAACATTCTTCGAGGTCCGCGGCTGGACCGTGGGTCATCCGACAGTTCCGGACCGCCTGGTCGCCAAGGGCTCCGACTTCCACGTCCGCCGCGGAGAGATCGTTGGATTCGCCGGCCTGATGGGTGCCGGCCGCACCGAACTCGCCCGGTCCATCTTCGGCCGCTCCTACGGCAACTACATTTCCGGCCAGATCATCAAGGACGGCAAGGAGATCACGCTCAAGACCGTCCACTCGGCGATTCGCCACGGCCTGGCTTACGTGACCGAGGACCGCAAGACCCTTGGGCTGAACCTCCTGGATGACATCAAGGCCACCACGGTCTCGGCGGATCTAAAGAAGATCACCCGCGGACTGGTCGTCGACGACGACGCCGAATTCCGCTATGCGGAGGAGTACCGCAGGAGCCTGCACACCAAGGCACCCACCGTGGACGAAGGCGTCTCCAAACTCTCGGGCGGCAACCAGCAGAAGGTTGTCCTGGCGAAGTGGATGTTCACCGACCCGGACCTGCTGATCCTGGACGAGCCGACCCGCGGCATCGATGTGGGTGCCAAATACGAAATCTACGGAATCATCCAGCAGCTCGCGAACCAGGGCAAGGGAATCATCGTGATCTCTTCGGAGCTCCCGGAGCTCCTGGGCCTCTCGGACCGCATCTACACCATCTTCGAAGGTGCCATCACCGGCGAGGTCTCCCAGGCGGAAGCCACCCAGGAGAACCTCATGAGGCTCATGACCTCCCCCGCCCGGAAGCCCGCCGACTACGCCACTCAAGGAACCCTTTCATGAACGCCATCAAACAACTCCTGGGCGGCAACGGCCGTCAATTCGGGATGATCTTCGCCCTGGCCATCCTGGTGGGCCTGTTCCAGGTCCTCACCGGCGGCAAAACCCTGACTCCCACGAACATGATCAACCTGTTCAACGGCAACTCCTACATCCTGATCCTCGCCGTGGGCATGGTCTTCGTGATCATCGCGGGCCACATCGACCTTTCGGTCGGGTCCGTGGCGGCCTTTTCCGGCATCGTTGTCGCCATGGCCATGCGCGACTGGGGCCTGCCCTGGTACATGGGCATCCTCCTCGGCCTGGTGGTCGGCGCGGCCATCGGCGCGTGGCAGGGCTTCTGGGTCGCCTACATCGGCATCCCGGCCTTCATCGTGACGCTGGCCGGCATGCTGATCTTCCGCGGAGCCAACCAGTGGGTCGGCAAGTCCAACACCGTGCCGGTCCCCCGCGAATTCCAGTTCATCGGTGCCGGCTACCTGCCGGAGATCGGCCCGGACACCGGGTACAACAACCTGACCCTGCTGCTTGGCCTGATCCTGTGTGCGGCGGTGGTCTACGGGGAAATGCGCAAGCGCGCCCGCAACGCCAAGCTCGGCACCGGCAACGCACCGACCTGGGTCCCCGTGGTCAAGATCGGCCTGCTTTGCGCCGTCATCCTGTACGCCACGTACCTCTTCGCCACCGGCCGCCCGGGGACCTCTTTCCCGGTCTCGGGCATCATTCTCGGCGTACTGGTCCTCTTCTACGGCTTTGTCTCGAACAAGACCATCTTCGGCCGCCACGTCTACGCCGTGGGCGGCAACCGGCACGCTGCCGAGCTCTCCGGTGTCCAGGGCAAGAAGGTGAACTTCATGGTCATGATGAACATGTCCATCCTGGCCGCGCTGGCCGGCATGATCTTCGTGGCCCGCTCCACTGCCTCCGGTCCGTTTGACGGCACCAACTGGGAACTGGATGCGATTGCCGCGGTCTTCATCGGCGGGGCCGCCGTCTCCGGCGGGGTCGGCACCGTAGTCGGCTCCATCGTCGGCGGCCTGGTGATGGCCGTGCTGAACAACGGCCTGCAGCTGCTCGGCGTCGGCGCTGACCTGACCTCCATCATCAAGGGCCTCGTCCTGCTCCTGGCCGTGGCCCTGGACGTCTACAACAAGACCCAGGGCAAGCCCTCCATCACCGGCCTCCTTATGCGCGGCTTCGGCGGGAACAAGCCCAAGGGCGGCCCCGCCGTCGTGGATGCCACTCCCGAGATGCCCACCGGCACCAAGACCGTCATCTCCACTGGCGCCTAGACCGTTCCACTGACCAGTACGACTCAGTTCACCGCTATCAAGAAAGAGAACATCATGCGTAAATTCGCAAAGTCCTTCGCCGTTGTCGCAACGGTCGCAGCACTGTCGCTGTCCGCCTGCGGCCGCTCCGAGGAAGCCGCTTCCGGCTCCGAAGGGGGCTTCGAGGAAGGCTCGGCCATCGGCGTCGCACTGCCCCAGAAGACCTCCGAGAACTGGGTGCTTGCCGAGACCCTCTTCAATGACGGGCTCAAGGAGGCCGGCTACGAAGGCCAGGTCCAGTTCGCCAACGGCGGCGTTTCCGAGCAGCAGAACCAGATCAGCTCCATGATCACCAACGGGGTCAAGGTCCTGATCGTCGGTGCAATCGACGGCAAGCAGCTCGGCTCGCAGCTGCAGGACGCCAAGGATGCCGGCATCACCGTCATCGCTTACGACCGCCTGCTGACCAACACCGAAAACGTCGACTACTACGTGGCCTACGACAACTTCAAGGTCGGCCAGCTGCAGGGCCAGGCCCTGCTGGACGGACTGAAGGCAAAGAAGCCCGAGGGCCCCTACAACGTCGAACTGCTCGCCGGTTCCCCGGATGATGCCAACGCCCAGGTCTTCTTCGACGGCGCCATGGACGTGCTCCAGCCGGAGATCGACAAGGGCAACCTGAACGTAGTTTCCGGGCAGACCGAGTTCGAGCAGGTTGTTACCCAGGGCTGGAAGGCAGAAAACGCCCAGAAGCGCATGGACACCCTGCTCTCGGGCAACTACTCCTCCGCTGAACTGGACGGCGTGCTCTCCCCCAACGACACCCTGGCCCGCGCCGCACTGACCTCCATCGAGGCCGCCGGCAAGCCGCTTCCGGTAATCACCGGCCAGGACTCCGAGGTTGAGTCCGTGAAGCTGATCATGGAAGGCAAGCAGTACTCCACGATCAATAAGGACACCCGCAACCTGGTGAACCACAGCATCGAGATGGTCAAGAACCTGGCCGCCGGTGAAGACGTGGAGATCAACGACGACGAGAGCTACGACAACGGCACGAAGATTGTTCCGGCCTACCTGCTGGAGCCGGTCATCGTCACGAAGGACAACGCTGCCGAGGCCTACGCCAACGACCCCACGCTCTCCGAGCTGACCAAGTAACTCAGCAAGTACGCAATACCAGCCCTTTCGGGCGGAACGGCCCGGGTTTCCCTTCAGCGGAGACCCGGGCTGTTCCCTTGGCGCACAGTGCCCCGGCAGAGCTCCGGGCAACCCCCTAGGCTCCGGCCTGCGGCAACCATAGAGTAGGGGTACTCCCTGCAACGACGCGGAAGACGAGGACCATGACTGCCGTTCAACACATTCCCACCCCGCCCTGTGTACAGCCGGGAGCGCCCAGCCCCGTACAGTCCACGGGCCGGACCCTGCGCTGGGGCGTAGTCGCCACCGGAAACATCGCCGAGCGTGTCACCGAAGATATTGCCCGGCTCGAGGACGCCGTCCTGCAGGCTGTGAGCTCCCGCCGGCAGGCCTCCGCCGAAGAATTCGCCTCCCGCTTCGGGTTCGCCACCAGCTACTGGGACTCCGACGAGCTCCGCGGCTACGACCACCTGTTCGCGGATCCCGATGTGGACGTTGTGTACATCGCTTCCCCGCACGCGCAGCATTACGCGATTGCCCGCCGTGCGCTGGAGGCCGGCAAGCACGTCTTGTGCGAAAAGTCCCTCACCATCAACGCCCGTGAGGCGGAGGAACTGATCGAACTGGCCCGGTCCCGCAACCTGTTCCTCATGGAGGCGGTCTGGACGCGCTTCCTGCCATGCATCAACCACATCTGGGAGCTGATTGCCTCCGGCGAGCTCGGAGATATCAACTGGGTCCAGGCCGATCTGGGCTTCCCGGCCCCCTATGACCCGGCAAACAGGCTCTGGGACCCGGCGGCTGGCGGCGGAGCGCTGCTGGATCTGACCGTGTATCCGTTGACCTTTGCCCTGGGCGCGCTCGGGTACCCCGAGACCGTCCATGCCGTGGGCAGGATCAACCCCGACGGTGTGGACGCGCAGAACGCTTTGACGCTGGGATATGCCTCCGGCGGGCTGGCCCAGCTCGCCTCTTCGCTGGTCTCCTCCAGCCCGCGTACCGCCGTCATTTCCGGCACGAAGGGCTGGATCCGCACCGGTTCGCCCCTGCATAACCCGGTGGAACTGACCATCGTCCCCCATACGGGCGAGGCGCGGGTAGAGAGATTCCCGCAGGTCGGCAATGGCTACGCCTATGAACTGCGGGAGGTGACCCGCTGCATCCAGCAAGGCCTGGTGGAAAGCCCCACCATGACCTGGGCGGATTCCCTGCGGACCATGCGCCTGTTCGATGCGGTGCGGGCACAAATGGGTGTGCTGTACAGCAACGACGAAGCCGGCGTCCCGCGCTGAGGGTGAGGCGTTGGCACGGAACTAAGCCCGTGGGCATAAGAACCCCGGCAGAAAAACGACGGCGGTGCCACACCCGGGAAGGGTGCGGCACCGCCGTCGCGTAATGCCGTTGTTTAATCCCGTGGACGCGGGGTCCACCGGAGAGTCCGGTTACGCGTTCTTGACGTTCTGCGGAGCGTCAGAGGCGGAATCCTTCACGTCGGAAGCCGCGGCCTGGCCCTCCGACTTTACGGTCTGCGCGGCGTCGGCTGCGGTGGTCTTGATGTTCTCGACCGCTTCCTGCGCCGGCTCCTTTAGGCCCTCTGCCATTTCCTTGGCAGCCCCGGCCAGCTCGTCAGTCATCGGCTGCGCAGCGGTCTTGATGTTGTCCGCAGCGACGCGTTCCTTGTCGCTCGTGGGGATCAACGTTGCTGCCAGCAGACCCGCGCCGAAGGCGATCAGGCCCGCGGCCACAGGGTTACCCTGGGCCTGGTTGGCAAGCTTTGCGGGAGCGCCCTGGACGGCCGAACCGGCAGCGGAGACGCCGTCGGAGACACTGCCACCCATGTTGGAGACGCCGCCGCTGATATTGCTGCCGGTGTTGCTGGCACTGTTACCCATGGAATCGGCCACACCCATCACCTTGTCCTTCACTCCGAATACCTTGTCCTTCATCTTGTCCGTCTGGCGCTGGACGATGTGGGAAGGAGTTACCTTGTCCGCCACCGCGTCCACATTGGTGCCTAGGCGCCGGCGGGTTGCTTCGATGTCGGCGCGGATCTCATCAGGGTTTTCACTCATCGTGTTTCCTCGCTAGGTTTCATGGTCTGGGGGATCTCCTGCAGCGTCTCGGACGTCTGCGGCATGCCCTTGATCTTCTTCATTTCCTTGCGTCCACGGGAGGCCAGGACGGCTGCAACGATGGCCCAGATGACTGCGACGATCACTGCGGACCAGCCGAAGCCGATCGCGGTCGTGCCCAGGGCGTACCACAGGGCAACTGACAGGAAGAGGAGGACGAAGTACCCGGCAACTGCTGCTCCGCCGAACATTCCGGCGCCCTTGCCCGCACGTGTGGCGGACTGCTTCAGTTCGACCTTCGCCAGCTCCACTTCCTGACGCATGAGCGTGGACATGTCCTGCGTTACCTGGCCGAGCAGGTCGCCCAGGGAAGTGGACTCTGCCTTAGCCTGCGCGGGTGTGGGAGGGAGTTCGGTACTCATCAGTGCCGACCACCGCTGTAGGGATCAGCAGCCGGAACACCGGTGGAGGGCGTGGGGGGAAGATTCTGGGCAGACGCAGGACCGGTGCCGGCGGGGCGCACCGGCTCGGTGCCGAACGGGTCGGTGGTACCCACGGTGGGCTGCGCGGCGGGGGCCTCCGGCACGGGCGTAACGGGCGGTACAGCCGGGCCCACATGCTGGCCCTTCGAGTTGGTTCCCTGGCTCGGCACGCCGGCGCTCAGGCCCTTGTTCAGGCGGCCGGCAAGGAAGCCCGCACCGGCTGCAATGGCAAGGAAGGCAACGGGACGCTGGCGGGCGAAGCCCTTGACCTCGTCCAGCAGGGATCCGGGATCGCGGCCGTCGAGCCAGGTGGCTGCGGAGGATGCGCGGCTGGCCGCTTGACCAACGAGGTCGGCGGCCACGCCGGACTGGCCGGACTGCGCCATGGAGTGGAGCTCGTCAGCCATCGAACGCAGCCCTTCGGCGACCTTCTGCTGCTGGGCACCTGCCTGGTCGGTGAGGTCGGAGCGGGCCTGCGTAAAGAGTTCCTTGGCGTTGCCCTTCACTTCAGAGGCAACACCGGCCGCTTCGGTCTTGGCGGTGTCCGCTACCTGAGCGGCGTTGCCCTTGGCCTGCTGGGCGATATCGCCTGCCTGCTGCTTGGCGGCATCGGCCTTTGCCGAAGCCGTCGAATCGCCGGTGCTGCTGGCACCGGATGCGGCATGGCTTCCGTCACGCGGGGTGAAGTTCTCTGTCATCATCGCTCTCTTTCGTCATTGCAACTGCTGATCAAGATCGGATGTTCCGTGCATCGATAATAAGCACACTTAGTTACGAATGTGTAGCGTGTTAGAATTATAAGCGCCCTTGCTATTGGATTCTGTGCGTGGTTTTCTTTTTGCACCGATCAGATGAGACCCGACGACCCCTGTTCGCTGCCGGATATCCGGTACTGAATGCAGCGCTGGTCTCCAAACCACAGGAGCATCACCATGGCGGCACTGACACGCTCTGTCCACGACCTAACGGCTGCAGCTTGGTTCGGAGGTTCCCTGATGGGCGCTGTCGGACTCAACGGTGCGGCAGCGGCAGCGAAGGACCCCACCGAGAGAGCGCGGCTTTCCGCACTGGGCTGGAAGAAGTGGGCCCCGGTACAGGCGGCGGCGATCGGCCTGCACTTCCTGTCAGGACTCGCCCTCATCGGAGACAACAAGGTCCGGGTTTCCGAGCAGGAGGGCGTCGGCCGCCTCACGGCGTACAAAACGGCGGTTACCGTTCTCGCGGCTGTGGTCACACTCTATTCGGGGATCCTGGGCGGGAAGGTTGGAAAGCTCTCCCACGAGGGCAGCCAAGGGGCCACGGAACCCCGGGAGGACGCCTCCAAGGAACTGAAATCGGCGCAGCTCCAGCTGAAAGTCCTGCAGTGGAGCATCCCCGCCCTTTCCGGTGCAGTGATCGTGATGGGCGCGCAGCATGGTGAAATGCAGCGGCCGGCCCGCGTCCTCAAGGGCTTGAAGAAGAAGTAGCCGACCATGGGTGCGGAAGTCACGAGCAGGACCTTCAGCCGGGCGCAGCGGACGGCTTACCGGCAGCGTTTGCTGGAAAACCTTGACCACTTCGCTCATTACCTTTCCACCGCCCAGTTTGCGGACACCGCAAGCATTGGCCTGGAACTCGAGCTGAACCTGACCAACCGCGACTTCTCCCCCGCCCTGCGCAATAAGGCTGTCCTTGAGCGGATCGCCGATCCGGCCTTCCAGACCGAAATCGGCGCCTTCAACATCGAAATGAACCACCCCGCCATGTCGGTGGGCCAGTTCGGGTTGAAGGAGCTCGAGGACAGCCTGCGGCTGCAGCTGAATCGGGCCGACGAGCGGGCCGCGCAGGAAGCTGCAGACATCATGATGGTGGGAATCCTCCCCACGCTGACTCCGGATTTCATGGACGGCTGGGCATGGCTCAGCAGCGGGCAGCGCTATGCCGCCCTGAACACCTCGGTCCTCCAGGCCCGCGGGGAAGACGTCCTGGTGGACCTATCCGGCCCGGAGCCGCTGTCCTTCTACGCCCAGAACATCGCCCCCGAGGCCGCCTGCACCTCGGTCCAGCTGCATCTGGAGGTCTCTCCGGAGCAGTTTGCACCGGCCTGGAACGCGGCGCAGATGATCGCCGGGCCACAGGTTGCCCTGGCCGCAAATTCGCCTGTCTTCATGGAGCATCTGCTCTGGCACGAAACTCGGATAGAACTCTTCAAGCAGGCCATCGATACCCGGCCGCCGGAGATGCGGAACCAGGGAGTACGCCCGCGGGTCTGGTTCGGCGAACGGTGGATTACCTCGATCTTCGATCTCTTCGAAGAGAACGTGCGCTTTTTCCCTGCCCTCCTGCCGGAGCTCTCGGGCAACGGCTCGGAAGCGACCCCGGCCGGTGCTCCACTGCTGCCCGAACTGCGCCTCCACAACGGCACGGTCTACCGCTGGAACCGCCCTATCTACGACCCCGGCTCCGGAGCACCCAACCTACGCCTGGAAAACCGGGTTCTGCCGGCTGGCCCTTCCGTCCTGGACGTGGTGGCCAACGCGGCGTTCTACTACGGACTGGTCGAGTACCTCCGCACCGCGGACCGGCCGCTCTGGAGCCGCATGGCTTTCAAGACGGCGTCGGATAACTTCCTGAACTGCGCCCGGTACGGACTGGAAGCAACCGTGTACTGGCCGGGGACCGGTGAGATTCCGGTGGCGGAGCTCCTTGTGCGCCACCTGATTCCGCAGGCTGCGGAGGGGCTGAGGGAACTGAAGGTGGATTCGTCGCTGATCGACCGCTACCTGGATGTGGTGACCGAGCGTGCCCGCACCGAGCAGAACGGTGCGGCGTGGCAGATCGCTACGCTGCACAGGCTCGAGGAGTCGGGTCTTAGCCGCCCTGCGGCCCTGACCGAGCTCTCCCGGCTGTATTGGGAGAACATGCACAGCAATGCGGCGGTGCATTCCTGGCCGATCGTCTGACGAAGGAAGCTGATTCTGCAGGAGGAAGCCGCCCGGCGACGAAAACGCCGCCGAAGAAAGTGGGGCAGCCAGGCAGCGGATTCGGACTGTGATCTAGCAGTCAAAACCGGCGAGTGCTAGCGTTTTTTGCATCGTTGAGTTCGGCTGACTCAACCTTTATCGACCCTTTTCCACAGCGGTATTCCAACCTCCGGTACCCCGGTGGGGACCGGTGCAACAGGAGTTGATGACCATGGCGATGAAGTTTGATCCATTCCGTGAGCTGGACCGGATGGCAGGTGCGCTCCTTGATCCGAGGCAGCGGCTGCGGCTGATGCCGATCGACCTGTTCCGCGAAGGCGACCACTACATCCTCAACGCGGACCTTCCGGGAATCGACCCCGGGTCGGTGGATGTGGACGTGGACGGACAGCTGCTCACTATCCGGGCCGAGCGGACCATCCACACCACCGAAGGCGTGACGTGGCTGACCCGGGAACGGGAGAGCGGCAGCTTCCTGCGTCAGCTGAACCTTGGGCAGGGCATCGATATTGATTCCATTTCCGCCAAGTACGAGAACGGCGTGCTGAGCGTGTTCATCCCGGTGAGCGAACGCTCCAAGCCGCGCAAGATCGAAGTGTCCGCCACCTACAAGGACAGCAGCACCATTTCCGGCCAGTCGTCTTCTGAGCCGGCCTCGGTGTCCTCCTCCGGCGGCAGCGGCTCCGGTTCATCGGGATCCGGTTCATCCGGCAGCAGCGGTTCCGCGTCATCCGGCTCGGGTGGTTCCAGCGGGCCGGCGTCCTCGGGCGACCACGGCGCCGGCATCTAGCTGACGGCGGTATTCAGCTGACGCCACTGTCTAGCTGATGCCAGGCGAAACACCTGCAGGCCCCGGGACGGAATGTCCCGGGGCCTGCGGCGTGCCCGGGGCCTGCAGCATGTCCGCCGGGATTCCCGGCGGGCCGGTCAGGCCGAGGGCCGCCGCTGCCAGATGGCGGCCATCAGCGCCCCGGAGACGTTGTGCCAGACCGAGAACACCGCTGCCGGCAGGGCCGCCTCGGGAGCGAAGTACTGCTTGGCCAGTCCCGCCGCCAGTCCTGAGTTCTGCATACCGACCTCGATGGCCATGGTCCGCCGGGAGGGAATCGGCTGGCGGAAGAGTTTTGCGGCACCGTACCCCAGGCCCAGTCCCAGTCCGTTGTGCAGCACCACAGCCAGCAGAATCAGCCAGCCGGCCGTGAAGATGGCTTCGGCACTTCCGGAGACGACTGCAATCACCACGAACGTAATCGCCACAACCGAGATCCACGGCAGGACGGGAAGGACCCGGTCCACCAGCCGCGGCACGAGGTACCGGATCACCAGACCAAGCACAACCGGAATCAGCACGATTTGAACGATCGACAAGGCCATGGAACCGGCGTCGACCGCCATGTACCGCCCGGCAAGCCACAGCGCGAGCATCGGGGTCAGCAGGGGTGCCAGCAGCGTGGAGACAGACGTCATGGCGACGGACAGGGCCACGTTGCCCCGGGCCAGGTACGTCACGACGTTCGACGCCGTGCCGCCCGGTGCGCAGCCGACCAGGATCACGCCGGCGGCCAGTTCGGGGCTGAGCTGGAGCGCCCAGGCGATCCCGAAGCCCAGCAGCGGCATGATCACATACTGCGCCACCACGCCCAGCAGAACGGGCAGCGGCTGCCGGACCACCAGCGCGAAGTCCGGCAGGGTCAGGGTCAACCCCATCCCGAACATAATGAGCATCAGTCCCGGGTTGATAAAGGCGGACAGGCCGGTGAAGGACTGCGGGAAGAACAGTGCCACCGCTCCCCCGGCAACAATCATCAGTGGGAACACGGTGACCGCTATGCGGGCGCTGCGGGCTTCCGCGTTCTTCGCGGAGGGCTGCGCTGTGACGGAGTTCGACATCCCCACATCGTGGCACCGGCACCGCAACGGCGCTATTTGTTACGCCCCCGCTTAACACCGCGGACTACACCCCCGGGGAAACGACGACGGCGCGCCGCCCCGGAAGGGACAGCGCGCCGTCGTCGTGGTGAAGAAACTACCGCTTAGGCGGCAACCTCGGAGCCCAGTCGGGCCTTGAGGTTCTCGTCCAGTGCGGCGAGGAAATCTTCGGTGGTCAGGTACGGCTGGTCCGGTCCGACCAGCAGTGCCAGGTCCTTGGTCATCTTGCCGGATTCGACCGTCTTGATGACTACGTCTTCAAGGGTCTCGGCGAAGCGGATGACCTCGGGGGTGTTGTCCAGCTTGCCGCGGTGCATCAGGCCACGGGTCCACGCGAAGATCGAAGCGATCGGGTTCGTGGAGGTGGGCTTGCCCTGCTGGTGCTGGCGGTAGTGGCGGGTGACCGTACCGTGTGCGGCTTCGGCCTCGACGGTCTTGCCGTCCGGGGTCATCAGCACGGAGGTCATCAGGCCCAGCGAGCCGAAGCCCTGTGCCACGGTGTCGGACTGGACGTCGCCATCGTAGTTCTTGCAGGCCCAGACGTAGCCGCCTTCCCACTTCATCGCGGAGGCAACCATGTCGTCGATCAGGCGGTGCTCGTAGGTGAGGCCGGCTGCTTCGAACTGGTCCTTGAACTCGGCGTCGAAGACTTCCTGGAACAGGTCCTTGAACTGGCCGTCGTAGGCCTTCAGGATCGTGTTCTTGGTGGAGAGGTACACCGGGTAGTTGCGCTGCAGGCCATAGGCGAAGGAAGCGCGGGCGAAGTCCTTGATGGAATCGTTGAAGTTGTACATACCCATGGCGACGCCGCCATCTTCGTTGTACGTAACAACCTGCTGCTTGATTTCTTCGCTGCCGTCGGCAGGCGTGTAGGTCAGCGTCAGGGTACCGGCACCGGGAACTTTGAAGTTGGTGGCCTTGTACTGGTCGCCGTGGGCGTGGCGGCCGATGATGATCGGCTTGTTCCAGCCCGGGACCAGGCGCGGGATGTTGGAGATGATGATCGGTTCGCGGAAGACCACACCGCCGAGGATGTTGCGGATGGTTCCGTTCGGGGAGACCCACATCTTCTTCAGGCCGAATTCCTCGACGCGTGCTTCGTCGGGGGTGATGGTGGCGCACTTGACGCCGACGCCGTGTTCCTTGATGGCGTTGGCGGCATCAATGGTGACCTGGTCATCAGTTGCGTCGCGGTTCTGGATGGAGAGGTCGTAGTACTTCAGGTCGACGTCCAGGTACGGGTTGATCAGGCGATCCTTGATGAACTGCCAGATGATGCGGGTCATCTCGTCGCCGTCGAGCTCTACTACAGAGCCCACAACCTTAATTTTCTCAGCCACACGGTCTCCTTGTGTGTTGGTGGGCACCGGAGCATGTCTTGTGGCATGACGGAACCCGTCTTTTTGGCTTTTATTTGAGTCCAACTATGCCACAGCCCACTATCCGCACCCTAAACAGAGGGACGGCGGATTACCCGTACCGTCCCTCTGTTCCCGCCGTCCACGACGGGTTCTGCGTCAGTGGAAGAAGTGCCGCGCTCCGGTGAAGTACATGGTGATGCCGGCGGCGGCTGCCGCTTCAATCACTTCGTTGTCCCGGATGGACCCGCCGGGCTGCACGACGGCGCGGACGCCGGCGTCGGCGAGGATCTGCAGTCCGTCGGCGAAGGGGAAGAACGCATCGGATGCGGCCACGGAGCCGCGGGCGCGGTCTTCGCCGGCCCCGGCCAGGGTATTGGCGCGTTCGACGGCCAGCCGGCAGGAATCCACCCGGTTCACCTGTCCCATTCCCACACCCACGGCGGCGCCGTTCTTGGCCAGCAGGATGGCGTTGGACTTGGCGGCGCGCACGGCGGACCAGGCAAAGGCGAGGTCCGCCAGCGTGGCTTCGTCCGCTGCTTCGCCCGCGGCAAGGGTCCAGTGTGCCGGGTCATCGCCTTCGGCCTGCAGCCGGTCTGCCTTCTGGAGCAGGACGCCGCCCGAGACCTGGCGGAATTCGGTGTCGCTGCGTCCATAGCCGTCCGGCAGCGCCAGCAGGCGGATGTTCTTCTTGGCCGACAGGATGTCCACGGCTTCCGGCTCGAAGTCCGGTGCAATCACCACTTCCGTGAAAATGTCCTTCACGGTCTGCGCCATGCCCGCCGTCACGGTGCGGTTGGCGGCGATCACCCCGCCGAAGGCCGAAACCGGGTCGCAGGCGTGGGCCTTGGCATGTGCGTCGGCGATCGGGTCCGCGGCGTCGGTGGAGGCAACCGCTATGCCGCACGGGTTGGCGTGCTTGACGACGGCGACTGCCGGTTCGGTGAAATCGAAGGCGGCCCGCAGTGCGGCATCGGCGTCCACGTAGTTGTTATAGGACATGGCCTTGCCGTGCAGCTGGTCGGCCTGGGCGACTCCGGGCCGGGCAGCCTTGTCGACATAGAGCGCAGCATCCTGGTGCGGGTTTTCGCCGTAGCGCAGCACCTCGGCGCGTTCCAGGGCCAGGCCGGTGTAGGCAGGCCAGGTGCTGGCTGCCTCCGTTCCGTCCCCGAACTGCTCTGCCGTCCAGGTGGCGACGGCCGTGTCATAGGCGGCGGTGTGGGCGAACGCTTCGGCGGCCAGCCGGCGTCGTTCCGTAAGATCGAACCCGCCCTCGGCTGCGGCAGTGACAACGTCGGAGTACTTGCCCGGATCCACCACCACGGCCACCGAAGGGTGGTTCTTCGCGGCGGCACGGACCATGGACGGTCCGCCGATATCGATTTGTTCCACGACTTCGTCCTGGTCCGCACCCGAGCGGACGGTCTCCACGAAGGGGTAGAGGTTTACCACCACGAGGTCGAAGGGTTCGATGCCCATCTCCTCCAGCTGGGCCACGTGGTCTTCCCGGCGTCGGTCGGCCAGGATTCCGGCATGGACCCGCGGGTGCAGCGTCTTGACCCGTCCGTCCAGGCATTCGGCGAAACCGGTGACTTCCGAAACCTCGGTGACGGCGATGCCGGCGGCCGCAATCTGTTTCGCGGTGGAGCCGGTGGACACGATGCTGACGCCGGCCGCAGCGAGGCCCCGCGCCAGCTCCGTCAGGCCGGTCTTGTTGTACACCGAGATCAGCGCCCGGCGGATGGGAACACGGTCGGGGACGGGATTGCTCACAACTGACACTCCAAGTGGTCGATGATCGGTGCGCGCAGGCCGTGGGGCCCTGCGAGAAGTTTATGCCCTCATTTTTGGCGGGGTGCCGGGGCGGATGTAACAACCTGTCTTGGGCGGGGCCAGGGCCAGCAATCGACTCTGCACAATTTACCGTTCCCGAAATCGAGTCAGCACGATTTACCGGTTTCCGCCCGGGAAATCGGTAAATTGTGCTGACTCGATTCTCAGGACGGGTATCCGGGACGCCATCCACGGCCCAAAAGCGTACTGCGGATCTTCTCAGCAGTCGCTGGCGCGTTCTGAAGCACGTCCCGCTGCTGCAGGGCGGCGTTGTGGCCCACAATGCCGCGTCGGCGTGGCTGGCCGTACCGGAGCGGGCGAGTGAGGTGCAGCGGTCCTGCCTCGAGGTGGCGCGGCAACCACATGCCCCAGAGGACGGCTGCCGTAGTGTGGCTCGCCACCGTGGGCCCCGGGTCCGGCGCCAGCGGCCGGACGCGGTCCGGCAGGGAACACTCCCGGCCCCGCTGTGCACGCAGACCGTACCCCGCGGCGTCGAATTCCTTCCGACGAAGGCGTGGGGCGGTGATGCCAAGGGCACGGGCCTCGTCGAGAGTGAAGACAGGGCCGGGCAGCACGTTGCGGCGGGGGCCGGGTCTGCCCGGTGGATGTTCAGCCACGGCACCATTTTGGGAGACACCGAAAGCCGCTACCGCGTTATCCACAGGTCTCCCCCGGGTGCATGTATTGTTTTGCCGAACCCACGCACCTCCCTTCCGAAAGGCACCATGCCGATGTCCGTCACCAATGCCCTGCCCACCGGAGACCAGGTGGTCCAAAATCTGCCGTGGCGGTGGAGAGTCCAGGGCAAAATCTTCCTCATCGGCGGCCTCGGTTTTATGTTCGATGCCTGGGACGTCACGCTGAACGGCATCCTGATTCCGCTCCTGTCAAAGGAATGGGATCTGGCTCCCGCACAGGCGGCGTGGATCGGAACGGCCAACCTCTTGGGCATGGCGATCGGTGCCTTTGTCTGGGGTTCCATTGCGGACGCGATCGGCCGGAAGCGGGCCTTTTCCGCGACCCTGCTGGTGTTCTCGATTTTTACGGTGCTCGGCGCCTTTTCCCCGGACATTGTCTGGTTCTGCGTTTTCCGCTTCATGGCGGGCTTTGGTCTGGGCGGCTGCGTGCCGGTGGACTACGCCCTGGTGGGTGAGTTCACGCCCAAGAAGCAGCGCGGGCGCGTGCTGACTGGAATGGACGGGTGGTGGCCCGTGGGCGCCGCACTGTGCGGTGTCACCTCCGCGGTCATCATGGCCACCTTTGCCGATTGGCGCTACACCATGCTGGTTATGGTGATCCCTGCTTTCCTGGTCTTCTGGGTGCGGCGCTCGGTCCCTGAATCTCCGCTCTACCTCGTCAGGAAGGGCCGTACGGAGGAAGCCACCGCGGTAATTGATGATCTGGTGCGTCGCACCGGCGGAACCCAGACCGAATGGACCCTCCCCGAACCGCAGGCCCCCGAGAAGCTGTCCCTGGGCACGATGGGCACCCAGCTCGCGGACCTCTGGCGGTTCAGCACCAAAACCACCATTGCGGCCTGGTCCCTGTTCCTGACCATCCTGCTGGTCTACTACCTGGCCCTGCAGTGGATGCCGAAAATCCTCGTCGACGCCGGGTTCGCCGAATACCGCGCCTTCCTGACCACCTCGGGGATGGCCGCCGTCGGCCTGCTGGGTGTGGTTGCCGCCGCGCTGCTGGTGGAGAAGGTCGGCCGGAAGTGGATCCTTGCGGTCACCGGCCCGCTCTCGGCCGCCATCCTCGTGGTGGTGGCACTGGTGGTGGATGTTCCCACGGCGGCGACGATCTGGCTGCTGGTGTACGGGTTTGTGGTGCAGGTGGCCATCCCGGTGCTCTACGCCTATGTGTCGGAGCTCTACCCCACCCATCTGCGCGGCAGCGGCTTCGGCTGGGCGTCCACCATTTCCCGGATCGGTGCCGGTTTCGGTCCGCTGATCTTCGTGTCGGTGCTTTGGCCTTACCTCGGCCTGCCGATGTCCTTCGCCCTGGCCGGGATCCTGGTCCTGCTGGCCGTGCTGTGGATGGCCCGGTTCGCTCCGGAAACCAAGGGAGCGGCGCTGGACTAGCCGGTGGTTACAGGGACGGCAGGCCCTCGCGGCTGATCCGGTCCAGGGTTTCGATGAGAAGCCGCCGTTCCTGTACCTTAATCCGTTCGTGCAGCGTTTCCTCGGTGTCGCCGTCGAGCACTTCGACGGCGGCCTGGGCCAGGATCGGACCGGTGTCGACGCCGGCGTCGGCCCAATGCACCGTGCAGCCGGTGACCTTCACACCGTAGGCAAGCGCATCACGTACCCCGTGCGCGCCAGGGAAAGACGGCAGCAGGGCCGGGTGAGTGTTCAGGTACCGCCCCTCGAACCTGTTGATGAAATGCTCGTCCACAATCCGCATAAAGCCGGAGGAGAGCACAAGGTCCGGGTCGTAGGAGGCCACCTTCTCGGTGAGCGCCCGGTTCCAGTCCGCCCGGACCGGATATTCCCGGAAGGGAACCACAAAAGTCGGGTAGCCGGCGTCGGCGGCGCGCTGGACCCCGTAGGTGCCGGGGCGGTCCGAGCCCACGGCCGCAACCTCGACGTCGAGCCTTCCCTCCCGGACGGCGTCCAGCACTGCCTGAAGGTTGGAGCCGGTGCCGGACACAAGGACAACGATGCGCATGCGTCAACCATAGGCGGCGGCGTCGCCTAGGGTTAAACCCATGAATGACGGCACGCAGAACCAGACCTCCACCCCGCCCGCGCCCGGCAGCAGCCACGCCGGACCCGAGCAGAAGCGCAGCGCCGTGCAGTACGTGCGCGTGTTCTGGCTGCTGGTCGCGGCCATGCTGCTGAGCAGCAACCTGGTGCTGCCGTGGAAGCTGTTCCCGCTCGCGCTGGGTGTTGCCGCCCTGGTGGTCGGCGTCATTGCCCTGGTCAAGCTGGCGCGGCGCCGGATGGGCCCGGCCATGCCGATTCTCGTCTCCGTCGGCCTGCTGGTCGCGGCCCTCACCACCCTGGGGCTGGCCGGCATGGTCCTGCTCTGGGATGAGACTGCGGCCTACGAGACCTGCATGCGCTCCGCCCTCACCCTTGACGGCGTGGATGCCTGCGAGGCCGAATACCTGCCCTTCCAGCAGATCCGCTAAGCCTCCAGCTTCGGTTCACGCTCGAGCCACGGGCCCACGGCGTAACCGATGACGACGCCGACCGCCACTTCAGCCGCGACCCACAGTCCCAGGCAGAGCGGATCCGGGCCGAGGCCCACAAAGCGTCCGATGCCCAGCGATCCAAGGGCCAGCCATGCCGCGCCGGCGGCGAGCAGTCCGGAGACCAGGCCCACGATCAGCCCGAGCGCCAGCGTCGACACCGGGGCGGTAAACCAACGGGCGCGGATCTTGATGGAGAGCCACTCGTCGAAGTGGTTTTCCCCTTCCCGGAGGAACCACCAGCCGGCGAGGATGCCGGCCAGTACCGGGATCAGCAGCGCCACGTATGCGTATTCCATGTTCCCCACCGGCAGGGCGGCCAGGACCGGGAGCGCGGGCAATGGACCTACCGTGGTTTCCAGCGGGCTGATCATGCTGCCGGTTCCGAGGGAGAAGCCGGCACCCGACGCCCAGCCGAGGGTCCAGACCACGAAGTTGGGCATCAGTCCCAGTTCCACCACGGTGAGCACCACCCCGCCCACCACACCGGCGTCGAGCCGTTCGTAAACCGACGCGATCGCGGCCCAGTTCATCGCCAGCGCTGCCACCAGGAGCACGGCGGAGAGGCCGAGTGCGGCGAGTATGCCCACCGCTCCGGCCCGCAGTGCGGCCCACAAATAGGAGCCAGCCCAGCGGGAATGCTGGCTGGTGCGGGCAATCCAATCCGTCAGGTCCATGCCGATAAGCCGCACCCACGAACCGGCTTCAATCCGGGCGCCCACGATGACCCCCGCACCGGCGGCGATCAGGGGAACCAGGGCTCCGGCTGTCAGGGATATCCGTACGCCGTCGGTGCTGCTGAAGTACGCGGCTGCGGCGCCGAGAAGCGCATACGTTCCCAGAGCGCCCAGCAGCGCCTGCCACAGCTGGTCGGTGTAGCAGGCACGCGCCAGCCGGCGGCCTGCCCGCCAGGACAGGAAGAACGGAACCAGCGTCAGCCCCAGCGGGAAGAAGGAGAGCAGCCCGGAGGCCGGATCCGAACCCAGTTCGCCAGCGGGGAAGCTCAGGGACAGCGGCACACCGTGGATCAGCAGCCAGGCCTGTCCGCCGAGCCGGGCCACGGAGGGGAAGGCCAGATCGGTGAATCCGTGGGTAAGCCACACGCCTGCCAGCGGCAGGAGTACCAGCAGCGCTGATAGCAGCGCGGCCTGGCCCAGTTCGAACGTTCCCTGCAGCCAGAGCGGCATGGGTGGCACGCCCGGCTTCTTCGGCCGCAATAAAATTTTCATCGCTTCTATCGTGCCATCCGGCTTGGTGCAGCCCGCTGAGGTGCCGGCGTGAGTCGGATAACGGCCGGTTGTTCCTAGAGGTCGATCAGGCCCTTGGTGAGGGCGGCGGCGGCACCGATGAACGCAATGACAATCACGGCGAGCCGGGCCTGGTCATCACGGATGAAACGCTGCAGTTTTTCACCTGTGTAGATGCCGCCCACAATCATGAGTCCGATCAGCGCCCATGCCCACGGCTGGAACGGCGGCACCTGTCCCGGGTCCAGCAGCAGCTTGGAGGTCAGGGTGACGATGGCGATGGTGACAAAGAACGGCTGCAGGGTGGCGGCGAACGACCGCTGCGGCCACCGGGACAACAGCGCGTACACGCTCACGGCGGGACCGCCGACGCCGGCCAGCGCGTTCGTGATTCCGGAGGCGAATCCAGCCACGGCTTTGGAGACGTTTCCGGTCAGCACCAGGGAGGTGCGCTGCAGCAGCAGGGAGATGCTCAGGGCTACGAGGACGACGGCGCCCACGGTCACGGCCAGCGGCGCTGCCGGCAGATATACCGCGGCAGCGGAGGCCGGCACGCTGGCAATGACTGCGGGAATGGCCAGCCAGCGGTACATGGACCAGTCCACGTCCCGCCACACGCGGCTCATGATGAGCAGCGAGGAGACCAGTCCGCAGATGTTCACCATCAGCACTCCCCCGTGGGAGCCGAGGATGATCACGAGGAACGGGGAAATCAGGAGCGCGAACCCCAGGCCGGCGATGCGCTGGGCGATGGCACCGATAAAGACGGCGCCTAGCACCACGATGAGGAGTCCGGTAGTCACCCGAACACACTACGCTGGAAGAATGGTATCTTCCGTCACAGCCCTTGCCACCGCCGATTGGCGCCGTAACATGTTCGCCCTTTATGAGCAGGCCAGGCGCGCTGCCGAGGGCATCTCGCCGTCGCACGCCCATGCCCTGTGGGCCACCGGGCGGGACCGTCTCTTCGGCACCCACCCGGCGTCGCCCCTTCCCGAGGACGTGCGGCGCCGCTTCCGCGGGCTGCAGACCGCCCGCTACGATCCCGCGTTCCGGTTCGAGGCCGTGATTGACGACGCCGGCGCCGGGCAGACGATGGAAGTTGCCACCGGGACGGACGGCGTGGTTCCGTTCACCCGGCTTGGCACCGTTGCCGTTGACGGTGTAGGCAGCCTGGCGGTGTGGCATCTCGACACCTACGGCGGCGGGATTTTCATTCCCGTCCGGGACGCCACCTCCGGCAAAGACGGCGGCAGCTACGGCGGCGGGCGCTACCTGCTGGACACCATCAAGGGCGCCAACCTGGGTGCCGGTGAGCTGCCCGGCAGCCTGGTGCTGGACTTCAACTTCCTCTACAACCCGTCCTGTGCCTACGACGAGGCCTGGGCCTGCCCGCTGCCGGGGCCGGACAACACCGTAGCGGCCGCCCTGAACGTCGGCGAGCTGTACGCACGCTACTGAGTTCCTGCTGGACTCCGTCCGGTCTCGCGGCTGGTCTCGCAGCCGGACGGGGTCACGCACCCGCGCGTGCCTATGCTGGAAGGGTGCAAGCTTCCATCTCCTCCGCAACACCTGAAGATGTGCCCGGGCTCGCCGAATTGGCTGCCCTCACCTTTCCGCTGGCCTGCCCGCCGGAAGTAACTCCGGAAGACAGTGCAGCGTTTGTTGCGGCGAATCTTTCCGCCGCACGGTTCACCGGTTTCCTCGCTGACGAGTCCTGCCAGGTGCTGGTGGCCCGGCAGGACGGCAGGCTCCTGGGGTACTGCCTGCTGGTGCTGACACCGCCGTCAGACCCGGAGGTGCTCGACGCGCTGGATCCGGGGCGTCCCTCGGCCGAACTGAGCAAGTTCTATCTGCATCCGGACGTGCACGGAAGCGGGCTGGCGGGGCAGTTGATTGAGGCGGCTGCGGAAGCGGCGGAATCCGGAGGCGCCCGGTCCCTGTGGCTGGGCGTAAACAACCGCAATGTCCGGGCGCAGTCCTTTTACCGCAAATCGGGGTTTCAGACCTCCGGACGCCGATCCTTCCAGGTGGGCGGGCATACCTTCCGGGACCTGATCATGGTCCGGCGGCTTGGCACCGGACCGCAGTGACAGACTAGGCCCGTGCAGACCTTCCTTCCCTATCCGAGTTTCACCCGCAGCGCCGCCGTCTTGGACCAGGCGCGGCTGGGCAAGCAGCGGGTGGAGACACTGCAGCTGCTGCGCGGACTGGTGGTTCCCGACTACGGTTGGCAGCGCCACCCCGCCCTGCTGATGTGGAAGGGCTTCGTGCCGGCGCTCACCGCATACGGGCTGGCCATGACGGACGAGTGGATTGCCCGCGGACATGCCGATACCGTCCGGGAACAGATCCTGGAGTTCGCGCCGGATGCTGCGGCGGCCGACGTCGTCCTTCCGGCCTGGATCGGCGACGAGGAGCTGCACCGCAGCCACCGGTCCAACCTGATCACGAAGTCCCCCGAGGTCTACGGTCCGTTGTTTCCGGATACCGACGGCGGGCTGCCGTATGTCTGGCCCTCCCCTGCCGACGTTCCCGATCCGGTGGATCCGGATCCCAGCGAGGCGCTGTGGGTGGCCCGTGCCGTGCCCGACGGCGATGCTGCCGCGATTGTCCTGCCGATGCTTTCCGTGAAGGGGGCTCCGATCACCGGCAAGAAGGGCCGGCAGCTGGTGCGGCTGTTGGAGGATATGGACGACGGTGATCCGGTGGCTGTCCTTTCTCCTGCAGACAGGAACACACTGCTGTTGGGCCGTGCCGGTCCGGTGGAGCTCGCGAACGATACGGCCGTGCGGCCAGTGAAGCTGACCGGAGAAATTCCCCGCTCTGCGTTCGCGTATCCAGCCGTGCTGCAGGACCCCCGGACGCTCTTTGCGGTGCCGCGGCCTACTTCCGTGTAGCAACTGTCATCGGTCCTGCCCCGCAGCAGGACCTTTTATGGGGACCTAGCAACCCACGCCGTTCGGGTTAACCAGGCAGTTATCCGCGACGCTGCGGGTTTCGGCCCGCCACACGCGCAGGGTCTGCGGTTCGGAGGACACGGCGGCGCGGCCGTCGATGGGAATCATCGGCCCGCCGTTCACCGAGTAGGTTCCGGAGAAATGAACAGTGGCCCCCACCTGGTAATCGCCGCTGGCGGCATATTTATGGCTCGTCCTGGTCTGCTCTCCCCACCGGTCCTGGGACAGCGGCGCGCCCGGCACATTGGTGGGGCCGTAAACGGTGCCGTCGCCGTAGTTCAGTTCGAATTCGGTGGGTGTGGCAACAATCCGCACTGTCTGGTCCAGCAGGACCATCTCGAAAACCTGCTCCGCGGCTTCGACGTAGGCGTTGGTTTCCATCCCGACCAGGGTGTGCGGGCTGGGCTGCAGAACCAGTTTCCCTGCGGCTATCGGCCGTTCCTGGAAGGCAGTGAGGATTTGCTGCTGAATCTGCTCACCGACGTCCAGGGGTTCTTCGGAATAGATGCAGGACGGGGTATCGCTGACCCTCATCCACGTAGCCGGATCAGTGTTCCTCAGGCCGGAAAACCAATAAACCAGCCGGCCGTCTTCGCCTGCCGTGCACGCGTCCTCGTTCCCCGCCAGACAGTCAAGGTACCCAGTCGTATCGTCAAAGCAGACAAGTTCGAAACGGTAGCCACTCGGGTCGTTAGGCATGCCCACCGGCATCGTTGTCCAAACACCCGAGGTTGGGTCCTGTTGAAACCTTGCTCCAGACGTTACTGAATCCTCCTCGAACACTACGTCTTCAACAACTGCCCGGGCAGCGCCACCAGACGCGAACACGAGACCCACCGAGCATAATGCGACAAGAGTAAATCTTCGCCGACGGATCATGATCATCTTCTCAGCCTTTGATGGTTACGACGCTCTCGGCGTACCAGCCGCTTGGGTTGTACCGTGCTTCGATCATCTGTACTACCGGCACCGAGTAACCACCACGCGTGCCGTAAAGGACACCGGGTCCAAAGTAATCCAACGGCTCTTGAACGTTCTGTATCAGCACCTGATAGCGTCCTTCAGGGGTCAGCACGTAGTCCGAATGCACTCCCCGCACCTCGACATGTCCCCCGCGGATCCAGTCCTGATCTTTGTAACCAGATCCAAGCATCTGGTAGAAGTTCTTGCACACGGCGCAGTCCGAGCCGCTGATCGCCCGGATAGGCTCCGCATCTCCGGTTTCAAAACCGTAGTTGATCAGGTCGTACCAATACTTAGCGAACGCCTCCAGGCCCTCCTTCGACTGGACCTTCGCCTCCTCCGGCATCACCGGCAGCGGAACATTCTCCGCCGGCCCCTCGGCCGACGCAGGCTTGTACGTGGCGCTTGGCGTCGGACTTGGTGTCGGCGTCGGTGTGGAAGCCTGGGTCGACGGCGTGTCACCATCCCCCGAATCCCCCGATGCGTCGGTGCACGCCGTCAGGAACAGCATCGGAACCACAACTGCCGCAGCCACAAATCTCAACCGCACGGTACAACGGAGCGCAGTACTTCTGAACATTCGAAAACCCCCAGGAGGTGGGTCGGCTGCGAGACAGGATAAAGCACTCGATCAGGCCATGATAATCAGCCCGCCGCAGGGCCTACCCACTTATCCACATGCCGCCAGAGTGCTCAATAACAGCAAGCTACTTATGGGTTTGTTGAAGGACCCCGGAACCCCGGCCGCTACCGGGCGTTGCGCAGTGACGTCAGCATCTCCTTCAGATCCTGGTATTCCTGCGTCTCCCGGTACTGCTCGGCGCCGTCAAGATAGTCCTCCACAGCTTCCGGCCCGTCCGCAGTTCCGGCAGCATTCCCGTACTCCCCCGCGAACCGGCCGCCGCTGGACTCGGTCAAGGTAAAGAAATCGAACAACCCGCACTGCACCGCCTGGGGCTCTCCGCTCACCACCGCGTAGGTTGCCTGGGCCCCCCAGGGGCCGGACGGCGCCAGGGAACGGTACACAAAACGCTGATCGGTCCCCTGCTTCGACTCCAGTCCCGGCATCGGGACACTCTCGTACTCCTCGTAGGAGGCGGGTTCCGCGGGCGCGGTGCAGCTCAGGTCGGTGATGATACCCGTATCCAGCTGGGCCAGCACCCGGCCGCCGTCGACCACCTGCAGGGAGACGCCGCCCAACGGATCGTTGGCCCGGGACGGCAGCTCGACGACCTCCCAGTCCGACGGGTAGTCAAAGCGCAGGCTGCCGTCCGCCGTCGTGTAACTGGACCATGCATCGGCAGAGTCCGACGACGTCGGCCCGGACTGGGGCGGCGCAGCACAGGATGAGATACTGGTGAGGAGCAATGCTGCCGCGATCAGGGCGCTTTGAGGGGCAAAACTGTTACGCGTGATGGCTTTTCGGGCGGTGCTGCTTCGGGCGGTGTTACGGTATCCCACATCGACTCCCGGAATGTCCGTGTCCGAAATCAATGCTACTGGCGGCCTACAGTTGAGCACATAGCGCCCGGACCTCTCGGGCGCTTCCCGAAGGACCCCGCCGGATGACCGGCAAGCAGCTCCCGTGCAGCGCAGCACTCAACCAGCGCCTGCATTGCGGGCGCCGAACCGTCATAGGAGGTTCCCATTACCGATACAGCCGCCGAACACGATGTCTACTTCGGAGCGCCGGAACCGGATATCGCACCGGAGTCCCTCCAGCCCGCTTCGCCTGCCGTGCTCCACCGGGTGGAGCGACGCCCGAACGTCGCCTTCGTCAAGGGCCGCCTGGCGCTTATGGACACCGGGCTCACACCGCACGAGGCGATGGTGGCGGACCTGCTGTTTATCCGCCGGGTGCTCGACGACGCCGGCATCACGTACCTGCTGGTGCGCGGCAACGACCAGCGTCCGGTCATCGCCGTCGACCTGCGGATGCGAAAGCAGTTGACGAAGGCACTGGTCGAGGCCTGCCGCGACGAGCCCTTCTACGCCCGCACCGTGGATACCAAAAAGAGCCGCACCCTGCTGATTGCCGACGGCAGCCTCTCCGCCAGCGACAAGGCCCGCATCATCCGGGTGTACCGGCCGAGGGCCTTCACCGGTACCAATCTGCTGATCTCGGGTGCAGCCGGTGTGCAGATTGAACTCTGGGACCTGGACGGCGAGAACATCACCCTTCCGGTGGAAAACTCCCTGACCCGCCGCACGCTCCCCGCCTCCGAGGTGGTCCGCGGCACGGTGGAAAAGCACGGCCTGGTCTGGCCGACCATCGAGAACATGTTCGCCGACCACGCCACGGATATCCGGTTCGACATCGATCTGGTCTTCTCCTGGGTGGACGGCAGTTCCCCCGCGTTCCAGGCCGCGCGCGCCGCCCGGATGCAGGGCGCCGTTGTGGGTGAAGGGGATGACCACGAAGCCCGGTTCCGGCAGATCAACGAACTGAAATACGCGCTCCGGTCGGTGCATATGTTCGCACCCTGGATCCGCCGGATCTTCATTGCCTCGGATTCCCCGCGGCCGGACTGGCTGGCTGACCACCCGTCCGTCACCTTCGTTCCGGCGGCGGAGCACTTCAAGGACCCGGGGGTGCTGCCCACCCACAATTCCCAGGCCGTCGAAGCCCAGCTTCAGCACATACCGGGACTCGCGGAGCACTTCCTGTACTCCAATGACGACATGTTCTTCGGCCGGCCGGTTGCCCCGGACATGTTCTTCTCCCCCGGTGGGATTACGAAGTTCATTGAGGCCAACACCCGGATCGGCCTCGGCGCGAACGATCCCGAGCGCAGCGGCTTCGAGAACGCGGCCCGGGTGAACCGGCGCCTGCTCTGGGAACGTTTCGGCAGGGTCACCACCCGCCATCTGGAACACTCGGCCGCTCCCCTGCGCCGCAGCGTCCTGCTGGAAATGGAGGAGGCTTTTCCCGAGGAGTTCGCCGCCACTGCGGCCAGCACATTCCGGGCCAAGGACAACATTTCCGTCACCAATTCGCTCTATCACTACTATGCGCTGCTCACCGGCCGGGCGGTCACGCAGGAGACGGCGAAGGTCCGGTATGTCGACACCACCAGCTACGCGGGCCTGAAGGTGATGGACAGGCTGCTCGCCAAGCGGCACGTGGACATGTTCTGCCTCAACGACGGGAGCTTCCCGGAAGTCCCCGCCGAGGAGCGGACCGCACGCGTGACGGAGTTCCTCGAAAAGTACTTCCCCATCGTGGCTCCGTGGGAGAAGTAGCGGGTTAAACGACGACGGCGCCGGCGCACCGAAGTGCGCCCGCGCCGTCGTTGACTGCTCGTTGACTGCGTTGAGTCGGAACCGGTGCCTTACCGGGTGACGACTACGTGCTCGTTGGGCACGCAGTGGGTCATGGTGAGGCCCTCGACGTTCCGGGGACCGTTGTGGCCCAGGTTCTTCATCCGCTCGGTTTCTTCCTCATTGAGCGTCTGGGTGGCCAGCGGGCCGAGATCCTTGATCTCGTCCAGGCTGATGCCCAGGCCCTCGCCGACGCGTGCACCCAGCTCGTCATCGCTCATGTAGAAGTGCCAGAGCATGCGCTCCTGCACCGGGCGGGCTGCCTGGCCGACGTTGGCAATGAAGTTGGCGACCAGGTCGTCCTTCTCCCACTGCTCCATCAGCTGGTAGCGCTGTCCGGCCTGCATGTAGTCGTTCGTGCGGTTCAGGCGGGCGCGGGTCAGGCGGCCAACGAGTTCCGGGCCAACCTCGGCCTGCTCCGGCTTCGGTGCTTCCTGCAGGCCGCCCGTGATGTTCGGCTCGTAGTTCACATGCGGGTTCTGGCCCGGCGCGAGGTCGGTGCCGTAGGACATCTGGCCACCGCGCTGGTTGGTGGCAACCCGTGCGTTCTTCGCGGAGTTCACCGGAAGCTGCAGGTAGTTCGGGCCTACGCGGTAACGCTGCGTGTCCGAGTAGCTGAACGTACGGCCAACAAGCATCTTGTCGTCCGAGAACTCCAGGCCGTCCACGAGGACACCGGTGCCGAAAGCGATCTGCTCGTTTTCGTTGTGGTGGTCGACGACGTTGCGGTTCAGGGTCATGGTGCCGATGAGCTTGGGTTCGAATTCCTGCTCCGGCCACGTCTTGGTGTCATCCAGCGGATCGAAGTCCAGTTCCGGATGGTCGTGGTCGTCCATCAGCTGCACGTACAGGTCCCACTTGGGGAAGTCGCCGCGTTCGATGGCCTCGTAGAGGTCCTTCGACGCGTGGCCCAGGTCATTGGCCTGGATGTTGGCGGCATCTTCCTCGGTCAGGGACTTCACGCCCTGGCGCGGCTGGAAGTGGTACTTGACCAGCTTGGACTCACCGGCAGCGTTGACCCAGCGGTAGGTGTTCACGCCGAAGCCCTGCATATGGCGGTAGTCGGCGGGGATGCCGCGCGGGCTGAAGAGGTTCACCAGCATGTGCATGGCCTCGGGGGTCTGCGACATGAAGTCGAAGATGCGTGCCGATTCCTGGCGGAAGGTGACGGGGTCCGGCTTCAGGGAGTGGATGACGTCGGGGAACTTAATGGCGTCGCGGATGAAGAAGACGCCGAGGTTGTTGCCGACCAGGTCCCAGTTGCCGTCTTCGGTGTAGAACTTGACGGCAAAACCCCGCGGGTCGCGTGCGGCCTCGGAGGAGTCGCGTCCGCCGATCACGGAGGAGAAGCGGATGGCGACGTCAGTCTTCTTGCCGGGCTCGGAGAAGAGCTTCGCGCGCGTGTACTTGGCAATGGGCTCGTCGCCCCACTTGCCGGTGGCTTCGAACTCGCCGTACGCCACGAAACCGCGCGCGTGCACCACCCGCTCGGGGATCCGCTCGCGGTCGAAGTGGCTGATCTTCTCGAGGAGCTGGTAGTTCTCGAGGGTAGCCGGACCGCGGGATCCCACAGTACGGGTGTTCTGGTTGTCGTAGACCGGGTGTCCTTGACGGGTGGTCAGGGTCTTCGGATCGCCGGCAGCGTTCTGTCCGTCTGCGGGATTCTGCTGTTCTGCGTCTGTCATAACGTGTGCTCCTCGAGGGTGCGGTACTTAGCTTGGTGGTAAATACTACCTAGTCCACTCTCTTGCAAGGTCCGGGGCCGAGTCAAGTTCATAAGCAGCCTGATAGTGGCGGTCCGGGACACCCCTTGGCACACTGTGTTCATGAGCACTGAAGAGCTGCCACCAGTCGTTGAACTGTCCGCCGAACAGAGCTGGAAGTACCTCGAGAACACGCACCACGGCCGGCTCGCGGTCAGCGTGGCCAACCGGCCCAGCATCTATCCGATCAACTATTTGGCGCACGACGGCGTACTCCTCATCCGCACGGCGCCGGGCACCAAACTGGCGGAAATGACGGTTAATACGCACGTCGCTTTCGAAGCCGACGGCATCCACAGCGCCGAGGCATGGTCCGTCGTCGTCAAGGGAACCACCCGGCCATTGGAAACGTCGGGCGAGATTGAGGCCGCGGACGCGCTTCCCCTGCGGCCCTGGGTCCGGACGGAGAAGTACCGATACGTGGAGATTATCCCTGAATCGGTGACCGGGCGGTTCTTCAATCTGGGTCCGGAACCGGCAACGGATTAGGCGGACGCGAGGGCGCGGGCATCCGCAATGCTGATACCGGCTGCGGCGAGGCGCGCCTCCGTTTCCTCCGGCCCCACGGGTTTCCCAACGGTGCGGCTTTCCTGCAGGGACACCACGGAATGCACTACCGAGTCCTCGTACAGGTGGACCATGTTGTATCCCTGTCCGGCGTCCTGCCCGCGCGTCCCCGGCGTCGTCAGGTCCTGCGTGTAGCAGGTGGCGGATGCCACGGAGACGGGGATCCCGGCGAAGGTGCTGAAGGTCGAGTAGTGCAGGTGCCCGGCAATGATGGCCCGGACGTCGCTTCCTGCCAGCACTTCGGCAAGCCGGTGCTGTTTCCGCAGTTCCACCAGGACAGCGAGGTCCTGCACGCTGGGGACCGGCGGGTGGTGCATGGCGAGGATGGTTCCCTCAGGAGCGCGGGTCTGCAGCTCACGCCGCAGCCAGGCGAGCTGACCCTCACTGAGTTCCCCGTGGTGGTAGCCCGGAACCGTGGTGTCCATGGTGATGATCCGCAGCCCGCCCAGGTGGTGCACCTGGTCCACCGGAGACATGTCCGGCGCTTCGCTCAGCAGGATCTCGCGGAAGGCCGCGCGGTTATCGTGGTTGCCCATCGCCCAGATCACCCTGGCGCCCATCCTGTCGGCGGCCGGGAGGACGGTTTCCCGCAGCCGGGCATAGGCGCGGGCCTCACCCCGGTCCGCAAGGTCGCCCGTGAAGATGATGGCGTCGGGCCGCTGGCCTCCGTCCTCAAGGCGGGTAAAGAGGTCCCGGAGCTTGGCGTGGCTGTCAACCGCACCGTACAGGCAGTCCTCCCCCCCGAGCAGGTGCGTGTCGCTTAGATGGAGGAGGAAATGGCGCGGGCGGGGATGCTCGGCCGGGAGCAATTCCATCGGAACCTTCTCGTGTCGGCAGCTGCTGCGGCGTACCCCTTCATGAAACCAGACTTAGCGACTGGTGAGTAACCTGTTCCTGCGCGTTTCGGGAATTTACCGGGAGTTACGTGCCGGATTCTTCCGGCTTCCACTCTGGCGCGCAGGGCGGAGACCGCCGTAGGCTCGGAATTGCATCGTCTGCGAAGGGAATCCCATGAAAATCAGCCATATCCCCCTGCGCCTGACCACCGGCGCCTATATCCTCAACTCCGGCCTCAACAAGCGCAATCTGGATGCCGAAAGCGCGGCAGGCCTGCAGCAGATGGCTGCCAATGCCTTTCCCCAGGTCCAGGACATTGAGCCGGTGAAATTCGGCAAGCTGCTGAGCAATGCCGAGATTTGCGTGGGGCTGTCCCTGCTGCTTCCCTTCGTACCCAGCCGGCTCGCCGGACTCATCCTGGGCTGCTTCTCCGGCGGCATGGTCCGGATGTACCTGAAGACGCCGGGCATGACTGAGCAGGACGGTATCCGCCCCAGCGCAGACGGCATGGGGCTGGCCAAGGACACCTGGATGGCGGGCGTTGCGGCGGCTTTGATCCTGGACCGCAAGCGGCCAAAGACCAAGATCAAGGTCGTAAAGGTCCCGACGCCGGTGAAGGGCGCCGCGGTGGCCGTTGGCGCCAAGGCGGCCGCGAAGGCTGCGGCGAAGGCCAATAAGAGTGCCAGGGCCGCCAAGACAGCCGAGACAGCGAAGGCGGCGAAGACAGCCGAAGCTGGCAAGGCCGCCAAGGTTGCCAAAGATGCCAGGAAGGCCAAGGCGGCCCGGGTGGCCAAGGTTGCCAAGGTTGGTGCCACGGCAAAGGCCGCCAAGGCTGCCAAGGAACACGCGGGCAAATCCAAGTAGGTCCCCGGCCTTACTGCAGGTCGATGATCCCCTTGACCAGGGCGGAAACGGCACCCAGATAGGCCAGTACGACGACGACGCGGCGGGCGGCGGTTTCGTTGACGCGCGGTGCGAGCCAGTTTCCCGCCCGCAGCCCGGCGACCGTCAGGACGCACAGCAGCACCCAGGTCCACCAGGCGAGTTCCGGCCACTCCCCCGGGTCAATGACGGCGTGGACAGCAATAGTTGTAAGGCTCAGCGTAGCCAGGAAAGGCTGCATGGTTGCCATGAAGGATGCCTGCGGCCACCGTGCCAGCACCGCATAGGCGCTGACGGCGGGAACCCCTGCTCCGGCCATGGAGTTGCTGATTCCGGCCAGCAGGCCGGCGGCAACTTTCGGGGATTCGCCACGCAGGACCACGTCCGCCCGGTTCAGCACGAGCGACGAGGTCAGTGCGGCGAGCATAAAGAGGCCGACTCCGATTTCAAGCGGTCCCGGCGGGAGGACCGAGGCAGCATAGGTTCCCCCGAGCACACCGGCCGCGGCCGGCACCGCCAGCGTCGCGTACATCTTCCAGTCGATGTTCCGCCAGACCTGTGTGATCACCAGACCGGCTGCGAGCGCACCGCACACGTTGGTCACCACCACCCCCGGATACGGGCCGAGGGCAATGATGAAGAACGGTGCAAGCAGCAGCCCGAATCCGATCCCGGCCACACGCTGCGCGATGCCCCCGGCAAATACGGCAATCAGGATGGTCAGGAGCAGTCCGGAATTCACCGCCGAAGTCTATGGCCCGGACTTCCCTTCGTCCCAATTCCACGCAGTTCCATTCCGGCCGGGATTAAACAGCAGGAGCTCTCCGCACGTGCGGGGAGCTCCTGCTGTGTCACCTTCCGAAGCTACGGGATCAGCACCAAACGGATCGGGTTGCCTTCCTTGGCGTCGAGGGCCTTGACGGCCTGCTCCGCGTCAGCCAGCGGAATGCGCGCACTGACGGACTTGGCGAAGTCGAGCCGGCCGAGCCGGGCCAGGGACACCAGCTGCGGCACGTGGTGCGCCTCGGAGCCGTAATGGCCCCGGATCTGCTTGCGTGCGTAGGAAAAGCCGGTGCTGTCATCAATGGTCATCGGCTTGCCGGACAGGCCTACCAGCACGAGGCGTCCGCCCCGGCCCAGGCACTTGATGGCCTGGGCACGGACGGCGTCGACGCCGGCGAAGTCGAGGGCGGCGTCGAGCCCCTTGCCGCCGGTGGCTGCCTTCATGGCCGCGGAGAAGTCCTCTGCCATCGGATCGAGCGCAATGTCGGCCCCAAATTCCAGGGCCCGTGCGCGTGCCTCGGGGATCGGATCAACGGCAATGATCGGCGCGGCACCGATCAGGCGCAGCAGCTGCACACCGTGGGCGCCGAGTCCGCCGATCCCCCAGACCCCTACTGCTTCACCGGCACGCACATCGGCGGTGGAAGCGATGGCGCCCCACGGTGTGGACACGGCGTCGGGGATGATGGAGGCCTGATCGAAGGGGATGTCATTGCCGAGCGGTACCAGCACGCCGGCGGGAACCACCAGGTACTCGGCCCAGCCGCCGTCGTAGTCAACACCCATGGTGAGCGTGGCGCCGTTGTATTCGTAACCGGCCTGGAGCACCACACGGTCGCCGGGAGCCACGGAGGTGACACCAGCCCCGGGCAGATCCACGGTTCCGGCCACCTCATGGCCGAGGGTGACCTCGTTGCCCTTGAGGAACTGCGGGCGCAACAGGCCCTGGATGAGGTGCACGTCGGACAGGCAGACGCCGGCCGCTCCGACCTTGATACGGACAAAACCCGGCCCGGGATCGGGAATCGGAACTTCCTTCATGGCGAAGGTGCCCGTCTCGACGTTGAGCCGTCCTGCGATCATGGTGCCGTTAGACATGGAAAACCTCTTTTGGGCGAAGAACTGCGGGGGCGAACGCGGCCGCGGTCCCCATTATCTGCCTGTGCCGCCGGTGCGCAAAAAGTGGACGGGCGGCAGCTGCCGCCCGTCCACTCCAGGTGCGCCGCTCAGGCCTGCAGGATCACCTTCAGCGCGTTGGTTTCGGCGGCCCGGGAGAAGGTGTCGTACGCCGTGAGGATGTCGCCCAGCGGATAGCGGTGGCTGATGAACTCCTCGGCCGGCAGCTTCCCCTCGGCAATCAGCTTCAGGAGCATGGACAGGGTATTTGTGTTGACCAGGCCCATGCTGATGTTGATGTTCTCGATCCAGAGCCGGTCCAGGTCCAGGCTCACGGGCGTCCCGTGTACCCCCACGTTGGCCACGTTGCCCCCGGGCCGGACGATATTGGTGCACATCTCGAACGTGGCCGGAATGCCCACGGCTTCCACCGCGACGTCCACGCCCCAGCCGTCGGTCAGGTCCATGATCTGTTCGCGCCAGTTCTTATCCCCGGAATTCACTCCGTGGGTGGCACCGAACCTTTGGGCCTGTTCCACCCGGTTGGCGTCCAGGTCCACGGCGATGATCTTCGCCGCACCGTACAGTCCCGCGGTCGCGATCACAGCCAGCCCCACGGGGCCTGCACCGATCACTGCGACGACGTCGCCCGGCTGGACCTGCCCGTACTGCACACCCATTTCAAATCCTGTGGGGAAAATGTCGCTGAGCAGGACGCCGTGCTCCTGTGAGACGGTTTCCGGCAGCCGGTACATGGAGGTGTCCGCGTAGGGTACGCGGACGTACTCGGCCTGCGTTCCGTCGATCAGGTGTCCGAAGATCCAGCCGATGCCGGACTGCCCTTCCTCTCCGGTGCAGTGCGAGTAGAGCCCGTCCTTGCAGAAACTGCAGGAGCCGTCCGCCGAGACGCAGGACAGGATTACCTTGTCTCCGGTTTTGAAGGCGTTCACACCGGAGCCGGTCTCGGTCACGGTGCCGACGCCCTCATGGCCCAGGATCCTGCCCGGAGTGACTGCCGGAACGTCGCCCTTGAGGATATGCAGGTCGGTGCCGCAGATGGTGGTGGTATCTATCTTGACGATGGCGTCACGCGGGTCCTGGATCTGCGGATCCGGCACGTCCTTCCACGACTTCTGTCCGGGTCCTTCGTAAACGAGTGCTTTCATGGTGTCCTCGCCTGCTCATCCGACTTAGATGCAGGGCCTCTGATGTGCCTGCGTTTCGGGAGCTTCCCTGAGCGGGCCTGTTTACGGGGCCGCCGTCGGATGCTTTCCAGCCTAGGTGCCACCCCGACCGGGCCGGAAGATGCCGGGGGTTATCGTCCGTCCAGATACAGCCATTGGCCCCGTTCCCGGACAAAGCTGCTGAGTTCCTGCTGGGTACCGCGCTGGCCGTCCTGCCGGTAGTGTGCCCGGAATTCCACCGTCCCGGTGGTGTCCAGGGGACCGCCGCCGGAGGTGGAAAGAATATCCAGCCGGCGCCATTCGATGTCCGGGTCCAAGTCCAGCGTCTTGGGGCGGTGGTCCGGGTGCCACGTGTCCAGCAGGTAGGAGGCGTTGCCGGTGGCAAAGGCGCTGTACCGCGAACGCATCAATGCCTCAGCCGTGGGAGCGGCGGCCGCTCCGGAATGGAAGCGTCCGCAGCAGTTTCCATAGGTTTCCCCGCTGAGGCAGGGGCAGCGGCTGTCACTGGGAAGACCGGCGGGGGTGGAAGTACTCATTCCTCCAGTATCCCGCGCGGAACACGGCTACGGGCCGAAGCTGTCCTGCACCCGGTCCAGGTTCTGCCCGATCTCGCCCGGAAGGACTCCTCCGTCCGGCAGGGCACCCGCTCTGCCGAGCATCAGGACCACCGCCGCTGTCAGCACTGCCATGACCAGCAACGCCAGCAGGGCACGTCCTGCCGAAGACAGCCGCGGCTCGGCCAGCACCTGTACCCGGGTTGCCGCGGGCTGTGCGGCGGATGGAGTTCCCACCGGCGGCGGGATCTTCGGCGGGAACGCCGGCGGCAGGCCTCCGGACAGGGCAGGGTGGTCGCTGGGCGGGTGGTCGACTGCAGGAAAGTCGGCAGGGTCGACGGCATGAGAGTCGATGGGCGGAAGGTCGACGGGAGGAGGTACCGAGGGCAGCGGTTCCGAGGGATGCCTCCCCAGTGCCCCGCGGTTCGCTGCGGCTGACCCTTCGGCAAAATCTGCGGCAGAACCGTCGGGGCCGGCTGCCCCGGTGCCGACGCCGTCGGGCAGCGGTGAGGCCTCCGCCGTTGCCGGCCCGCTCCACGGGTCCCACGAGGAGTCCGCACGAGAGGTCCGAAGGGAGGGACTGCCCTGCCCCGATGCCAGCTGCGGTATCAGCCCCGGCTGCGTAACGCCTTCCGCCCAGCGGTAGTCCAGCAGGGTCGCGGACACTTCTGCCGCCGTCGGGCGGAGGTCGGGGTCGCGTGTGGTCATGGCGGCCAGGAGACCGCGCCAGTGGCTTTCAAGGGATACCGGAATCTGGGGGTCCCTGCTGAGGCGGGCGACGGCGGACTCGACCGCGCTGCCGTTGAACTCCACCCTTCCCGTGACGGCTTCAAGCAGGACCAGGCCCAGGGAGTAGATATCGCTCGCTGCATCCGCCCCGAGCCCGGAGGCCTGTTCCGGGCTGAGGTAGTTGGCCGTGCCGAGGGTGGCACCGGCGGCTGTAATGCGGGCACCGTCCAGGATCCGGGCAATGCCGAAATCCGTCAGCTTGGCCCGCGGCGCTGTTCCCGTGGCGTTGGACGGGAGCAGGATGTTCGCCGGCTTCACGTCCCGATGCACCACCCCCCGGTCATGGATATACGCCAAGGCGGCGGCAAGGTCGGCACCGATGGAGGGAACGTCGGTAGGCGGGACCGCCTCGCCGCGCAGGCGCCTGCGGAGGTCCGGCCCGTCCACTAGTTCCATGACCAGGTAGGTCCGCGGTTCCCCGCCTCCGCCGTCATCGGCACCAGCGGTCCCGGGGTCCTCCTTGCCCGCATCGAACAGGGTGACCAGCCCCGGATGGGACAGTGACGCAAGGAGGCGCATCTCGTTGTCCTGCCGCCCGACGTCGTCCGGAGCCACCGCACTGGCACGGAAAAGTTTGACAGCAATGTCGCGTCCCAGCGCTTCGTCCTGGCCCCGGTAGACGGTGGCCATACCTCCCCGTCCAATTGGTTCGATGAGTCGGTATCGGCCTGCGATGACCCTGTTCAGGCCACCCGTTGCGCTGGTTTCCATCCTGCAACCTTCCCTCGCCGCTAATAGCGTAGCTGAGCAGAATCGCTGCGTAGATGGCCCGTAACGACTTTTCTTTTACTTGGTTTCACCCCTCGTAGAAGCACGGCTGCTGCGCTAAACTGGCCCGCCACCGATGGTCGGTGACGGGCCAGTCTGCGGGGCTCTTCCCTAGTAATTCGGTGCCGCTACAGCACCTTGGCGATGTTGTCCCAGAGCTGCTGGATACCCAGTGCGATGAACAGCAGGGCCGTGAAGCCGAGGGTAAGGTTGGTGTGCAGCTTGTTGGCCCACTGCTTGGGAATGCGGCGGCCGTTCAGCAGGCCGAGCAGGGTCACGGCAAGGAACGGCATAAAGAGCGAGCCGAGCACACCGTAGGCCAGGATCAGGCCAATGGGCTGTCCGAGCTGGAAAAGGATCATCGGCGGGAAGGTCAGCCAGAGGACGTAGAAGCGGAAGTACTTGCCACCGATCCGGGTGTCCGGGTGGCCGGATTCCTTGCCGCGGATATTTCCCCAGAAATCGGCGAACATCAGGGACACCCCGTTCCACACCCCGAGGATCGAGGAGAAGGACGCAGCCCAGAATCCGATCAGGAAGCCGGTGCCGACGACGTCGCCGTATTCCGCCTTGAGCACGTCGTAGAGGTCCAGCAGTCCGGCGTCGCCGCTGGAGAGGGATACTCCAGCCGAACGGACCACTTCGGCTCCGACAATGAGCATCGCGATGACGAAGATGCCGGTCATCACGTAGGCCATGGAGTTGTCGATCCGCATGACCCGCATCCACTTGGGTGTGTACCAGCCCTTTTCACGCAGCCAGTAGCCGTAGGCAGCAAGGGTGATCGTTCCGCCCACACCACCGGCGAGAGCCAGCGTGTAGAACACTCCGCCCTCGGGGATCATCGGGATCAGGCCCGTGAACATTGCCGGAATGTTGGGCACGGCGATCACGGCCAGCCCCACCACGGTTACGAACATCAGCCCGACCAGCACGGCGGTGATTTTCTCGAAGGTGGCATAGCGGCCAAACCAGACCATAACAAAACCGGCCAGGCCCATCAGGACCGCCCAGGCAGTCAGCGGCAGGACCGGGAAGACTGCCGCCAGCGGCAGGGCAGCGGAGGACATGGCCGTGGCCCCGTAGATGAAGCCCCAGATCATGATGTAGGGGCCGAAGTACCAGGTGGTCCATTTACCCAGCGACCGCCAGCCTTCGAAAATGGTCAGGCCGGTCGCCAGGGTGAAGCGGCCGGCTCCTTCCACCAGGATGATTTTCAGGACCACGCCGAGGACCACTGCCCAAAGCAATGCGTACCCGTAGCGGGATCCGGCCACCAGTGTGGCCACCATGTCTGCGGCGCCGACGCCGGTGGCGGCAACCACCAGTCCGGGACCGACGACCTTCCACTTGGCGGGGGTGCCGCCGTCGTCATCCACAGCGTCTGCGTGGTTCAGCGGCCGCTTGGGGAAATTGTCAGTAGACATACCTTCGTTCCTATCCCTGGGTGCGATGTCCGGGGCGCGGTATCCATACAGTGTGCTGTACGTCACCCCAGCCCAGTTATCTTCGCACTTCGCACCGCTATCAGGGAATCTGACCCGCCCTTCCGGCGTTAGCTTGCTCACCCGGCTGTCCGGCGCTCCGCCTCCATCACAAGGGCGTTTACGTATAAATTCCGGCGGGCAAAACAAAAGCAGGACGGGAATTAATCCCGTCCTGCTTCTGATTCAAGCCGGCCCGTGAAACGGACCTAATGTCTTATTAGACAGCCTGGATGTTAACCGCCTGCGGACCCTTGGGGCCCTGCTCGGTGTCGAAAGTGACCTTCTGGTTCTCTTCGAGAGACCGGTAGCCACTGGAGTTGATAGCGGAGTAGTGGGCGAAAACATCAGCGCTGCCGTCGTCGGGCTCGATGAAGCCGAAGCCCTTTTCAGCGTTGAACCATTTCACGGTACCTGTTGCCATTTTTAATCATCCTTCTGAACGAAACCTGCCCCGACCTTCGGGGAGTTTCACGCTGCCGTGCCTTCCGTGCAAAATACAGAAAAAGCGGCTGGCCCTAGATCTGGGTTTCGCCGCTTGAACGTACAAATTGCACAACACTGCAACAGGAAAAAGTATACCGCGGACACCGTGGAGAGTCACCCCTCCGCCAGCCCCTACGCTTGAAGTATGGACTCCCCGATCGAGAACTACCTACGCAGGATCCACGCCGAGATAGCCGGCGTAAAAGACGGCACCCCGTACCGCGGCATACCGGCCATGGCCAACGTCAACCCCGACTGCTTCGGGATAGCACTGGCCACCGCCGACGGCTTCGTCTACGAGGTCGGGGATACCCGCGAAGAATTCAGCATCCAGTCCATTTCCAAGCCCTTCACCTATGCCCTGGCCCTCGCGGACCTCGGGATGGAGGCGGTGGATGAAAAGGTGGACGTGGAACCGTCCGGAGACTCCTTCAACGAAATCTCCCTGGCTGAAGGCACCGGCCGGCCCGCCAACGCGATGATCAATGCCGGCGCCCTGACCGCCACGTCCCTGGTCAAGGGGTCCGGCGGCAGGTCCCGCTTCAAGCGCATCCTGGACACCTATTCGGCGTTCGCCGGACGCGACCTCGACGTAAGCCAGCGGATCTACACCTCCGAGCTGAGATCCGGGCACCGCAACACCGCCCTTGGTTACCTCCTGCGGTCCTTCGGGATCATTGAGTCCGACCCGGCGCCCATCATCAAGGACTATTTCCGGCAATGCTCGGTCATGGTCAACGCACGGGACCTCGCACTGATGGCGGCAACCCTGGCCAACAGCGGCCGCCATCCCCTCACCGGCGACGAGGTCCTGGACCTCGCCTCGGTGGAACGCGTCCTGTCCGTCATGACCACCTGCGGCATGTACGACGACGCCGGCTCGTGGATCAGCAGCGTGGGTATGCCCGCCAAGTCCGGGGTGGCCGGCGGCATCCTCGCCGTCCTGCCCGGACAGGTGGGCCTGGCGGTCTACTCCCCTCCCCTGGACGCGCACGGCAACAGCGTGCGCGGGGTGGCCGTGAGCCAGCGGCTCTCCCACGACCTGGGGCTGCACTTTGTCCGGGCAGCACGGACCGGCCGCTCCGCCATCCGGGCCATCTACGACATCACGTCGACACCCTCGGGTATCCGGCGGACCGACGAAGCCGCCGAGATCCTGGCCGGACACGGCCACCGTGTCCAGGTCATCGAACTCAACGGCGACCTGCTCTTCGCCGGGGCCGAGTCCATGGTGAGGGCACTCACCGACCTGCCCGACGACGTCGAACTGGTGGTTGCCGATCTGCGCAGCGTGGACGAGGTGTCCGACGTCGCCATCCGCCTGATTGCCGAAGCCGAGGACATGCTCCGCCAGGCCGGGCGCGAACTGGCCCTGGTGGACGTTGAAGGATCGGTCACGTCCGCCCTGCAGGAACTGGGCCGGAAGACCGAATCCTTCACCCTGCGCTCCGCTGCGATCGAGTGGTGCGAGAACAGGCTGCTCGAGCAGCACGGCACCGAACTTGTCCTTCCGGACGCCATCGACCCCGCCGATTCCCCGGCGCTCAGCCCGCTGGATCCGGAAGAGGCACAGCTGCTGCAGAAAATGATGGAGGACCGGACGTACGACGACGGCGACGTGGTCCGGCGCGTAGGCCAGCGGTTCGGGGGCGTCTTCTTTATTGTGTCCGGGCACATCACCACCTCCATGCCCGGTCCGGACGGCAGCAGGGTCAAGCTGGCAACACTGGGTCCGGGGATGACCTTCGGCGAGATGGCTATGGGCGAAGATAAGCGCCAGGAGACCACGGTTAAGGCCGCTGGGCCGGTCAAGGTGAAGGTGCTGACGGCTGAAGCCATTGATGAGCTGGCTGCGGCGGACCCCGTGCTGAGCATGAACCTGTGGAAGGCGCTGACCCAGGATGCCTACAGCCGGGTCGAGCAGTATCTGCGTGAAGCGGCTGTGCGGATTCACGACTAGGCGTCTGGGGGCCGGGTTCCGGGTTTCCGCGCAGGTGGCTGGGTTCCGCTCCGCACCGCGAAGGTGGCCGGGTTCCGCTCCGGAGCCCGGAACGGCGGCAACGAAATTCCTCGCTCGCAGAGCTCGCAGGAATATTAAAGCCGCCTAACCCGGGCGCCTGCGCGGAATGGGACAGCCCCCACCATACGGACTGTCCGGATCGCTGCGGTTTGTCGGGATCCGAGGACGGCGCAACGCGCTACACGGAGAGCACGGCCAGACCTCAGCGCCCAGGCCGGGGAAGCAACGCAGCAGAACACCCGGGTTAAACACAAGAGCAGGACGGGAGATCCCGTCCTGCTCTTGGAGTATCGGCGCTAGGCCGTTACAAAGTCTCTAAGAAATTAGAGGGCCTGGATGTTCGAGGCCTGCGGGCCCTTGGGGCCCTGCTCGGTGTCGAAGCTAACCTTCTGGTTCTCGTCCAGCGACTTGTAGCCGTTGGAGTTGATCGCGGAGTAGTGAGCGAAGACGTCGGCGCTGCCGTCGTCGGGCTCAATGAAGCCGAAGCCCTTTTCGGAGTTGAACCATTTTACGGTACCTGTAGCCATTTTTTTAATTCCTTCTGCATTCGAAACACATCCCGACTTTCGGGCGGTTTCAGTCGCGGTGTTCCTTTACCGCTTCTACAGAAAAAGCAGCTAGACCAATTGGGTTTCGCCACTTGAAATACAAAATGCGCAACACAACAACTGCGTTTCAGCCTACACGAGGTTTGCCCGGACGCCTAATCAGCCTCCCCTGCCCTGCCGGGTCCCTGCCCCGGCAGCACCAGATCCCGGGGAATACGTGACTGGTTGGTGACCCGGCGCAGCAGCACAGGATCAATGAGCTGGCCGCGGCGCAGTACGCTGACGTCCCCGGTCGGCTCCAGCACGGCAATCGCCACTTCGGACAGGTTCCGGATTCCGGACTGCCGCAGTTTGAAGTACAGCTCGTCCTCCAGGATCCGGGCCTTACGCAGGCCTTCCTCCAGGACCTCGTTCCCCGCCATCAGGAGAATGGGCCGGCTGGTGAGGTACGCGCCGCGCCGCGTCCGGCGCAGGTACCCCTCCACGCGGAGCATCCCGAACATGGTGGCCAGCGCAATGACGCCGGCAGCGAGGGTAGGCGTGTAGCCGAGGACAACCCGGCCAAGTACGGAGCCAAGAGCGATGACGACGGCACGGTCCAGAGTGGACCAGCTGGCCAGTGCGCGCTGCCCGAAACCACGGATCAGCAGGAAGAAGACGGCATATATCCCCAGGGCGCTGAGAACAACCCAGAGTGCTTCGGTCGGTGTGATGCCAAGGTTCTGCCACACGGTGCATCTCCTTTGAATTCCGCAGCGGAACTGCCGGGACTACCGAAAATGCTAGTGGCCGTGCTCAGCCGATCACAGGGCCCGGCTGCAGGAACCCGGGTGTGGACCTCAGGCGAAGACGGAAGCTCCCGTGTGGGCGGCTGCCATCTCCCGCTGAGCCGGCGTCAGCCGCTGCAGGGCGCCGGTAGCGCCGTCGACGAAGGCCAGGGTGGTCTCGGCGCGCACACAGGCCTGGTGCGTCACCGGATCGTGGATGACGTACGCGATCGTCAGGCTGGCGCCCTTGACCGCGCTGATCCAGACGTCGACGTCGGCGGGGATGTTCCGGTAGGTCAGTTCCGCCACGTACCGGACACGGTGTTCCACCACGAGGGACTGCGTGCCGGGCGGAACATCGGTGAACAGCGGGACGGCAGGTTCCCGCCCGGGACCTCCCGTTCCGCCGGGAGGGCCGAAGGCATGCACGCGTGCTTCCTCGAGCATGCGGACAATCTCAACATTGTTGATATGCCCGTAGGCATCCATATCTCCCCAGCGCATGCTGACGGAACAGGAGATGATCTGGGGGCTGGAACTCATCCTTCATATCTAGCACAGGGTTTCCAGTCCCTCGGGAGGGGCAATGCTCAGGAACGGACCGGCAGGGCGGCGTCCGCGAGCAGCCGGAAGGAAAGCAGCCGTGATTCGAGTGTGGCGGTCTGCGTGGCGACGATCAGCTCATCGGCCTGCGCGTGCCCGGCGAACCAGTCGAGGTAGTCCCGGACTTCCTCGGGGTTGCCAACAGCGGAGTAGCGGCCCATCTGCTTGACCTGCTGGCCGCCCGGCGACTGCAGGATGGCGTCCGCCTCTTCGTCGGTGAAGGTGCGGTCCCGGCCGAAGAGCTGGGTTACCCGGCGGCGCTGCGAATCCTCGAACATCTGCTTGGCTTCTTCGCTGGTTTCGGCGGCCACGACATTCACGCCGGCGATGACGTACGGCTCGGCCAGCTGTGCCGAGGGCTTGAAGTCGCGGCGGTAGATGGTGACGGCGTCCTGCAGTGCCTGCGGCGCGAAGTGCGAGGCGAAGGAGTACGGCAGGCCCAGGGCGGCGGCAAGCTTGGCACCGAAGAGGGAGGAACCCAGGATGTACAGCGGCACGTTGGTGCCGGCACCCGGCGTCGCATGGATACCCGGGATCAGGGTGTTGCCGGTCAGGTAACCCTGCAGTTCCTGCACGTCCTGCGGGAAGCTGTCCGAGGACATCGGGTCGCGGCGCAGCGCACGCATGGTCTTCTGGTCGCTGCCGGGGGCACGGCCCAGGCCCAGGTCGATGCGGCCCGGGAACAGGGTTTCCAACGTGCCAAACTGCTCCGCAATAGTCAGGGGCGCATGGTTCGGCAGCATAACTCCGCCGGCTCCGAGCCGGATACTTTCGGTGTGCGCGGCAATGTAGCCGATCAGCACACTGGTGGCGGAGGAGGCGATGGTCGGCATGTTGTGGTGCTCGGCGTACCAGATGCGGGTGTAGCCAAGCGCTTCCGCTTCCCGCGCCAGCGCCAGGGAGGAAGCGAAGGAATCACGTGCGCTCTCGCCCTCATCGATGATGGCGAGATCGAGAATGGAGAGCGGAACAGTCATAGGAGTGCGTGCCTTTCAGTTGCTTGTGCACCGGGCCTTTTTGTCCGGGCACGCTAGATGCAACCGCAGCAGCACCCTGCTTATTTCACGCGCGCGGACCGGGCCGCCAACAGTTACCCCACACCGCTCCCCCGCGCAGCCACCGCGGGGCCTGCCCGGAGACCGTTAGTTTGGATGGTGTGAGCATCCATATCGGGACATCAGGCTGGGCCTACAACCACTGGCGCAATGTGCTGTACCCCAAGGGAGTGCCGGCACGGGTGTGGCTGGAAAAATACGCGGAGGAATTCGACACCGTGGAGCTGAACGGCAGTTTCTACCGTTGGCCCCGTGAGGAAGCCTTCGCCGCCTACCGGGACCGGCTGCCGGAAGGGTACGTCTTTTCGGTCAAGGCGCCGCGCGGGCTCACCCATGCCCGGAAGCTGCGGGATCCGGACGAGTGGATCGGACGGATCCAGCGCTGCTTCGCCGAGCTGCGCGACCGCAGCGGGGTCTTCCTGCTCCAGCTCTCCCCCGACATGGAGCGCGACGACGGCCGACTGGAGTATGTCCTGTCGAACCTTCCGAAGGAGATCCGCGTCGCCGTAGAGTTCCGCCATGACAGCTGGAACTCCGAAGACGTCTTCCACCTGCTGGAACGGCACGGTGCCGCGTACACGGTGATGAGCGGTGCGCACCTGCCGTGCACACTGCGCGCCACCGCACCCTTCGTGTATGTCCGCCTGCACGGCCCGGACCCGGAACACCTCTACGTCGGTTCCTACTCCGAGCAGGACCTGCAGTGGTGGGCGGACCGGATCTGCGAATGGGAATCCGCGGGCAGGGACGTCTACGCCTACTTCAACAACGACCTCGAAGGCCATGCAGTCCGCAATGCCCGGCGGCTGCGGGAGCTGCTGGCCTGAGCGGGACTGCAGGCCGTCAGTCTTCGGAGCAGGTCAGATCCCCAGCGAGTCCAGCGTGCTGTGCAGGGTTTCGGCGGAGGCCATAAGTTTTCCGTGCTCGGTCTCATCCAGCGGCATCTCGAGCATCTTGTAGACGCCGTTGTGGCCCACGATTGACGGCAGGGACAGCGCAACACCGCTTATCCCGTACTCCCCGTCCAGCGTGGCCGCCACCGGCAGCACTGCGTTTTCCGCGTTCAGCACCGCCTCGACAATCCGCACCCCAGCCAGGCCGATCGCGTAGTTCGTGGCGCCCTTTCCCTCGATCACCTTGTAGGCGGCGTTGACGACGTCGTCCGTGGCGGCGGCGAGGAACGCGTCGGTGAACACCTGCCGGCCGCTGATTTCCCATTCCCGGATGGGCACGGGCCCGATGGTGGCGTTGGACCACACGGGGAACTCCGTGTCCCCGTGTTCGCCGATGATGGTTGCATGCACGCTGGTCATCAGCACGTGTGCTTCGCGGGCCAGCAGCAGCCGCAGCCGGGAGGTATCCAGGACCGTGCCGGAGGAGAAGATCCGGTTGCGCGGCAGGCCTGCTATCTTCTGTGCAGCAACGGCAAGCACGTCTGCCGGGTTGGTCACCATGATGTACACGGCGTCCGGCGCCTGTCCCATCAGCTGCGGCATCAGCTTCTCCAGGATCCGCACGTTGGCGCCAGCCAGGTCAAGCCGGCTCTGGCCCGGCTGCTGGCGGGCTCCGGCCGTAATAACGATGACGTCGGATCCGGCCAGATCCTCAATATTTCCGCCGCCGGTCACGGTATTGGCGCCTGTGAACTGGGTGCCGTGGGCAAGATCGAGGCCTTCGGCTCCGGCCCGTTCGGCATCGATATCGTAAATGGCGATCTGGCGGGCAGTGTCCCGGATGATCGCCGCGTAGGCCAGCGATGTGCCGACGCTTCCGGCTCCCACGATTCCAAGTTTGGTGACGGGTCGGGTGGTGATGTTGGCCATGGCCAAGCCTCGCTCACAGTAGGAGGAACCCCTCTTGAACTATAGGTTCCCGCCCCCGGGAACGGAACGGAAGAGCCGCTTGAACGCACCGGCAGAGCCACCCCAGCCCCCGGGAACGGCCCACGTCCGGGAAGCGCCGAACCGGCCGTCCCGGACGCGCAGCGGTCCCTCAACGCCCGGCGGCATACCCCTGCGCGCCACGGGGGTTCGCCGCGGCCTGCAGCAGGCCCGAGCCGGGATCGCGCAGCACCGAGGAAAGCCTGCCGAGGGCCCAGTCCCCGGCCCGGGTCACCACGTGGCCGCGGGCCTGAAGCCCGGCGATGACTTCCTCCCCCAGACGGTCCTCAACCACCGCACCGCCGGGTGTCCAGGTGCGGGGGAAGAACGACCCGGGAATGGATGTGGTGTGCAGTGCGGGGGCGTCAATGGCCTGCTGCGGGGTGTATCCGCCAACAATGGTGCGCAGCAGGTACAGCAGCTGCCATTGGTCCTGCTGGTCCCCGCCGGGTGAGCCCAGTGCCACGACCGGCTGGCCGTCCTTCAGGACGAGGGTGGGGGTCAGCGTGGTGCGCGGCCGCTTCCCCGGGGTCAGCGTGGACGGTGCCCCCGCTTCCAGCCAGGTCATCTGCAGCCGCGAGCCCAGGCAGAAACCCAGGTCCGGGATGGTCGGGGAGGACTGCAGCCAGCCTCCCGACGGGGTCGCGGAAACCATGTTCCCCCAGCGGTCCACGACGTCGATATGGCAGGTATCCCCGCGGGTTTCGCCCGTGGGCATCACGGTGGGTTCCCCGACGCCGGCGAAGCCAGCGCCGCCGTCGGCCAGGGCCGGCGGCAGGTATTCGGTGCGCAGCGGCGGCACGAAGGGAGTGTGGCCGGGCACGGTTCCGGGACGGAACTCGTGGGAAGCCGTGTCGGTGATCAGGGCACGGCGGCCGGCGGCGTATTCCTCGCTGAGCAGGTAGTCCAGCGGCACCGGCGCGTCGCCGTAGTACGCCTCGCGGTCCGCGATGGCGAGCTTCTGGGCCTCCAGGATGGTGTGTGCACCCAATGCGGAGGACGGGTCCAGCCGGTCGTCGTCGAAACCGGCAAGGATAGCTAGGGTCTGCAGCAGCGCGGGTCCCTGCCCCCACGCACCGGTCTTGGCAATGGTGTAACCGCGGAAGTCGAAGGTGACGGCAGGTTCAAAGCCGGCTTCGAAACCGGCGAAGTCGGCCGTGCTGATGACCCCGGCATGGTCGGTGCCCGAGGAGTGGCGGTGCGGCGCAGCAACAAAGTCGACGGCGGCGCGCGCAACAAAGCCCGTCCGCCATTCGCGCCGGGCGGCGTCGATGCGTTCGGCCCGCGTACCCGTGCCGGGACCGGCCAGCACCAGCCGCTCCAATACCGATGCGTAGGCCTGGTTGCGGATGATTTCGCCTTCGCGCGGCGCCCGGCCTTCCGGCATCCACTGCGCAGCCGAAGTGGGCCAGTGTTCGGTGAACAACTCGGCAACGGACTCGACAGTGGCGCCGACCCTTGCCAGGACGGGGTGGCCGTTGCGGGCGTAACCGATGGCGAAGGCCAGGACATCGGCCAGTTCCCAGGTGCCGTGGTCCCGAAGCAACAGCAGCCAGGCGTCGACGGCGGCGGGAACCGCTGCGGCGAGCGCACCGGCACCGGGCACCAGTTCCAGCCCTTCGGCTAGATAATGCTCCCGCGTGGCAGCAGCCGGGGCGGGCCCTTGTCCCATCAGCACCACCGGGTCTGCGGGATGCTCGGCCGTCACGAAAACACCGGTCATGTCGCCGCCCGGCCCGTTCAGGTGCGGTTCCACGATGTGCAGCACAAAACCGCCTGCAACGGCGGCGTCAAACGCGTTTCCGCTGCGCTCCAGCACCGCCTGTGCCGAAGCCGTGGCAAGCCAGTGCGTGGAGGCACTCATGCCGAAGGTGCCCTGCAGGGTGGGCCGGGTGGTGAAGGGATCAGGTGCTGTAAAGGTCATGGGGGCAGCTTTCGGCCGGTAACTGGGTCAGGGGAATCCTTGCATTATTCGCATCCGGTTTTGAATACAATCGGACTTCCACCACGCGTTCGTCTACACGGACGGTGCCCGCCCAAGGAGACATGCCGCCAGTGAAGCGACTTAACGCAGTACCGACCGACCGCGTGCATTTGTGGCTGATGCTGGCCCTCACCTTTTCCACCGGGGTCGTCGACGCCGTGGGGTACTTGGGCCTGGACCGGGTCTTCACCGGAAACATGACGGGCAACGTGGTGCTGCTGGGCATGGCCTTCGCCGGCGGAGCCAACCTGCCGATCCTGCGCCCGGTCCTGGCACTGATCTTCTTTATGCTGGGCGCTGCCCTTGCCGGGCGGATGCTGCGCAAGGGACCGGAAGGCTGGTCCCTCCGCACCTCCGTTTCGCTGATGGTGGTGGCGGGCATCATTACCGCGCTGGCCGTGTTTACGGCAGTGGCGGACGTCCAGGGCATCAGCGTGCTGGGGAGCATCACGACGTCGGCGCTCGCCGCCGCCATGGGCATACAGGCCGCGACCGCCAAGCGGTTGAAGGTCGCCGAAATCACGACCGTAGTAGTGACCTCCACGATTACCGGACTGGCTTCCGATTCCCGCCTGGCCGGCGGGAACAGCCAGTACTGGGTGCGCCGGGCCCTGGCCATCGCACTGATCCTCCTCGGCGCCGTCGCCGGAGCTGCAGCCCTGAACGTGGGGCTCTGGTTGGGGCTGGCGTTTTCCGCTCTCATCTCGATCCTGGTGGCAGCGGCGGGTTATCTGCGGCACCACCGGGAACGCACCGCCGGGAACGCGGCCCCGGCGTCGGGCAGCGTATAGCCGGCTGACCCCCTCTGCCGGGCGTCCGGGGGTTACCTACAGGGAACACCGCCGTACGCTTAAGTAGCGCTTGTTCCAGTGCTTCCCCGGTTGAGCCGGCCAGTAGCCGGCGCGGAGGTCTTTATGGACAGCTTTACTCCCAGCACCTCCCCCGTCCTGAACAGTGTGGCGTTGTCCGCCCTGGTGGCCCTGCTGCCGCTGTTGACGTTCTTCTTCCTGCTGGCCTTCGCGAAGACCCGCGCCTATGTTGCCGGCGGATGGGCACTGCTGGTGGCCCTCGCCGTCGGCGTCCTGGGGTTCGGCATGCCGATAGGCCTGGCCCTGCTCTCCGCGACGCAGGGTGCGGCGTTCGGGCTGTTCCCGGTGGTCTGGATCATCGTGATGGCCGTCTGGCTGTACCAGGTGACCGTGCTGAGCGGCCGCTTCGAGGACCTGCGCCGGGTCTTCGATGCGATTGGGGGCGGAGACCTTCGGGTCCAGGCCATCCTGGTGGCCTTCTGCTTTGGCGGCCTCCTGGAGGCCCTGGCCGGATTCGGTGCACCGGTGGCCATCACCGTGACCATGCTGCTGGCCCTGGGCATCGCCCCGATCCGCGCTGCGACCGCGGTGCTGGTGGCCAACACCGCTCCGGTGGCCTTCGGCGCCCTGGCCATCCCCATCACCACCGCCGCCAACCTGACCAACTACACCGGCGAGGAGATCGGCGCGGTGGTCGGCAGGCAGACGCCGGTGCTCGCCGTCTTCGTCCCGTTGATTCTCCTGTTCATCCTGGACGGACGCCGGGGCCTGCGGGACTGCTGGCCCGTCGCCCTTTTTACCGGCGTCGTATTCTCCGTCTTCCAGTTCCTCTGCTCGAATTACTTCTCCTACGAACTCACCGACATCGTGGCCTCCCTTGTCGCGATGCTCGCCGCCGTCGGCTTCCTGCGGTTCTGGCATCCACGCAACGGAGCGGAGGCCGACCAGCGGATGAAGGCCGAGCTGGCCGAAGCGCGGGCCGACGGCTGGACGCCGGCCGGTTCCGGCGGGACCTCGGATGTGCTCACCTCCGCCGACGACACCGAGGCGGACCGCCTGACCCCGTCCCGGGCCTGGATGGCCCTGTTCCCCTACGTGGCGGTCATCGTCATCTTCGGGTTCGTGAACCTGTGGACGCTCGGCATCGATGTGCCCGCGGCGCTGGCGAAAACCAACATCGAGATCCCCTGGCCGGTGCTGCACGAAGCACTGCTGGACAGCACCGGCCAGACCCAGTCCTCCACCATCTACTCGTTCGAGTGGCTGATCAGCCCGGGCACACTGCTGCTGATCACCGGCCTGATCGTGGCGCTGGTCTACTCACGCTTCAACGAAAACGGCCGGTATCCGCTGAGTATGGGCACGGCTGTCCGGGAGATCTGGACGACGGCGGTGCGGATGCGTTCGGCGGCGCTGACCATCCTGGGCGTCCTGGCCCTGGCCTACGTGATGAACTTTTCCGGGCAGACGGTGTCCATCGGCACCTGGCTGGCGGGCACCGGCGCGTTCTTCGCCTTCCTCTCCCCCGTGCTCGGCTGGATTGGTACGGCAGTGACCGGTTCCGATACCTCGGCAAACGCCCTGTTCGCCAAGCTGCAGCAGACTGCCGGGATTGAAGCCGGACTGGATCCCCAGCTGATGGTCGCTGCCAACACCGGCGGCGGTGTGATGGGCAAGCTCATCAGTCCGCAGAACCTCGCCATCGGTGCCGCGGCCGTGAACATGAGCGGCCAGGAATCGGTGCTGCTGCGCAAGGTGATCGGCTGGAGCGTGCTGCTGCTGTTGGCCCTGTGCATCCTGGTCTTCCTGCAGTCCACCCCGGTCCTGGAGTGGATGCTGCCGTAGCTCCTGGCTGCACGGGCTGGGCCTCGGGACAGGCTGGGCCTCGGGGCCAGGAGGTCCTCCCCCTGTGGCGGCAACCACTGGCTGCCATGAGATGCCGCACGGGCACCGCCGGAGAAAGCCGTGCCTGCGGGCAAGGCGCAAAATGGCACCCTTAGGCCGGTCCTAATTTAAAAACGTGAAAGTCCTGTCGCTGCCGGCAGCGGGGCTCCTGGCCGGGGCGGCCGCCGTTGCCGGAACCGTTGCCGCCGCCACTTTGCAGCGCGACCCCCGCCCCTCAGCCCTGTTGATCCGCGGAGTATTCTCCGGTGCCGGAAAGTTTCAATCGCACAGGGTCGGACCGCACCTTCTGAAGGGGAGCATCACCGGCCATCGCGGGCTGCAGTATCTGGGCTCCGCAGTGAACCCCACCCTGGATCTCTTCCTGCCCACCGAGGCAAGGAAACCGCTGCCCGTCGTGGTGTGGGTCCACGGCGGCGCCTGGATCTCGGGGTCGAAGAAGGACGTGGAACCCTACCTGCGGGTCCTCGCCGGTTACGGATATGCGGTGGTGGGTGTTGGGTACACCATCTCCCCCAAGGCCTGCTATCCGACGGCGGTCCGGGAACTGAACACAGCCCTGGGCTATCTGCGCGAACACGCAGACAAGTACGGGCTGGACCCGGACCGGATTGTCCTGGCCGGAGACTCCGCCGGAGCCCAGCTTGCAGCACAGCTGGCCCTGGGGATCACGAACCCCGACTACGCCCGCCGCACCGGTATTACGCCCGCTGCGGCTCCGCAGCACCTGCGCGGGATCCTGCTGAATTGCGGGGTCTACGACTTCCAGTCCGTTGCCAAGCTCAACGGCGTCTTCGGGTGGGGGTTGAGGAAGGCGTTGTGGGCCTACACCGGATCGAAGGACTGGGCCTCCACCTCCGCCGCAGAACACATGTCCATCTTTGACCACGTGAATCCAGACTTTCCTCCCACGTATATTTCCGGAGGCAACGGCGACCCACTGACCGCTGACCAGTCCCTCCCCCTTGCCGATCGGCTGGAGGAGCTGGGGGTTCCGGTGACCCGCAGATTCTGGCCGGAGGACTACAAGCCTGCCCTCGGCCACGAGTACCAGTTCCGGCTGGACCGGCCGGAAGCACGCGAGGTACTGGCGGAAACTATCGGGTTCCTGGACGCGGTGACTTCGGCTCCGGCGCGGTCCGCCCTGCAGGAGCACAACGAACTCACGGCCTAGCGGAGGCTTCGCCGTACCGCACCACACCCGCCGTCGTCGTCGGGGCACGAAGGCGGCGCGGCGGTTTGCGGTGCCTGTCCGGCCGGGCGGAGGAGCAGTTAGGATCGGGGCACCACGCTTCACGACGAGGGGGGACCTTGCGCCGCGTACTCACTGCCCTGCTGTTTCTGATGTCTGCCTTCCTTTTGGGCATCCCGCCCGCCGCGGCGGTGACGCCGACAGGAGTGGTTGTCGAGGACACCGCCGGGGTGCTGGACGCCAACACACTGCTGCCGGCGATCGAGGACATTGAGTTCCGCGACCCCACCACTGTGGCCGTATATACCTACAACGGCAGCGGGACTGCGAACCTGAATGAGGACGTTCTGAGCTTCGCCCGTGCCGAGCACCCGGAGTGGCTCAGCGAGGACGGACAGAAATGGGCAGACGGGCTGTTCATCTTTGCCTTGGATCCCGTGGGACGCCATATCGGCACCTACTTCGGTGAAGACCGGAAGATTTCCCTGGACCAGCAGGAAGACATCCGCGAAGAGGTCACTGATCTTTTCCGCGAAGCCCAGTGGACCGACGGCACCATAGCCGCAACCGAGGAAGCCGCCGAACTGATCAACCAGCCCTGGTACGCCTCTGACGGTTTCATCGGAGCGTCGGTTGTGGGCGGTGTAGCGGTGCTGGCAGGCGCAGGGGTCGGTGTTGGAGTCCGGCGCCACCGCGGGGCCAAGAACACCAAGCTGCTGAATGAAGCGGACGCCGCCTATTCCAGCGTGACGCGGGATCTGGAAGCCACCGAGGTGAACGCCCAGACCATTCCCTCCGAATCGACGTACGGAGCCAAGGTCCTGGAGCAGTACCGCACCTTCAGAACCCGCTACAACGCCGCTACCAGGCAAAACAACGCAGCTCATGACCTACCGGCGAAGGACCTGCGGAAGCGCAGCAGCACCGCCGTCATCGAGGACTACGCGGATGCGGCAATGGAGCTGGATGGCCTGGATGACGTCATTGCGGACACGAATTCCCTACTCAACAAGGCGCACGGGTGGGAGCGGGCCTGGGACCGGCAGGTTGCTCCGTTCGAAGCCGACCTGGCCAAACTCGACGATCTCCTGGACTCCAAGGAGGGTCAGAAGGACTCCTCGACCGCCGCCGCGCTCGTCGCGTTCCGGGGCCGGGTGCGGCAGGACGTGCAGACCTGGGCAGCCGAGCTCTCGGAGGGAAGCATCAACCCCGAAACTGCCCTGGACCGGCTGCGCGATGCCCGGAGCGAGCTTTCGGATCTGTTGAAGAACCACTCCGAAACGGTGATTGCCGGGTACGCGAAAAACGACAAGGAACGCGACCTGATGCGCGAAGCCCTGGAGAAGAAGGGCGCCCGCCGGCCCGGCAGCCGGGAGGGCTACCAACCCTCCATCCTGGATACGGCCTTCCCCTACTACGCCTTCTACACGGTAGGCACCTTTAATACCGGTCTTGAAACCGGCACCACGGAAATCAGCTCCGCGCGGGGAGAGTCCAGCAGCACCACGGGCTACGGCAGCACTGGGGGAAGCTTCTCCGGTGCGGGGAGTTCCGGCAGCTTCTAGGGGTATTCATCCCGTGCTCCGCGTCAGCGGACAATAACCACGTCCAACCTCCGCGGGCCGTGCACACCTTCCACACGCTCGAGTTCAATGTCGCTGGTGGCGCTCGGACCGCTGATCCAGGTCAACGGATGGGTGACGTCGAGCCGCCGCACCGCCTCCGGCAGCACTCCGGCTATGTCACCTGCCTTCACTATGCAGACGTGGTGGTCCGGGATCAGGGAGCAGGCCCGCCGGCCCTGGCCAGGGCTGCCGTCCAGGATGATGGTCCCCGTTTCAGCCACCGCCGCCGCGCTGCCGGTCACCACGGCATCGATACCGTCCAGCTCTTCCACGCTCAGCGGTTCCTGCGGTGAATCCACCACCCGCCCCGGAACCAGAGCCGTCCAGCGCTCATCCAGTCCCGCGGGAACCACGTAGGACTTCTCTCCAGCCAGCAGCTCGGCAACCCGGGCCGGGACCGAGGCTTCATCCACCACGCTGACCCCGGCCTTGTAATCCAGCAGCCGGTCGCTGAGCAGTTCGATGAGTTCGTCCTCGCTCATGCCTGAGGTGTGCCGGTACTTCCGGGGGATCTCCGGCGCTTCGGGCGAATCATGGAGGGCCGCCCGGAGCCGGTCCAGGATTTCCGTACGCGCGCTCATGCCTTCTCTTCCAATTCGGTGTGCTCTTCCGACCCAGGATCGTGATGCTCTTTCGCCCACCAATCCCGGAAGGACTGCGCGGGCGGAGCCGGGATGTCCCGGCTCTGGGTCCACCCGGCCGCCATGCCGGGAAGTTTCTTGATCTTCCGGTCCGGTCCGGCCGCCAGCTTCCCCAACGGCAGTGCTTTTTCCGCCAGGGCCATCCGGCGGCCGGAGCCCATCACCCAGGAAGCAGCCTTCATGGCGACGTCCATCTGTCCCGGCACCTTCGTGGTCCCGCGGCGACTCTCCACATCCTCCGAGCGCAGGTGGACCAGGATCTCCGGAATGTTGATCTTCACCGGGCAGGCGTCGTAGCAGGCACCACACAGCGAGGACGCATACGGCAGGGACGCATTCTCCTCAGACGTAATCCCGGTCAGCAGCGGCGACAGGATGGCACCGATGGGTCCGGGATAGGTGGAGCCGTAAGCGTGGCCGCCGGTGCGCTCATACACCGGGCAGACATTCATGCAGGCGCTGCAGCGGATGCAGTGCAGGGCCGAACGTCCCATCTCGTCGGCGAGCGCCGCGCTGCGTCCGTTGTCCAGCAGCACCAGGTGCACGTTCTGCGGGCCGTCCCCTTCAGTCACCCCGGTCCAGAGCGAGGTGTAAGGGTTCATCCGCTCCCCCGTGGAGGAACGCGGCAGCAGCTGCATAAACACCTCCAGGTCCGTCCACGAGGGCAGCAGCTTTTCCACTCCCATCACGGTGATCAGGGTGTCGGGCAGGGTCAGGCACATGCGGCCGTTGCCTTCGGATTCGACGACGGCGAGCGTGCCGGTATCGGCCAGCGCAAAGTTCGCACCGGAAATGGCAACCTTCGCGGAGAGGAACTTCCGGCGCAGATGCAGCCGTGCGGCTTCGGCCAGCCGTGCCGGGGTGTCGGTGAGGTCCGGATCGACGTCGGGCATCTCCCGCAGGAAAATTTCCCGGATCTGGGCGCGGTTCTTATGGATGGCCGGCACGAGGATGTGGCTGGGTTTGTCATGGTCCAGCTGGACAATCAGCTCCGCCAAGTCGGTTTCTAACGCGGAAATGCCCTGCTCTTCGAGGTACTCGTTGAGGCCGATTTCCTGCGTGGCCATGGACTTGACCTTGACCACTTCGTCCGCGCCTGCGTCCCGGATCAGGTCGCGGACAATCCCGTTGGCCTCATCGGCGTCCCGTGCCCAGTGGATGATGCCGCCGCGCGCCGTGAAGTTCTTTTCGAATTCTTCCAGCAGCTCGGGCAGCCGTGCCATGACCGACGCCTTGATGGCGCTGCCGGCCTCGCGCAGGTCTTCCCAGTCCGGCAGTTCGGCCACCACGCGCAGCCGCTTGTCCCTGATCGTGTGCGTGGCGTGGCCGAGGTTGGCGCGCAGCTGCGCGTTGCCCAGTTCCCGCCTGGCGGCTGCTGGAAATGCTTCGGATGCGTGGAGGTTCCCGTCACCGTAGACGGGCAGCCCCGGCATGCCAAGGTAAGTGGGGCTCATCAGCCGGCCTTTCCGGTGGTGTGGGCGGTTTTCCGGGCCGGGCCGCGAAGCGCATCCGGGGCGGGAGCTGGGTTGTCACGGGTGCTGGCCAGTATTTCGGCGAAGTGGAGGGTGGAGATGGTGCTGCCCTGCCGGGACAGCCCACCGCCGATGTGCATCAGGCAGGATGCGTCGCCGCCTGTACACAGCTCTGCGCCGGTGGCCGCAATGTTCGCATTCTTGTCCGCGAGCATTGCCGACGAGACGTCCGAGTTCTTGAGCGAGAAGGTGCCGCCGAAGCCGCAGCACTGATCCGCTTCGGGCAGCGGTTCCAGCTCCAGTCCCTCCACGGTACGGAGCAGATCCGCCTGCCGGTCCCCCAGCCGCAGCAGCCGCATGCCGTGGCAGCTGGGGTGGTAGGTGATCCGGTGCGGATACCAGGAGCCCAGCTGTGTGGCGGCATCCGTCACGCCCAGCACATCGGTCAGCAGGGCGGAGAGTTCGTAGGTCCGGGCGCCGACGGCGGTGGCCCGGGTTTCGAGGTCCGCGTCTCCTATGGAGCGGGCCAACATCGCGTGCTGGTGCTTCACCGAGGCGACGCAGGAACCCGAAGGCGCCACGGCGACGTCGTAATCCTGGGCTTCGAAGGCCTCCACATGGTTGCGGACCACCGGCACCGCTTCCGGGAAGTACCCGGAGTTCAGGTGCATCTGCCCGCAGCAGGCCTGACCTGCCGGGAACACAACATCGTGGCCCAGCCGCTCCAGGATCGACACCGTGGCTCGCCCGGTGGAGGGGTACATGGCGTCCACAATGCAGGTGGCAAACAGTGCAATCTTCATGGCTGCCTTTCAGCGGAAGTGCAGCGCTGCACCTCCTCGGGTGGAACCATCTTTCAATATAAACCCGAGGATTGATATGCCCGAGGGGACGAACGCCGGGACGGAGCGCTCCACCGCGGGTTCCCTATAAGGACTCCGACGGCAGTGTGGGAGGAATCTCCGGAAGTTCCTGCAGCGACCACTGGTTGCCGTCCGGGTCGCTGAAGTACACGAAGGTGCCCCAGTCCAGCGGGGTGATCTCGCTCGCGGCCACACCGTGGTTCACCAGGTGCTGCCGGGCATCGGCGGCGCTGGGCACCACCACCTGGATCCGCTGGGTGCCTGGAACCATGTCGGTGGTGCCGGGGCCGATGACCACGGAGCAGGCGGAGCCGGGCGGCGTCAGCTGCACAAAACGCAGGTTATCATCCACCCGTTCATCAAAGTCGGCGTTAAAACCCACCTGGTCCACGTAGAAGTTTTTGGAGGCGTCGACGTCGGACACCGGCACGGGGACAAGCTCGATTTTCCAGTCCATGCAGCCAAGGTAGACCCCGCCCGCGCCCCGCCAACAGCCCCTTTCCGGACAGGAACGGTCCGGAGGCCTCGTGCAGAACTAAGGCTGCTGAGGAATAAACCCGGACGCACCGTATGTTGACGCCTATATGACTGATACGACGGAAACTTCCCCCGCCCTGTCCCCCACCATCGATCTGAAGGACCTGGGCACCGTACACCGCCTCGGCTTCGGTGCCATGCGCATTGTGGGACCCGGTGTCTGGGGCGAACCGGAAAGCCGCGGAACCGCCGTCGACGTGGTGCGCCGCGCCGTCGAGCTGGGCGTCGACTTCATCGACACCGCCGACTCCTACGGACCGAACATCAGCGAAGAAATCATCGCCGAAGCGATCTACCCGTACCCCGACGGCGTCCGCATCGCCACCAAGGTGGGCTTCGTCCGCACCGGTCCGGACGTCTGGGTTCCGGTGGGCCGCCCCGAGTACCTGCGCCAGCAGACCGAACTCGCCCTGCGCAAGCTGAAGGTAGACTCCCTGGACCTGCTGCAGCTGCACCGCATTGACCCCAAGGTTGATCCCGAAGAGCAGTTCGCCGTCCTGCGCGACCTCCAGCAGGAGGGCAAGGTCAAGGCCCTCGGCCTGTCCCAGGTTTCCGTTGAGGAATTGAAGGCAGCTGCGAAGTTCTTCACCGTCTCCACCGTGCAGAACCGATACAACCTCACCGACCGTTCCTCCGAGGACGTGCTCAAGTACGCCGAGGACAACGGCATCGGCTTCATCCCGTGGGCACCGATTTCCGCCGGCGAGCTGGCCCAGCCGGGCGGCCCCGTGGACGAAGCCGCCAAGCGCCTGAACGCCAGCACCTCCCAGGTAGCCCTGGCCTGGCTGCTGCGCCGCTCCCCCGTGATGATGCCGATCCCGGGCACCGGCTCCATCGCCCACCTCGAGGACAACCTGGGCGCCGCGAACATCGAGCTCGACGACGCCACCTTCGCCGAACTGGACGCCGCCGGCGCCGCAGCCGCCCCGGCCAAGTAACAACACTTTCCGCTTTTCCCGCCAAGCAGAGGAGATAGAACGCATGGCAAATATCCTGATGGTTGTATCCGCAGCAGACTCCCTCACCATGAGGGACGGCAGCGAACACCCCACCGGCTACTGGGCCGAAGAACTGGTTGAATCGCACCGCGTGCTGCGCGAGGCCGGACACACCGTCCGCATCGCCACCCCCGGCGGCGCCAAGCCCACCGTAGACCAGGTGTCCCTGGCCCCCGAGTCGGCCGGCAGCGTGGAAAAGGCCGCAGCCTTCACGCAGTACATCTCCTTCATCGACGCCGAGCTCTCCTCGCCGCTGGTGCTCGCCGACGCGGATACCGCTGAGTACGACGCCGTAGTGATGCCGGGCGGGCACGGCCCCATGGCGGACCTGGCCTTCGACAAGGACATGGGCCGGATCCTCATTGAGGCCGACGCCGCGGGCAAGATCATTGCCCCGTTCTGCCACGGCCCCGCCGGCCTGCTGGCTGCCGAGACCGAAGACGGCGAATTCATCTTCGCCGGCCGCAAGCTCACCGTCTTCACGGACGAGGAAGAGCTCAATGGCGGCACCGGGGAGAACACCCCCTGGTTCGTGGAGGAAGTCCTGCGGAACAAGGGCGCCGAGATCGAGACCGGTCCGGCCTGGACCAGCTACGTGGTCCGCGACCGCAACCTGATCTCCGGCCAGAACCCCCAGTCCAGCGAGGATGTGGCCAAGGCCGTCATCTCCGCCCTGGCTGAGTAGAACATGACGGTCCTGATCGCCGGCTGCGGCGATCTGGGCACGGAAGCCGGCCTGCGGTTCGCTGCGGCCGGCTTTTCCGTGCTGGGCTGGCGCCGCTCGCCGGAGAAGCTCCCGGCGCAAATCACCGGCTCCGCAGTGGACCTGACCGCCGGGAATTTGCCGCACATCCCGGCGGATACCGACGTCGTCGTGATTGCGGTGGCCGCCGACCAGCGGACCGAAGAGGCCTACCGCGCGGCCTACCTCACCGGTACCGCGAACGTCCTGGACGCCCTGGAGCGCGACGGCGTGCAGCCGCGGCGCATCCTCTTCGTCTCCTCCACCGCCGTGTACGGCGACGCCGACGGCGGCGAGGTGGACGAGGAAACACCGGCCGCCCCGGCGTCGGCCACCGGTGCCGTGATCCTCGAGGCCGAGCAGCTGCTGCACACCCGGCGGCCCGACGCGGTGGTGCTGCGCTTATCCGGCATTTACGGGCCGGGACGCACCCGGCTGATCGACTCCGTCACCGCAGGAACCGCCGTCGTCCCGGCACGGACCCAGCTGACCAACCGGATCCACCGGGACGACGCCGCCGCTGCCATCGTGCACCTCACCACCCGGGTTTCCTCTCCCGCGCCCCTGTATGTTGGAGTGGATATGGAGCCGGTGGAGCTGGCAGATGTGCTCGGATTCCTCGCCGCCGAACTGGGCCGGCAACTGCCGCCCGCAAGCGAAACATCCACCAGCCGCGGCGGCAACCGCAGGCTGAGCAACCGGCGGCTGCGCGGCACGGGATTCGAGTTTGCCTACCCCACGTACCGGGAAGGCTACCGCGCCGTGCTGGCTGGAGCCGGCGTCCGGCACCCGTAAGGATTTAGAAAACCGCAACCCGCACCAGGAGTGCCTGTGAGCGATACCCCGCCCGAAACTGGAACACGAAACCGCACTGCAGCCCGCACGAGCATCAAGTACATCCTGATGCTCGGTGCCCTGGCTGCGCTCCCGGCGGTGACCACCGACATGTACCTTCCGGCGCTGCCGGAGGTAGCCGAGGACCTGCACACCAGCGCCGCCGCGGCGCAGTTCACCCTCTCCGGCACGCTGCTTGGTGCCGCCGTCGGGCAGTTGGTGATCGGTCCGTTCTCGGACCGCTTCGGCCGGCGCCTGCCGCTGATCATCGGCATTGCCCTGCACGTGGTGGTGTCGCTGCTGTGTTTCCTCGCGCCCAACATCGGGGCGCTGATTGTGCTGCGCCTGCTGCAGGGCTTCTTCAACGCCGCCGCCGGCGTGGTGGCCCTGGCCGTGGTGCGGGACCGGTTCACCGGATCCTCCGCAGCCGCGATGCTTTCCCGGCTGATGCTGATCATCGGTCTGGCCCCACTGCTGGCCCCCACCATCGGGCAGGCGGTTTCCGGGCTGTGGAACTGGCGTGCCGTGTTCCTCGCTCTGGCCCTGATCGGCGTCGTCCTCGGAGCAATTGTCCTGAAGTGGATGCCCGAAACCCTGCCGCCGGAACGCCGCCGGACCAAGGGCGGTGCCAGTACGTTCAGCGGCTTCCGGGTCCTGCTCAAGGACCGGCAGTTCCTGGCGCTGGCCACGATTCCCGGCCTGGGCATGGCCGTAATCATGAGCTACGTGGTGGGTTCACCGTTCGTCTTCCAGGACGAATACGGACTCAGCCCGGCGCAGTACGCCGCCGTGTTCGCGATCAACGGCGTCGGCATGGTGATTTCCGCACAGCTCAACGCCTGGCTCGTGGGCCGCTATAACCCCTTGGGAATCCTGCGGCTCGCTGTGCTCCTGCTGCTGGGTCTGGCCATGCTGCTGCCGGTGATCGTACTAACCGGTCTGGGCGGCGTCGCCGGCCTGACCGCCGGGCTGTGGCTGGTCCTGGGCATGCACGGCTTCATTGCCTCGAACTCCTCCATCCTCGCCCTGAACAACTACGGCCACATGGCCGGCAGTGCCGCAGCGCTGATCGGGGCGCTGCAGGTGGGCCTGGCCGGGATCATCAGCCCGCTGGTCGGGATCCTGGGCGGCGGCGCCATGGCCATGGTCTCGGTGATCATCGGCTGTGCCGTCCTGATCGTCCTCATCCTGGCGACGGGGACGACGGCGTACCGCGGGGGACGTACCAACCGTCCGGACCGGCGTCGGCTGCGTCCCGGTGGTAAGCCCGGTGCAGAGCCAGGCGCCGCCGGTGCCGCCCCGCTGCCCGCGGAGTCCTAGCGGTTATCCCGTTCGGAACAGTTATCCCTGAGGAACCGGCGGGCCCAGGTACAGCAGGACGCTGAAGACCACGGCAACGGCCACCAGCGCCACGATCCCCGCCACGATGGGCCGGCGCAGGACGAGGGCCGAGACCCGGTCCACGGCGTTGGTGGGCTCGCCGCCGCCCGGTGCCATCCGCCAGCCGCCGTTCAGCAGGCCGCGGCGGTCCACGGACTTTTCGAAGGGAATGGTGGCCCACGGGATCACCGTGGTGGCCAGGCCCAGGATGCCGGTACGTGCCGGCCATTTCTGGTTGGCCCAGACAAACAGGGTGACCACGCCGTAAGCGAGGAACACGAAGCCGTGCAGGCCGCCGAAGATGGGCGTGAGGGCTTCGAAGTCCAGCACGTACTTGGCGAACATGCCGATCAGGAGCAGGGTCCAGGTCACGGCTTCGGCCAGTGCGAGGCTGCGGAACAGTTTGCGGGGTGACATCGGGGTCTTTCGGTGGGGTGCGGTTGCTGTTCAGCATCGTATCCCGGCCGTTGGTGCCGGACCCCACCGAAACGTCCGGTGCGAGGAAGATCAACCTGTCGGCGAACGGGCTGTTAACTCCCGCCGGAGGGGACGGCCGCGGGGACGGCCGCGTCTGGCCGCCGTCGCCTCCGGGTGAACCTGCTAGACCGTTTCGTGCTCCGGTTCAGCGTCTGCCGCGCGGCGGTCATCCCGACGGTGGCGCAGATGCTGCACTGCGCTGACGGCCAGCGCCACCACGAGCACCAAGTAGAGGGTGACGGTGATCGGGCTGCCGACCAGGATGCCCAGATCCCCTTCGGACACGGCCAGCGCCCGCCGCAGTTCCGTCTCGGCCATCGGGCCGAGGATCACCGCGATCAGGACCGGAGCCAGCGGGATGCTGTAGCGGCGCATCATGAAGCCGACCAGCCCGATGGCGATGAGCAGCCACAGGTCGATGAGCGAGGAACTCACCGCGTAGACGCCCAGCACCGAAAACACCGTAATGCCGGCGTAGAGGTAGTGCCGCGGGATACTCAGCAGCTTGGCCCAGACACTTGCGAACGGCAGGTTGATGATGAGGAGCATCACCAGGCCGATAAACAGTGAGGCCAGCAGTGCCCACACCAGGTCCCCGCTGCGCTCGAAGAGCAACGGGCCCGGCTGCATGCCGTACTGCTGGAAGGCGGCGAGCATGATTGCCGCCGTCGCCGACGTCGGCAGCCCCAGTGCCAGCAACGCGCCCATCGCCGTTCCCGCGGTGGCGTTCGACGCCGCTTCCGGTGCGGCCAGCCCCTTGATGGAGCCGGTGGTGCCGAACTCGGGGTCGTTGCGGCGTTTGGCCAGCTGCTTCTCCGTCCCGTACGCCAGGAAGGTGGGCACCTCGGCACCGCCCGCCGGGATCAGCCCGAAGGGTGCACCGAACGCGGTGCCGCGCAGCCAGGCCGGAAGCGCTTTGCGGAAGTCGCGGAGATTGATCCGGGCATTGCCACCCGCCTTGATCCTGGTGGCCACCGGGTCGCGGTGGATCCGTGAGGCTACGTGGAACACCTCCCCCAGCGCCAGCAGCCCCACGGTGATCACGATGATGGAGATGCCATCGAACAGCTGCGGCAGACCCAGGGTGAAGCGGGCCGTGCCGCTGGGTCCGTCAATGCCGACCAGTGCGAGGGCCAGGCCGATGCACAGTGCGGCGACTCCCCGGATGACCGATTCGGAGACGACGGCGGAGATGGCCAGGAAGGCGAAGACCGCCAGGGCGAAGTACTCAGCCGGGCCGAAGACAGTGGCCAGGCGGACGAGGGTAGGCGCGAAGAACACCACCAGCGTTGTGGCGATCAGCCCGCCGATGAAGGCACCAATCGCGGCGGTGGCCAAGGCCTTGGCGGCGTGGCCGTTCTTGGCCATCCGGTGCCCCTCGAAGGTGGAGGCGATGGCCGAGGAGTTGCCCGGCGTGTTGAGCAGGATGCCTGCCGTGGAGTCACCGAAGAGCCCGCCGAAGTAGATTCCGGCGAACATGATGAAAGCCGCCGTCGGTTCCAGCGAGAAGGTCACGGGCAGCAGCAGTGCCACCGCCATGGCCGAGCCGAGTCCGGGCAGGACGCCCACGGCCGTGCCAAGTACGGCACCGATAAAGACCCAGAGCAGGTTCACGGGCGTGAGCGCGTGCGCGAACCCTTCAAAAAGCAGTGCAAGCTGATCCATCAGAACATCCCTCCCAGGAAGCCGGAGGGCAGGTTGAGACCAAGACCGGCGCCGAAGGCCAGCTGGACAATGGAGGAGAACAGCAGGGAGACCCCGACATCAAAGCCGGGGCGCTTGCTGCCCATGGCGTAGCAGATCACCCAGAACAGGAACGCGGCGCTGATGATCCAGCCCAGGATGTTCAGCGCTGCGGTGAAGACCACCACTCCGCCCACCACCAGGCCCACCGTCCGCCAGTCGGAGTAGGTTTTCCAGGTGGGATGGGCTGCGTCGGCGGACGGGTGCGGTGTGGAGAACTCGTGTTCGCCGGCCAGGTCATCGAGCATGGCTCCGGAGAAGTTGCCGTGCCCGGGGTGGATGCGGGTGTCCGGCACATTCGGCCGCCGGATGACGGAGACCGCCAACGCCGTGGCCACTACGTAGAGGGCAATACTGACCAGCACCGGGAAGAACTGCGGCCCGGGTACGGCACTGCCCTGGACGTTCATGGAGACGGTGCCGACGGTGAGGAAAACGGCAAGGGCATACAGCACCGCCACCACAATCAATTCGCTGCGGCCCTCAAGCGCGGGACTCCGGTGCGGCGCCGTCCGCTGCAGGGGAGCCGGTTTGTCCTGGGCAAGACTCATAGTCCGAGCTCCTTAACAATTGATTGCGCGGTGGCGACTTCTTCTTCTATAAAGGCTTCAAATTCCTCGCCGGTGGCGAAGCTGTCCGTCCAGCTGTTGCGCTCCAGGGTCTCTTTCCAGTCATCCGATTCGCGCAGTTCCGTAATGATGGAAATGAACTCGGCCTTCGCCTCATCCGAAATTCCCGGGGCGGCAACGACGCCGCGCCAGTTGGACATCGATACGTCCACGCCCTGTTCCCTGAAGGTGGGTACGTCCACGCCGTCGAGCCGCTCCGCGGAGGAAATGGCCAGCGCGCGCAGGGTGCCGGACTCAATCTGGTCCGCTACTTCGTTGTATCCGGACATCCCGACGGCAGTGGTGTGGGACAGCAGGGAGGTCAGCGCCTCGCCGCCGCCGGAGTACGCCACATAGTTCACGGTGCTCGGATCCATGCCGATCTTCTGCGCGAGCAGTCCGCTGAGCAGATGGTCGATGGATCCGAGGGAGCCGCCACCGATCGAGTTGGCCCCCGGGTCCGCCTTCCATGCCGCGAGGAAGTCGTCGAGGGTCTGGAACTCCGAATCGGCCGGGACCACCAGCGCCGCGAAGTCATCGGCGAGGCGGGCAATAGGTACGACGTCGGCCATGGACTCCGGATTGTCCGCCAGTTCGATGGCGCCCACCATAACGCCACCCGTGACGAGGAGGGCATCCTCCCGCCCCGGTGTCTGGACGAACTGGCTCAGGCCGATGGTGCCGCCGGCTCCGGGGACGTTGACTACCTGCGGGTTGTTGACCACACCGTTGCTGCGCAGGCCCTGCTGCGCCTCCCGGGCGAAACCGTCCCACCCGCCGCCGGGTGCCGCCGGCGCAATCAGGGTGAGTTTGCTGCGGGCTGTTGCGGTGCCGCCGGATGCCGCGGCATTCACGAACGCCAGGAGGGTGACCACGGCAACCACGAGAGCAAAGGCTCCCGTGCGGATGGACTTTTTCATAGTTCCCGTTCCATTACATCGTTGTGGTGGAGACGTTTGTACACACTCAAATACAAATACACCAAGTGAGCTGGATCACCACAGTATGCTCCGTCACCCCTAATTCACAATACGAATATGCGTCCGGTTATTTGACGAAGTGCCGAAGTCTCGTAGACTCAGTGCCATTCCAAGCGTCACTGTATACATTCGTATACGCCGAATCACAGGAGCGATGAAATGGCAGAGAATCCAGGCACCGTCCACGCGGATGTCGTAGTGGTGGGCGGCGGCAATGCCGGTTTCACCGCGGCCCACGCTGCAGCCGAACGCGGCCGTTCGGTCATCCTGCTGGAAAAGGGAACCGAGGAACTTTCCGGCGGCAACAGCTTCTACACCGCCGGAGCCACGCGGATTGTCCACGACGGCCTCGAGGACCTCGCCGGCCTGATCGAACCCGACGACCGGCACGCCTCCACCGTGGTCCCGCCGTACACCGCGGAAAACTACGCCTCCGACCTGGCCAAGGTGACCGAGGGCCGCAATGACCCAGGGCTCACCGAGGTGCTCATTGCCGAAAGCCAGTCCACCCTCCGCTGGCTGAACAGCCTGGGCCTGAAGTACCGGCTCATGTACGAACGCCAGGCGTACGAGCGCCCTGACGGCAGCTACCTCTTCTGGGGCGGGCTGCACGTCGGCAACGTGGGCGGCGGCGAGGGCATGATGGCCGACCACACCCGCGTGGCCCGGGAGCACGGCGTCGACATCCGCTACGGGAGCCCCGCCACCCGGTTGCTGCTCGACGGCGGCCGCGTCACCGGCGTCGTCGTCTCAGGTCCCGAGGGAGACTACGAAATCGCGGCCGAATCGGTGGTCCTGACTGCCGGCGGCTTCGAATCCAGCCCGGAACTGCGCCGTGAGCACCTGGGCGAGGGCTGGGAAAACGCCAAGGTGCGGGGCACTCCCTGCAACACCGGGGACATGATCCTCGCCGCCCTCGACGCCGGCGCGGCCCGCGGCGGAGACTGGAACACCTGCCACAGTGTGCAGTGGGATGCCTTCACCGAGAACAATGAAAGCAACCGGGAACTGACCAACCGCCTGACGCGGCAGAGCTATCCCCTGGGCATCATCGTCAACCGCGACGGCGAGAGGTTCCTGGATGAGGGCGCCGACTTCCGCAACTACACCTATGCCAAGTACGGCCGCGAGATCCTTCGCCAGCCGGGATCGGTTGCCTGGCAGATATTCGACGCCACGCTGCGGCCGATGCTGCGGACCGAGGAATACGACATGCCCGGCGTTTCCGTGGAAACCGCCGACAGCATCGCCGAGCTGGCGGCAAAGGTCGGCATTGATCCGGAGGCACTGGAAAAGACCGTCACCTCGTTCAACGCCTCCGTGGACCGCGATGTCGAGTTCGACCCAAACGTGCTTGACGGCCGGTCGGCGCAGACCGAACCGGTGAAGAGCAACTGGGCGGTTCCGCTGGAAACCGGGCCGTTCTATGCCTACGGCGTCACCTGCGGCATCACGTTCACCTTCGGCGGGGTCAAGGGCGATACGCACGGCCGGGTGCTCGACGCCGGCGGCAACCACATCCCGGGACTGTACGCTGCCGGCGAGATGCTTGGCGGGCTGTTCAGCACCAACTACCCCGGCGGTTCAGGCCTTGCTGCCGGCTGTGTCTTCGGCCGCCGGGCCGGTGCCCTGGCCTGACCTCCCGTGCCGGGCCGGTGCCCGGCCTGGGCTCCCGTAGTGTGGGGACCGTCAATTCCGGCTCATTTCCGTATCTTTTCCAAGGACACCAAGTGGCGCAAGCAGCATCAGCACGTATGGACGGGGCGAGCATTTTCGCAACCCTGCGCAGTGAGATCCTCTCCGGCGTGCACCGTCCCGGCACCGCGATGCGGGAAGTGACGTTGGCTCAGCGGTTCGGCGTCTCCCGGACACCGGTCCGGGAGGCGCTCTCGCGCCTGCTGCAGGAACGCCTGCTCGAGCGGGCTGCCCGCGGGTTGCAGGTGACCCGGATCGACCCGGCGCAGGTCATTCAGATTTACGACATGCGCATCCTGCTGGAGGAAGAAGCCGCGGGGCAGGCGGCACGGGCCCGCCAGTTTACGGACCTGATGCGGCTCGAAGCCCTGCTGGAGCGGGACCGCCAGCTCAGCGATCCGGACGACGTCACCCGGATCACCACCAACCTGGAGTTCCACGCCGCTGTATGGGAGTGCGCCCACAACCCCGTGTTGACCGATCTGCTGGAACGGCTCAGCACGCACCTCGTCCACGCTCCGCAATCCACATTGTCCGTGGACTCGCGCTGGGATGCCGCTCTTGACGAGCATGCCGCACTCATCCGCGCCATCGAAAGCCAGGATGTGGAGGCGGCCCGCCGCATAGCCCGCGACCACATGGGGACCGCCCGGCAAATCCGCCTCAAACTCCTCCGCGAGGGAGCGCTTCGGCAGCCGCTTCCTCCGTTCACCCGCTAACCGCGCCGTTCACCCGCTAAGTGCGATCCGGCCTCTCGTAGTTCAGCGGTTCGGTGATCCATTCGATCCCGCTCCACCTATCCATCCGCTGCACGATGTCGAAGGTGGTGCGGCAGAAATCCACTACTGCCCGCTGCGGATCGGCGTAGGAGAACGCGTCCTTGAGTGTAAGGAAAAATTCGCTGGATGTGGTGCGGAATTCGGCTTTATCCGGGGCCAGCATGCTGCCGTAGCTGCCAATGTTGGCGAGGAACGGATACGGCATGGCGTAAAACGCGGGTTCCGGAGCTGACGGGTCCCCCGGCCAGAAACCGAATTCACAGAACCTCTCATCGAAGCAGTTCACGGGAATGACGCCGTTTCCGGGGTAGGGCTCGGACTGGCCGCTGAAGATGGTTCCGGAAAGGTCCATGGTTCCGAACCAGTACGACGGCGCGAAGACCTTCCCCCGCACCGGTCCCAGGAACTGGGTGAGGCAGCGGTGCGCGAAATGCAGGTTGTCCAGGAACAGCTCCACCGCGTGTTTGTCGTAGGTGGAGTGTTTGGTGTCGGAGTCGAAAGGCACCGGGTCATAGAATTCCTGCGGCGCGGTGTTGATGCTGGTGGGCGCTTCGATGAATTCCAGCGCTCCCATCAGTTGGCGGTAGAAGTCGGCCACACTGAGCCCGTCGCTGAGCTCGATCCGGGTGCGGATGTAGTTGCTGTTCTGGACGTCCACGTGGTGCTGGCGGAGGTTGAAATAGATCTCGAAGTTCGTGTCCGGGCCGGGGATGATGCCGGTGCCGATCCCCTGGACGGTCAGCGGCATCCGCACGTGGCCCCACTCCGGTTCCGGGTAGCTGCGTTCCAGTTTCACCTTGCCCGCCACCTGCAGATACAGGTGCAGGGTATCGGCGGTGGCCTGCCAGTCCGGATAGGTGAGGAAGTTCTTGTCCATGGGAAGCGCCTTCGGTGGGGTGCGGCTTGGGCGGACAGCGAACGTGCTGCTCCCAGTCTGAAACCCGGTCCCGGAGCCGTCAACGCAACCTTCTGGCACAATTCGGTTCATTACTGCAATCAGTGAACACTCGGGGGAATTCATGCGGCTTCACCATGTACAGGTTTCAATACCCAAGGACGGGGAAGACCAGGCCCGACGCTTTTACGGCGAGGGCTTGGGCCTGACCGAGGTGGCAAAACCGCCGTCGCTCGCCGGGCGGGGAGGCTGCTGGTTCCGGGCGTTCGACGGCGACACGGTGGCGGCCGAAATCCATCTCGGAGTGGACTCCCCTTTTATTCCGGCGCAGAAGGCGCACCCGGCCTTGGTGCTGGAATCTTCGGACGCACTTGAGGAACTCGGGGCCCGGCTCTCGCTGGAGGGCTTCGAGGTTTCCTGGGCCGACCGGTACACCTTCGAGGGTTACGAGCGGTTCCACTGCAGGGACCCGTTCGGGAACCGGGTGGAAATCCTTTCACCGCCTGCGGACTGAATGCGTAGGGCGGCCGGCGGAACTCAGGGAAAAGTGCCCCCTCGATCGACGGGATCGGCAGGCAGGTAGTCGCGTTCAAAAGACAGGTATTTCCAGTTTTTGTGAGCGTCGTTTTGGGCCTGTTTTCGGGCCGGAAATGTCGGTGCGGGATGAAATCCTGAGGTATGGATCAGCTCGGGAACACCGAACAGATAACCGAAGAGCAGGATGGCGAAGACCAGCAGCCGGACGGGCAGGCTGGTGACGCAGAGGCGTCCTGCTCCTCGGTCACTCTGGCTGTTTACCGTGCGGATCTCGCGGATGCAGAGACCACGGACGCCGGTGCTTCCAATTCCGAGCCTGCCACTGCCACTGCCACTTCTGAACCTGCCGAACCTGCCGAACCTGCCGAACCTGCCGAACCTGCCGAACCTGCCGAACCTGCCGAACCTGCCGAACCTGCCGAACCTGCCGACGATGATACGTCCGAACCCGCAGCCAGCCCTTCCACTGCTAACGAGCCTTCCACCGCCGACGGGTACCCGGACGGGTTCACAGGAACGTTGGCGCTACAGAACATTGAAGCCTTCGACGAGAGAACTGTCGGAGACGCTCTAGGACGGGTGGCGCATCTGATTTCCTGGGCGCAGGCGCAGCAGGCCCGGCTGATGAACCGGATGGAGGTGATCTTCCGGGACGGCATCGAGTCGGACTGGGGCAAGGCCGAACCCGGGCTGGTCTTCAGTCTCGCAGCCTCTGAATGCGCGACCATCCTGCACGTTCCGCAGGCCACCGGTCAGCGGATGCTGAGTGAAGCGCGCGTCCTATGCAGCACCCATGCCGCCACATTGACTGGTCTGGAAGAGGGACGGTTTAGCTACGCTCACGCCCAGGTGGTGTTGGACCAGTGCGAGAACGTTCTTCCCGTTGCACTGCCGGAATTCGAAGCCGGCCTGCTGGCCGCTGCAGCCGGGCAGACCCGGGCGCAGTTCTCGGCGAAGGCCCGGCGACTGCGCGAGAAACAGTACCCGGCGACGATCAGCAAACGGCACCAGTCCGCGTTCGAGCAGCGCAAGGTCACCCTGAACCGGGAGGAGGATGGCATGTCCTGCCTGTCGGCTCATCTACGGGCCGAGGAAGCCCAGCAGATCTACACGACCCTCAGCACGGCGGCTCGGGGAGAGCAAGCGGGCGGCGACCCGAGGACTACGGACCAGCTGCGGGCCGACATCCTGGCGCAACTGTTAATGGGCGGACTCGGGGCAATGCACGTTAGCGGCGGTGCGGACAGAGCCGCCGCGTCTGGCCCGCTGCTGGTAACTGAAGCCGGCGGTGCGGGTGGAGCCGTCACGCTAGGCCCAACGCGAATCACTAGAAATGGTGGAGCAAGGCGGGCGGGCGGCTCGCCCGGCACGGACGGGACCAGCTGCGACGACATGGGCGCCGTCCCGAGGGCGGAAATCATGGTCCTGATCAGTGCCGAAACACTCTTCGGTGCCGACGATCAGCCGGCCGAACTGCACGGCTACGGACCCATCAGCGCCGAAACGGCCCGAAGGCTAGCCCGCAACGCAGCCGGATGGACCGGTCTGGCGCAGAACCCGCACACCGGAGAAATCCTCGGGGTGGGGCGCCGCAGAAAGGTCCCGGCGGGGCTCCGCCGCTGGCTTCGGGCCCGGGATGGAACCTGCAGGTTCCCTGGGTGCCGGGTCAGCACCGCGAACTCGGACATCGACCACACCACAGACTGGGCCCGCGGCGGCCCCACCGACCATGGGAACCTGGAACATCTCTGCCGGCGGCACCACCGGTTCAAGACACTGGGTTATTGGAAGGCCTGCCAACCCACACCAGGGGTGATTGAGTGGACCTCGCCGACCGGCCGGGTCTATCGGACCGAACCCTTCCTGGAACTCGGCCCGCCGGATCCGGCAACGGACCCGCGAACGGAAGATAGGCAGAAGGCCGGCGGGTGGAAGAACCACAAGTGGGAGGAACACGGGCAGGAAGTGGAACCTCCGTTCTGACCATGCACCCTCAGTCGCATCATCCCGGCCCAAAGTCCCATCCCCAGCAACCCGGTAAACCCGGCAAACCCACCCAGCGCGCTAGCCCGGATTCTCGGCCGTGAACAGCTCCAGGACGGTGTTGTAATACCGATCGGTGTTGCCCTGCGGAACCACACCGATCTTCTCGCAGACCCGCCGGGAGGCAGTATTGGCCGGATCGATGACGACCACTACCCGGGGAAGCCCCAGGCTGAAACTGTGCTCCAAAACGGCAGCAGCAGCTTCGGCAGCGAAGCCCTGTCCCCAGCTCGCGGGGTGGAAGTGCCAACCGATTTCAATATCGCCGGAAGGTTGCCTCTCCGGTCCCGACGCAGGAATGGGCTTCAACAGCAGGGTCCCGGCCAGCTTTCCGGTGTCCCTTTCCTCCACCGCCCACACACCACAGATACCGTCTTCCACGCGACCCCAAGCCTCGATCAGGGCCTGAGCCTCGTCGAGGTTCTTCATAAGCTTCGGAGCGGCACCGAGGAAACGCTGGACTTCCATGCGGGAGTACATGTCGAGGACAAAATCGACATCGCCGGCGTCATAGGGGCGCAGAAGCAGGCGAGTCGTCTCCAAGGTTTGCATCGGGGCAGTCTACCGATGCAGGCCGACCGTAACAGCAGTAATCCCGTAGGACAGCCGGTGCTCCTCGCCGGGAGCCAGCACAATCAGATCTTCCCCGGAGTTGAAGGCATCCGGAGGGCAGGTCATCGGTTCGACGGCGACACCGAGGCGGTCCATCTTCTCCCCGGTGTAAACCTGCAGCCACGGCGCACCCGTGCCGTCGGCCGACAGCACGGCACCGAACCCGGTTTCCGGATCGGTGAGCGACACCTGCCACTCGCCGTCGGGCAGGCCGGTGAAAGCATGGTCGGCCGTACGTGCGCCGATCGGCTCGGGCGCTGAGAACGACAGCACGGTGCCCTCGGTATTCCGCAGTTCGCTCAGGTCAAGAGGGCTGCCGGACTGGTCAGGACCCCCGAGAACCTGAGCGGCAGGCACGTCCAGCACACAGCGGTCCACCGGAATCCGGTCGGCGGTCAGGTACGGGTGGGCCGAAACACCGTAGGGTGCCGGGCCGGTGCCCGCGTTCCGGGCAGTAAGCGAAACGCGCAGCCCGGTCTCGGCGTCGAGCTCAAAAACGGCTTCCAGTTCCAGCTGGAACGGATACCCGGGCTGGCCCATCAGCCGGTGCCGCAGGACCACTCCCTCCGGCGAAGTCTCCGCAACGTCCCAGGCATCCCAGGCCACCAGCCCGTGCAGTGCCATGCCGGTCTCGGGTTCGTTGACCGGCACCTGGTACTCGGTGCCCTCGAACGTGTAGCGGCCGCCGACAACTCGGTTCGGCCAGGGCATTAGCACCTTGCCGGAAAAGGCCTGCGGAATTTCATCCACGGCGAGCGGCAGCACAACGTCCCGGCCGCCATGGGTCAGTCCGGCGAGCGTGGCACCCACGGGCAGGATGGTGGCCCGGTAATCTCCGGCCGCAAGGGAGACAGGACGCCCGTTGGGGCCGAAGGAAGTTGTCATGGGCCGATCCTATCGGGCAGCCGGAAGCGCTGGACGTCTGGCAGCCTGCCGGTAGCGGTGCAGCACTTCGGGAGTGGGATCGGCCGTCACCACCACGGAAGCGCTGTCGCTCCACTCAGGCCACGCGCCGGTGAGGACGGCAGCGGCCTGCCGGGCGGCGCCGTCGGCCACGTACTCCCCCGGACGCGGCACGGTGACGGGAAGTTCGAAGATTGCAGCGATGGCCTGCTGGACCGCTTCGGACCGGGCAGCACCGCCAACCAGGATCACGTGCTGCGCGGTGACTCCTGTGTTCTTCAAGGCCGCAAAACCGTCGGCTAGGGAACACGCCACAGCCTCGACGGCGGCACGGGCCAGGTTGGCGGAGGTGAAGTTCTGCAGGGTCATGCCGTGCAGGGAACCGGTGGCGTCCGGAAGGTTGGGGGTGCGTTCGCCCTCGAAGTAGGGCACCATCACCAGTCCGCCGGCACCGGCCGGAGCGGAAAGGGCGAGCCGGGTCAGTTCATTCAGATCCACCCCCAGCAGGGCCGCGGTCGCGTCCAGCACGCGGGAGGCGTTCAGGGTGGCGGTCAGCGGCAGGAAGTGGCCGGTGGCGTCGGCAAAACCGGCCACGAGTCCGGTGGCGTCCGACGCCGGGGAGTCGACGACGGCGAACACGGTACCGGAGGTGCCGATGGAGACCACGACATCCCCCACTCCGGCGGCAACACCAAGTCCGGCAGCGGCGTTGTCCCCTGCACCGGGACCGATCAGCGCACCGGCTGGAGTGCGGCCGCCCGCTTCGAGCGGGCCGAGCACCCGCGGCAGCTGAGGCACATGGCCGAGCGTTTGTTCCAGTACCTCGGGCAGGTACTCCCCCGTGGATGGGGACCAGTAGCCGGTGCCGGAAGCATCGGACCGATCGGTGGTCAGTGCCGCCAGCCCTTCCGCGCCGCTGCCGGGGCCGAAGCCGGCCAGACGCCAGCTCAACCAGTCATGCGGCAGGCAGACAGCGGCAGTACGGGCAGCGTTCTCCGGTTCGTTTTCCGCCAGCCAGCGCAGTTTCGCCGCCGTAATCGAGGCGACCGGAACCGTCCCCGTGGTGTCGGCCCAGTACCGGGCGCCGTCGGGACCGGCGTCGGCGATCAGCTTGTCCGCTGCGGCCGCGGACCGGACATCGTTCCAGAGCAGGGCCGGCCGGATGACGGCGCCGGTCTCATCCAGGCAGACCATGCCGTGCTGCTGCCCGCCCACGGAGACGGCGTCGACGTCGTCCAGTCCACCGGCAGCGGCGGCGGCTTCTCGAAACGCTGACCACCACGCTTCCGGGTCGACCTCTGTGCCGGCAGGGTGGCGGGCGGTGCCCTCGCGCAGTAAGGCCCCGGTCTGCGCGTCGCGGATGACGATCTTGCAGGACTGGGTGGAACTGTCGACTCCGGCAACGAGCGGCATAACGGGCCTTTCAACGGGTGCTGCTGCCGGCTCTCCCCCGGAAGAGCCGGCAGTGCACGAATCGGTGCTGGTGGTGGCGCTGGGTGTCCCGTGCGCAGGTAGCCTAGCGGGCACCCATCAGGTGTTCCAGCGCCAACTGGTTCAGCCGAACGAAACCGAAGTCGCGCTCCGCAGCAGCGTCGGCGTTGAAGTCCTCAAAGGAGGAGGCATCCGCGAGCAGGTCCGTGACCGATTCGCCCGCAGCCAGCGTGGGCGAAGCCAACTCGGCAATGCCCGCGTACTGCAGTGCTTCCTGCACGTCGGGATCGGCACGGAAGGCCAGCGCGCGTTCCTTGAGCAGCAGGTACATGTCCATGTTGGCCTTGGCGGATTCCCATACGCCGGCGTAGCCCTCGGTTCGGGAAGGCTTGTAGTCGAAGTGGCGGGGGCCTTCGTAGCGCGGGCCGCCGTTCGGGAAGCCGTTTTCCAGCAGGTCCACGGTGAAGAACGCGCTAGTGAGGTCGCCATGGCCGAAGACCAGGTCCTGGTCGAACTTGATCGACTTCTGCCCGTTGAGGTCGATGTGGAACAGCTTGCCGGACCACAGGGCCTGGGCGATGCCGTGGGTGAAGTTCAGCCCGGCCATCTGCTCGTGCCCGGTCTCCGGGTTCAGGCCGACAATATCGCCGTGCTCAAGCTGGGCAATGAACGCCAGCCCGTGCCCGATGGTGGGTAGGAAAATGTCGCCACGCGGCTCGTTGGGCTTGGGCTCGATGGCAATGCGCAGCCCGTAGCCCTTGTCCTTGATATAGCCGGCGGCGGTGTCGATACCCTCACGCATCCGGTCGAAAGCGGCGGCGAAGTCCTTGGAACCGTCGTATTCGCTGCCTTCACGGCCGCCCCACATCACGAAGGTTTCCGCGCCAAGCTCCGCGGCGAGGTCGATGTTGCGCAGGACCTTGCGCAGCGCGAACCGGCGGACCGAGCGGTCATTGGAGGTCAGGCCGCCGTCCTTGAAGACCGGATGGCTGAACAGGTTGGTGGTCACCATGGGTGCCTTCAGGCCGGTTTCGGCCAGGGCATTGGTGAAGTTCTTGAGGATGAGGTCCCGTTCCTGCGCCGTGGCGTCAAAGGGAACGAGGTCATTGTCGTGGAAGGTCACCCCGTAGGCGCCGAGTTCGGCGAGCTTATGCATGCCCTTGATCGGATCCAGGGCCGCGCGGGTGGGAGTGCCGAAGGGGTCCGTTCCGGTCCAGCCGATGGTCCAGAGGCCGAAGGTAAAACGGTCGGAAGGCGATGGCGTCATTGTCATGGGAACTCCAGATCACGAATTAGTTGGAATCAACAACATATTGGTGCAGTGCGAGCGTGTCAATGGTTTTCCGGCCCGACTCCGCGGATTCGCCAACCTCCACCGCTGGATCAAATTAGGTTTGTTGCCACCTTCAACTAAGCGCGTCCGACGCCGGGTAGGCTGAAGGGAACGAGCTACCGGGAAGGAAACACGAGACGTGGACAGCGGCATCCTCAGCGCCCCCGCCCCGGCCCCGGCAGGGCGCGGTACCGACAGGTCCACCAGCCTTTCCCGCATCCTGACCCTCCTGCACCGCAGCGGCCCGCTGTCCCGGGCGGACCTGACCCGGCTCACCGGCTTCAACCGCTCCACCGTGGGAACACTGACAGCCGATCTCACCTCATTGGGGTTGGCCTATGAAACCGATCCCCCCGCCGGCCGGGTCGGCCGCCCGAGTCCGCTGGTCCACCCCAACGAACGGGTGGCCGCCGTGGTGGTCCACCCCGACGTCGACGCCGTGACCGTGGGGCTGGTGGGTCTAGGCGGCCGGGTGCACCGCCGGGTCCGCCATGACACCCTCACCCCGCCGAGCGTGGAGGAAACGGTCAGCATCACCCGTGCCGTGCTGGCGGGCATGGCCCCGGAACTGGCCGCCATGGACCGGATCACCGGCGTAGGGGTGGCCGTGCCCGGACTAACCCGCACCTCCGACGGACACGTACTGCTGGCCCCGCACCTGGGCTGGCGGAACGAACCCCTCGCCGCTCCCCTGTCCCAGGCGCTGGACCTGCCGGTCTTCGCCGGCAATGACGCCACACTGGGGTCGGTGGCGGAAAGCCTCTTCGGTGCCGCCGTTGACACCGGGAATGCCGTCTACCTCAACGGCAGTGCCAGCGGGATCGGCGGCGGAATCATCGTTGCCGGCGTACCGCTGCGCGGAGCGGACGGCTATGCGGGCGAACTCGGCCACACCCTGGTCCGCAGCGGCGGCGAACCCTGCCACTGCGGGCGCCGCGGCTGCCTGGAAACCGAAGTGAACCTTGACCGGCTGCTGGACGTGCTCGGGCTGGACCGGGCCGACCAGGACACGCTCGATGCCGCAATGGAACAGCCGCAGACCGCCGAAGTCCGTGCAGAGGTGGACCGGCAGCTGGACCAGCTTGCGGTGGCACTGACGAACTTCGTGAATATCTTCAACCCGGAAGCCATCGTCCTGGGCGGTTTTCTCGGCACCTTGTTTGCGGCCAACCAGCAGCGCCTGGTCGACGCCGTTGCCGCAGAGTCGATGGCCGGCCTGGGCCAGCGGGTGCAGCTGCGCCGGGCCGCGCTGCGCTCGGAACTGCTGCTGGTCGGTGCCGCTGAGCTGGCCTTCGCTCCGGTGCTGGCTGCGCCGTCGAAATAGCACCGTCGAAATAGGCCCGTCGGCCAGGGCTGCCAGCTAGCGGAAACACAGCCGGTTTAGCGGAAACGTTCCGCCCGGAACGGTTCCAGCAACGGATACCGGCGGCCCGTCAGGATCTCCCCGGCCACCAGCTCTCCGGCAATCAGTCCCAGCGTTGCCCCGGAATGCGTAAAAACGGCCCAGCAGCCGGGCAGTGCGTCCAGTTCACCGAGCACCGGCTCACCATCTCCCGGCACCGGCTTCAGTCCGGGGTGCCAGCTTTGCGGCACCACCTCGGGGTGTCCCGCGAGCACGCGGCTTGCCTCGGCTGCCAGTTCCACCGGTACCTCCGGGTCCACGTCCCAGCCACCATCCCTCCGGCGCTGCACCCGGTCCAGATACCAGGTGGAATCCATCGCCAGCCGCCCGCCGGGATGCGGGCGCAGCGAAATCCGCGGGGTGTTCAGCACTGCACGCAGCCCGTGCTCCACGGGTTCGCTGATCACCAGCATCGCCGGATCCGACGCGTCGGGCAGGTCGATGCCAGCCGCGGCGAGGACAGCCGGGATGCCTGCCCCGCAGGCAACGACGACGGCGTCGGCGGCGTATTCCTCCCCGCCGGCAGTGCGCAGCCCGCGTGCCCGCACGCCGTCGTCGTCGGCTCCGCGGGTCACCGTGCACAGCCCTGCGTGCTCAATCAGGGTGCCGCCGCGCAGCGTGAATTCCCCGGCCAGGTGACGGACCAGGTGCGGCAGGGACACCCAGCCCTCGCCCGGGTTGGCCAGCACCCGGTGCGGCAGCACGCCCGGGTCAACACCGGGCACGAAACCCGGCACGTCCTCGCGCTCCAGCATCCGGGCGTCGTAGCCCTGCCGGGACTGGGTGTTGTGCCGCTCGACGACGGTGAACGGGTCATCGTCCCAGTACAGGCCTCCGTCGAAGGCGAGCCAGTCGACGCAGGGGTGCTGCGCCAGGAGGGTGCGGTAGCGGTCGATGCCGGCCATCCGCAGCCGGTAATAGTCCTCGCCGTAGCCGCCGCCCGCGTTCAGCCAGGACAGCGAGCGCCCGGACGCCCCGCTGCCCACCTCCGCTTCCGTCACCAGCAGCACGTCCGCCCCGCCGCGCAGCAGCTGGACCGCGGTGGACAGTCCCAGGACCCCGCCGCCCAGGACGGCAACGCTGGCGGGAGGGAGCGGCGCCTGTGACATGGATTGTCTCCTTCATGAAGAATGGCAGTGTTCTTTGATTACCTTCCCCGGTAATCCCCCGCAGTTCAACGAAAGACGGCGCCATGCCTTCCTCCCCTGATTCCGCGCACCGCATTCCCGTAATTGCCGACGTCGACACCGGTGTGGACGATGCCATGGCCCTGACCTTCCTGGCGCGCAGCCCGCGCATCGATCTGCGGGCAGTGACCTGCGTGGCCGGGAACACCGACGTCGACCAGGTGCTGCGCAATACCCTGGACGTGCTGGATCTTGCCGGGCGGCCGGACGTTCCGGTGGCGCGTGGCGCTGAGCGGCCGCTGGTCAATGAGACCCGCAATGCCCACGCGTTCCACGGCTCCAACGGGATCGGCGGGCTGCAGCTGCCGGCCAGCAGCACACCGGCCTCTCCGCTGGCCGCCGTCGAACTGCTGCACCGCACCATTGAAGACTCCGCCGAACCGGTGACCCTGCTCGGGATCGGCCCGCTGACCAACCTGGCGGTATTCCTGCGCGCCTACCCGCTGACCGCCCGGAAGCTGGAACGGATTGTGTTTATGGGCGGATCGGCCGGGATCGGCAACGCCACCTCGCATGCCGAGTTCAATGCGTGGCACGATCCGGAGGCGCTGGCCGTGGTGCTGGACAGCGGCGTGCCGGTGACCATGTACGGGCTGGACGTCTTTATGCTGGCGACCCTGGATGCGCCGCAGTACCTGCTGCTGGAAGCCTCCACCGATCCGGGTGCCCGGCTGGTGGGATCGCTGCTGGCCTCGGGCGCACGGACGCGGGCTGTGGCCGGCATCCTGGGCGAGGAGCCCGTCGTCACGGTGACCGCCAACGACGGCACACTGCCGCCGGTCACGATTGGCGACGCCGGTGCCGCCTGCCTGATCGCCGCCCCGGAGACCGTGGTGCTGGAGGATTATCCGGTCCGCGTGGAGCTGGCCGGACACAGCCGTGGGCAGACCCTGGTGGACCGGCGGCTGATACCCGGCGAGGACACCGTGCACGGCCTGCTGTCTCCAGCACCCGTCGTATCGGTGGCCATGGCCCTGGACCACGCCGCCATGGTCCGCACCTTCCTGGAAACCGTGGCCCCCGGCGAGGCGTTTCCTATCTGAAGAATCCCCGTTCGGTGTTCCGGCCGGGGATCTCACCCGGACGGGACGGACACGGCGTCAGCGCTCTTCGCTGCCGCTGGCGTTCTCCCTGCCGTCGAGGAAGGCCTGCATCCGGTCGAACTTGGCGTCCGACTCAAAGAGGATGCCCTGGGCCAGGTTGTCTATCAGCGGATGGGCGCCGCGCGGGGCGGCGAAGGCCGCCTTGGTCAGGCGGAGGGCCAGCGGGTCCGACGCCGTGATGCGGTCCGCGAGCGCATGGGCGGCCGGAAGCAGGCCGGCGGGGTCATGAAGCTCGGTGACCAGCCGGACAGCCAGCGCTTCCTCCCCGGTCAGGATCCGTCCGGCGAGCAGCATCTCCTTGGCCAGCGGTTCCCCCACCAGTTCCTTCAGCCGCCAGGTGGCGCCGGCTGCGGCCATGATGCCCAGTCCCGCTTCCGGCTGGCCGATTTTCAGCCGTGGCGTACCGACCCGGAAGTCCGCGGCATAGGCCAGTTCCGCTCCGCCGCCCAACGCACATCCGTCCACGGCGGCGATCACCGGCAGCGGCAGGGAGGCGATCCGGGAGAAGATGCCGGAGTTGATTCCGGCCAGGGCGTCATCGCGGCGCCGTTCCCGTAGTTCCTTGATGTCCGCCCCGGAGGCGAAGACCCCTTTTCCGCCTACCTCAGTGCCGGAGAGAATCAGGATCCGCGGCTGCCGCTCCAGCACGCTGCAGACCTGGTGCAGTTCTTCCACCATGGCCGAGTCAATGGCGTTGCGGACCTCTGGCCGGTGGAGCTGGACGTGGACCCGGTCCGCGCCTTCGGTTACCCGGAGCGTGGTAAATCCTTCGAATGCCTGGGTCGGGGAGTGCGTCACGTGCGCCTATCCTTTCGTTCCTCCCGGCCTCCTTGCCGACAGTCGAGTCCAGTATTACGCAGGCACGGGATTATGCAGGCACGGGCGAGAACCGCGTTCCGTCTCCCCCGGTGCCGGAAGCCACGGTGTCCACTGCGTTCTCCGCTGTTCCGCCGCGTCCGACGGCGTACGCCGCGAGTCCCAGGACCAGCAGAAGGACAAGCACCGACACCAGGATGATCGTCCTGCGGGTACGCACTTCGGGCGTATCCCGGGCGGCGGGGCGTGGGGCTGCTGGTGTTCCCGGGGAAGCAGCGGGCTGCGACGGGATAAAGCCCGCCGTCGGGGCGACCACGGGCGGATCGAAGACCGACGTTGCCGGAACCGGAACGTACAGAGCTGCCGACTGCGGAGCGCGGCAGGCGGGACAGATTTCCGACGGCGGCAGCAGTTCAGCGCCGCAGGACAGGCAGTGTTTCATGTCTTCTCCCAGGATGGTTCCGCAAGCGCCCGGAAGTAAGGACATGATGGTGGTCCCCCCGAGCCAACAATGACATATCGCCCCAGACCCTAACACGCGGTACTCAGGGAGCCAGCGACGCATACACGACATAGTTGTCGTCGAAGTTCCCGGTGCCAGCGTCAAAACCGTCGCAGGTGATCAGCCGCAGTTCCGCACCCTCGGTGTTTCCATAGACCTCCAGAGTGGGAAAGCTGTCCTTCCCGTACTGCTCTCCCCGGTCAACGGTGAAAACCGCGGTGGTCCCGTCTTCCCGGGCAATCTCGATCCGGTCGCCGGGTTTCAGGGTCCGCAGGTTGGCAAACACTCCCGCACCGCCGCCGGTGGCATTGACGTGGCCCAGCAGCAGGGCTGGACCGCGTTCGCCGGGGGTGGGCGATCCCGTGTACCAGCTGGCCGGTGAGCCGGGTGGAACAGGCGGGACCTCAAGGGTGCCGTCTTCCCGCAGCCCAAGGTGCAGGAGCGGCGAGTCGACGCCGGCGGACGGGATGGTCAGGGATACCGGTTTCGAAGCGGCCAGGACAGGGGGTTGGCCGGCAGCAGCCTCCGGCTGGCCGGAGGGCGGACCCGACAGTTCGCCCGGTTGGCCCGGTTCGCCCGGAGACCCGCCCGGAACGGCGGAGGAAGTAGCCGTCGAGTTGCTGGCCTGTCCCCCTCCTTCCGGTGTGGAGGTGCCGGTACATCCGGTGAACAGAAGAAGCGCGGCCGCCGCGCCGGTCATGAGACCTGCGCGGCGGCCGTGTCGCGATGCCGTCATGGGGATCGGAGCCTCAGCTAGGAACTAGGCGCGGGCGCGGCGGCGGAAGGCCATAACCGCTCCGGCCAGGGTCAGTGCACCGGCACCGGCCACGGCGATGCCGGCGGTGTTGCCGTTGTCCGCTGCGCTTTCCACTCCGGTATCTGCTCCGCCTTCAGGCATTGCCGCCATCTGCGAACCGGCCAGGGTGCCGCAGGCTGCGGGCAGGGTTGCGGCGGCAGGCAGCGACGGGTCAAGGTCGGACATCTTCTCGGCTGCTGCGGCGGGCATCAGCGCCGGGTCCACACCGTGGACTACCACTACGGCGGATCCGTCCTTCAGCGACGCCGCAGTCTCCGGAGTCAGGTCGAAGGTGCGTTCGTAGGTGTACGCGGATCCACCCGGGAAGCGCTCCACGGCCAGTGCGGACTCGGCACTGGTGTCACCCTCAGTGGTGAGGGAGTTGCCGATGTGGCCGTAGAAGGGGTGCCCCTCGGTGGTGTTCACGACGCCGTCGCCGTCGGTATCCGCGTCAGGTCCGGGGCAGACGCCCTGGGCGGCGATGTGGATGTGCTGGGCGTGCGGGAAGGGACCGTCCATAAACGTCTCTGCAGCACCGGCGACGTTGACCGTCACCTTGGCCTCCATGCCGTGCACTTCCACCATGGCCTGGCCCGTGGTGCCGGAGTTGTTCATGGTGTTCAGCGTTGCCTGGCTCGACCAGGAGTCTTCACCGTGTGCCATCGCGGGGGCCGTCGACAGGGCCATCGCACCCAGGGCCAGGGTGGGGACAGCAAGCAGGCGCATCTTCTTGTTCATGATCGTTCCTTCGTCGTGTCGGTGTGCACATCGAGGTGCTGTGCATCGGTGGTTAGACACAGAAGGTTCGGAGCAGATCGGCGCTTGGATGGGTGCAGCGGAAAAATACTTTTGCCCCCGCCCACCCGTCCGTTAGCTCCCCGGTTCCGAATACCGGGCATGGAACAACTTTTCCGGCAGCGCAAAATCCCCCGGCAGCTACTGGCCTGCCGTCCGGCACGCCGCAGGAGGCTCCGGCAGGGAGGCGGGTCGCCGATTGGCTGGTGAGTATGGCAGTGTTCTCAGCGAAGATATCCCCGCCCGTTACCGCGGCGGGGCGACGTCGCCGAAGGGATCACCTGTGGGAGCCCATGACTGACCCCGGTACCGGCGGGACGGACTTCTCCGACCCGCACGCGGCCGCGGCACGGGACACCGCGGACAGCGGCGCGTCCGGGCTCGCGGCTCTGCTGCGGCGCTGCGGTGAGGGCGACGAAGCGAGTTTTGCGGCCCTTTATGATGCCACTTCTTCCAAGGTCTACGGGATGGCGGCGCGGGTGACCCGTTCCCCGGAGATCGCGGCCGAAGTTGTCCAGGAGGTCTATCTGATGGCCTGGCAGCAGTCGGCCCGCTTCGACGCCAGCCGGGGAACAGTGCTGGGATGGTTATGCACCCTGGCCCACCGCCGGGCGGTGGATCGGGTTCGCCAGGTGGCGCGGGAACGGGACCGGGAACAGACCTACGAGGACCAGCGGGCGGAAACTTCGACGGACCAGACGTGGCAGGAAGTGGAACAGAGCATGAACACCCATGAGGTGCGGAACGGGCTGGGCAGCCTCACCCCGCTCCAGCGCGAGGCCGTGGCCATGGCCTATTACCAGGGTTATACGCACCAGGAGGTTGCGGTGCGCCTCGATGTTCCGCTCGGCACTGCCAAGGCCAGGATCCGGGACGGATTGAAGAACCTGCGGTCAGCATTGGGGGGACAGGCATGAACCATCACAGCAACGGCGTTGACGCCGGGGATTTCCATGAGCTGGCTCCGCTGTATGCCGTCGATGCACTGGAACCGGCCGAGCGCGCCGAATTCGAGCAGCATCTGGCCGACTGCCTGCCGTGCCAGGCCGAGCTTGCAGGCTACGCCGAGGTCACCGCGCATCTTGCCGCCGGTTCCGCCCAGACTCCCCCGCCTGAACTGCGCGCCTCCGTGCTGGACAGCATCCACGGCACCCGGCCGCTGCCTGCACAGGGTCCCCAGGCGGGCACCGCGTCTGGTACAGGTACCGGTACCGACGTCGAGACCCGCCCGTCCGGCGTCGTCGTCTCGCTCGAGGAACGACGGCGGCGACGCACCCGCCGCCTGCTGACCGCCGCGGCAGCCGCAGTCCTGCTTCCGGGAATTGCCGTGGGTGGCTGGAGCCTGGGAGTCCAGTCGGAGCAGCGGCAGCAGGCGGAGGTGGCAGCCCAGCAGCAGGAGCAGGAGAACCGGCTGCTCAGCGCCCCGGACCTCGCCACGCACCAGGTGGAGGTCAACGGACACTCTGCCACCCTCGTGGTGTCCCGTGAGCAGGATGAGGCACTGTTCGTCGCGGACGGCCTTCCGGATCCCGGGGAAGGACGCGAGTACCAGTTGTGGCTGCTTGAGGCCGACACGCCCATTCCGGATCAGCACTTTTCCGGCGGCGACGTCAGCGTTTGGCTCAGCGGCGACCTCGACAAGGCCGGCGCCGTGGCCCTGACCGTGGAACCTGCGGGCGGATCCACGGCCCCCACTTTCCCGATAGTGGCCGTCGCGGAGATCTAGTCTCGGGCACCCCCAAAACCCGGGACGGCAACCACCGCTTAAAGACAGCATCCCGCCGCACAGTCACTGTGCGGCGGGATGTTGGATCTGCGGAAAGGCTACGCGCCGCGGCGGGCCAGCGCCTCGTTCACGCCGGCGTCGCCCAGCGCACCGAGCCAGGAAAGCAGTTCCGGGCCGGCAGCCGGGTTGGCGGCCACCGCGGGGCGGGCCAGCGGATAGTCGGTAGCCAGTTCCTGCAGCCGGAGGGGATCAGTGCCCGGATCCTCGGCCTGGGCAAGTATGGCGACCTCGGCCGGATCCACCTCGGCGGGCGGAGCGGCAGACGCGCCGCCGTTGACGATGTCGGCCGCCGGAATGTTCATGACCGGTTCCGGATTCGTGTTTTCATACACTTCGTCCTGCATGCAGTCCTCCTTCAAAGGGGTGCCCGGGTAAGTAGGCTTTCCTTATTCTTTCAGACCACGAGGCCCGCCTCCCAATCATGGAGGCCGCTGGGCCGCCGTAGTTCACCGCCGCTCTGGTGCCCTGAACCGCCCTGGGGCTACCCTCTCCGCGAACAGCGCCGCCGGTAGTTGCCCGTGGCATCCGGGGTGCGACATACTGAAGCCTAAATCGTTTCGGATGTACCCATCCCCTACTTGGTTTTTGCCATACTCCGGCCACCGGCTGCGCGCAGGAACTGAAGGAGCTGCAAGCAGAGTGTTCTTCAAAACTTTCGGTTGGTCGTTTGTTATCACGGCCGCTGCGCTGGTCACGGCGTTCTTCTATGGCGGAGTAGAGGCACTTATCCTCTGCGCCATCCTGGGCGTCCTGGAAATCAGCCTGAGCTTCGACAATGCCGTGGTCAACGCGCGCATTCTCGAAAAGATGAGCCCCTTCTGGCAGAAGATGTTCCTCACCGTGGGCATCCTGATTGCCGTCGTCGGTATGCGCATCGTCTTCCCTCTGGTCATCGTGGGCGTCACCGCCAGCATCAACCCGATTGAAGCCCTGCAGCTGGCCCTCGAAAAGGGCGATCCGGATGAGCCCGGCAGCTACGGTTACCTCCTGCATGAAGCCCACCCGCAGATTGCCGCCTTCGGCGGGCTGTTCCTGCTGATGCTTTTCCTGGACTTCATGTTCGAAGACCGCGACATCCGCTGGCTGCGCTGGCTGGAAACCCCGATGAACAAGATCGGCAAGGTCACCGGTGCGTCCCTGATCGTCGGCCTCGGCGCCCTGCTGGCCGCCGGTTCGCTCGCGGATCCCGAGCACACCACCGATGTCTTCGTCGCCGGTGCCGCCGGCCTGATCACCTACCTTCTGGTCACCGGCCTGGGTGACATGTTCGACGTCGACGGCGACGGGGACTTCGATGCCGACGACGTCGAGGCACTCGCCCCGAAGTCCGGCAACGGCGCCCTGGTAAAGGCCACCGGCAAGGCGGCGTTTATGCTCTTCCTCTACCTGGAAGTCATTGACGCATCCTTCTCCTTCGACGGCGTCATCGGCGCCTTCGCCATCACCTCCGACCCGATCATCATTGCCCTGGGCCTGGGCCTGATCGGCGCGATCTTCGTCCGCTCCCTGACCGTCTTCCTCGTGAAGCAGGGAACCTTGGACGAGTTCGTTTACCTGGACCACGGTGCCCACTGGGCCATCGGTGCCCTGGCGACCATCCTGCTGCTCACCATCGAAATCGAGATCAACGAGGTCTTCACCGGCCTGATCGGCGTCGTCTTCATCCTCGCCGCCCTGACCTCCTCGATCGTGCGCAACAAGCGTGCCGCAAAGTCCGGCGCTGCCAAAGAATCTGTTTACACAAACTAACGAGGGAGAATCATGGGCCTGAGCCTGCAGAAAGGTCAGTCGCTTTCACTGACGAAGAAGGACGGCGGCGCACTGAGCAAGACGCGCCTGGGACTGGGTTGGGATTCCGCTGCCCCGGTCAAGCGCGGTCTGTTCGGCGGAAAGAAAGCCGCCGAAGTGGACCTCGATGCCTCGGCCATTTTCTTCGATGCGAACGGCAACGCTGTTGACCAGGTCTGGTACGGCCAGCTCGCCAGCAAGGACGGCTCCGCCAAGCACACCGGCGACAACCTCACCGGTGCCGGCGAGGGCGATGACGAGGTCATCCTCGTGGACCTGTCAGCTGTTTCCCCCGCCGTGCAGAACATCGTGTTCGTCATCTCCAGCTACAGCCGGCAGACCTTCGACCAGGTGCAGAACGCCTTCTGCCGCCTCGTTGACGACTCCACGCCGGGCAGCCCCGAGATTGCCCGCTACCAGCTGACCGACGCCGGTACGCACACGGCCATGGTGATGGCCAAGGTCGGCCGGGAAGGGTCCGGCTGGAGCTTCAAGGCACTGGGCGAACGTGCCCAGGGCCGCACCGTCATGGACCTGATCCCCACGGCAGCCCGCTCGCTCTAACCACCCCCGTCCGTAAGGAGCGCACCTTGTCCAGCCTGACGCTTAGTAAAGGCAGCAACCTTTCCCTGACCAAGGCCGATCCAGGCCTGGAACGGGCCGTGATCGGCCTGGGCTGGGATCCGCGCACCACCAGCGGAGATCCGTTCGACCTGGACGCCTCCGCACTGCTGCTCGGCGCCAACGGCAAGGTGCGCTCCCAGGACGATTTCATTTTCTACAACCAGCTGTCCGCCAAGGACGGCTCGGTGGTCCACCTGGGCGATAACCGCACCGGCCTGGGCGACGGCGACGACGAGCAGATCCTGATTGACCTCAGCATCCTGACCGACGACGTCGACCGCGTGGTCATTGTGGTTTCCATCGACCAGGCGGACGCCCGGCACCAGAACTTCGGCCAGGTGCGCGATGCCTACTGCCGGGTGGTCAACCAGGACACCGACACTGAGGTGGTCCGCTACGACCTCAGCGAAGATGCTGCTGCAGAAACATGCATGATCTTTGCCGAGATTTACCGCAACCGCGGTGAGTGGAAGTTCCGTGCTATCGGCCAGGGCTACGCGTCCGGGCTGTACGGGGTTGCCACCGACTTCGGCATCGCCCTCGACTAATCATCCCTTCGTCTACAAGGAGCTGAACACCATGGCAGGTCTGACCCTCACCAAGGGCAACAACCTTTCCCTGACCAAGACCGATCCCGGACTGCAGAAGGCCGTCGTCGGCCTGGGCTGGGACCCGCGCACCACCACGGGCGATCCCTTCGACCTGGATGCGTCGGCACTGATGATCGCCGCCAACGGCAAGGTGCGGTCCTCGGATGACTTCATCTTCTACAACCAGCCCGCAGCCAAGGACGGCTCCGTCACCCACCTGGGCGACAACCGTTCGGGCGCCGGCGAAGGCGACGACGAACAGATCCTGCTCGACCTGACGCAGATGGCGGCCGACGTCGACCGTGTGGTCATTGTGGTTTCCATCGATCAGGCCGAGGTCCGGAACCAGAACTTCGGCCAGGTCCGCGGGGCGTACTGCCGCGTGATCAACCAGGAGAACGACAGCGAAATTGTCCGGTTCGACCTCAGCGAAGACGCTGCGCCGGAAACGTCCATGATTTTCGCCGAGGTGTACCGCAACAACGGCGAATGGAAGTTCAAGGCCGTTGGCCAGGGTTACGCCACCGGCCTGGCCGGGATCGCCACCGATTTCGGCGTGCAGCTGAGCTAAGCTCGGGCTTTCAGTTACACCCTGCGGGGAGTGTTCCGCAGGCCGGGACACTCCCCGCATCCGTAGACACCGAAGAAAAGGCTGGACCATGACCACACCGTTGACTCCCCCGGACGCCACCGAAGCCGCCCTGGTGCTGAAGGCTCCGGAACCGCCCGCTCCGGTTGCACCCGAGAGTGCCCCGGGCATGGTCCCGGTGCCGGAGGAACGCCGCGTCGAAATCGCCGCGCAGGCGAAGTCCTTCATGGAGGAAGTGTCCAAGCTGGATGCGCGCAGCCCGGAATTCACCGCACAGGTGGATTCCATCAACAAGCTGGCCGGCGCGGAAATGGTGCAGTCCGCCGGCTACTCCTCCCGCCTGCTGGAGCGTTCCTCCACCTCCGTCGCCGGGGCAAAGAAGTCCGGCAACGACGCGCAGAAGAAGGTCGCCGTCACTCTGGGAGACCTGCGCACCACCGTCGAGGACCTGACCCCCAACCAGGCGAACCTGGGCACCGGACGCAAGATCCTGGGCTTCATCCCGGGCGGCAACAAGCTCGCCAAGTACTTCCAGAAGTATGAGTCGGCGCAGGTCCAGCTGGACAAGATCATCAAGGCCCTGATGTCCGGCCAGGATGAGCTGCTCAAGGACAACGCCTCCCTCGCCGGGGAAAAGGTGGAGCTGTGGAAGACCATGCAGACCCTCAGCGAATACTCCGTGCTCGCCGAGTCGCTGGATGCGGCGGCCGTGCAGAAGGTGGACGAGCTCAAGAATTCCGGGCAGATTGAGCAGGCCAACGCCCTGGAAGCGGACGTCCTCTTCCCCATCCGCCAGCGCCGCCAGGACATCCTCACCCAGCTGGCCGTCTCCGTGCAGGGCTACCTGGCCATGGACCTGATCCGCAAGAACAACGTGGAACTGATCAAGGGCGTGGAACGCGCGCGCACCACCACCATTTCCGCCCTGCGCACCGCCGTGATCGTGGCCGGTGCCCTGGCGAACCAGAAGATGGTGCTGGACCAGATCGATGCGGTGAACACCACCACGAACAACATGATCCTGAGCACCAGTGAAATGCTCAAGGACCAGACCGCCCGCATCCACCAGCAGGCGTCCACCTCCGGCGTGAGCGTGGAAACCCTGCAGAAGGCGTTCGACAACGTGTACCAGACCATGGACGCGATCGACACGTTCCGGTCCGAGGCTGCCCGCAACATGGAGGGGACCGTGAAGTCCCTGGAGTCCACCATCACGCAGGCCAAGCCCTACCTGGAACGCTCCCGCCAGAGCGAGTCCCGCTAGATGCAGGGCAGGGCAGCTCCGATGCTGAGGAAACGGCCGTGGTGAAGTTCTTCGGTTCGCTCTTCGGCTCGCCGGAACCCGAACCGGCATCGGGGCTGCCCCCTGCCGCGCCGGCGTCGGGCCCCGACGCCGAACACCGGGAGACCGCCGATTCGCTGCGGAACCTGCGCATCGCCGTCCGGCGGGCCGGTGCCGCGCTGCCGACGCTGGTGTCCTCCATGGTCCGGCAGATCGACGACATTCTGGTGCCGCTGGTCCAGTACGTCGGCGCCCAGGGTGCCTCCACCGAGCAGCGGGTGCTGCTCAACGCCATCATTACCAATTACCTCCCCACTCCCCTGCGGGCCTACGTGGCCCTGAACGACCGGGAGCGGACCGACGATTCCGAGGCCACCAGATTGCTCGTTGAACAGCTGACCATCCTGGAAGGCATTGCCCGGGACCTGGAAAACCAGGTCCGCTCCGGTGCCATTGCCGAACTGTCCACCCACGGGCGGTTCCTTGATGACAAGTTCTCCCCCTCTTCCCTGACCTTCGGGGAGCGCTGATGGGCACCCTGGTGGCCGGCGCCAACGCCGCCCTGACCGCGGAAAACCCGGGCCTGACGTCCGTGCTGGTGGGACTGGGATGGGATGTGATCCCCAGCCGCGGCCCCGCTGCCGAACTGGTTCCGCTCACGCTGCTGTTGGGCGCGGACGGCCGGGTGCTTTCGGACGCGCATCTGGTGTTCTTCAACCAGATCGCCAGCCCGGATGCCTCCGTGCAGTTTGCCGGCGAGGAGGACGAGGAACAGATCGACGTCGACCTCTCGCGGGTCCCCGACAACGTCACGAAGATTGTCTTCGCCGTATATGCCGACCCCGAGATGCGCGGCCCCGGCAACTTCGCCGCCGTCCGCAGCGCCTACATCCGGGTGGCCCGGGCCAACGGCTCCGAACTGGTCCGCTTTGATCTGCCCGCAGCCAACCGTGACGCCATCACGGCCATGATGTTCGGCGAGCTGTACCGCCACCGCAGCGACTGGAAGTTCCGTGCCCTGGGCCAGGGCTACACCACCGGGCTGCGCGGACTGGCCAGCGACTTCGGATTCGATCTCTAGGCGATGGCGGTTAACCGTTCCTCGGATGTGCGTACCGACCTGCCTTTCCTGAGCCGGCGGGTCAAGCCGCGCGCTGCCGCGCCTGCTTCCGCTCCTGCGGCTCCTGCTTCGACGCCCGCGCCGGCCACACCGCCGCAGGCAACGCCCCCACGCACGTCGCCGCGGCCAACGACGCCGGCTCCCCCCGCTTCAGCGCCGGGGTCCCTCACGCTGTCCTCACCGACCCGTCCTGCGCCGCCGGCGCCGCCGTCGCCGTCGCTCTCCCTGGGCCTGTCGCCCAACGCCGAGGCCGCCTCCACCCGCTCCGCGTCGCGGCCGGCGTCGGCGGCGTCCGTGCCGTCGTCGGGCACGCCGTCGGCACCCGCCCGTACCGTTCCCGCGCCCCTGCATACCCGCCTGTTCCCGGCCCCGGGCATCCGTGACGTGCGCATGCTGGACCGGAACAATCCCGTGCTGCGCCTGACGCCGATGGAATCCGCCGTGGGCAGCCTTGCCATCAGCGGAACCATTCATGCGGTCTGGGAAGACCGGAAATACACGACCGGCGGCATGCCTGCGGGTCCGCTGGACCGCGGCACCCTGGAGGGCACGGTCGTCGACACTCCGGGCAACCGGCCGCTGGTGGGCTATGAAGACGATCTGGCGCTGATTCCCCTGCGCCACGCCGGGCTGCTGCGCCGCGCCCTGTTCTTCCCCCAGCCCAAGCAGACCATGACCGTGGGCATCTACAACGGCCAGTCCGTCACCATTCCGCCCAAGGCCGGGGAACGCACCTTCTATGTCCTGTCCGTGCTGCGGATCGGCGAGGTGCTGGAACTGCGCGCCGAAATCATGCCCTACGGGATGGAACTCAAGGCCATCTGGGAGGCCTTCGGCTTCACCATTGCCTCCTTCCCCGGCAGGAACCGCTGAGCCCCGTGCGTCACTTCTCTTTTCTGAGCGGACCCGAGACCGCCCGCTTGTTCCACCTCCCGCCGCAGGAACTGACCCTGGAAACAGATCCCGGACTGCTGGCCAGTGCCCTCGGTGCCACCCTGTACTGTCCAGCCACCCGGCCGGACCTGGTCAAGGACATCCGCAGGCAGGCCGCCAGCGGTGCCGTCAGCATGGTCCTCTGCCTGGAGGATTCCATTGCCGACGCCGAGGTCCCCGCCGCGGAGACCAATGTGGTGGACGCCCTCGAACAGCTTCACAGTGCCGCAGCCCGCCGGACGGGCGATACCGCAGACCTGATGCTCTTCGTCCGTGTCCGCACCCCCGAGCAGCTCCTCAGCCTGGCCGAGCGGAGCGGTCCCGCCCTGGACGTCCTCACGGGATTCGTGCTGCCGAAATTCGAGAACACCTCCGGCACGGCACAGCGTTTCCTCGACGCCCTGCATACTGTGAACGACGCCCGGCGGGCCTACGATCCCAATGCCCGGCCGCTGCGTGCCATGCCCATCCTCGAATCGCCGCTGATGATCCACGCCGAAACCCGGTCCGCCACCCTCACGGGCATCCTCGAGGTGCTCGAAGCGAACCGGCAGGACATCCTGGCCGTGCGGATCGGCGCCACGGATATGTCCAGCGCCTACGGGCTACGCCGTTCCCGTGACCTGACCATTTATGACGTCAAGGTGGTCTCCGCGGTCATCGGTGACATCGTGAACACCTTCGGCCGGCCCGACGGCTTCATCATCAGCGGACCGGTCTGGGAACACTACAGCTCCGGGGAACGGCTAATGCGCCCGATGCTGCGCTCTACCCCGTTCGCAGATGCCGACGAACTGGACCTGCGCCAGCGCCTGCTGACCGCGAACCTGGACGGACTGATCCGCGAAATCGAACTGGACCAGGCGAACGGTCTGCTCGGCAAGACGGTCATCCACCCCTCGCATGTTCCCCTGGTCCACGCGATGTCCGTGGTCAGCCACGAGGCGTACCTCGACGCCCTGCATATTTCCGGCACGGCCGGGGGCGGCGCCGCGGCGTCGCCGTACCGCAACAAGATGAACGAAATGAAACCCCATCAGGCGTGGGCAGCTTCCACCCTCGTCCGGGCTGCCGCGTTCGGCGTCGCGGCCCCCGACATCAGCTATGTAGATCTTCTGGAAGCGAGCATGAATTGAACCAGCACCCCTGGACCGGCGGATTTGTCCACGAGGCCCTGGGAGTGCGGATCACCTCGGATCCGGCGGCCCTCCTGCCGGTGGAGGATCTGGTGGGGCTGGCGCTGCGCCGCAATCCGCGGCGCGCGCACCTGCTCGTTTCCCGGGTGCTGGCCAAGCACGTGCCCACCGAACCGGCTGTGGTCCTGGCCGCCGGGGAGCTGCTCGGCGCCCTCGCCGGTGCGGCATTGGGCAGCACAGTGGACGACGCCGTGCTGCGCGGTGCCGCCGCCGAACTCGCTGCGGCTCTCGAGGACGGGACAGCGCCGGCGGACGACGACGGCGGGCCGGGTACGAGTGCGGGACGTGACAGCGCTGGCCGTGCCCGCTCTGCTGCCGCCCGGTCCCCGCGGACCCGGCTGCAGCATGCCCGCGAACAGCTTTGGGATCTGCCGATTTCCCACCCCGATGTTGTGACGGTCGGCTACGCGGAAACCGCCACAGGGCTGGGCCGGCTGGTGGCCGACGTCCTGGGCTCCTACTACATCCATTCCACCCGGCATGCCCCCGCGGACGCCGTGGCCTACGGTTCGTTTGAGGAAGCGCATTCGCATGCCACCTCGCACCGGCTGCTGCCCGTGGACCCGGCGCTGCTGAACAGCCCGGCACCGGTGGTGCTGGTGGACGATGAGCTCAGCACCGGCGCCACCGTCATCAACACCATCACCGAACTGCACGCCGCCGCGCCGCATCCGCTCTATGTGGTGGCGTCGCTGATCGATCTGCGTTCCGACGCCGACCGTGCACGTTTCGATGAGCTGGCCCAACAGCTGGGCTGCAGCATCCGGGTGGTTGCGCTGAGCACCGGCCGCATTGACCTTGGCGAGGATCTCCTGGCCCGGGCCCAGGGGCTGATCGGCGGACTCCCGGATCAGGTTGAGGCTACTGAGTTCGGTCCCGGGGTTGTCGATCCGGCACCCGTGACCGTGCTGGATTACTCCGATGCTGCGCGCGGCCTGCGCAGTGACCGCTTCGGCAACCGTGCAGGCGTCTCGTCGGAATACCTCGGCACCCTGCCTGCCGCCCTGCCCGGAGCCGTTTCGGCCGAGAGCCTGGCCCTCATCGCTTCGCGCATCTCCGCCAGCCTGCCGGATCCGGCGGAGCCGGTGCTGGTGCTCGGCTGCGAGGAATTCATCCATGTGCCGCTGACCATTGCCAACGCCCTGGCCGAAGCCCTGCCCGGTGTACCCGTCCGGTTCTCCACCACCACCCGCTCCCCCATCGTCCCAATCGACCGGTCGGACTACGCAATTGCCAACGCCGTGGCCTTCGCCAGCCATGACGTGACCGAGGACGGCCCCGGGCCGCGGCATGCCTACAACGTCGGAGCCCGGCGGACTGGTGCCGGTCTGGACACCGTGGGTGCGGCCGGCCCGGACGCCGTGGGTGCGGACCGCACTGCTGGTGCGGACGGCACTGCCGCCGGTGCGGCCGGGACCGGTTTCGGCAGCATTGTGCTGCTGCCCGAGCCCGGCACCGACCTTGCTTCCATCACCGGTCCCGGCAGCGTGACCGAAGCCCTGCGCGCGGTGACCGGCGCCGTCGTCGTTGTGCTGCTGCCGGCCGATGTCCCCACGCCGGAGGACTGGACGGGACCGGCCGCCGTGCCCGCAGCGGTGCCGCTGACCGGACCCGAATTTGGCTCCTATGCGCCCGAGGATGTGACCTGGCTGCTGAAGGATCTGCGCGACGCGGCGCTGGAAGCCCCGACCGCCGAGCGCGAAGCCGCCATCCAGTCCGGCGGGGCGAACTACGCCGAGTCGCTGCCCATGGAATACCTGCCGTCGGCGCAGTACCAGGACCTGTACGAGGAGGCGCTGAGGCGTTCCGCGCCGCGGGTGGCCGCCGCCGTCGGCACCGTGACTGAACTGGCGCTGGCTGCCCGGAACCGGGAGCCGGTGCTGGTGTCGCTCGCCCGGGCCGGCACCCCCATCGGCATTCTGATGCGCCGCTGGGCGCAGCGGATGCACGGGCTGGACCTGCCGCACTACACCATGAGCATTGTCCGCGGCGTCGGCATGGACGAGACCGCGCTGCGCTATCTGGCCCGCACCTACGCCTCTGAGCGAATCCTGTTCGTGGACGGCTGGACCGGCAAGGGCGCGATCACCCGCGAACTGACCGCGGCGCTGGAGAAGTTCGAAGCAAGCGACGGCGTGCGGTTCTCCTCGGAGCTCGCGGTGCTGGCCGATCCCGGCCACTCGGTGGAGCTGTTCGGCACGCGCGAGGATTACCTGATTCCCTCGGCCTGCCTGAACTCAACCGTTTCCGGGCTGGTGTCCCGCACGGTGTTCAACAAGGACCTCATCGCGCCGCACGATTTCCACGGGGCCAAGTTCTACTCGCACCTGGCCACTGCCGATGTCTCCCGGGATTTCCTGACCGCGATCGAGTCCCATTTCGACGACGTGCGGCCCGAAGCCGAGGCTGCCGCGGCGTCGTTGGTGCACGCCGACCGGACCCCCACCTGGGTGGGCTGGCAGGCGGTGGAGCGGCTGAGCGAGGAATACGGCATCCACAACGTCAACCTGGTGAAGCCCGGTGTCGGCGAGACCACCCGTGTGCTGCTGCGCCGGGTGCCGTGGAAGGTGCTGGTGCATCCGGACGCGCTGGAGGATGTGGCGCATGTGCTGCTCCTGGCGGAACAGCGTGGCGTACCTGTGGAGGAGGTGCCGGATCTGCCGTTCAGCTGCGTCGGCCTGATTCATCCGCGGTTCACCGCAGGTGCCGTGGGCGCCGACGGCCGGGCCGTTGCCGGTGCCGGCGTTCCGGGGGCCGACGCGTGAAAACGATGCTCGCGTCCGACCTGGACCGTACCCTGATCTATTCCGCCAACGCACTGTTCCTGAACACCGAGGATGCCCGAGCTCCGGCGATGGTTGTGTCCGAGGTCTATGAAGGAAAGCCGCTGTCCTTCATGACCCGTGCCGCCGAGGCGCTGCTGGTCTCCGCTGCCGAGGCTGCGGTGTTTGTCCCGGTGACCACGCGGACCGTGGCGCAGTACCGGCGCATCCAGCTGCCCGGGCCGGCGCCGGAGTACGCGGTCACCACCAACGGCGGCGTCATCCTCCATCACGGGGAGCCCGACGCCGACTGGCAGACTTCCGTCCGCGGCCTCCTCACCTCCGGATGCGCGCCGCTTGCCGAGATCGAGGCCTACCTGGGCCGTCCTGAGTTCCATGAATGGATTCTGAAGCTGCGTTCCGCCGAGGACCTGTTCGCCTACGCGATTGTGGACCGGGACGCGCTGCCCGGTGAGTTCCTGCTGGCTCTGGAGGACTGGTGCGATGCGCGCGGCTGGACTGTCTCCCTGCAGGGCCGCAAGCTCTACTGCGTGCCCACTCCGGTGACCAAGCAGCAGGCCGTGGCCGAGGTTGCCCGCCGGATCGGTGCTGACCGCATCATCGCTGCCGGGGACTCCCTGCTGGACCGCCCGATGCTGGAGTGCGCCGACGTCGCCTTCCGTCCCGCGCACGGGGAACTGGACGACGCCGGTTACCTCGATCCGCACCTGCACGTCACCGAGGCACGCGGGATTCTGGCCGGCGAAGAAATTATCCGGCGGATGCTGGAGCTGGTGCGGGGGTAGGTTATTACGCCGAGGGATGCGGCAGGTTCATGGATGCCCACTGACCCAGCTGACGCAGCACCGGCACGAGTTGTTCGCCGCTTCGGGTGAGGGTGTAGGTGACAGCCACCGGAGGCCCGGGTTCCACCACGCGGGACAACAGGGCGGCTTCAGCCAGCTCGGTCAGACGGTCTGAAAGGACAGCGTCACTGATGCCCGCCACTGTGCGGCGCAGGGCCGCGAAGGACAGGGGGCCGGCACTAAGGGCATCCACGATCATGGCGTTCCAGCGCTTACCCAGGATCGAGAAGGCAAGACTGACCGCAGCATCGCATGCGTGCGGTTCGCTTGGCCCGGTATTCATTCTTCGATTCTAGCGTGGTAGCCTCTGGCCTATCGCTCTGAAAAACAGAGCAACTATAAAAACTTTTGATCGGAGATCCCATGACGCTCTTCCGTCTCGATGCCAGTATTCTTCCGGCCATCTCGGCCACCCGTACCCTGGGCGACCTGGTTGAGAAGCAATGGGTGGCCACCCACCCTGACTCGAGCGTCATACGCCGCGACCTCGCCGCAGACCCCATCCCTACCTCCATCTGGAAGGAAGCCGTCACGGCAGGTTTCTCCCCGGAAGAGGAGCGCACGGAGACCCAGCACCAGGCTCTTGCCTTTGCTACCGAGCTGGCCGACGAAGTGACCAGCGCCGATGCCCTCCTGTTCACCGTCCCGCTGTACAACTTCGGTGTTTCTCAACACTTCAAGACCTGGTTTGACCTCGCGTATACGGATCCCCGTATTGACCCGGAGGGCACCGCACTCCGCGGCAAGCCTGCCGTTCTGGTCACGGCGCAGGGTGGAAACTACACTCCCGGTACCCCGCGGGAGGGTTGGGACCATTCGACTCCTTGGCTGCGTCGGGTATTGGAAGACGTCTGGGGGCCTGGACCTGCGAGTTGTGGAGCGCCCCTTCACCCTCGTCGGCCTGAACCCCGCCCTTGATCCCTTCAAGGAGATGGCGGCGGACCTGAAAAGCGAGGCAGAGACGGCTGCCGCTAAATACGGCAGGGAAATCGCCGGCCTGCGCGGCCGGAACGACGGCGCCTAGCCCGCCCGTTCCAGCACACAGGCCTCCCAGCACCCGACGGGTGCCGTTTCCTGCAACAGGGCCGGTGCAGGCAGAGCGGCCCGCCGGCCTCAGGCGGACCGTTCCGCCTCGCTGCGGAGGATGCAGAATTCGTTGCCCTCGGGGTCGGCCAGCACCACCCAGCCCGTTCCATCCGGTCGGCGCTGGTCATCCACTTCGGTGGCTCCCAATGCCAGCAGCCGTGCGAGCTCCTGGTCACGGCCGCCGACTTCTGCAGGCTGCAGGTCCAGGTGCACCCGGTTCTTGACCTGCTTGCGGTCCGGAACGTTGATGAACAGCAACCGTTGAGAGCCGTCAGCGGAGAAAATCATGCACTCGTCGTCGTCGGGCTGGTTGGGATCCTGCGGATCTTCGCGGAAGTCGAGCACCTGGGCCCAGAACACGGACTGGGCGTAGGCATCGAGGCTGTCAAAGGTCGTGTGGGAGATCAAGGCGGTCATGGGCTGAAGCCTAAACGACGACACGGACATTCCTACGCCCAACGTTCCATCGGAATTCCGACTCGTCTTTTGACATTCCTAGCAAATCATAAAGCTGGGGTACACTCGCTCTGGGGGAATTACCGTCAAGTGAATTATGCCTTGCGCGCTCAGCACGTTAGTTGCCAGCGGGAGATTACCCCCACCAATTAACTACCTGAGAATGAGACGGAATATCGATGTCTGAAAACATCCAGTCGACGGAAACCAAGAGCGACGCCAAAGCACGTGCCGCAGCCGACAAGGCCTACAAGAAGGCCAACCGACCCTGGTTCAAGAAGAAGCGCTTCATCCTTGGGCTGATCCTCTTGCTCATCATCGTCATTTCGGTTGCCACCAGCGGTGGCGATGACAGCGATTCGGCTTCGGACACGGCAGCCGCTCCCGCCGAAGGTGCTCCCGCCGAACAGGCACCCGCGGAAGATGCAGCGCCGGCTTTCCCCGGCGCTGAGAAGAACGATGTGGTCGGGCAGGGCGGAGATGCCTTGACTCTGGGCAAGGTCTCAGTAACCTCTACCGCTCTGATGGATGGCGACGCGACGCTTGGTGCAACTCTGTGCACGACGGCGACGCTGCAGAATACCTCGGACAAGACCATCGACTTTAACGCATACGACTGGAAGTTGCAGGCACCGTCAGGCACCATCAACGATCCGTCCTTCATGGGTAGCGACAACCAGCTCTCCACCGGGCAGGTCGCTCCCGGCGGTACCGCCACCGGTGATGTTTGCTTCGAGAACAAGACAGCCGAAGCCGGCCAGTTTGTAGTCCTTTACGAACCGATTCTTGACTTCTTCTCTGACCGAGCTGCTTGGATCAATAACCGCTAAGTAAACTCGTTTTTGAGGGGCCTCTGGATTCCAGGGGCCCCTCAAAGTTTAACTTCCACCAAAGGACATATCCGTACCCGGAGACGGAACATGTCAACGAGTTGCCCTCCGCCCCCTAGATACGCGCCTACACCCGCTCCAGCAGCATCGAGACGCCCTGGCCCAGTCCCACACACATGGTCACCAGGCCCTTCGAGGCACCTTCACGTTCCATCCGGTTCAGCATCGTCACCGTCAGCCGGGACCCGGACGACCCCAGCGCATGACCGAGGGCAATCGCGCCTCCATCGCGGTTCACAATCGACTCGTCCAGATTCAGGGCCCGGATACAGGCGAGCGACTGGGCGGCAAAGGCCTCGTTCAGCTCCACCGCGTCGATGTCGCCCAGCGACCAGCCCGCCCGGTCCAGCACCTTCTGCGTCGAAGGCACCGGACCGATACCCATGACGGCAGGTGCCACCCCGGCGGAGGCGCCGTCGACAATCCGCGCCCGGGCATTCAGCCCGAGCCGGCGGACAGCGTCAGCGCTGGCCACGACGACGGCGGACGCGCCGTCGTTCAGCGAGCTGGAGTTCCCGGCGGTCACCACCCCGCCGGGCCGCACGATGGGCCGCAGCTTCGCCAGGGCCTCGATACTGGTTTCCCGGCGTGGACCCTCATCGGTCTTCACTACGCCCTCCTTCGTTTCCACCGGCACGATCTCGTCGCTGAACCGGCCATCGTCAATGGCGGCGAGCGCCCGGGTATGCGAGCGCAGCGCAAACGCGTCGGAATCCTCACGCGAGATCCCGTCCCGGGCTGCGAGCTCTTCGGCGGTTTCCGGCATGGAGCAGGTGGTACCGGGCAGGTCGTAGAACTTCGGGTTGGTGAACCGGGCGCCGATGGCCGAATCCGCCAGCTCCCCCGGCTTCGCGAAGGCCTTCTCCGGCTTCGCCAGCACCCACGGCGCCCGGGACATGGATTCCACTCCCCCGGCCACCACAATGTCGGCGGCACCAGTCTTGATCATCTGCGAGGCGGTGATGATCGCGCTGAGCCCGGAGGCGCAGAGGCGGTTCACCGTCATCGCGGGCACGGTGTCGGGGAACCCGGCGAGCAGGACCGCCATCCGCGCCACATTCCGGTTGTCCTCCCCTGCCTGGTTGGTGTTGCCCAGGAGCACCTCGTCGACGTCGGCCGGCCTCACCCCCGCACGGGCCACCGCTTCCTGCAGCACCAGGGCCGCAAGGTCATCGGGCCGGACGCCGGACAGGGCACCGCCGTAACAGCCGACGGGGGTGCGGACGCCGGACACGAGATAGGCCTCAGTCATGCTGGAAATGGTACTGCGCCGGAACTAGTAATGTGACTTGGAATACATCGACCTGACCACCACCGACCAGCTTGCATCCCGCCAGTTTCGCCGCGGCGCTGCGGCTGCAGGAGAAACCATGAGCATGCCCACGACGCCGTCCGACGCGTCCTCCACAACGGCCCCTAACGCCGGTCCGGACCTCGAAAGCCTCCGCTCGGCGTCGGACGTCCTCGGCCTGGACGGACTCCTGAGCGAAGATGAACTCGCCCTGCGTGCCCGGGTCCGGACCTTCGTGGACGAGCGCATCCGCCCGAACATCAAGGACTGGTACGAGGACGCGCATTTCCCGGTGGAGATTGTGCGGGAGCTCGGCGCTCTCGGCCTGCTCGGTATGCATCTGGAGGGCTACGGCTGTCCCGGCCGTTCCGCCGTCGAATACGGGATCGCCGCCATGGAACTGGAGGCGGGCGATTCGGGTCTGCGCACCTTCGTCTCCGTGCAGGGCTCCCTGGCCATGACCGCGATCCACCGGTGGGGTTCCGAGGAGCAGAAGAACCGGTATCTGCCGGGCATGGCGCGCGGGGAGCTGATCGGCTGCTTCGGCCTCACCGAGCCGACCGCCGGCTCCGATCCGTCGAGCATGACCACCAACGCCGTGCACGACGGCGGCGGCTGGGTCCTCAGCGGCACCAAGCGCTGGATCGGGCTGGCCTCGATTGCCGACGTCGCGGTGATCTGGGCGCAGACCGCCGACGGCATCCGCGGTTTCCTGGTGCCCACGGATACCCCGGGCTTCTCGGCGGTTCCGATCGAACCGAAGCTCTCCATGCGCGCCTCCATCCAGTGCGACGTGTTCCTTGAGGACGTGCGGCTGCCGGACTCGGCGCTGCTGCCCGGGGCGAAGGGCCTCCGCGGACCGTTCTCCTGCCTGAACGAGGCCCGCTACGGCATCCTCTGGGGTTCCATGGGCGCGGCCCGGGACAGCTACGAAGCGGCGCTGACGTATTCGCTGGAACGGCAGCAGTTCGACAAGCCGCTGGCCGCGTACCAAATCACGCAGGAAAAGCTGGTGAACATGCTGCTGGAAATACAGAAAGGCGTGCTGCTGGCCATCCACACCGGCCGGCTCAAGGACGACGGCATGCTGGAACCGGTGCAGATTTCCGTGGGCAAGCTGAACAACGTGCGCGAAGCCATCGCGATCTGCCGCGAGGCCCGGGCCATCCTGGGCGGCAACGGCATCACGCTGGACTACGCACCGCTGCGGCACGCCAACAACCTCGAGTCGGTACGGACCTACGAGGGCACCGACGAGGTGCACACCCTGATCCTGGGCCAGCACATCACCGGGATTTCCGCGTTCCGGTAGGCGGGTTCTGGTGGTTTCCGGGGTCCTGGTTTATCTGGCGGCCGGCAGTACCTGCTCGGCGGCAGCCTCGGTGGCTTCGGGTGTAGCTGACGGCGGTGCGAACGACGACGGCGGCTGGACCGGGCGCTCCCGTGCCGGCGGGGACGGCGGTACGGGGAATTCCGGCGGAATGACCGGAATGTCCGGGTCCGGAGTGCCCGGGACCGGCGGGTCCGGCGGGCCGGGAGGAGTAGGCGGATCCGGGGGCGGAACCGTCGGGTCGGGACTCGGCGGCGGCATGGGCGGCTCCGTGGGTGGTTCCGGCGGGGGTTCCACCGGTGGTCCGACAGGTGGCTCGACCGGCGGGGGCCGGGGGTTGTCCGCCGGCGGTTGTGGCTCGTTCGGCTGGGCCGGTGGCTGCGGTGCCGGAGCATCGCGCTCCGCGCGGGTCTGTTCTTCCGCTGCCCGCTGCTGTGCCCTCTCCTGTTCCAGCCGGGCGTCGTTTTCGGCCTGGCGTGCCCGTTCCTCCTGACGGGCGGCTTCCGCCCGTTGGCTTTCGGCCATCCGTTCCTCAACCAACTGCTGGGCGGAAGCGGCATCGAGCCAGGCAAGATCCCCCGCGGAGTTGCGGGTGCACCGGTATACGGTCTGCCCTTGTGTTCGGCTGCTTCCGGCAACGGTGCACGGTGTGCCGGTGAGCGCATCATCCGGTTCCATCTGGGACACCTCCCCCAGCAGCGCATAGCTGCCGGACCCGTCCAGTAACGAGTCCCCTGTCGCTTCCTCCGTGCGGGGCGGCAGGGGGACCTGGAGCACGGACCCGGGGGCCGGCGCCGTCGGGAGGGCGAAGAGATCCGGCCGTGGCCGGAGGCCTTCGGCGTCCGCGCTGACCCGGCCGGTGACCGGCTGCGGTGTGGACACAACAGCCGTAACGATTCCGACCACCAGCACCACGGAGCCTAGTCCGAGGGCAAACTTCCGTTGTTCAACCGTATCGAGGCCGGCCCAGGTGCGGCGCCGGAAACCCAGCGCATAGAGCGCGGTGAGCACCAGGAGTGACCCGGAGGCGAGCATCCACATAACGACGCCGAAGCTGCCCTGCAGGGCGGCGACCCACAACAGTCCGGCAGCTAAACCCACGACCAACCATGCAGAGCGGGGGGTGGAAATCCCGGGACTTCGCTCCGGCGGAAACGGGCTGGAGGGAGCTGCTGCTGGTGTTGGTTCGTGGGACATGGTGCCTCAGCAGGGTGGTGCCGTGCCGGCCTCCCCCCGGGTCGCTGACCCAGGCTGGCTTCTGGTGGGGCGGTCCGTGGTCAGTCACCGTGTTTCTGCCCGACGGACGTTGCCCTTGGCATCCACGCTAGGCGGGTCCAAGGGCAACATCTAGGGCTTCCGGAAACTGCCTCCAACTTCTCCTGGAGGGCCTGTTGCCGCTCCCCTCTGGTCGAACCCGGAACCGCGCCATAACCTGCGTGCAGATCGGCGCATCAAGCGGGAGGCACGAATGGACTGGATCAATGTGATCTGGACGGTCCTCGGGGTGCTGTTTGGGTTCGCAGTTGGCTGGCTGGCCAAGCGGCACCTGGGCCGGCGGGAGGAATCCCGGGCACTCAACGAACTGGTCACCTATCTTCACCTGAAACGGACGCTGGCCCCGGTCACACCGCAGCCTTCGGCAGCCGGGCCGATGGAAGCCCGGCACCGGTCCGCGGTGCAGGACCTGCGCGAGAACCTGATGGAGACGCTGGCGCACCTCTCCCCGCGTTCCGCCGCCACCGAGGTCCTGATGCGCATGTCCGCGGCCTGTAACCGTTATCTGCGCGATGCCGCCGCTGATCCGGGACGGTACCAGTTCGACCTGGTCGAGCTGCGCCGGAACCTCGACGAGGACCTGCGGATCCTCACGGACGGACGGCGCGACGTCGAGTACCTCAGCCCCGGCGAGGCACCGGCACGCAAGGGGGTGCCGCCGTCGTCGGGCGGGAAGAACGGAAAGTCCGGAACGGGCGGGAAATCAGGAACGAGCAGGAAGTCAGGAACGCCCGGAACTACCCAGCCGGACGGGACGGCCCGAACCCGTCGATAACGAACCCCGCCGTCGCCCGGCCGGTGGCCGCAGCATCCTCCGGCGAGACGCCCCGGAGCAGCATGCCCAGGACGCCGGTGAAGATCAGCAGCAGGTGGCCCGCCACCGCATCCGCCGAATCCGCACCGACGACAGGCACCGCAAGGTCCCGGAAGCGGCCGGTCAGCAACTGCGTATCCTGCGTCAGGGTTTCGGCGAGCTCCCGGCCCGGCTCGACGGTTTCCGCCGCCACGCCAAGCGCCGCACACCAGCGGGCGGCCGAGGCGCCCGACCGGTAGCTCGTCAGGGCCGGAAACACCGCCAGCAACCGGTCCCGCTCGGTGCCGGCCGCGTCGATTTCGTGCTGCCAAGCCGCATCCCAGTTCTCCAGCCGGCGGCGCAGCGCCTGCGCAATCAGCCCCTCCTTGTTGCCGAAGTGCGCATACAGCGTCGCCGGAGAGACGTTGGCACGCTCCAGAATCCGGTCCACCGGCGTCGCCGCGACACCGCGGGTAAAAGCGAGCTCTTCGGCGGCGTCGAGCAGACGCTCACGTGCACTGGGTTGTCCAACCATGGGTCCACCATATAACGTACGTTTCAATGAAACGACCGTTACATCCTTCAGTCTCCACCGCCGGACCGCTCTTCGCGGTTGCCGCCGTGACCCTCATCGCGGCAACCTACGGGCTGGCCCGGCTGGGCTACGGCCTGTTCCTGCCGGCCTTCTCGGCCTCCTTTGAACTGACGCCGGCCGTCGGCGGGCTGCTCGCCTCCGGCGCCTCGGTGATCTACTGCGTCTCCGCCGGGCTGGGGTTTGTCTATGCGCCGCGGCATCCCCGTCTGGTCACGGTCCTGGCGGGCACGACGGCGGCAGTCGGCTCCGCGGGGATTGCGGCCGCTCCGTCCACGGGGTTTTTTGCCGCAGCGGTCCTGCTGGCCGGAATGGGTGCGGGCTTCGCCTCCCCCGCGCTGGTGGAACTCGTCCAGCGCAACACGAAACCGATCCACGCGGCAAAGCGGCAGTCGGTGGTGAATTCCGGGACCGGGTTCGGTGTCGTGGCAGCCGGGCTGCTCGCGCTGGCGTTCGGGTCCTCATGGCGGCTGGCCTGGGCACTCATTGCCGTGATCGCGGTGGCCGGAATGGTCGGGGTGCTGCGCGCCGACGTCTCGCGGTTCCGCGCGAGCAGCGCCGGAGGCTGGGACGACGACGGCGCCGCCCTAGAACGCGGCGGACAGCCGGTCCGGGGCTTGGGAGCGGGACGGGGCCTGCGTGGACTGGGACTGCGTGAACTGCAGCGGCCGATCCTTGCCGCCTTCGTCTTCGGCATCGGCTGCGCCGCAATCTGGGTCTACGGCCGAACCTTGCTCGAAGACTCCGGCGGGATGCCCGTCGCACTCTCTGCCGGCGCGTGGATTGCACTCGGCGTCGGCGGTGCAGCAGCGGTGCTGACCGCCCCGTGGCTGGCCCGGCACTCGATCCGGCTTACCTGGCCGGTCACGGTGCTGGCCACCGGGGCGGCCACCGGTGCCATGGCCTTCGCGCCGGGGAGCATCACGGTCTCATTTACCACCGCGGCCCTGTTCGGACTCGCCTACACCGCCGCGACGTCGGTCCTCATCATCTGGGCGGGACAGGCGGCAGCCAGCAGTGCCGCCGGGACATCGGTGCTGTTCATCAGTCTCATCCTCGGGCAGGCGGCCGGGTCGGCCCTGACCGGGACCCTGATTGAAGCGGCCGGCTACGGGCTGGCCTTTGCCGTTGCCGCGGCGGCGTGCGGGATCAGCGGGCTCGGCGTCGTCGCCCCTGCCCGGACCACCCCGGAATCCGGAGAAACGGTGCGGTCGAAATATCAGGGTCAGCGCTCCACCGACTGAATTGACGAACGGATAATGACGGGCATTTCGATGAGGTGCTCGCCATGCGCTTCTCCCTCCAGAAGCAGCGAAACCGCCCGTGCTCCCATTTCCTCATGGGGAAGCCCAACGGTCGTCAGGCCGGGGCGGAGATAGGAGGCAATTTCGTCATTGTCGAAGGACACCACTGAAACATCTTCCGGCACCCGGAGGCCCCGCTCGGTAAGTGCCTGATACGCCCCAAAGGCCAGCCGGTCATTCAGGCAGACCAGCGCCCGGACATCCGGCATCTCCTCCAGGAGGACATTCACCGCCGCGTAGCCGGTGTGCGGTTCCCAGTCCCAAATGGATTCCTCCCGCGCAAAAGACAGTCCCCTATCTTTCATTTCCGCCCGGATCCCATTCAGCCGACGGGCAACAGTCGTTGACCGGAAAACGTCCCGTTCCTTTAATTCGTTATGGCCTATGAGCACCAGGCCCGTCCGGTGGCCGGCATCCGCGAGCAGCGAGACCGCCGCACGGCCTCCACGCTCCTCGTCGGGCAGGACCGACGTCGAATAGTGCTCATTGATGGCATTGAGCAGCACTACCGGTGTGCTTCCCGGCAGGTCGGGAATGAACAGTTCACGGGCCCGCGTGGTGGCAAAAACAATTCCATCCACCTGCCGGTCAAGCAGCGCGGCAATGGCCTGGGTTTCACGTGCGGGAGCCCCGCCTGTTTCGGCCAGCAGAATGACATGACCGGCCTGCTCGGCTGCAGCCAAAGCTCCCTTGATGAGACCGCCCGCGAAACGCGTGGTGGCAACGGTGTCCGAAACAAATCCAATGGTCTGCGTTTTATCTATCCGCAGGCTGCGCGCCGCGACATTCGGGCGATAACCCAGCTCGGCTGCCGCCCGGTTGACCCGGTCATGGGCATCTTTGGACAGCCTGGTATCCGGACGGCCGTTAAGAATCATGGACGCAGCGGAAGATGACAAACCTGCCCGATGAGCGACGTCGGCAAGCGTCACACGCTTGGTGGTCATATTTCCTCCTGCTTGATGCTAACTCTCTATAACGACTCCACAAATTCACTTGCGCAATTGACGAATAGGCAGCAGGCTGTGTAGTGCTGAATGGATTTAGCACACGGCATACCGACAGCCACCAGAATCATTGACAAAGGAGTCAAGCATGAATTCATTACTGCAGCGCCCGGGGCGCCGTCGACCAGTTGCCGTAGCTGCCTTCATGGCCGCCGCCGGCATCACCCTCGCCGGATGCGCTCCGGGAAGCAGCGGACCGGCTGCCGATTCCTCCGATGCCAGCGTCGAGGTAAGCACCGAGCTGACCTCTGAGGAAGTCACGATTACGATCGCTGACGAAACAGGCTTCCCCGTCACGGACAAACTGGCGGAGGAGTTCACCAAACAGCACCCCAACGTCACCTTTGAGGTCACCCGGGACACCTTCCAAAACCTCACGGCCAACGCCCCCAAGCTGCTTGCCGGAGACAATCCGCCGGACCTGATCCGGCTGCCCACCATCGGCGACACTGCACGTGACGGGCTGCTCGCAAACCTGGATCCGTACGCCGAGGCCTACGGATGGGATGCCTGGCCGGAATCGCAGCTGGCACCCCTGCGCATGAATGACGAGGGCACACGCGGTTCCGGTCCCCTGTATCAAGTGGGTCTGGGCTACAGCGTCACCGGCATCTTCATGAACACCGCCATTGCCGAGCAGCTGGGCATTGATGGTCCTCCGCAGACCATGGCCGAGCTCGAAGAGGATCTGGCCACAGCGAAGGCCGGCGGAGTCCAGCCCATCATGGCCGGAGACAAGGACGGCGTGGTGAACTTTGCCATTCAGGCAGCCATGAACCAGTACGCGGACAAGGACGAATTCCTCTCCTGGATGTTCAACGAACCGGGCAGCTCGTACGCCACCGAAGGCAACATCCAGGGCGCCGAAGTGATCCGCACCTGGGCCGACAAGGGATACTTCCCCTCCGACATCAACGCCATCGACTACTTCACCTTCGTCAGCCGGTTCTCCGAAGGCGACGGCCTGTTCACCTTCAACGGCAACTGGGAGGCCGCCAACTACCAGAAGGCCCTGGGCGACGACGTTTCCTTCTTCCTGGTCCCGCCGGTCGAAGCGGGCGGCGACCACGTTGCCATGGGCGCTGCCAACTCGTTCTCCGTAGCGGCCGGCTCCGATGACCTGAATACCACCACGTACTTCCTCGACTGGATCCACACGGACCCGGCAGCCCGGCAGATCATTTCCGACGTCACCGGAGCCTCCCCCGGCGGGGATCCCGCACTGGAACAGCCCACCGTGGAGGAAGGATCGTTGATCGCCTCTGCGCTGGAGATGGCTGCCCAGGTTGGTGAGGAAAACGGCCAGGTCGACTTCATGTCCAACACGACGGCGGGCATCTACTCCGGCTCCATCATTCCCGAGTCCCAGCTGCTGGTGACGGGCGAGATCAGCGGTGAAGAGTTCGTCAACCGCGTGCAGAAGTTCTACGAGAGCGAAGTGAGCGACTAATGCAGAAGGCCGCCACCGGTCCTGTCCGCCGCCGCTCCGTCGGCCGTGACGAGACCACAGCCGCAGGTTCGACGTCGGCAGGGCCGGTCGCGGCCGCAGCCAAACAGGGAAAACGCAAACGGCCGGGCCGGGCAGGCTACGTGGCCTGGTTGATGCTCCTTCCAGCCCTTGCCGTGTATGTCGGGTTCGTCGTCGTTCCGCTTGGCATGGGACTGCAGTACTCGTTCTATGACTGGAACGGCGTCGGGGTCGCCACCTTCGCGGGACTGGAAAACTACCTCCAGGTCGTCACGGACCCCGAGCTCCTCGGCTCCATCCTGAACGCGCTGACCCTGATCATTTACTTCACCCTCATACCCATAGGCGTGGGGCTGATCCTGGCCAGCCTGATCCGGTCGATGCGCCAGGGGTTGCTGTCCTCCGCCGCGCAGACCATTCTCTTCCTTCCCCAGATTGTGCCGCTTGCCGCGGCCGGTATTGCCTGGTCGTGGATGTACGCGCAGACGGGCACGGTCAACCAGTTCCTCAGCGCCGTCGGCCTTGGCGGTATTACCCGGTCCTGGCTGGCCGACTACGGCACGGCACTTCCCGCCGTCGGGCTGATCGGTTCATGGGTCCTGACCGGGCTGTGCACAGTGCTGCTGCTGACCGGCATCGGAAAGATCGACTCGTCGCTCTATGAGGCCGTCCGTTTGGACGGTGCCGGCTGGTGGCGGGAGTTCTTCACCGTGACGCTGCCGGGGCTGCGGCAGGAAATCGCCGTCCTCGCGACGCTGACCATCATTGCCGCCCTGAGCAGCTTCGACATCATTTACACCTCCACGCAGGGCGGCCCCGGCCGGACCACCCTGGTCCCGGGCATCTCGATCTTCCGGATCGGATTTACGCAGAGCGACGTCGGCCTGGCCTCCGCGTTCGGCATTGTGCTTATGGTCCTGGTCCTGCTCGTGGTCCTTCCCATCCAGCGACTTTCGAAAGTGAACGACTGATGCGTACCAGCCGCAGTGAACTGATACTCGGCCGGCTGCTGCTTGCGGCGGCGCTGATCCTGACCCTGCTGCCCCTGATCAGCATGCTGTCTGCGGCGCTGCAGCCGGCGGACCGGAATCCCACCGGCATCGTCTGGCCCACCGATCCGCAGTGGGGCAACTTCGTCACGGCCTTTGAGGTGGGGAACGTCTGGCGGCTCATGACCTCCAGCGCGTTCATCGTCCTGGGGGTGGTGCCTGCGTCCATGCTCATCGCTACCCTCGCGGGGTATGCCCTCGGAGCGCTGGCCCCGAAGGGCGGCCGGGCGGTCCTGATTTTCTTCGTTGCAGGACTGACCATCCCGTTCGAGGCGCTGATCATCCCCCTGTACTACCAGTCCCAGTCCCTGGGCACCCTCAATACGCCCTGGGCCGTGATCTTCCCCCTCCTGGGACTGTTTATGCCCTTCAGCGTCTTCTGGATGCGTGCCCATTTCATCAATGTGCCCCGCGAGCTGTCCGAAGCCGCCCGCGTGGACGGGGCATCGGTCCTGCAGGAGTTCCGGCAGATCCAGCTCCCCCTCGCCCTGCCCGCACTCTCGGCCCTGGCCATCCTCCTGTTCCTCTGGACGTGGAACCAGTTCCTGCTGCCGGTGGTGCTCATTGCCGACCCGCTGGACCGGACCGTGGCCGGCGCGCTCACCTTCTTCCAGGGGCAGTATTCCCTGAGCATCCCCCTCCTGAACGCAGGAGCACTGCTCATCATCACGCCGGCCATCGTGGTGTTCCTCATCTTCCAGCGCCAGTTCGTCCGCGCCCTGCTGCAGGGCGCCGTCAAGGGCTGACCCTGCACCTCTTACCCACCTAAGGAACCGCACCATGGGCTTCACCCGTACCGACCACTGGGTCTGGGATTTCTGGCACGCCAACGACGGCGTCGAGGATTTCCTCTACTACCTCCACGCCCCGAAATCCCTGCTGGACCCCCACCTTCGCCACCGGAACGCGCGCATCGGCGTCGCCACCTCCGCGGACCTCCAGCGGTGGGTCGACCACGGCGTCGTGCTCGAACCCGGAGGGACAGCCGACTTTGATGGCAGCGCCACCTGGACCGGCAGCGTTGTCCAGGACGACGACGGTTCGTGGCACATGTTCTACACCGGCACCCGCTTCCTCTCCGCTGATACGGTCACCAATGTGGAAACGGTCGGCCGCGCCGTTTCCACCGACCTCGTGTCCTGGACCAAGCAGACGGGATCCCTCTCAGCCGATCCCCGCTGGTACGAAACCCTCGCTGACGACACCTGGCACGAGGAAGCCTGGCGGGACCCCTGGATCCACCGTGATTCCGCCGGCCTCTGGCACATGCTCCTCACGGCCAGGTCGCGGGCCGGTTCCGGCCGGGACCGCGGAGTCATCGGCCACGCCACGTCTACCGACCTCCAGCACTGGACGGTGCAACCGCCGCTCAGCGAGCCGGGTGCCGGGTTCGCCCACCTCGAGGTGATCCAGCTGGTGACCATCGACGACCGGCCTGTCCTGCTGTTTTCGTGCGACACCGCCCACCTTGCCGGCCAGCGGAAGGCTGACGGAGTCCAGGGCGGAATCTGGGCACTGCCCCTCGATACCGATGTGCTGGACGGTCCACTCGACGTCGCCTCCGCCGTGCAGCTGACTACCGAAGACCTCTACGCCGGACGTGCCGTCCGCACCAGGACCGGCGAGTGGGCGCTGCTGGCGTTTGAGAACGTTGACAGCGAGGGCACCTTCATCGGCGGGATCTCTGACCCACTGCCCCTGGAATGGGCGCCGAACGGATCCCTTTCGTTCGCCCGGACCGAGGTCAGCGCATGAGCGCGATCCACGGGACAGTAACGGAACAGTTCATGCCGGTGCGGGATGCCTTTGCCGCTGCCTTCGAGGGGAAACCGCGGATGGGTGCGGCACTGGCCGTGCACCATCAGGGCCAGCTGGTGGTCGACCTGTGGGGCGGGGTGGCGGACGCGCGCAGCTCCAGCCCGTGGACCAGCGACACCTCCACGGTGGTTTTCTCCTGTACCAAGGGGATCATGTCACTGCTCATCGCCCGGCTGGTCGAGGCCGGGCAGCTGGATTACGACATGCTGCTCACCGATATCTGGCCGGAGTTCGGCGCCCACGGCAAAGGCGCGGTAACCGTGGGTGACGCACTCGCCCACCGTGCGGGAGTGTCGGCCCTCCGAACGCCTGTGGGGCTGGCGGAAGCCCTCGACTGGCAGACCATGACGGGCCTGCTTGCGGAGCAGGAACCCCTGTGGGAGCCCGGCTCCGGCTACGGCTACCACGCGCTGACGCACGGCTGGCTCAGCGGCGAAATCGTCCGCCGGGTCACCGGACAGATGCCGGGGACGTTCCTCGCCGAAACACTGGCGAATCCGCTGGGCGCTGACCTGCATCTCGGTGTGCCGGTGGAACAGCAGACGAACATTGCCCACAGTGAAGCGGCGGAAAGCCTGCTCGAGTCCGTTCGGGCGCAGCAGGCGGCAAGCTGGCCCGGGGAACCGGACTGGCCCAGTGCCGCGATGACGCTGGGCCATGCCTTCCCCCAGGAACTGGTGGGTCCCGACGCCGGCTTCAACCGTCCCGATGTCAGGGCTGCGGAGTTCCCGGGGGCCGGAGGCGTTGCCACGGCCCGCGGTTTGTCCGCCGCCTGGTCATCCGCCATCCATGACACCGCCGCCACCCGCCGGCTGGACCCGGTGGTGCTCAAACGGGCCACCGAGGTCCGCAGCGAAGGAGCACCCGTGTTTCCTGCACCTGCTCCGTGGCCACGCTGGGGCGCCGGCTTCCAGTTGGATTCCGGTGCGCGGCGATACGTCTCGGCGGACGGGTTCGGGCACGACGGCGCCGGCGGCCAGGTGGCCTTTGCCGAGCCCGGACTGGACCTCAGCATGGCGTTTATTACCAACTGGATGGAATTCGGGGACGATGACCGGGCCACCCGCATTGTCGACGAGCTGCGGAAGGTGATGGAGCGGTAGTTGCCCTGGGGCGCTAGCGGTCGTGGAGCGCTGGTCGCGATGGAGCGCCGACTAGCGGGGAACGGAGACAACACCGTTCCGGAAGGCCCAGACCGCGGCCTGCAGCCGGTCCCGCGCGCCCGTCTTCGTCAGGATTCCTGCGACGTGATATTTGACGGTGGTGGACTCGACAAATAGCCGTTCACCGATTTCCGAGGTTGAAAGCCCTTCGCAAAGGAGCGTCAGGATTTCCGTTTCCCGGGTTGTCAGGGGCACCGCCAGTGACGTCGGCGGGCGGCGCGGCCCGGCAGTCCGGTTCGCGAACTCGATCAGCACCCGGCGGGTCAGCCGCTGGTCGAGGGTGCCGTCCCCGCGCGCGACGGAACGGACCGCGTCCAGCAGCGAATCCTCGTCGGCGCCTTTCAGCAGGAATCCCGAGGCGCCGGCTTCGAGGGCTCCGAAGACATAGTCATCGAGTTCGAAGGTGGTCAGCATCAGTACACCTGTGGTGTTCTGCGGATCGGCGGTTATGGTCCGTGTCGCGGAGATGCCGTCGAGGCCGGGCATCCGGATGTCCATGCAGACGACGTCGGGACGTTTTGCGCGCACCAGCGCCACCGCTTCGTGTCCGTCGGATGCCTCACCAACGACCTCGATGTCCGGGCTGGTTTCCAGAATGACCCGAAGTCCGGCACGGACAATGGCCTGGTCATCGGCTATGGCTACGGTGATGGTCATTTGCCGTCCTCGTAGGTGTTGTCGTCCGGAATGACCATGCTGTTGACCCATCCGCCGTTCTCATCGGGGCCCGTGCGAAGTGTCGCGCCGACAAGTGCTGCACGCTCGGCCATGCCGATCAGACCGTACCCTTCGCGGGAACGCGGCTTGTCCATTGCCCCCGGCGCGCCTGCCCGCGGCGACTCGTTGCTCACCGTCAGCCGCACCGACGTCGGCCCGTAATCCACCCGCACAGCGCGGGCTGCACCGGGAGCGTGGCGAAGTGAGTTGGCGAGGGATTCCTGCACCATCCGGTACGCCGCGATGCCTGCCAGTGGCCGGAGATCGCGAGGAGAGCCGGACTCTTCAAAGACGACGTCGGCGCCGGCTGCTGATGCTTCCGCCACCAGGGCAGGGAGATTCTCCAGTGAGGCCACGGGAGCAAGCTCCCCTTCGGCGTCGGCGCGCAGGAGCCCCACCGTTTGCCGGAGGTTATCCAGGGTTGTCCTCGCGGCACCCTGCACCTGGCGGATGTACTCTCCGGCTTTCTCGGGATCGGAGGTCCGCAGGGCATGCGCCGCCTGGGCGCTGACGATGATGCCGGTCAGGTGGTGGGCCGCGACGTCGTGCAGTTCCCGGGCCATCAGTGTCCGCTCACGGAGGACTGCTTCCTCGGCCCGGTGTTCCTTTTCGCGTTCGGCGGCCTCCGCCCGCTCGCGGAGGGCCTCCAGGAGACGGGCCCTGCCGCCGAGGATTTCTGCGGCGCCCACGCCAAGTCCAAAGACCAAGAGGGTGCGTGCCACGGCAAACGTGGGTGCCAGCTCGGGAGGAACCACGGCGCTGCTCTGCACGGCGAACATCGTGACGACGACGTCGGCCGCGGCAAGTCCCGCCGGTACCAGGTAGCGCCTCCGGCCGCTGGTTGCGCGGACGCAGGTATACACCGCGACCATCACCGCAATGGTGCCGGTGCCCACCTCGCCGGAGGAAAACACCAGCGTGAGGCCATCCAACGCAACAACTGCCAGAAGCACCCCCGCTGGAAAGCGGTGCCGGGCGAGCAGGAACACGGCCTGGGCGAGCATCAATTCCACCGGCAGGAAATCTCCGGGACCTTCCAGCGCATCGGGTTCGAACGCGAGGACCCCGAACACGTAACCGAGTGCCAGCAACACAATGAGCACTATGGGTACTAAATCCCACAGCGCATTGCTTGCCCGGGGCTGGGCCGAAATCTTTAGCATCGCATCGTTCCCATTTACCTCAGGCCGAAATGTTCTTTCAGAATGCCCATGACTGGCTGGTGAGGTAGATTCAAGCATTTTTTCAGCCTAAGCGCGGGAACCCTGCCGGCACCCTATCCGCAAGGACAGTCCGGATCCTGTTCGCAGGTCTGGGGCGCTGGGACCCGCCTCCGGGAAGGCTGGTGGTAACCACTAGCCAGAGGGACCAGGAGCACCACGTGCCCTCCCTCGAAACGGAAGGAACGCCACCATGTCCTACGAAACAGAACCCGCGACAACCCCGGGCGGAACCAAGACGCCGTCGTCGCTAAACCGGACCCTGGGCTTCGCAGCGACGGGCCTCCTAGCGGCCGGCGCCATAAGCGCCGGTGCGTGGTGGGGCATCGGCTCCGTCGCCGCTGATGCCACCGGCTCCCCCACCGGTGCTGCCGGCAACGTGGTGGTCCAGGAGCAGCTGGACGGGCTGGTCGACCGCGGCTTTCCCGCCGCACTGGCCTCAGTGACGCACCCGGACGGCAGCCATGATGACTACGTTTCCGGTGTGGGAAACGTCGAGACCGGCGAGGACGTACCGGTCGACGGGGAGGTGCGCATTGGAAGCAACACGAAGACGTTCACCGCCGTCACCGTGCTGCAGCTCGTGGAGCAGGGACTTGTGGAGCTCGATGCTCCCGTCGAGACGTACCTGCCCGGGCTCGTGCGCGGCGAAGGGATCGACGGCGCGAACATCACCGTCCGGCAGCTGCTGCAGCATACGAGCGGGCTGCCCGAGTTCTCGGATGAACTTGCCGTCGACATCAAGAAGATTCAGCACGCCTATATGTCGCCCCGGGACCTGCTCGATCTGGCCCTTGCGCATCCGGCGCAGTTCGCCCCGGGGGAAAGCTGGGATTACTCCAACACCAATTACGTCGTGCTGGGGCTGATTGTGGAGAAGGTGACGCAGCGTCCCCTCTCCGAGGAGATCACAAAACGCATCATCGAACCCCTCGACCTCCAACACACCTATTTTCCGTCCGTGGGTGAGCAGGGTTTCCGGGGTGACCATCCGTCCGGATACCACATGGAGGCCGACGGCGAACGGTTCGACGTGACCACACTGGACCCCTCCTGGGCCTGGGCGGCGGGGCAGATCATCGCCAGCCCCAGCGACGTCAACGAGTTCACCCGGGCTGTACTCGACGGCCGCCTGCTCAGCGAAGAGTCGATGACCGAAATGCAAAAGACGGTACCCATACCCGACGAGGAAAGCCTTTGGCCGGGCTCGGAATACGGGCTCGGTCTGCAGAGCCATCCGCTGAGCTGCGGCGGCGATATCTGGGGCCACGGTGGCGACATCCACGGCTACGAGACGCGCAACGGAGTGGCCGAAGACGGCACCGCCTTCACCGTGGCTGTGACTTCACTTCCCGGGGGCATCGGCGATCCGTCGAACGAAGAGGAGATGCTGGAGCACTACAAGTCCGTCATGACAACCGTGGATGCGGCCTTCTGCGAAAAGTAGGAGGTCCGCGGCAGGTCCACCGGGAGGCCGTCGTCTCGGCAGGCGGCGGCCCGGCGACTGGCGACGGCGGCACCCACACTGGGCCGCCGTCGTCGTCGTTGGGTCCCGACTGTGGCCAGCCCCGAGTCCGCTAACTCAGAGCGCTATCCAGCCCCGGGCCAGGGCGAGCACGCCTGCAACGGCTCCTGCCAAAGTCATGAGGAAAAGAACCAGCTCCCCTCCCCGGAAAACGCGCTGCCCTTGTTCACGGCGGGCAATCACGAACAGGACGGTGGCGGGGGCGTAGAAGATCATCGAAAGCAGCACCAGGGGCAGCCCGGCGGCATAGACCAGGAACACTGAATAAATGGTGGCAATGACGGCAATGGCCAGGTCGCCCCGCCGGGTGCGGCTCGGGGCTCCTTCATACGTTTCCCCGCTCCAACCGAGCTTGAGGGCGTAGAGGGCCGCGAAAAGGAGGGAAAACAACGTCAGGACCGCGGTCATGTCCAGTGCGAAGTCGAAGGCGTCCCCGGAGAAGTAGGTGATGACCATTACCAGCTGGCTGAGCAGTGTGCTCAGCAGCAGGGCGTTGACCGGGACATCGTCCTCACTGACCCGGGACAGGAACCGCGGCATGTCCTTCTCCGTGGCGGCCACGTACAGAACCTCCGCTGCCATCAGGCTCCAGGCCAGGTAAGCCCCCATCACAGAAATGATCAGGCCTGCGCTGACGAACACCAGCCCCCAGGCTCCCACCCCCGCTTCCAGGACACCAGCCATGGACGGTTGGCGCAGCTCAGCGAGCTGTTCCATCGGCAGGACGCCGTAGGAAACGATCGTGACCGAGGCAAAGATGGCAAAGACGCTCAGGAATCCGAGGACGGTGGCCCGGCCAATGTCCTCCCGCCGTCGGGCATAACGCGAATACACGCTGGCACCTTCAACACCCAGGAACACGAACACCGTCACCAGCATCGTGTTGCTGACCTGCTCGAACAGCGGCCCCGTATAGTCCGCCCCGCTAAGGTTTCCCGCGAAGACGGCGGGGTCGAACAGGAAGACAGCAAACAGCACGAAGACCAGGATGGGAACTACCTTGGCGATCGTGACTATCCGGTTAATGGCCGTGGCTTCTTTGATGCCGCGCCTGATCAGGAAGAAGAATCCCCACAGCCCGGCCGAGGACAGCACGACGGCGAGGAGGGTGTCCCCTGCGCCCAGCTGCGGAAACAGGGCTCCCAGCGTGGACATGGTGAGCACCCAGTAGGTGACGTTTCCAACACAGGCACTGGCCCAGTAACCTGCTGCGGAGAAGAACCCCACGTAATTTCCGAAGCCGGCCTTGGCGTAGGCGAAGACCCCCGCATCAAGCGCTGGTTTGCGCATGGACAGCCGCTGGAACACGAAAGCCAGCATCAGCATGCCGGAACCCGCAATCAGCCAGGCGACCAGCGCACCCCACACCCCGGTTTCCTCGGCGAAGCGCTGGGGCAGGGAAAACACCCCGGCCCCGACCATGGACCCGATCACCACGGTGGTGAGGGTCAGCAGGGAGAGTTTGGCTGCTGGGGCTTTGTCCCCTGAAGCAGGCGCATTAGACACGGTTCTTTTCCAATCGGATGTGGCGGCCACTGAGGCAACACCGCTTAGACATCTATGGAGGGGACCGCTTCCTGCGGAGGCTCCTCCGTCAGCGGCTCACCACAATCCTCTCAGAGGGAGACGGCAGGGTCCGAATCGGCGGCCAGCACCTCGAGGCGGATGTCGGACGGGTCCCTGCAGTGGAAAGGCATGTACCCGTCAGAGATGGTGCGTTCACGTAAGCCCAACTTGAAACCGCGGCCGGAATTCCGATGTCGGGCGTGGCCGCGGCCGCGGTCACATGCCAGCCGCGGCCCGCCTTCGCCGTCGTTACTCGATCCCGTCCCGAATGATGGGGCAGGTCATGCAGTGTCCGCCGCCACGGCCGCGGCCAAGTTCGGCCCCGACAATCGGGATGACCTCGACGCCGGCGTTCCGCAGGGCCGCGTTGGTCTGGGTGTTGCGGTCATAGGTGAGCACCACGCCCGGTTCCAGGGCGACGGCGTTGTTCGCGCTGTCCCACTGCTGGCGCTCGGAGGCGGAGTAGTCGCCGGCGGTCTCCACCAGGCGCAGCTTTTTGTAGCCCATGGATTCGGCCACCACGTCCACGAAGCGGCGGTCGCGGTGGTCCCGCACCTCCACCCCGGGGCTGCGGTCCGAGGGGTGGAGGGTGAAGGCGTGGATGCCGTCGACGATGGCCGGGTGGATGGTCGCCAGGTCCCGGTCAGCGAAGGTGAACACGGTGTCCAGGTGCATCGCCGCCCGCAGCTTGGGTATCCCGGCCACGACGATCCGTTCGGCGGCCTCGGCGGCGAACAGCGACTGTGCGAGCTGGGTGATGGCCTGGCGCGAGGTGCGCTCCCCCATGCCGATCAGCACTGTGCCGTTGCCCACCGGCATCACGTCTCCGCCTTCCAGGTAGGCCTGGCCCCAGTCCTGTTCCCCGTCGCCCCACCAGACGGTGGAGGCCGCGTACTCGGGGTGGAACTTATAGATGGCCTGCATCAGCAGGGTCTCGTCGTGGCGTGCCGGCCAGTACAGCGGGTTCAGCGTCAACCCTTCGCCGACCCAGCAGGTGGTGTCCCGGGTGTAGAGGGTGTTGGGCAGCGGCGGCAGCAGGTACTCGGGCCGCCCGGAGGATTCCCGGGCCAGGGCGATGTAACCGGTGCGGTAGTCGGCGGGAAGGTCCGACGTCGCGAGCCCGCCGATGAGGTAGCGTGCCAGGTCCGCTCCGGTCAGCGAATCCAGGAAGGCCCGGGTGCCGGACACCAGTCCCAGTCCGACCCGGTTGGCGATGATTTTGCGGTCCAGCAGCCAGGTCCGCGCCTCGGGCAGGTCCATGGTCTGTCCCAGGAGATCGTGGAGCTCGACGACGTCGACGCCGGAGTTTTCCATCTTGGTGACGAAGTCGGCGTGGTCCCGCTGGGCGTTCTCGACCCACATCACATCGTCGAACAGCAGGTCTTCCCGGTTGGTGGGGGTCAGCCGTTCGTGCGCCAGGCCCGGAGCGCAGACGAGGACCTTGCGCAGTTTGCCGACCTCCGAGTGCACCCCGTAGGTGGCGCTGGTCAGGGTAGAGGCGGGGGAAGGCATAGGTGACTCCTTTATCAGCAGGCTTACAAGCATCCTTGCAGACGGAGGGGCGGGGGCCGAATCGGGGCCCCGCCCTCGTGGCTTGTCCCATTAGGGCAGCGGCGGGGCGCTGTCCGACGAGACGGGTCCGCTCCCCCGCAGCAGCCTCAGGGCACGCAAGCTGTACACGGCTACCAGGCTAGTAAGCCTCAGACGGCAACCAGGGATTACTCCTTATAAGAAGTAGATGTTTCTCGGGCGAGAACCAATAGGGACAACGCCACTGTCGGCACCCCGCCAGAGAGGGTGAGAGTCGCGAGACCCGGGAGCCAATTCAAATCAGCCGCGGCAATGTCCACAAGGATCAGGGCCGCCGTGGAACCGAGCAACATAGCTGGAATAGGGCGAGATCGGCGGCGATGCTTGACGATGATCAAGATTCCCAAGGTCAGCACCGCCAAGGTTCCAACGAGATGGAGGAAATTGATCCATCCAACCAGTGGGGTGGAAGGACCATAAGAACTGGCCATAATCGCAAAAAACATCACCATGTTCCAAGTGCCCAGAGCGATGCCTAATACACCCGCGCTGATGCGCAGCCCCGACGACGGTTGCCGCATCGGAGGCGCCGGATAGGGCTGCTGGTACATCCACTGTCCTGTCAAAAGCGCTGGCGAGGACATCCGAGCAGTTTCGGGAGCAATTTCGCCGGGTTGAAGGTAAACGGCTTGCTGCCCCGGCTGAAGATAAACAACCTGGGGTGCCGCAGGCGGCGTCGGTGGCTGCGGGGTTTGACCGGCGGTGCTGTCCATGGTGCCTTTCGAAAGGGAATGACGTAACTCACGAACCCTGAGCTGGACTCGAGTACGGTGACATAGCTTACCCGCCCTGCGTCCGACTGGTGACGACGAGCGTTGTCTATAGCGCACCGATGAAAGTAGCGAGCGCGGCAGATGCCCTAATACATTTCGGTTTCTCCGATTCGACTTAGCCGAGGCTGATGTTGCGAATAGATGAACGTATTTCTTAGACCACATATACGGTTAGACTGGAGCGATAATTACCAGGACTTTGGAGGAATAACGTGCGTAGTCACGCAGGTACCTATTTGCTCGGCGCTACGTTGGTCCTCGGACTTTCGGCGTGCGGCTCCAGCTCGCCGAAATCCATCGACGATCTCAGCGAAGTTATTGAGTCAGCGGGCTACGAATGCGAGAACCCCACCGATGAAGGCGATGATCGAGAGGGCGTGTCGTGTGGCGAGGAGATTTACGCAACTTGGTACCCGAGCGCCAGTGATGAGGCAGCATCCTTCGAAGCGGCGTCATCCGTCTACGAGGGAGTACCTACCGCATATTCGGTGGATCTTCACATGATCCGGGGACAACAATGGCGTATAAGCGGTGATGAAGGTGCCGTGACCAAGGTTGCGGAATCTCTGGGTAAGGACGTTGTCAGCATCGGTAACTGAGTGAGCAGCCAAACGTTCTTCGATTTCCGTGTCGTTTACATGGAACGGTATTGATCGGTCCTGCCAGCGCATCGAAGTCCTCGATGCCCATCTTTCGCAGACGCGACGCGTAGTCGAACATCTGTCCCACAATCTCGCGTCATATCTGCGGGTTGCTGGCGAGCTTGCACTTCATGAGCGTCACCTGGTCGTCGACATCCAGAACGACCACGTCGGCCCGCCCGGCTGTCGACTGGAACTCCAGGCAGGTCACGGCGTCGGCGCTGACCCCAGGGATTTTCTCCTTCATACGCTAGCCCACGTGATGATCGATCAGCTGGCGCTGGACGCGGGCTACCCGGCGTCCTCGATTCGGGAAAGACTCTACTCTGGCGAAGGAGCAGCAGGCATCCTGCTGTACACCGCTTCATCCGACTCAGCCGGCAGCCTCGGCGGGGTGGCTGCCCAAGCACATCCGGAGAGACTCTCACAGGCGTTGGATGAGGGCCTGCGCCGGCCCCCGCCGAACAACCGATGACGACACAACGGAACCAATTCCGGATGCCGTTCATCAGAGTCACTGGGAAAACATCTATGAAGACGCGCCCGGCCTTCGCGATCTCATTCTTGAACTGGTGGAACTCGGTGTGGTGCCGGATCAGTGGGGACCAGACATGGGGCCCGAAAACCAATGGATGGTAGACCTAACCTGGCCCGGACAAAGAATGGCAGATGTGGTGGAACCGAATGAAGAGCCCGACACGTGGCTCGGCGACCAAGGATGGAACGTTCTCGAGTTGCCCGATTATGCCCCGGACGACCTGGCCAACGTCATAGTCAGCGAACTCGATCTCTGACCGCTTGAGGGGGCGGGAGCATCAATAACCCAAGGACGGGTGAGCACCGGCAGGCACAAATGCCAGCGCCGATAGGGCCATCCCATTCCGCCGGTTTGTTTCATGACGCTGGAGCCACCCTTGGAAATGGAGCCATCCGTCACTCAGCGGGATCAAAATGCACCGATTCCTCGCTGTCCCGATACTTCGTCCAACGATTCGAGCCCATGTCGGCTCGCAGATTCCTCTCGGCATCAGCTCGGCTTGAGATGCGGTCCAGCTTGCTCAGAAACACCTCCATGTTAGCTTCCGTCGGAAACGCGTCATCAGGCAACCGTCGGATACGGACATGGCCGAGCTCCACCGAGGTCCTTCTGTCGTGAAAAGTGCTAACAAGGACATGTTGCCGAGCAGTCTTCGCCGCGCTTCCTAGACCTTCGGCCTTTGCTGACGACGAACCGGCCGGGCGCCCGTCACATTCCAAGCCAATGTGTGGCTGTCCCCTCGGTGGAGCCGCAGATCCCTAAATGGACGCTGGCCTGTCGGCTTCCGCCCGGCGGGCTCCCCCAACCAGTCCAGAGGTGCCCAATGGTCGGTCGAATGCCGACCGACCATTGCCTACTCTATTTATCGGACCGGGGCAGGTTTAGAACCCGTTCGATATTGTTTCCCACTGCGAGAGACAGCCATGGTGACACGGCATTCCCGACTTGCGAATACTGGGGCACCTCCACGCGCCGCCGGTGGGCGCCTGTGGTTTCCTTTCCAAGGAACTCGAAGTCGTCCGGGAAGCCCTGGAATCTGGCCAATTCCCTCACCGTGAAAATTCGAGGTTCAGCAGGGTGAACGTAGTCATCGGGAAGGGTAACGACTGTACGTGCAGGCTTGTCCCATGCCAGAACCTTCTGCGAATGCTTTTTCGTTAACAGAGAGAGTATCAGTGCTGTAAGTTCGTCCAGCGAGTTTGCGAGTACTTCGCCATCAGGAGCAACGGCCGGGATAGGAGCATCCACAACCTGAGACTTGATAAATATCTCGGCATCCATAAGCGGGAGCCCGGACGCCTTAGAGATCAGCTTTGGTTCCAAGCCCGCAAGGACGAGGTACTGATAAAGATGGAACCTCTGCCTCGTCCTCTCGGCATGCTTTCTGGGTACATGATTTAGCGGGCTAGCGGCTCTCTTCTTGAGTCCCCATGCAGGATTCCTCATCTCCCTAACATAGGCACCGTTGGCCCGACGGCGGAGGTTGGACAGGTCCACAATGGCAGTGGCGACAGTTCGAACTTCGTCAGACCTTACCGTAGGACGGGGCACAAGATCAGGCAGTGGATGGGAAATACGGTCGGTAAAGTCCGATTTCCAAAGGTTCCCAGTAACGGTAGTTCCTGACGCTTCAGCCACATCCCTACGCAGACCGATGATCATCAGGCGAGGTCGGTGCTGAGGTGCGCCGTAATGCATCGCATTAACAAGCATGCCTTGCACAAGGTAACCTGGGCCCGTTTCGGCTAGGGCAACCTGCAGTTGCACAAACGACGATTCCTCTTCGCTGCTGAACTTCTGGTTCATGCCAACAACGTTCTCGATGACAACGGCCTTCGGTTCCGTCTTCCCCACGAACTCGAGGTACTCCCACGGCAGTTTGTTACGGACGTCCTCGGGGTTTCGGCGGCCAGCGAGGGAGAACCCCTGACAAGGCGGCCCGCCAACAACTAGATCGAGCCCCTGGGCGCGGATACCTTCGAGCAGTCCGTCTTGTTCCAGAAGCGAACTCAGTTCCTTGACGAGGAGGCCGGCCTGAACCTGCTCCTCCACCGGCTTGCTAACATAGGCCTGCCACTCGGCCATGTCAGACGCGTCGCGTATCAGGTTGTGGGCGAAGGTCCGAGCTGCCATGTCGGACTTCTCTACGGCAAGGAGCAGCTCGCCCCCGGCTCGTTCAACGCCGAGGGAAAGGCCGCCGCAACCGGCGAATAGGTCTACGTATTTCATCACACCACGATTCTTGCTTATTGCACCGACAAAAGTCCAGGCGACACTATGGTCAGCCTTCATATGACGCGTGGGACTGTTGCGGCAGTTGACTACCCTGTAGGGCGGCCAGAAGGGGAAAGACAATCTTACGCCCCATCGCCGCGTCCCTCTGCACCGCTCACCTGTTCCGTTCATTTCGCCCTGCGTCTGGCGTCCGTGCGGGCCGTACGGTTCCTAGTCCCCAGATATGAGAAGGGGATTTCGCGTGCGATGTGTCACGTCATGTCCTTCTGGTCGCGGGATGAGCTCACGTCGGGACGCATTGAGCCTCGGCTACATCTGCAGAGGTGGGCGCGCCGAATCACCGATCCTCATCCACTCCACGGATGCAAGCCCTAAGGGGATTGATCCCCAACAGGCGGTTCTAGGTCTGGCCTAGGGTCCGCCACTATCTGCCGTCACTAACTCAGCTTGCTGAAGTCGAAATAACGAGGCTTGGGGAAGAGGAGATCGAAGCTCTGGGGCCGAATTTTGAATAGCGGTCCCGCTTCACGTGCACCCTCGGTCTTGTCGAAAGGTCTGCTGATGAGATGATCCATATAGATGGCCCCGGACTCTATCAGTGGCACAAATTGCGGGATCACCGGCTGGCTGCGGAAGTGCGCCCCATCAAAGCGAATGAACTCTTGTCCGCCGCGCGATTCAGAGGTCGCCTTCACCCAGAGCGTGTTCTTGTGCTTACTTGCTAATTTTGCTTCTAGCTTTTCCAAAGACCACTTTGCGACAACGGGATATGCAGGATTCTCAGAGACTTCCAGCAGAAAGCCCTGCTCTTCCCGTACTTCCATGCGAAGCCCCTGCGAGTTCCGCCGGATGGTATCGACCGAGCAGTTTAGGGCGAGCTCCTTGCCACCGGACCTCTTTACTCGCTCGTAACCGAATACATCGAGGATTGCGTTGGAACTCCTCAAAGGACTCTCTGACCAATCCGGTACGTTGGCAAACAAAGTGTGTCCGCGCGGCTTGGATGCTCGAGTTGACTTGAGTTCAATGACGTTCTTGTAGTCAGGTGCTTGCCGCGAGTTCGCTTCGATACCCAAGCGTGTCTCTAAGAGATGCCCCACACCTGTATCACCCGCCCTCAGGGTGGGGATGAATCCTTCCTTATGAAGTGAAACCATCTCAACGAGGAGTTCTTCCAACAAGGATTCCGCCGAATTAGCTCGAGGGGTGAAGAGAGTCGAGAACGGAGGCTGCGTGGAGTCCAACAGCTTAGAAGGAGTGGTTGAGAGGTTGATTGCACAAATCCGGCCGTCGTGCCAGATAAGCAACAGGATGTCGTCAGGGCTGGAATGGCGACTCATTTTGGACAACCACATCCTAGGGTCGCCTTGCTTAGTTAGCGGCCGATAGAGGGACGCTGGAGCATCTTCCGTTCTACCGTCCGGCAGAACGATAACTCCGGGGATGTATTGCTTTGCTTCCTGACCCTGACGCTGCTGGTCGTAATCGTGAATGCCCTGTTCGCGGAGGAACTCACGAATGCTACTGGTCGCGTCCCAATAGCTCTTATCGAGAATCGTTCTGGTGAGATGGACCAGCGCAAAAGGCGTGCCGGCTCGCTCCGCTAACGCCACAGAGGCGCTCTCATCTTCTGTCAGGGGTCGCATGAACGTCTTTCTAGTTGAAGCACAATTTTTCGGCTTGGTGATGAGACGCGGCCATGCAAAGATTGCAGCCGGCATCAATATGTATGAAATCCTGATACATCCGCAAAAGCCAAATTGACATAGCCGAACACAGCTGCCATAAGCCGCGGACTCCCTCCTGCCATACCGCGAAAGAGACACACGCATGCTGACTACCGAGCCCGCACCTTCGAGTGCCGCACCAGCTAACTCCTTCTTGGCGAAGGCAATGACGATGATGGTGTTTCCATTGCGGCGTCTCAGGCCAATAAATGATCTCAACTTCGCAGGAAACGATGGCGAGCAAGCATTGCTCGATCTGGAGCCTGACCTATTCCGATCCGATGAGCTGGACATGAGCTTCATGGAGAACGTGTGCGGGGTTGGGGCAGGCCGCCTCGAACGCGTAAAAGGACCATGTGGGATCGTGTCAGGTCAAGGGACCAACGCGATCACAGCGACGCTGGATTGTTTCGTCCTCCGGGGGAAGTCCCATTTGGAAGCTGGTCGGAGCGGAAAAGATCCAGAGGTCACAGATCTTTTCCTAGCGTTTGTTTCCTTCAACTGCGACACCGAAGCAGTCGGTGAGATAGCAGCGTTTCTCCACAGACCGTCCAAGTGTGCCGGCAGAGCCGGGTGCATTTCGAGAGGACATCAGGGGTTGTGTGTGAGCATCAGGGCCGAAATAGCTGCCGTAATTAGAGACCTTAACTCCGGCCCAGGAGCCGAAACCGAGGGGAACAGTGTGCCTCTAGAATTCACCCTCCGGGGCGATGGCAATTTCGCCTTGAAATTAGATGAGCATGACTCTGCTGCTGCTGCGAATCCTTCCCCCACGTACTTGCCGCAACGTGGGCGGGCCCATGCCCTCGTGGTTTCTCGGTTCGCCCACCCCGAAGTACAAGCCATGTCCCACACGCACGATGGTAGAAGTTTCTACTGGTGGGCGGACCACAGGGTCTGGGTCGTATCGAAAAGCGGGAAGCAAACGGGATTACCCAACAAGATGTTGGGATCAGCTCCAGGAGTCGATAAGTCAAAGCATTCGACGCTATTCAACGACGTCACGATGCCAGTCCTCCTAGTAATCCAGCAAGCTTTCGCTATTGCCGAACTACGAACTGAGTTTTCCACCCTCTCTAGCAGGCGGGATCTCGACGTGCTCGCTCAAGCTGGAATATCGCGGGCCTTGGCGCACGATTTACTGGTTTTCCGAAGCTTGACGTGGGTGACCACTCTATCCTTCAGTCCTGATCTAACGGATTACCTCAACGATATTCAAGCGGCACTTAAGCTCGGACCATCATATAACGCGTTGATGGATGACTTCTCCCACTGGAATTCACACTTAGAGCTGCTTGCTCAAGTCCAGCAGTCTACGAAGGCCGAAAAGAATGCTGCATTCCTCACAATTTTAAGCATTTGCATCGCGGTTGGGGCTTTATGCTTTCAGCAGGGGACAATTCCCGCTGTTGCCTGCTCAGTGGTCGCTATAATCGGCGCTTTAGCGTTCCTTTTCCGGAAGAGGCGTGAAGCTAAAAGCAAAGGGAGTCAACATTCCTAGCGCATCGGATTCACCATCAGGTGCAGGCATTCCCAGACGCAGACCCTAAGCAAAAAATCTTCAGCTGTCGGGTGGTGAAGTCGCTTATGCCACACCACAAACCACTCTTCACGCCGTTCGCTACGCGGAACGGAGATTTGGTTACCGCGACGCGTCATTAGCAGGACCATTTACGCGCGAGGACCCCCTAGATACTCAAGCACCTCCTCGGGCACTCCCTCCGAGGCTTTGACACGGCATTCCCAGACCACGAGGGAGTCCCAGCCTAGATCTTTGAGAAGTAGTATCTGCCGCCGATCTCGCTCTTGGTTTTTTAGGCGCTTATTCCGCCAGAACTCGGTGTTTGTCCTAGGAAGTCGCGCACCTACAGGACAATCATGTCCATGCCAAAAACAGCCATTTATAAATACCACCTTCTTACGTCCGGGAAAAACAAGGTCAGGTTTTCCCGGCAGCCTAGCGTCGTGCAAACGGTATCTATACCCAAGGCGGTGGAGAGCCCTCCGAACCGTAATCTCGGGCTTCGTATTCTTAGACTTGATTTTTGCCATATGTTCACTGCGACGTTTCGCATCCATAAAGTCTGCCATGTTTCGATTCTAAGCATCCGCAAATGAGAGGCAAAGGCCATATCTGAGACCTTATGACCAGAAGCACTGGAGCACCACAACCCGCAATTCACGAAGTAACGAACAGCCAGAGGCAGAGTTCGGGTACTAGCGGCACCACCAGAAAAGTGTATGGCTCAAGCTCCTCTCCTCACTTTCCCGTCCTGAGATACCTTCTCGAACTCGAACGGCCCCTCCGCCGCAAACGCATACTTGGCGAACCGCTCCCCGATCAGCTGGTGCGTTGCGCTGTCCGGATGCAGAGCATCGGGCAGCGGATGCACCTCGGCGTCATCGGCGCCGTAGAGGCTCAGACCGTCCAGGAAGTGAAGGTTCGGGTCCTCCGCCCGGCGGGCGACCAGAGACTCCAACGCCTCGCGGATCACCCGCAGCGTCAGCTGGCCCGCAGCCACGCCATCCGGCGAACCGGTAGCAATAAACCGAACCTGGTCCGTCCCGAACGATGCCGGATCAATTGCGCCAGGACCCGGAGTGTCTTCGTGGATACCGCAGAAGATCGGCGAGATCAGCACCAAAGGCGTCTCAGGATGTCCTTCCCGGATCGTGTCGAGGAAGCCGTGCACCGCAGGCACAAAGGCGCGCAGCCGCATGGAGTCCATGTTCACGACGTTGATGCCGAGCTTCACGCTGATGAGGTCGGCCGGGGTATCGCGCATTACCTGAGCGGTAAACGGATCCACGAGGGCGCTGCCGCCCAGACCGAGATTGTGCAGCTCCACCCCGCCTAGCTGGGCAGCAACAACAGGCCAAATCTGAGACGGCGTGGCCGCATTCGAGCCGTGGCTGATGGAACTGCCGTGGTGCAGCCAGACGGGCTTTCCCGAGGAATGCGGCTCCACGGGAGCGTCCGAGCGCAGCTCTACCAGCTCAACTGCCTCATTGTGCGGAAGCCAGACCTCAACCACCTTGGAGCCCGAAGGCAGCCGGAACTCGCTGGTATGCGACGGCCCCTCAAACGGAGTCGCCGCACCGGTGGACATGTCCACCTCGGTGTAGTCGCCGCCGGTGAGCTCGTCGCTCTGGAGCAGCTTCCCGTCGACCACCAGATCAACCGACCCCCGAGCCCGGTCCGCACCCCGGTACACCACCCGGGACGGGTGCGTCACAACCTCCAGGACCTCCGCCGTCGTCGAGAAAACCAGCCGCACACCGGAGGGCTGGCCTTCCGCCATCAGCAGCTGCGGATCGGGAAAACGCGTACGCACCTCCGCCGGCAGCCGATGCGGCCGCAGACCGCGGGGAGTTGTTTCCAATTCCGTGGCTCCGCGCACCAGTGCAGGCGTAATGGGGGTGGTGATCATGTGGATGGTTCTCCCAAAGGTCCGGCTCAAAGGTTAGGAATCCTCAGTTTACGGCGCAGATAATGCACATGCGGCATCGGCTCCCGGGTGGATGGGAGTCGAGATTCAACCCAAGATTGGTACTCGGTTCCCCGCCTGCCGCATGTGAAACAATCAGCTTGACCACGGTCACCGCGGTCACAGATTCTGAATCAACATACCTGGGCCAAATAGTTGGGCCCTGCGATTCAATCTCTGGCACACCATCTTCGGGGGGATTCAATGTCGTCATTTCAGCCTGACCCTGCCCAATTTCCGCCCCTTCCGCCCGGTCCGCCGCAGCTCACGCAGCCCACGCAGCCCAAAGCGATGATCTCAACCTGGATCATGGGGGCCGTCCTGCTGTTCTTCATCATCCTTGGCATCACAGCCGCGGGTGTCGGAGGTGCTCTTATGTACATCTCCTTCTTTTTGTTTTTCACCGGGTTGTACGTCCTGATCTTTGGACGGCCTTCCTGGCTGCGGCTGCCCGGCCGCAAGTGGGGTGGCGCAACCACGGGAGTGGCGCTGGTCCTTTTCGTTCTTGCCGTGGTGCTGGTTCCTGTCCCGGCCGAAACGGAGAATACAGCGGCTGCCTCCGCCACGAAGGCTCCAACGACGGCGGCCCCCACGCCGAAACGAAGCGTGACCGCCAAACCAACAGTCACAGTTGATCCTGAAGCCAAGGCCAAAGCTGACGCCGAAGCTCGAGCGAAGGCCGAGGCTGACGCAGCCGCGAAAGCACAAGCCGAAGCCGCAGCAAAAGCACAGGCGGAGGCAGATGCAAAGGTGAAAGCTGACGCCGCAGCCAAAGCAGCTGCCGAAGCGGCCGGGACATATAGCCAGCAAAATGCACTCCGAGCGGCCCAGGATTACCTCAAATTCATGGCTTTCTCGCGCCCTGGCCTGATCGCACAACTCGAATATGAGCAGTATTCAACCGAAGATGCGACGTGGGCTCTGGACCATATGACCGTGGACTGGAACGCACAGGCTGCCAAGTCTGCCGAGGACTACCTCGAGTTCATGCCGTTCTCCCGGCCAGGCCTGGTTGAACAACTGATCTATGAGGGCTTCACTCCCGCTGAGGCTGAATACGGGGCAGGCCAAGCAGGCCTTTAGCGGTGCGACTCGCCCTGTCCACCGGTGTTGACCCTTGAACCGCCACACGCCCCGCAAGCATCCTCGACGGCGTCCTCTACCACGAGCATCTCGTGCTTTACCGGGAGACTCCCCCGGCATAAGTCCCGCACACCAACGACGGCGGCACCTCCTCCGGGAGGCGACCGCCGTCGTCCGTTTCCATGTCGGGGGAGCAACCCAGGGCACCCAGGGCACCCAGCCACTTAAACCCCCACCCGCCCCGCAAGCATCCGCTCCACGCTCTCCGCAGACAACGCGTGCTGGATGGCAAGCTGGGACGCGCCGAGCATCCCGGCGTCGAGCCCGGACGCGGACTGCACAATCCGCAGGTGCTGGGTGGCCAGCGGCATGGTGCGCGAATAGACCACTTCGCGCACCCCGGCAATGAAGTGCTCGCCGGTCAGCGCCATCGAGCCTCCGAAGACAATGACCTCGGGGTTGAGCATGCTCAGGCACGCGGCGAGCACCTCGCCCACCTCGCGGCCGGCCTGCCGCACGGCCTGCACCGCCTCCTGGTTGCCGGAGTGGACCAGGGCGACAACGTCGCGCCCGTCCTCAGCAACCAGCCCAAGAGAACGCAGCCGCGCGGCGACGGCAGGACCGGCAGCGAGCGCCTCCAAACAGCCGTGGTTCCCGCACCGGCACAGCAGGTCCTCGCCGGACGGCACCCGGATGTGCCCGATGTCCCCGGCCACCCCGTCGGCACCGCGCAGCAGGACGCCGTTGCAGATGATCCCGGCGCCGATGCCGGTGGCGACCTTCACGAAGACCAGGTTTTCTACGTGCGGCCACGCCGCCTGGCGCTCCCCCATCGACATCACGTTGACGTCGTTATCCACCAGGACCGGGACGCGGAAGGATTCCTGCAGGTAGCCGGGTACATCGAAGCCGTGCCAGCCGGGCATGATGGGTGGGTTGATCGGGCGGCCGGTGCGGTGTTCCACGGGTCCGGGCAGCCCGACGCCGACGGCGAGCAGCTCGGCGGCGGACCGGCCGGTCTCGGCCAGCAGCGCAGTGCCGAGCTCCACGACGGTGTCCAGCACGGCCACGGGTCCGTCGCTGACCAGCAGGTCGCGGGAGGCATCGGCCAGGGCGGTGCCGGCCAGGTCGGTGAGGCCAACGCGCAGGTGGCTCGCGCCGACGTCGACCCCCAGGACCACCCGCGCGCCGGTCTGCAGCGCGAACCGGGAAGATGGCCGCCCGCCGGTGGAGACGGCGTCTTCGATGGGTGCCACGAGCCCGAGGTCCATCAGCAGCTCCAGCCGCAGCGCGATGGTGGAGCGGGCCACCCCCACCAGATCGGCCAGCTCGCTGCGGGTGCGGGGCTGTCCGTCCCGCAGGAGCTGGAACAGTTCGCTGGCCCCGGGAGCGGTGGGGTTATTCCTTAGATCGACCACTGGGCAATTGAAGCATAGGGATCGACGTTACGGCGCCGGTCCCGGAAACGGCACCGGCCCGGGAAAGGACCAACAGACACGCTCACAGCGCCCCCTTCCTTCGGCCGGTCCCCCGCACGGCGAACCGCTGCTGCAGCAGCACGGCCAGCACAATGATCGCGCCCTTGGCCACGGCCTGCACCGAGGTGTCCAGGTTGTTCTGGGTGAAAACGTTGGTGAGCGTGCTGAACAGCAGCACACCCAGCACGGTGCCCACAATGGTGCCGCGCCCGCCGATCAGCAGCGTCCCGCCGACGACGACGGCGGCAATCACGTCCAGCTCATACAGCAGCCCGTGCGTGGAGGTCCCGGCGGTGGTGCGGCCCATCATCATGATCCCGGCAATGGCAGCGGTGACGCCGGAGAGCACATACAGCCAGACAATATGCCGCTTCACCTTGATGCCTGCCAGCCGCGCAGCTTCCAGGTTCCCGCCGATCGCCACCGTCCTCCGGCCGAAGGTGGTGCGGTTGAGCAGGAACCACCCGGCGGCGGCCACGAGGAAGAAGATCCAGATCAGCAGCGGCACGCCCAGGAAGTTCGAGCGCATCACAGAGAGGAAATCCCGGTTGGTGACAATCTGCGTACTGCGGCCGGAGACCAGCTCCGCGACGCCGCGCGCACCCACCAGCATCGCCAGGGTGGCAATAAACGCCACCACGTTCCCGTACGCGATGATCACCCCGTTGATCAGCCCCGCCCCAACCCCGACCGCGAGCGCCACCAGTACCATCAGCAGCCAGCTGCTGTTCGTGGCGGCCAGCTGCACGGAGGTGAGGGTGGCCAGCACAGTGCTCAGGCCCATCACCGATCCCACCGAGAGGTCGATGCCGCCGGCGGTGATCACGAAGGTGGCCCCGATGCTGATCACCCCCACAATCGAGGCGTACCGGACGATGGTCAGCATGTTGTCCAGGTTCAGGAACCGCTCGCCGCTGGTGACCGCCCCGACAATAAACAGCAGCGCTAGTGCGATGACCAGGCCGATGTTGCGTCCGGCGGATCCGCCCAGGAATTTCCCCAGCGGGCTGCTGCGGGGTGCGACGGCGGTGCCGCCGCTGGGAGTCGGCTGCAGCGCCGCCGTCGTTGATTCACTCACTGCGCACTTCCTTTCAGCACCAGGTCAAGCACGGCGTGCTCGTCCATCTCCTCCGCGTTGCCGGTGGCCAGGACCCTCCCGGCATCGAGCACCAGGATCCGGTCCGCCAGGCCGAGGACTTCCTCGATCTCGCTGGACACCACCACAATCGCCACCCCGGTCGCCGCGAGGGTGCGGATCAGCGAGTAAATCTCGGTCTTGGCGCCGACGTCGACGCCGCGGGTCGGTTCGTCCAGCAGCAGTACCCGGGTGCCGTGGATCAGCCAGCGGGCCAGCAGGACCTTCTGCTGGTTCCCGCCGGACAGCGTACGGGCCTGCCGGTCGGGATCGGGCGGGTTTAGCTGCAGCGCCTCGGCCTGCTTCCGGGCGGCGGCTTTCTCGGCGCGTTCGTTCAGCCAGCCGTGCCGGGCGAACCGGGCGAAGGTGGAAAGCGTGACGTTGCGGTAGATGGGCTCCTCCAGCAGCAGCCCCTGGCTCTTGCGCTCCTCCGGGGACAGGCCGAGCCCAGCGTTCACCGCCACCCGCACCGAGCCGGGCCGCAGCGTCCTTCCCTCCACAGTGACGGTGCCCGACGTCGCACGCCGGGCACCGTAAATGGTCTCCAGAATCTCGGAGCGGCCGGAGCCGACCAGCCCGGCAAGGCCGAAGATTTCCCCGGCCCGGACCTCGAAACTCACGTCCCGGAACGAGCCGTCGAGCGCGAGTCCCTCCACCTGCAGCGCCACCGGAGCATCCAACGACGGCGGTTGCCGCGGCGGGAACACGTTGGCCACGTCCCTGCCGGTCATCAGCCGGACCAGTTCCGCGCGGGAAGTCTCCGCCACCGGCAGCGCGGATGCCGTGCTGTAGCCGTCCTTGATCACCGAAATCCGGTTGCCGATCTGCCGGATCTCCTCCAGCCGGTGCGAAATGTAGACGACCGCGATGCCCTGCGCGGTGAGCTCCCGGATCACCCGGAACAGGTTCGCCACCTCGCCGGAGTCCAGGATGGCACTCGGCTCGTCCATGATGATCAGCCGGGCATTGCGGGACAGCGCACGGGCCATGCTGACAATCTGCTTTCCGGCCGCGGACAGGCTGCCCACCTCCGCGGATGCGGACAGGTCATTGTGGCCCAGGCGCGCGAGCAGGTCCCGGGCCCGACGGCGGGCGTCCCGGACCCGGAGCACTCCCCCGCGGGCGTCTTCATGGCCCAGGAAGATGTTCTCGGTGACGGTCAGTCCGTCCACAACATCCAGTTCCTGGTACATGGTGGCGATGCCCAGGGCCAGGGCGTCGGCGGGCCGGGCCAGCTGCACCGGCTCCCCGTTCCAGCGGATCTCCCCGCCGTCGGGCTGGTACACCCCGGACAGCGCCTTGATCAGGGTGGATTTCCCGGCGCCGTTCTGGCCCAGGACGCAGTGCACCTCGCCGGGCAGGACCTCCAGGTCCACTCCGCGCAGCGCGCGGACTCCGGCGAAACTCTTGCTCAGGCTACGCACCTCCAGCAGGGGCTGGGGATGCGCGGCGGGGGCTCCCGATGCGGTCATGGCACGGAGCTTACACACTTATGTCGATCACCAGTAGTATGTTGGCGCTTTATCGTCAGAGTTCTGTTACTGTGACGCATGTCACGATGATGTGCAGAGCGCTGGATGGTTCCGATGGGGTGCGGGACTTGCGTCAGCGCCCCCATTTACAGAGGAGAGAACCATGCACGCAGCACGCATGCGCGGGAAGATCACCACCGCTGCCGCCTTCTTCGCCGTCGGCGGGCTTGCCCTCACCGGCTGCACCGCGGGCGAGGACACCAACGCCGAACCAACCAACAACTCCGTGGAGGGCAACGAGTCCGAGGGCGAGACCGTGGTCATCGGCTTCTCCGGCCCCGCCGCGGACCACGGCTGGCTGAAGGCCATCAACGACGCCGCCCTCGCCGAGGCCGAAAAATACCCGGACATCGACCTGCGGGTGGCCGAAGGCACCAACGACGCGAACCTGCAGATCAGCCAGGTGGAGCAGTTCATCAACGACCAGGTGGACGCGATCGTGCTGCTGCCCACCGACGGCGCCGCCCTCACCGACGTCGCCATCCGCGCCATGGACGCCGGCATTCCGGTGATCAACGTGGACCGGGAGTTCTCCAGCCCCTTCGCCGCCCGCGCCACCGTGCTCGGGGACAACTACGGGATGGGCGTCAGCGCCGGCACCTACATCTGCGAACAGGTGGGCGACCAGCCCGACGCCGTGGTGGCCGAGATCGCCGGCGTCGATGCCCTGCCGCTCACCCAGGACCGCAGCGCCGGCTTCGAGGACGCCCTGGAGGCGTGCGGGCTTGAGGTCAGCAACCGGGTGGCGGCGGACTTCACCGTGCAGGGCGGGGAGGTGGCTGCCGGTCAGCTGCTCTCCGCCGCGCCGGAAATCGACGCGCTGTGGAACCACGACGACGACCAGGGCATCGGCGTCCTGGCCGCCATCGACGCCGCCGGCCGGGACGAGTTCATCATGGTGGGCGGTGCCGGTTCCGCGAACGCCATGCGGGAAATCGAGTCCGGGGACAGCGTCCTGCAGGCCACCATCATTTACCCGCACACCCAGGCCGCGGACGGCATCCGGCTGGCCCGGCTGCTGGCTCAGGACAAGGCGATGAGCGACCTGGTCGAAATTGAGGTGCCCAACCGCGTGGTGCTCAACGCCCCGGTGGTCACCAGCGAGAACGTCGAGGAATACCTGCCCACCGCCTTCGAGTCCTGACCCGGCAGGCTCAGCACTACCGCAACACAGCTACCCCGCAACACAGCACGAAGGAGAAACCATGCAGGACGATAAGCCGCTGAGGGTGGCGCTGGTGGGCCACGGCTTTATGGGGGCGGCCCACTCGCAGGCGTGGCGGGTGGCTCCCCGGTTCTTCGATCTGCCCCTGCAGCCGCGGATGGAGCTGCTGGTGGGCCGGGATGCGGAGCGCACGTCCGCCGCCGCCCGGAAATGGGGCTGGGCCGGGTCCACCACCGACTGGCGGGAGGCGGTCACCCGGGAGGACATCGACGTCGTCGATATCGTCACGCCCGGTGCCTCGCATGCGGAAATCGCGATTGCCGCGCTCGACGCCGGCAAGCATGTCCTCTGCGAAAAGCCGCTGGCCAACACCGTGGAGGAGGCGCAGGCAATGGCCGACGCCGCCGCCCGCGCCGAGGCCCGGGGCGTGCAGGCGATGGTGGGCTTCACCTACCGGCGGCTGCCCGCCACCACGCATGCCAGGAACCTGGTGGCGTCCGGGGCGATCGGCACGGTGCGGCAGGTGCGGGCCGTGTACCTGCAGGACTGGCTGGTGGACGAGGACTCCCCGCTGACCTGGCGGCTGCAGCAGGATGAAGCCGGGTCCGGTGCCCTCGGCGATCTGGGCGCGCACGCCATCGACCTGGCCCAGTACATCACCGGGGTGCCACTGGCCGAGGTCAGCGGCACCCTCGCCACCCTGGTTCCCAGCCGTCCGGTCCCGGCGGCGGACCGGCGCGGACCCGGCCTGGGCGGTGGCAGCGGTTCGGGGACCGACGACGGCCCCCGCGGGCCGGTGACGGTCGACGACGTCGCACTGTTCCTCGGCCGCTTCGAGGACGGTGTGCTCGGGTCCTTCGAAGCCAGCCGGATGGCCACCGGACGCAAGAACGCGTTCCGGCTGGAGATCTCCGGCAGCCTCGGCGCAATCAGCTTCGATCTGGAGGACCTGAACTTCCTGGGCTTTATGGATTACACGCTTCCACCGGACCGGCAGGGCTTCACCCGCATCATGGTGACCGAACCGGAACACCCCTATCTATCCGCGTGGTGGCCGGCGGGCCATTCGCTTGGCTACGAACACGGCTTCGTGCACCAGGCGAAGGATTTCCTGGAGTCGATTGCCGCCGGAACTGCCCCCACGCCGTCGTTCGCTGACGGGCTGCAGGTCCAGGAAGTACTGGCTGCCGTTTCCCGCAGCGCCACCAAATCGAGCGTATGGTTGCCCGTGCACTGACTCTCCCGCGGTATCGAAGGTCGTTCCTCTATCCCGAAGGCGAAGGAGCCTGCCATGTCCCGACCTGTCACGTTGTTTACCGGCCAGTGGGCGGACCTGCCGCTCGAAGAAGTGGCCCGGCTCGCCTCCGGCTGGGGGTATGACGGGCTGGAACTCGCCTGCTGGGGCGACCATCTGGATCCGTGGCGGTGGGATGACGAGGAATACGTGCAGAGCCGCCGCGACATCCTGGAGAAGTACCACCTGAAGGTGTTCGCCATTTCCAACCACCTCAAGGGGCAGGCGGTCTGCGACGACCCGATCGACCAGCGGCACCGGGACATGGTGTCCGACGCCGTGTGGGGCGACGGTGATCCGGAGGGGGTCCGGCGCCGTGCGGCAGAGGAAATGAAGCACACCGCCCGGCTCGCCGCAGCGCTCGGGGTGGATACCGTGATCGGTTTTACCGGCTCGTCCATCTGGAAATACGTGGCGATGTTCCCGCCGGTGTCCGCGGAGGCCATCGACGCCGGCTACCAGGACTTTGCCGACCGCTGGAATCCCATCCTGGATGTGTTCGACGAGGTGGGGGTGCGCTTTGCCCACGAAGTCCATCCCAGCGAGATTGCCTACGACTACTGGACCACGCAGCGGGCGATGGAAGCCATCGGGAACCGGCCGGCCTTCGGCCTGAACTGGGACCCCAGCCACTTTGTCTGGCAGGACCTGGACCCGGTCGCGTTCCTCTGGGATTTCCAGGACCGGATCTACCACGTGGACTGCAAGGACACGAAGAAGCGCATGAGCAACGGCCGCAACGGCCGGCTCGGGTCGCACCTGCCCTGGGCTGATCCGCGGCGCGGCTGGGACTTCGTCTCCACCGGCCACGGGGACGTTCCGTGGGAGGACGCCTTCCGGATGCTCAACAGCATCGGCTACGAGGGGCCCATCTCCGTGGAGTGGGAGGACGCCGGGATGGACCGGCTGGTCGGCGCCCCGGAAGCACTGGCGTTCGTGCGTTCACTGGCCCTGGATCCGCCTGCCGCGGCGTTCGACGCCGCCTTTTCCTCGCGGTAGGGCGACTCACGACGACGGCGGCCCCTCCTTCGTGAGGCGGCCGCCGTCGTCGTTCCGGTTGTCGTCGTTGGAGCTGCGCGGAACCTACCGGGCGCTGCGCCGGCGGCTGAACCCAAACGCGACCGCCGCCAGCAGCACCAGGCCCTTGATGATCTGCTGCCACGCGGCGTCGACGGACAGGATGGACAGACCCTGGTTCAGCACGCCCATCACCAGGCCGCCGATCACGGCACCGACCACCGTGCCGACGCCGCCCTGCACCGAGGCGCCGCCGATGAACACCGCGGCAATGGCGTCGAGCTCAAACCCTGCGCCGGCCCCGGCCACCGCACTGCCGGCCCGGGCGCTGTTGACCACGGCAGCGAGTCCAGCGAGGAAGCCCATGTTCACGAACACCAGGAAGTTCACCCACTGGGTCTTCACCCCGGACATCATGGCGGCGTTCAGGTTCCCGCCCATCGCGTAGATGTGCCGGCCGAACACCGTACGTCCCAGCAGGAACGAGTACGCCAGCACCAGCGCGGCCAGGATGATCAGGATGATCGGCATGCCACGGTTGTAGGCCAGCAGATAGCAGAGATACATGATCGCGAAGACGGCCACGGCCATCTTGAAGACAAACGACGCCGTCCGCTCGCGCGGCAGGTCCAGCCGGCGCAGGTCCGCCCGCCCCTTGAGCTGCTGCGCCACCAGCGCAACCGAGGCCAGCGCGCCGATGCCCAGGGTCAGCAGGTCCGGCGTGCCGGTGGAGGGCAGGGTGCCGGAGCCGATCGAGTTGTACGGCCGCGGCAGGCCGCTGATGGTGCCGCCGGAGAGCAGCACCAGCGCGACGCCGCGGAACACCAGCATCCCGGCGAGCGTGACAATGAACGCGGGTATCCCCACAAACGCCACCCAGAACCCCTGCCACGCACCGATCAGTGCACCCACCAGCAGCGAGAGCAGCACTGCCGACCACCAGGGCATCCCCCAGTTGTTCATGGCCAGGGCGGCAATGGCAGCGACGGTGGCCACCACCGAGCCCACGGACAGGTCGATGTGCCCGGCGATGATCACCATGACCATGCCGATGGCCAGGATCAGCACGTACGCGTTTTGCTGGATGAGGTTGCTGACGTTGCCCGGATAGAGGAGCCGGCCGCCGGTGAGCACCTGGAACAGCAGGATGATCACGACAAGTGCGGCGAGGATCCCGTATTGGCGCAGGTCGACCCGACGGCGCTTCTTCGGTGCCGCACCGGATGACGGCGGCAGCGGCGCCTTCGCCTGCTCTGAAGTAGTGGTGGTCACTGGACTTGTGCTCCTTGGGTCCTGGCGGCGGTCATGTGGCGCATCAGCTCTTCCTGGGTCGCGTCGGCCCGGGGCACCTCCGCCGTGAGGCGGCCTTCAGCGATGGTGTAGATGCGGTCGCAGAGCCCGATCAGTTCGGGCAGCTCACTGGAGATCACGATCAGGGCTTTGCCCTGGGCTGCCATCTCGTTGATGATTCCGTAGATTTCGTATTTGGCGCCGACGTCGATCCCACGGGTGGGTTCATCCAGGATCAGCACGTCCGGGCCGGAATAGATCCATTTGCTCAGGACCACCTTCTGCTGGTTCCCGCCGGAGAGGTTGCTGACCGTCGAGGTGACGCTTGGGGTGCGGATGTTCATCCGCTGCCGGTACTCGTCGGCCACGGAGTATTCGCGGTGCCGGTCGATGACGCCCAGCCGGGCCAGTTTCCCCAGCGCCGCAGCCGAGATATTGACCGTGACGCTGCCGATCAGGTTCAGCCCGTAGCGCTTGCGGTCCTCGCTGACGTAGGCGAGGCCGTGCCGGATCGCCTCGCCCACGGTTCGGGTGCGGATTTCCACGCCGTCCTTATAGACCCGCCCGGTAATGCCGGTGCCGTAGGAGCGGCCGAAGATGCTCATGGCCAGCTCCGTCCGGCCGGCTCCCATGAGCCCGGCGAACCCCACAATCTCCCCGGCCCGGACGGTGAAGGACGCGTTGTCCACCACCACCCGGTCCGGATCCACCGGGTGGTGCACGGTCCAGTTCTCCACTCGGAACTTCTCCTCGCCGATATGCGGTTCCCGGGGCGGGAATTGGTGGTCCAGCGGGCGGCCCACCATGGCGCGGATGATCCGGGTTTCGATGGCCTCGGTGTCCTCCACCGGGAAGTTGTCAACGGTGCGGCCGTCCCGGATCACCGTGACGGTATCGGCAATCGACCGGATTTCCTTCAGCTTGTGGGAAATGACGATCGAGGTAATCCCCTGCCCGCGCAGCTGGTCGATCAGGCCCAGCAGGTGCGCGGAGTCGTCGTCGTTCAGTGCCGCGGTGGGCTCATCCAGGATGAGGATCTTCACCTCTTTGGAGAGCGCCTTGGCAATCTCCACCAGCTGCTGCTTGCCCACGCCGAGTTCGAGGATCTTCGTCGCCGGATTTTCGTCCAGCCCCACCCGCTCCAGCAGCTTCACCGCCTGCAGGTTGGTTTTATTCCAATCGATCACCCCGCCGCGGGCCACCTCGTTGCCCAGGAAGATGTTCTCCGCGATGGACAGGTACGGGCTCAGTGCCAGTTCCTGGTGGATGATCACGATGCCGTCGCGCTCGCTGTCATTGATCGAGTTGTAGCTGACGGGCTTGCCTTCAAGGGTGATGGTTCCGGAGAAGCTGCCGTGCGGGTAGACCCCGCTGAGCACCTTCATCAGGGTGGACTTACCGGCGCCGTTCTCGCCGCAGATGGCGTGGACTTCGCCGCGTTCAACATTCACCGACACCTCATCGAGGGCGCGGATGCCGTTGAACTCCTTCACAATGCCGTCCATGGACAGGATGACGTCGGTCATATGGTTCTCGCTTCGGTACTGGGCGGGGGGGGTGCGGCGGCCATCCGCCGCACCCCACCGCAGCCGGGGATCAGAGGCCGACGTCGCCCGCGTCAAGGAAGCCGGAGTCCACCAGGGCGGACTGCACATTGTCCTTGGTGACCACCTGGGGCTCGAGGATGTAGGTGGGAACCACTTTTACCTCGTTGTCGTAGGTTTCGGTGTCGTTGACCTCCACCTCCTCGCCCGCCACAAGCGCGTCGATCATCGTTTCCACCTGGCTGCCGAGCTCCCGGGTGTCCTTCCAGACCGTCATGGACTGCATGTCACCCAGCATCGCCTTGACGTTGGCGACATCGCCGTCCTGGCCGGTGATGAGCGGCCAGTCCGTTCCCGGCTGGTACCCGGCAGCATCCAGGGACGCCTCGATGCCCAGCGCCAGGCTGTCATTCGGGGAGAGGACGACGTCGACCTTCTCACCGCCGGTGTAGAAGGACTGCAGGCGGTTATCCATTTCCGCCTGGGCGTCGGCCGACTCCCAGCCGAGAATGCCGATGGACGTCCATTCCTCATTGCTGGCCGGCGATTTGCCGGAGGGAACTACGAGCTGGCCGCTTTCCACGTAGGGCAGCAGCACATCCCATGCTCCGGAGAAGAAGAAGGCGGCGTTGTTGTCATCCGGGCTTCCGGCGAAGGGCTCGAGGTTGTACGGGCCCTCCCCGTCGGCCAGGCCCAGCTGCTCTTCGATGAACTCCCCCTGCAGCTGGCCCACCTGGTAGTTGTCGAAGGTGGCGTAGTAATCCACCGCTTCGGTGCCGTTGATCAGGCGGTCATAGGCAATGATCTGCACGTCCTGGTCCTTGGCGTCTTCGAGCGTGGGACCGAGGGTCTCGCCGTCGATGGCCGCGACCACGAGGATCTTCGCGCCGCCGGCTACCTGGTTCTGGATCTGGCTGATCTGCTGGTCGGTT